>NZ_JADPIS010000115.1:0-10918 GCF_023073025.1 Bradyrhizobium sp. 76
GTCGCCAAGCCAGCCCGCTTCCGACAACGACAACCGCCCCGTCAGCAGGAACCCATCGCTCTCCGCAAGCGGCGTCGCCGCTCCCAGCAGCGGATGCGAGGCCTCCGACAACCCCATCGTCGCAACGTCACCGCTCGGCTTCTCTTCCTCAAACCAGTAACGCTGACGCTGGAATGCATAGGTCGGCAGCGAGGCAACTGGCGCCTTCGCGCTTGCGCCGGCGACCTTCGCCCAGTCGACACCAACACCATGCACGTGCAGCGCGCCGATCGCAGCGCACAGCGCTTCGCTGCCGTCACGGCCGCGACGTTGCGTCGCCACTACTTGCGTTGCTGAACCTTCCGACAGGCAGCCCGCGGTCAGCCCCGTCAAAATGCCGTCCGGACCAAGCTCGAGGCTCGTCCGCACGCCCTGGGCCTCCAGCACATGTACGCCATCAAGGAAGCGCACCGGACTGCGCACCTGGCGCACCCAGTACTCCGGGCTGCAGAGCTCATCCCTGGTCGCCAGCCGTCCCGTCACATTGCTCACGATCGGCAGACGCGGCGTGCCGAAGGTGACGGACGCCAGCACCTTGCCTAACGCCTCCAGCATCGGCTCCATGCGCTGCGAATGGAACGCGTGGCTCACCTGCAGACGGCTGGTCCGACGGCCTTGGCCCTTGAACCGCTCCGCCAGCGCCAGCACGGCGGCTTCATCGCCGGAGATCACCGTCGAGCGCGGCCCGTTCAGCCCGGCGATCTCGACACCGTCTGCGAGCAGCGGCAGCACTTCCGCTTCGCTGGCCTCGATCGCCACCATGGCGCCGCCAGCAGGCATCGACTGCATCAGGCGGCCGCGCGCGGCGACCACGCGGCAGGCATCCCTCAGCGACCACACGCCCGCGACATGCGCGGCACTGAGTTCGCCGATCGAATGACCGAGCAGAATATCGGGCTCGATGCCCCACTGTTCGAGCTGGCGGAACAGCGCCACTTCAACCGCAAACAGAGCGGGCTGTGCGTAAGCCGTCTCGTCCAGCTTTGCCGCCTCCGCGGAGCCTTCATCCGCAAACATCACACTGCGCAGCGGCAGATCCAGAAGTTCGTCAAAATGACTGCAGGCTTGTTCGAATGCGGCGCGGAACGCCGCACAGCTCTCCAGCAGCGCCCGGCCCATGCCGATCTGCTGCGCGCCCTGACCCGTGAACAGGAACGCCAGCTTGCCGGGCTCACCCCTGGCCTCTCCAACCGACACCGTCGCATGCGGGCGGCCTTCGGCCAGCGCACGCAGTGCCTCCACGGCCTCTCCCGCATTCCGCACCGAGACCGCGGTGCGAGAAGCAAAATGCGTCCGGTGCAACGCTGCCGTCGCAACCACGGAACTGAAGTCGATCTCAGAATGCTGCGACAGCCATTCTCCGTACCGGCCTGCCTGTGCACGAAGCGCGGCTTCGTCGCGGCCGGATACCAGCAGCGGAATCAACAGTGATGGCGAAGACGCTTCGTCTCCGGCCGCCGCGCCGTTCGTCTTCCCGCTGACAGGATCGGAGCGCGCCGGCGCCTCCTCGATCACGACATGCGCATTCGTCCCGCTCAGTCCAAACGCGCTGACGCCCGCGCGCCGAGGCCGCGCCACATCACGCGGCCAGGCCGTCAGTTGATCCACCACCTCGACCTTCAGTCGCTCCCAATCCAAATGTGGATTGAGCGGTCGACAATGCAATGTGGGCGGCAATGCTTCCGCCTCGAAGCTGGCCAGCATCTTGATCACCCCGACCAAGCCCGCCGCCGCTTCCAGATGTCCGACGTTCGTCTTCACGGCTCCGAGTTTCACTCGCCCAAGATCCTCAGGCCGCGCCTGGCCATACACCGCGTGTAACGCCTGGACTTCAATGGGATCGCCCAGCGACGTTCCCGTTCCATGGCACTCGACGACATCGACGTCGGCCGCATCCAGACGCGCATCGGCCAAAGCAGCCCGCAGCGTTTTCTGTTGCGCAATTCCGTTCGGCACGGTGAGACCCGAGCTTGCACCGTCGTGGTTCACCGCCGTTCCGCGCACCACGCCTAATATCCGCTTCCCCTGTGCCTGCGCATCTTCCAGCCGCATCATCGCCACGACTGCGGCACCCTCGCCACGGCCGTACCCGTCAGCTGCATCGGAAAACGTCTTGCTCCGACCATCGGACGCCAGCGCGCGCGTCTGCGACAACACCACGAACGCTTCCGGACTCGACGCCACCTGCACGCCGCCCACGATTGCCAGATCGCACCGTCCCGATCGCAAATGCTCCGCGCCGAGATGCAGCGCGACCAACGCCGACGAACATGCCGTATCCACGGCCATGACCGGACCTTGCACTCCCAAATGGTAAGCAAGCCGCCCCGCAGAGAATGCCGCGCCTCCACCTGTCGCGGCGTAGGCGTCTGCTTCCTCCAGTTTGAAACCTCGGGTCTGATATTCGTTGGGTCCGATACCGATGAACAACCCGGCCGTCGATTCAGCCAGAGATTTCGGCACGATCCCGGCATCCTCGAGCGCTGACCACGTGACTTCAAGCAACAACCGATGCTGCGGATCGATCTGCGTTGCTTCGCGCGGCGAGATGCCGAAGAAGCCCGCGTCAAATCCTGCTACATCGTTCAGTAACGAGGCCTCCTTGACGTAGGATGTGCCTCGATGTTCAGGATCCGGATCATAATAGGTTGCACGGTCGAAACGCTCTTGAGGAATGGGTCCCAACGTATCCACGCCCGACGACAACACCTGCCAAAAGCTCGCCAAATCTTCAGCGCCGCCTGGAAAACGCAGCCCCACGCCGATGATCGCTAGCGCCCCTGTCACCTCGACATGACGCACGACCGCAGCCGTCTCAACCTTTCTTGAGTCGTCCGCCAGCTCCAGAGCCTCCAAGACCCATTCGCTCACCGCCTTCAGGTTGGGATGATCGAACGCAAGTGTCGCCGGCACCGACAGGCCGATTTGCCTTGAAAGTCGGTTTCGAACCTCCACCGCCATCAGGGAGTCCATACCCAGATCGGCGAACCCGACCTCGGATCCCAACGTCAGTGGCTCGTTGACCCCTAGCACCACGGCGACGAGATCCCGCACCAGCGAGAGTAGTCGACTGCGGCGCTCGCGACCGCTCAGCGTTTGCAGTTCAGTCTTCAAATTATGCGCATGACCATTTGCGCTTTCCACGCCGGATGCTGCCTGCGAGGCGCGCATCTCGGGGAGTTCGCTCAGAAGGGGACTGGAGCGGCCCGCTAATTCCCTCATGCGGGACCAGTCGACATCAAAGACCGCCAGTTCCTCTCGACCTTCCTGCAAGGCTCGCTCAAGTCCCAACAGACAGAGCTCTGGCTTCATGTAGGAAGCACCGCGACGACGAAGCTGCGTCTCCGCGTCCGGAGCCGCAGCCATTCCCCCATCTGCCCATGCGCCCCAGTGCACGATCGTCGCTGGAAGTCCCTTGGAACGTCGCAGGTGGACCAGACCCGTCAGCCCGGCATTCGCCGCGCTATAAGCAGACTGACCATAATTGCCCAGAAACCCGGCGGCCGATCCGTACAACACGAACGATATGAGTTCGCTGCCCCAGCGTTGCACCGAGTCATGCAGCGCCCAGGCACCGCCGACTTTGCCTCCTTGTTCTTCCTCGATCGCCTCTAGCGTCAATTCGTTCAGCGGGACGTCCACCACGTCGCCGGCGAGGTGGAAAATGTGGCGCAGTGCAGGCCTGCTGGCGTCACCGGATGTCAGCTCGCGCACGAGAGCGTCGACAGCGACGTTGTCGCCGACGTCGCACTCCCTCACCTCCGCGCGACACCCCTTGCCTGCGAGTGCCGTCACCAGATCCGCCGCTCCTGGCGCTTGTTCGCCACGTCGCGACGTCAGGATGAGATGCTGCGTGCCTCGCTCAGCCAGCCAGTGGCACAGGACCGATCCCAGCGATCCAGTGCCGCCGGTGATGAGTATTGTCCCTTGCGGGTCCCATTTTCTCGCAGCAGGCTCCGAGATCCGCGACGGCGCGTGGTGCAGCTTTCGCGTCCACAATTCTTGACCCCTCAGCGCAAACTCCTCGCCCGCCGAATACGGCTCGGCGGACAGGAACATGGCCGCCATCCGCCGCATTGTGAGGTCGTCGGCAGGCCCTAGGTCTGCTAGCCCACCAAAGCAGTTTGGGAGCTCTAAGTTCAGCGTTCTGCCGAGCCCCCACAATGCTTGCAGGTAGGGCGCTGTCGGCACATCGTCGCCTCTAATCCGTAGAGCGTGAGACGTACACAGCCACAGGCGCATTCCCGAAGTGTCATTTCGCCGACTGATTGCCTGTGCGAGCGTCACAGCTTCGCAGGTCGCTCGCAGCCAAGGTTTTTCTTTCGCCACAGAGCTACCTGGCGGTAACTCTCCCGCCAGGTACACGACCGCGCGCGGCAAGAGAGCGTCTGCACCGCCTGCGTCTGCTTGCAGTCGGGCCGTTGCCTCGTTCGCTGTGAGACACTCGACGACTGTACCTTGCGCGCGAAGGATCTCTTGCAGCCGCTCCAGGCGAGCCACGTCGGGCCACTGGCCGCTTACAAGCCAGCAGATACCGCCGGTGATTTCAGACGATGCCGAGGCGCTTACCCTCTGCCAGAGGTCCTCGTAGCACCACCCATCGACTGTCGTCTCCGCTCCCGTCTGCTCATACCAGTTGTTCAGGGCCGGCAAGAGCGCCGACAGATGCTCGCGTGGTCCATCCTTCGGAAGCTGCAGGAGCTGCTCGACGCGCTCCGCGCTGCCACTCTGCACCGCCTCCCAAAAACGGGCATCAACACCATTTTTCGATTCAACCGGGCTCGCCTTCTCTGCCTCCAGCCAGTAACGCTGACGCTGGAATGCATAGGTCGGCAGCGAGGCAACTGGCAGCTTGGCGAGATCGCCGGCCGCCTTCGCCCAGTCGACACCAACCCCGTGAACATGCAGGGTACCCAGTGCACCGCGTAGCGCCTCGGTGCCGTCGCGCCCGCGACGTTGCGCCGCCACCACCTGCATTGGCGATGCTTCCGACAGGCAGCCCGCCGCAAGCCCCGTCAAAATCCCGTCCGGACCAAGCTCGAGGCTTGCCCGCACGCCCTGGGCCTCCAGCACATGCACGCCATCAAGGAAGCGCACCGGACTGCGCACCTGGCGCACCCAGTACTCCGGGCTGCAGAGCTCATCCCTGGTCGCCAGCCGTCCCGTCACATTGCTCACGATCGGCAGACGCGGCGTGCCGAAGGTGACGGACGCCAGCACCTTGCCTAACGCCTCCAGCATCGGCTCCATGCGCTGCGAATGGAACGCGTGGCTCACCTGCAGACGGCTGGTCCGACGGCCTTGGCCCTTGAACCGCTCCGCCAGCGCCAGCACGGCGGCTTCATCGCCGGAGATCACCGTCGAGCGCGGCCCGTTCAGCCCGGCGATCTCGACACCGTCTGCGAGCAGCGGCAGCACTTCCGCTTCGCTGGCCTCGATCGCCACCATGGCGCCGCCAGCAGGCATCGACTGCATCAGGCGGCCGCGCGCGGCGACCACGCGGCAGGCATCCCTCAGCGACCACACGCCCGCGACATGCGCGGCACTGAGTTCGCCGATCGAATGACCGAGCAGAATATCGGGCTCGATGCCCCACTGTTCGAGCTGGCGGAACAGCGCCACTTCAACCGCAAACAGAGCGGGCTGTGCGTAAGCCGTCTCGTCCAGCTTTGCCGCCTCCGCGGAGCCTTCATCCGCAAACATCACACTGCGCAGCGGCAGATCCAGAAGTTCGTCAAAATGACTGCAGGCTTGTTCGAATGCGGCGCGGAACGCCGCACAGCTCTCCAGCAGCGCCCGGCCCATGCCGATCTGCTGCGCGCCCTGACCCGTGAACAGGAACGCCAGCTTGCCGGGCTCACCCCTGGCCTCTCCAACCGACACCGTCGCATGCGGGCGGCCTTCGGCCAGCGCACGCAGTGCCTCCACGGCCTCTCCCGCATTCCGCACCGAGACCGCGGTGCGAGAAGCAAAATGCGTCCGGTGCAACGCTGCCGTCGCAACCACGGAACTGAAGTCGATCTCAGAATGCTGCGACAGCCATTCTCCGTACCGGCCTGCCTGTGCACGAAGCGCGGCTTCGTCGCGGCCGGATACCAGCAGCGGAATCAACAGTGATGGCGAAGACGCTTCGTCTGCATCTCTGCTGCGAGCTGTGGAGCGCGCCGGCGCCTCCTCGATCACGACATGCGCATTCGTCCCGCTGATGCCGAACGAGGACACACCCGCACGGCGCACATGGGCGGCCTCACGGGGCCACGCACGCGCCTGCTGCAGCAGCGACAGCCCGCTGCCCTCCCACTCGATCTGCCGGCTCGGATGCTCCGCATGCAGCGTCTTCGGCAGAACCTCGTGACGGAGCGCAAGCACCATCTTCATCACGCCGAGGACGCCGGCCGCGGCCTGCGTGTGCCCGAGGTTCGACTTCGACGAGCCCAGCCACAGCGGACGATCCGCCCGTCGGGTCGGACCGAACACCGCAGCCAGGGCTCCCGCCTCGATCGGATCGCCAAGACTGGTCCCGGTGCCGTGCGCCTCGATCACATCGATCTCGTCGGGGCTCACGCCGCTCGCAGACAAGGCCGCACGGACCACACGCTGCTGGCTCGGACCGTTCGGCGCCGTCAGACCCTGGCTCCGGCCATCCTGGTTCACCGCAGAGCCCCGGATCAGCGCTAAAATCTCGTCGCCGTCCCGCTCCGCGTCCGACTGCCGCTTCAGCACCAGCACGCCGCAGCCCTCGCTCCAACCGGCGCCATTGGCGGTCGCTGAGAACGCCTTGCAGCGGCCGTCGGGCGCCATGCCGTTGTCAGGTCCCAGCGCCACCAGCGTCGAGGGCGTCGACATCACGGTCACGCCGCCGGCCAACGCCAGATCGCACTCGCCCCGCCGCAGCGCCGCGCACGCCAGATGCAGCGCTGTCAGCGACGACGAGCACGCCGTATCCACCGTCATCGCCGGACCCTCGAGGCCCAGCACATAGGAGACGCGGCCCGCCAGCACGCTCGACGTCGTGCCCGTCGCCGTCCACATCGTCATCGCTTCAGGCGAGCGCGTGCCGTAGTCGCCAGCCATCGCGCCGAGATAGACGCCGGTCCGGCTCTCGCTCAGCCCCTCCGGTTGCAGGCCCGCCCGCTCCAGCGCCTCCCACACCGCTTCCAGCGTCAAACGCTGCTGCGGGTCCATCTCCACCGCCTCGCGCGGCGCGATGCCGAAGAAGCCCGCGTCGAACTCCGCAACCGCGTCGATAAAGCCGCCTTGTTGCGTCAGCCCGCCCGTGACCACTTCCAGCCGCCGCAGCAAATCCCGGCTCCAGCGCTCCGGCAGCGGCCCAACGCCGTCGCCACCACGCTCCAGCAGTGACCAGTAACTCTCAGGCCCCGTCAGGCCGCCAGGACCGCGGCAGCTCATCCCCACAATCGCGATCGGCTCAGAAGAGGCGTTCTCCACCGCTTCCAGAGACGACTTCAGATCCCGAATCTTGTGAAGACTCTGGCGAAGAGCGTTTTTGAGATCCTGAACTTCTTGATTCATTTGCTGCATGTCTTTTCAGAGCAATTCGGACGCGATACTGAGCAAAGAGTCCGTTTCCGCATCATCAATATGCGCGGCCAATTCATCGTCGCTTGCACGCCGAGACGTATCGTTCGGCTGCATCATAAGACGCTCAAGAAGGCCCGATTTCCGAAGGGCTTCGATAGAAACGCCTCGTAGCTTCCGGCGGATTTGCTCATCCGCCCAGATCGACGGAGCTACCTTGACATTGTCGAGTTCGAGCTTCTCCAGCAGCAGGCGCGCCATGGCGCGCGCAGTCGGATAGTCGAAGGCGAACGTGGCCGGCAGCTTGGCACTGATGCGCCCCGACAGACGGTTGCGCAGCTCGACCGCCATCAGCGAGTCGAGCCCAAGATCCTTGAGTGGCTGGTCGGCTGGCACCGATGCGCCTCCTGGTGAAGCCAGGGCCGCTGCGATCTCCTCCTGCGCCAACTCCACAAGGACTGCCAGACGTTCCGCATCGCTCGCCATCGACGCAAGCCGCGACCGCAGACTGTTGGTGTCGCCGCTCGCGGCTGCCGAGGCCCGCCGCAATCCGCTGCGGACGAGGCCGCGGTACAGCGCCGGCACATCGTCACCGAACTGGCGCTGCATGGCGCCGACGTCCAGATGGATCGGGACCAGCATCGCCTCGGGCTGCGATTGTGCCGCATCCAGCAGCGATAGCCCGAGCTGCAGCGACAGCGCCTGCACGCCCTGCCGGCGCATCCGCATCAGCTCGGCCCGGCCCAGATGCGCCGTCATGCCGACGCCGCGCTGCTCCCACAGGCCCCACAACAGGCTCTGTCCGGCCAGCCCGCGATGCCGCCGCTCCGCCGCGAGTGCATCCAGGAACACGTTCGCCGCCGCGTAGTTCGCTTGCCCCGGACTGCCGAGCGCCGCCACCGACGAGAACAGCACGAACGCCGCCAGATCCAGCTCCGCCGTCAGTTCGTGCAGGTGCCAGGCGCCATCGAGCTTCGGTCGCAGCACACGCTCCAGCCGCTCCATGGTGAGCGCCGGCACGATGCCGTCGTCCAGCAATGCCGCAAGATGGAACACGCCCGTCAGCGGACGCTCCGGCGCGATGGCACTCAATATGCTGCTGACAGCGGCACGATCGGAGACGTCGCAGCTTGCAACTTCAACCGTCTGCGCGCCGAGCGCCTGTAGCTCGATGATCAGCTCGCTCGCACCGGGCGCGGACATGCCGCGACGCGACGTCAGCAGCAGATGACGCACGCCATGCTGGCTCACCAGATGCCGCGCGACCTCGCTGCCGAGCTCGCCCGCGCCGCCCGTGATCAGCACCGTGCCGTCTTCTGCAAGACGCCGCGGCAGCTGCACCACCTGCTTGCCGACATGCCGACCCTGCGCCATCTGCCGCAGCGCCGCCGGCATCTGCCGCACATCGTAGGCAACATAGGGCAGCGGTTTGAGCACGCCGTCTGCGAACAGGCCCATGATCTGCTTCAGAAGCGCCGGCATCTGCTCCGTCGCCAGCACGAACGCATGGTAGCTCACGCCCCGGTATTTTTGTGCGATCGAATCCGCCTCACGCCCGTCGGCGATCCCCATCTCCAGGAAGCGGCCGCCCCGCGGCAGCAGCCGCAGCGAGGCATCGACGAACTCGCCCGTCAGCGCATTGAGGACGATATCGACGCCCTCGCCCTTGGTCGCAGACCGGAACTGCGTCTCGAAGCTCAAATCACGCGAGTTGGCGATATGCCGCCCGTCGAGTCCCATCCGTTCCAGCACCGGCCATTTGCCGGGGCTCGCCGTGCCATACACCTCCGCCCCAAAATGCCGGCACAGCTGCACCGCCGCCATCCCGACGCCGCCGGCCGCCGCATGCACCAGGACGCGATCGCCGGACTTGATTTGGCCGAGCTCCTGCAGCGCATACAGCGCCGTCAGATAGGCCAGCGGGATCGTCGCCGCCTCAGCGAATGACATCCCCGCCGGGATCTTCGCCAGCAGTTCCGCCTTCGTCACCGCGCGGGTGCCAAAGCAGCCGCGGCCGCAGCCGAACACGCGGTCGCCAATTGCGAGCGAGGTCACATCCGCGCCGACCGCCTCCACCACGCCGGCAAACTCGAACCCGATGCCGGGGGACGCAATCTGGCCCAGCGTGATCAACACGTCGCGGAAGTTCATGCCGGCCGCGCGCACGCAGACCCGGACTTCATGTGCTGCCAGCGGCTCCGACAGCTCGGCCGCCGCCACCAGGCTGACGCCGTCGAGACGGCCGGCATCGGTGACCACGACGCGATAATCCTGTGTGGCCGCCGGCGCCTGCAATGTGCCCGCGCCAGTGCGCGCCAGCCGCGGCGCCAGCACTGCACCATGCCGCAGCGCCAGCTCAGGCTCCGACGTCGTCGACGTCAGCTTGCCCAGCAACGAGACACCCGCAATATCCGTATCCAGATCTATGAGCTGCAGCCGCCGGTCCGGATGCTCCGCCCGCGCGCTCCGCACCAGGCCCCACAGCGGCGCCCGCGACAGTCCGCTCGCGCCTTCATCCGGACCCGTCGCCACCGCACCACGCGTCAGCCAAGTCACGGCCGTCTCGTTCAGCCGCGCTTCGCCCAGAATGCCCTGCAGCTCGGCGAGACCACGTTCCGCCGTCGCATGCGTTGCCGCAAGCACGCTGCCGCCAGGTTCAGCCGGATCTGACAGATGGTCGAACACGAGCTGAGTCGGGATCGCGCCGCCTTCGTCGAGAAGCGCCACGAGGACCGCAACACTCTCAAAATGATCAAGTCCCAGAGCCGCCGCAAGCTTGCCGTCGCCGCCCACAATCAGCGGTGCCGCCTCAGACACAGCTTTGTCTTGCCCGGCCTCGCTCAAGGCGACCGCGCGCCACTCCAGACGGTACAGATGCTGCGCCTCGCCGCGCGAGGCCTCCCGGATCTGCGCTTCGCTCGCTTGCTTCAGCCGCAAGCCCCCGACATGCGCAACAACGCGGCCGTGTCCGTCCGCAAGCTGCAGATGCGCCAGCGCCTCGCCCTCGCCGCTGCGTTCCACCGACGCCCGGATCCGCAGCTCACGCGCACCGGTCGCTGCCAGCGACACCTCGGACCATTCAAACGGCAGCAGCAGCGGAGCGTCAGCACCGCCATCGAGGTCCGCACCCGCCACCCGGTCGAAGCTCAGCACATGCAACGCACTGTCCAGCAGCGCCGGATGCAGGCCATACTCGTCCGCCGTCGGCCACAGCGCCTCCGCAAGCACCGCCCGCCCATACACCGCTTCGCCAACCCGCCACGCCTCGACCAGACCCTGGAACATCGGCCCGTAGCCGTAGCCCCGCGCCTGCAGCCGCGCATAATGACCGGTCAGATCG
>NZ_JADPIS010000036.1:0-10705 GCF_023073025.1 Bradyrhizobium sp. 76
GATAGTCGCCTGTCGGGAACTTCCCGTGATTGCGAGACGTTCAAACCCGGGTTTCAGGGGGTGCCGCGCCAATGAGCGAGAATGGATTCCTCATATACCCGCTGGACACCGGAGAAGATCCGGTCTGCCTCTTCTGCGGGAAGACGATGATCGTTGCGGGCGTGGAGACTAGGGACGGAAGCCCGGAGTTCATCGCATTCAAGTGCGAGAAGTGCGCTCATACCGAGAAGTTTATTTGCGAGGAGCCGTCCTCAAGCGGGTCTAGCCCGGGTTCAGGACGAGGTGCCTAACAGCCCAGCTTTGGGAGATCTAGCTTGCATGCGTCGCAGCTGGCGAGCAGCGATCAGCTTTTTGGCGGTCGCCATGAGCGTATGGCATCGATCGCGTGCGCAACCAACACCGCAACGCTTACCAAAATGAAAAGCACGGCAACCCAGCTGAGCATGCTGCACCTCCGAATTCAGAAGTGAGCGCGCGGCCTCTGCACAGTCAAAGCTATCCTAGCTGGCGTGCCGATTCGGCGTCAGACTGAGGATTTGCGGCAACAGATTAACGCTGGGTTTAGCGGCAAAAAGCCGCGAAAAGCAGGGCGCCTACCAGAACGGCCGCGAGAAGTAGCAATAGCATACTGCAACCCTCGACTCAGGGGGGCATTACAGCGCTTTTTGCGTAATGTAGCCGCAGCAAATTTGCTTTTTCCCCAGGCGCATTAGCCGTCTTGCCAGGTCGCCCGATCGCCCGTTCGCTCCGGCCATGATACAGGTTTACCAGCAGAGGGGTGCCCAAGCACGGGCTTGAGGTTTTGATTCTAGCGATGAAGCACGTTACGAACGCCTTTTTACCAATCCGGGCTGCGCCCACCAGCTCGTTCAGCTGGCTTCGGGCGTCGCGGTGGCACAGGACGCCCGGATCCACCCTGAGAAGTTCAACTATTCCCTCCTCTTCATGCTGAAGGGAAGCGGCCCCGAGTTCGGCGCCGGCATCAGGTGCGGCCGTTGAGAAGGGCTGGCTGGAGCTGCACGAGAGCGGTACTTGCGTGGCTCCTGACCCGGGCCGAGGATTTACTAGCGCGCCCGTAGGAACCTAGCATCGTTGCCCGGCTTGCTGCCTCGCCAGCTCTCTCCTTCGTGCTGGCGGAGCGGCCCCGGCCTTACCTGTCCCAGGACCCTCCTAGCCGGGGCCGTCTCTTCGATTCGCGCAGCTAAGTCTTGGTCCCGTTCCTTCAACCGAACGACTAAACTTTCCACTATCTCCATGCATTCGGAATGCCGCAACGATTGCACGCCCCGCGCGGTCAACTCGCGCTCCAATATAGTCACCATGATGCTTTGGCTGCTCACAATCGTCCCCCGGAGAACATTGCTCCGGCCAGATGCGGCTCAACAGGCGAGGCGCCGACAATCGCACCAAAGTTCCACGGGGTATTCGTCGACCATCGCTGGGGGCTTCCTTCATCGACCTCCGTCGCTCACCAAACTCACGGCGTTGTCGAGCTCGAGCTTGAATAGATCATCATGATACTTGGCTCGCCGAACGGCTCGACTCGTACGTCAAATAAACTAACAAGGTTTGAGGTTGCCAGAATTTCCCGGCAGTCGTCAGATTCTAGTTGGCAGAAGCGAATCATCTTGGCATGCTCCTGTGACCGGGGCTGGCGTTCATCTCGCATCTATTTACACCCGGGTTCTGAAGCAACGGCAAGGCCGCGGCAGGCGTTTTAGTACGTGTTATTTAGATCAGCCTAGTGAACTCCTGAGGCCGCCCTTTAGGTGGCCTCTTCGTTGGGCATTCAATTCTGCGGGGACATTGCAATGGCAAAACCAGCCGTTTCCCGTGATGCTTTTCGGGGACTATTCGCTTTCTACGCGGCGAAAGCTCATCACGATCACAAAGCCGAAGCGGAGGAATGCCTGTTGAGGTTGTTCGGGTCTGCGGAATACATTCCTGATCGCCTACTTCAACAATGGTCTGAGAAAGCTGATCTACTCGGTCCAGAAACCGTCGGTAGTGTAGTGGGGCCGCGCGCCCGTGAACTCGCGAGCGGCGGCACGCGGTACGACCATGCGAGTGATTTTCTCCACTCGCTCCTGAGAGACCTCGGGCGAAAAATGCAGTGATCACATGCGCCGTTTCCGCTGCTCTTACCGCGCCTCTGATCAACTTTGACCTCATGGGACATCTTCAGCCCCTCACGCAGCTCGTTAGACCGGCGCGTTCGTCCATTAGCCCCTCGTCGATTAACCCGCGCGTTCTCCCTGGATCAGGGAAGGTGCTTGGTACCTCAATCTTCGAGGCGAGCGACTAGACTGCTGAAGATTTGGTTTCGATAGGGAGCAGTCAATAATATCTGGAAGATCGCCTGGTGGCCCTGTAACGAGCAGCAGTCCTACTGCACTCGCTGCCAGTCAACAAAGGGTTGCCTGACCGGTCAATGACAGACCATCGCCAGGCACCACCGCGCCTAGGTATCGACAGATCGAAAGATCAAAATCGCCAGCATTCATCCATAGAAACCTCAAATGCGCACTTCAATTAGATAGGATACATTACAAATCTGACGAGACGACTTTTGGGGCTACGGTAGGGTTTCACGCCCAGATGTTTCTGATATTAGTTGAAGCTTGAAACGTTTGACGCTACTCGACGACCTTCGTGGCCATTCCTATAGAATGCGACCAAAAATTTTGTGACGCGAATTTCCGGGATGTCTTTAACCCCGACCTGCCTCACCGAAAGCCTGCAGATGTTCCATTCACCTACCGATAAGGTCGCGCTCTTCATCGATGGAGCTAACTTCTATGCGACGGCGAAAACTCTAGGTTTTGACATCGACTACAAGCGCCTGCTGAAGGAGTTTCAGGGCCGCGGGACGCTGTTGCGGGCATTCTACTACACCGCGACCATCGAGGATCAGGAATACTCCTCGATCCGCCCGCTGATCGACTGGTTGGACTACAACGGCTACACCGTCGTCACCAAGGCGACCAAGGAGTTCATCGACGCCTCCGGACGCCGCAAGGTCAAGGGCAACATGGACATCGAGCTCGCCGTGGACGCAATGGAGCTCGCTGAGCACATCGACCAGATGGTGCTGTTCTCCGGTGACGGCGATTTCCGCTCCCTGGTCGAGGCCGTTCAGCGCCGCGGCGTGCGGGTCACCGTGATTTCCACGATCGCGAGCCAGCCGCCGATGATCGCCGACGAGCTGCGCCGCCAGGCCGACGTCTTCACTGACCTCGTCGAGCTGCAATCCAAAGTCGGCCGCGATCCATCCGAACGCCCCGCCCTGCGCGACCGCGGACACGTGCCTAAGTTCTTGCAAGAGCCGAAGGAAAACGGTTCCCCCGACTAAACGATCGGCGAATGCGACTGGACGGGTCGGTAAGGAACGCCTTTTGCGCTACCGGTGGCACCTACCTGTTCCTTCCGGCGTGCCACACAGCATAGGCGTTACCTCAGACAAGATCGTACGCGATCTTGTGACAGTGTCGCCACCCGGCCACAACCGCTAGTTCGAAGAGCTTAGGGAGACGGTAGCCCGTGGGGGGCGCGGCCGATCCAGCAACTGTTTGCTGAGTGCGAGATCGCTAAGACTCAGATCAGTTGTCAAAGCTTAAAAAATAAGGGCTTTTCGCCGTTACCTGGTGCGATGTCTTCTTTTGGGTCGATTTTGTTGCAAAAGTCGGCTGCAATGGACTTGGCCGCTGGGCCGTTCGTTGAGCCGCGCTCTGAAGCGCTGGCCCTGACGCATTTTACGCGACTTCGACGCAACGCTACGCGATGCCCAGAGCTGAGCGGTGGCGGACATGCGACCACCGATGCAAACCGGCTCAGATTCTGCGATGGCGGCTGGAACAAAACCCATATTGAGCACCTTGCGGGCCGCGCAATCGGAGCCGACCAAGCTTCAGGATGCGCTTCAACTGTGCGAACCTCATCTCGATCTCTCGATCTTCTTGCGCTGACGCCGAGAGAGCTCGAAGGCCTCGGCGCCAGCGAACGACCGGGCAACGTCTCGGGCATGCTCATGGATATCGCGCGGGATCTTGCGTGATGCTTCCTTTGGGCAGCACTGCGGTTTCTCGTGCACGGTACCGCTCGTCCTAAGCCGCTTACCACCCGGGCGGTGGTAAACGTCGCCGGTCGGGTCATATCGAAAGTCGCTCCGCGAGGAGGTGCCATCATCGCGCTTCGACTTTCTGAGATATACGGCGCGATGCCCTTCTCCTCGACAAGCCAGTTCAGTATGGGAGCCGCTCTGTAAGCGGTATTCGCGACAAGTCGCTCTGGCTTGAGACCAAAGCGTCCTCGGTCCGTTTGATCATGGTCTTTGCTGCACCGACCTCGGCCTGACAAATGGCGAGGGAGCCCTCGACATCAATGACGCCGCATGTCGATGAAATAGTTTTCGGAGTACGCGAAGAAATGCCGGTCCCTTGTGAGCGCCGGTCCACTGCGCTGCCGGGATCGGATGGCGAGACGTCGGCGCCCCACGCCGGATCGTCGAGGGTTGCCAAATACTCCTTCACCGCGCGGCTAGATCTGCTCGGATCGCGATCCCTGCGCCAGTACTGACCTGCGATCGAGCGTTGCTTATTCGCATCGGCCGCAATCAAGCTTGCATCGACTGCAAACCCCTCGCCATCGGCCAGACCGGCGGCAATGCATGTCTCAACAATCCGTTCCAACACGCGGCGGAGAACATCTCCATCACGGAAGCCCTCGTTGCGGGCGCGCGAGAACGCCGAATGATCGGGGATAGCGCTCGATACCGAGATTGCAGAACCGAGGTTCACCTGCATTTCACTGCAGATCAGCCGTTCCGAGCGGATCGCAAAGACATACTCCGCGACCAGCATCCGGATCATCAGTTCCGGATCAATCGACGGGCGCCCCATTTGACGAATAGTGAGATGCTAGTTCACCGCGAAGCCAGGACAGATGGAGAGCAGCATCGATCTTCCGCACCAGATGAGGCGTCGCCAAGACGAAACTCGTAGACACTTGACCTCGGTCATTCTTCAGACGGCCTATCATGGATCGATCTCGCCGAGATTCGTGACGCTTGCGCTTCGTGACTTGTCTTAACCGAATATTGCAACAAGAATCGGTCACAAGCGGCAGTAGAGGCCCATCGGATCGACGTCCGGTTTAGCCCTGACAGCCGACGAGACACTTCTTTCAGGGACCTTCAGCTGAGGGCCCTAGGCGCCGATTCGGCGCGGGGCTGCAAACTTCCGGTCTACTTTGAAAGAGCGGACGTCCTCGGCTTCGGGCGCGCGAATCCATTCAGACGGATGAAGCCTGGACAAACGTGAAAAGTAACGGCTAGTCATTAGCATGGGTTGGATGCCGAATTGGCTGCGACGGGCAGATGTTAGGCTGCGGCCTAGGGCTGGCGCTCAGGTCGACTTACAACCGCTGTCGGAGCCAAGCGGTCGATGGCTGAAGGCGAACTTGTTTCGCTTCCCGGGCGCGGTGTGGTCGCGGAAGCGTGGGTGTGTGGAGCTGTCAGAGGGTGACGTGATCGCGCTGCATCTTGTTGTCGAGCGGATCACGGAAGCCGGGCTGAAGGTGCGGCTGTCGGGGCGCCTTCGCGGCTGGGACGGTGCGTCCCCTGTTTGGACTTTGCTGGTGCGCAAGCGTTAGCGGATCGGGCCCTCCTGAATCTACGGGGACGAATGACGAGCGGGGTCAGAGGGGTCGGTTTCGCGGCGCGGAAGCACGGTGGCACCACCGCTACTGCAAGGCCTTTCCTGAGGAAATCAGCATTGAGCGATGCTGGCGGGCCGATTACAATCACACACGACCGCACTCGCAGCTCCGATGGAGAACCCCGTCCGAGTTCGCCATGACCTGCCACCCGCGCCGGGATCTGGCGCTGCGCTATGCCGAAGGCTCCGCGCCAGCTCCCGTCGCTCCTACCGCCCAAGAGGGCAAGTCCAACTGCCGGAGCGAACTCAAAACTGGATAAAACTTGGGGCAAGGTCACATGGGACCAGCAAAGCCATTCCTATTTGCGGTAGTCCGGCTGACAAAAGCAGCTTCGAGCCAGCGATGGAGAGAAAGCCAACGCACTTGTAGTAAGTGGCCGTAGAAAATCACGCCCACGTGGAGATGCTCCAGTAAAATCGATGCAATTCCTGTTGCTTGCGCGGCGCACTGTAGAGGGGTGGATAGATGTTGCTATGCCTTCTAATCGGCGGCATAGAGCGTCCGGGACGTATCGTCTGCGCTGCGTCTCGGTCACTATAGCAATCGCGACGCCCGCCAAAAGCGAATACTGCTTGGGCCGGTTGGGCACGAAAACCAAGTGGTGCGGCTCAGAAGCCGATTCCGAACATCAGCACGAAATTGCGCCCGCACCGGGGACAGCCCCAGAACGCGGCCGTAGGTTACTGCGGCTATACGGGTTATCGGGATCGTGTGCCCAGTCGCCGCCCGGCGGCAGGTGCCGCGACAACTTGGGACGGGGCAGCGGGGCATCGGCAATGCGCAGCATCACCGCCGGCCCTGCGGTAATTCTCCTGGCGGAGGTTTGAGCTGCTCGAGACCGGCTTCAATTACCTCGATATCGTATTGGAGCGCCTCAGAGGCTAGGTCGGGATTGATACCGGTGATTGTCTTCAGGTCGCCCATTGATTTGCGCCGGCGTGAAAGCAAATCCTCCAGCGAACGCCGATCCTTTATCTTGACGTAAGCCGCGACGATCATTGCGATGGCCGATGGCATTGCGCATACCTCAATGGTTACAGGGGCGGCAAGCCGTTCAAATCGTCGTTGATCAATCGAGATGGGCAGACACGTTAACTCGTACTCCCTAATATCTTATTGCATTAAAACTCGCGCACGACCTCCTTCGTGCTTTCAGTCGAGCTTAGCACGACATCGCAATGTTAACCTTCGCGGCCATGTCGGTCTTTTTCACCCGCGCAGCCGCGCGCGCATGCCGACCTTGATCGGCCGCTTTATGAGGATCATGGTCGATATTCCTCAATATGATGCGGGTTTCAGAAGCGACACAGCTGCAGGCGTCCGCGGATCGGCGTCGCGCGGCGCCGAACGGCGCCAGCTCCTCCGAGAAACAGCTGCGACCAGTCGTTAGCGGCCTCGAGGTTTGGTTCGCTCGGCCAAGTTGGCGCGTCACCTGATGACCGCAGATCTAGTGGTTTTCGAGGTTCAGAACTCTACGCTAGCAAGATCCTGCACGGCATCGCGCCGGCTGACTTGCCGGATGAACAAGCATCCAAGTATGTCATGGCCTCGACCGGCACCACAGCCCAGCAGCCCCTGCGCATGATGCCTCGATGCCGAATAACGAGAATGCGCACCCGAGATTTGGAGAGGCGCGCGATTCTGGGCTGAGACCAACAACCTACTCAATCGGGTTTGAACACGATCCCGATGCGAGCATCACTGGACCAAACGAGACGACAATCGCTGATGATTCGGTCTCTTTTCAAAGTATCCTGAACGTGGCAGTGCAGCTTTGTCGGTAACTCGATCCCAGCACCTTCCTCCGGCGACATCTTCCGTGCGTTTTGAAGGCCCGAGACAGGCGATGCAGTTATTCGCCACGTTGGTGTTTCCACCCATCACACACGATGAGCGAGCTTCATTATTGCCCGACGCGAACATGAAAGCGTTTCGAAGTCACGAATAAACGGGCGATTGCCGCCGGCGATACCTGCAGCACCGCCGCTCGCGCCCAGCTGGCTCGCCTGTGCTATTGTTTTCGTTACGCTCCCTGAGTGCGAGGCGAAATTGGCCCCGTAGTTCAGCAATAGTGGCTCGCTGCGCGATTTAGTAGGTTCGCGGGCTTACCTGAGCGCTACAATTGCTTCGGCAGATACTATGAAAAAGGCGCAAGCTCCGAAATGTTCGCACCGCAATGGTCGGCTTTAACGTCACCAGCGCGCCGAGACTCTAGCCGGCACCACGCGCCGGTTGCAAGCGCGGATGCTGCCCGACGATTGGGTGCGCCAGAGAACCCGCCGACCCCGCGGACTGCTTAATTCGCGACGGCCGCTGCGGTGGCCTTGGCGGCTCAAAACAACTCAGCGGATCAGCGGTGGGGTCTGATGACTACGGTTCGGGGACGCGGAACCACCACGACGTACCCCTCCACTGGAGCCGGCGGCATAGAGCTGTTTGCCATCGGGACGCTCGGATAAGTCCGCGTGGTCGCACCTCGCTCGATGAGGTTGCCTCTTCCATCACGAGCGTTCGAAATACCCTGGGTGTGAGCTGCGGCCGTAACCATCGAGAGCATGGTAGCTACCAGGTATGCGAATGTCTGTTTCATGCCAGATGTAAGCGAAGCGGACACCGATTTGTTCCTGCTGCTCCCGTCGCCGCTCGGAGCCTGCAAATCTGAATGACGGCACCTCACTTGGAGGTCGGTAGCGCCTTACTTGTCATTATGCTGGTCGGGGGCTCGTGGCCCCTGAACGTTTCGTTATGGATTCAAAGTGTGCGTGCCCTCCCTCACGCGCACTCTCCAACTCCTTAACGGTACGTCACAGCAGCCAACCCTTGGATGGTCCTACCCGCTCGGAAGGGCCGGCAAGCCAGCACGCACGCGCGTCCACGGCATCGAAAAGCACTGCGGGCCTGCCTCCGCCGCCGGCTGCCGCTTTGGAGTTGACAGGGCTGCACCCGGGCTGCGCGCGCTGCAGGCACCTGCGCATGCGTTCACGAAAGGGGCTGTCAGCCGTTCCTGCCGGTGCGCAGTTCACAGAACAAACAGCGCGAGGTGGCGCGCCGCCCAGTCCAAAGCAGCGATCCATCCGATCTCCAACGCGAGGATCGCCGCAATTGCAGTGGCGGTCGCAATCTGTTTCGTCCCCATCACCCTGTCCAAGCCCATGAAACACGCCGGAAAAACTTGGCAACGCGACGCCGGTTCCTAAAATTGGTCAAGTTGGCCCGGTCCTCCAACACCACTGCGGGTGCAGCTCGTTGGTAGTTCGGACGTCTAATAGGGAACCGCAGCTTTGAGCACCCTTAACAAGCCGTCGATGCCGAGCCGGCTGCGGCCAGGGAGAAAATCATTGCCGGCGCCGCTTTCTCCGAAAGCCCGGAGCGAAAGGTACTGAAAGAGGGATACAACTGGATTGATGGTTGATGCCTCGAAAACCCTTCGAGGAGACTGCAAGGAGAGATCGCCTGATTCTAGTCGGCTCTACAGCAAGGATAGCGAAGAAAGAGTTTGGGCGCCCGGGCGTTTACAGCTTGTAAAGCACGGGCAATCAATCCTCGGCCGGTGTTCACAAGTGGACCGGCTTCAACTTAGAGGCAGCATACCACTGCTCAGCCTTGGTTTGGATTCGCCTCCATCCCGAGCGTTGGCGGTGGCCTCAGCTTTTATCACCCTTCCAAAGCTGAGGTCGCCTACCTAGTTCTGGTTCGCAGCTGCGCAAGCAATCCCGGGGGCCTCGGGGTTGTGCTGTCATTGCTGAGCCCTTCTTGGGACGTGCCAGCATGGGTATCAATCCCCCACCGAAACAAAAGATGAGAATCTTGCCCCGACTGAGGAGGGCCCGATGGCAAAAAAATCATTACTTGAAGGAATTGCCAGACAGTTGTGGACACCGCCTGAACCGCTGCTGCAGATGCTGTAAAGCGCACGCCCGATGTGACTGCCGGAGAGACCAACCAACAAATCTACCTTCCTGAAGCGACCGAAGCCGACCTCTGTTCCACCGCCGATCTTTCGTCGCAAGAAGTCGCAGCTGCGGGGGCGAAGAAGCTTGCCAGGAAAGCGGCTAAAAAGGCGCCCAAGAAGGTCGCCAAGAATGCAGCACCCTAAGAAGACCGCGAAGAAGAGCAAGAGGAAATCGAAGCGCTAGCGCTTCTTGGTGGTGCAGTTCGTTGCAACCACTAGAAACGCCCCATGCTTTGCTTCTTCGACGCTCAGGAGCTCCCTCCGTGTTGGTTGGTCGTTGCCCGGCCTCCTGACAGTCGAAATAGAACCTTGTCGTCACCGCCAATGCGATGCCTTGATCAAACGTCAGTATTGACTGGAACTGGCTTCTAGCCGCATTCGGCGCTTTGGTATTGGCATTGCGCTTCGGTTGGATCTGCCTATTGGGCTGGATCGCATCCGGATTGGTGCATTTACTGCTGGTTCATTTTATCTAGCTCAGCCGCCAGATCACCCACCCAATAAACGCCCACACGAGGCCGTTAAATACGAGCGCGCACAGAAGCAGCTTCCCCCGGCGGCTCAACATCATTTTGTATTTAGAACTGACAGCATTCGGATTCGCGGGCTTGAGGCTCCGCTCACATTGCTCGCTTTCGTGGCGGATTCGAGACCCGTCCCTTGAGCAGAATATCTGATCGTGAATACCGGACCGCCTTGAGCTCCTGAAGGAGGGAGCTTCGAGACAAACAACCATCCTGAGGAGCAAACTCACACCCTACGGAGTGCCCGGTGCGGAATGCGCCACTTCCCACGAATTACTCGGAATCGGAGTGCGCCCAGATTGGGCACCGACCGGGTACCAGATGTTGGGAGCTTGCGCGAGCTGGTCGGGAGACGATGGCGCGCCCTGAGCAAATCGCGGCAAACTTTGATCAATAGCCTAAAGCCGCAACAGGGCCAATCGCTGGCTGGTATTCCGCCAACGGCCTGCTCGCGGCTGCCTTCAAACGGGACGGCGCCCCTGCTGTAACGCGGCTAACTTTGCTCCGGCAATCT
>NZ_JADPIS010000112.1:0-10821 GCF_023073025.1 Bradyrhizobium sp. 76
CGGCGAGGTGAAACGTGACGAGGACATGCGGCGGCTGATCACAATTCCGGGCGTTGGAGCGATCACGGCGGCTTCCGTCAAAGCGCTGGTCCCGGATCCTGAAGGATTCAAATCCGGCCGTCACTTCGCCGCCTGGCTGGGACTGACGCCAAAGCCCCATTCTAGCGGTGGCAAGGAACCGCTCGGCGGCATATCGAAAATGGGGAATCCGACGCTCCGCTCGCTGCTTGTTTGTGGCGCGACGTCGGTCTTGCGACGCGTGAAGGGCAACGAGAAAGCGCCGAGATGGCTAATCGCGCTTTTAGCGCGACGGCCTTTCACGGTAGTCGCGGTCGCGCTTGCCAACAAGATCACGAGGATCATCTGGGCGCTCCTCACCAAGGGCGGAAGCTATCGAAATACTGGCGTGGCAAGCGGCGCAGCACGTGCCTGAGCCGAACGACGACCAGAACAGCCTGCCCGGCACGTAGCCGGACAGAGGCGAGGTGCACAACTAGACGATGACCCCACGGGACGAAATCCCGAGGCGAGAGAGGCCGGCGCGACAATGCGCTTAAAGCGCGTCAGATTGATCAGCCCCTCGCATCGCGAATTTCATCGAGGCCAGCGGTCCACCACCGCGCTGAAAGGCCGGACATATGACCGCACCGTTCCCGGAGGACGAAATGTCTAAAAAAGCACTTGCCCGCGAGGTCGCGCTACAGCTGGTCATGATGTGTCGCAACGAGGTGTTTGCGAGCGCTGCACAAGGGCAATCTCGACCATGTGGCCTCCGCAGACGGGCCAAATCGAGGCGATGACCAGTGAGGATGGCGGAGCGCTCGCGGTAGTCGACAGCTTTGGCAGGCGGAGGCGGCTCTGGCGCCTCGAGCGCCGCTCGGATGCGCACGAGGTTGGCGGCGCGGCAGGCGTTCGCCAGGAACCCAAAGTGACGGATGCGGCGAAACCCCTTCGGCAATAGGTGGAGCAGAAAGCGACGAATGAACTCCTCAGTCTCGAGCGTCATCACTTTGGATTTGTTGCCGGCGCGATAATCCTTCCCGCGAAAGCGGACGTGGCCCTGCTCACAGGTAAGGAGCCGGCCGTTGGCGATCGCAACGCGATGGTGTAGCGCCCGAGATAGGCCAAAACCTGTTCTGGTCCGCCGAAGGGACGCTTGGCATCGACGACCCACTCGAGCTTGCGGAGGGCGTTGAGATGGTGGTCGAATGCCGCCGGTTCGGCGAGGTGACCAAGGTGGCCGAAGAACTGAAGCTTGGTGCTATCGAACGTCGCCTGCAGGCGCTCCAGGAATAGCCGACGGTACAATCGTGACAGGACACGAACGGGAAGGAAGAAGCCGGGCGACAATGAATCCAGCTTCCATCAGGGGCGATCCCGCCGCCCGGCACGAGGCAATGTGCATGCGGATGATGCGTCAGGGTCTGGCCCCAGGTATGGAGAATCGCGATCATCCCGGTCTCGGCACCGAGATGCTTCGGGTCGGCGCTGATGAGACGGATCGTCTCGGCTGCCGTTTTGAGCAGGATGTCGTAGACCACCGCCTTGTTCTGCAGCGCGATGGCGGCCACGGGCGCAGGCACGGTGAAGACGACGTGGAAATAGGGGACCGGCAGCAGGTCGGACTGGCGATCAGCGAGCCATTGGGCGCGTGCTAGGGCTTGGCACTTTGGACAGTGCCGATCGCGACAGGTGTCGCAGGCGACGCGAACCAGGCCGCAGTCGTCGCACCGCTCGACATGGCTTCCGAGCGCCGCTGTGCGGCACGCCTCGATGGCCGCCATCACACGGCGCTGGTCGGATGAAAGCCGAGAGTCCTGCGCGGCACGAAACGCGGCGCCGTGGCGGCGGAAGATGTCCGCCACCTCAAGCACGGGGCGCATATGCGCAGCTCAGTCGGGTGGGATCACCGTGATGGAGAGCCCATCGAATGGGCTGGTTGTGCGGGCGAGCAGATTGGTCGCAACCTGTGCGTAGCGCGCGGTCGATCCGAGGTAGTTGTCCGAGCGGACACGCACCATAATGCTCTCCTTCTATGTCATTGAAAGTCAAAGGGCTGCTGAGCGGGGATCGGCTGTTAGCGGACGATGCGCGGCGTTCTGCGCGCGATAAGCGGCAATGCCCGCGGCCTTGAATGCCCAGGACGCACCGCGACATACCTGCCGTCCCTTGATAATGCCGAGCCGGGCCATGCGCAGCGCCGTCATGACACTCACATCAAGGATTTGCGCCGCCGCTTCAAGCGTGATCTCGCCACGCTCGGCCCACTCGCTCTCGCGATGAACCGCAATGCCATAATGGCTGCGAAACGAGCAAACGCGTGCCTGGGTCCAGCCATTGCCGCGCCCCGTCGGCTTGCCGGCGCGATTGAGCAATCGTGCGATTTGCTTGTCGGGCATCTGGCGCGCCAGCTGCCGGACCAGGGTCACGGTGTCCTCAGGAGCTGTCCAGCGATGCTCACCAGCGGTATTCATCTTGAGCTTCAGCGCTGTGTGATCGCCGCCCTGCCAATGCAGCACCATTTCGATGAAGCCGTTCTCGATGCGCGCGATGATCTCATGCAGTGCCGCGCGTAGGATCCGCTTGCGAGTCGCAGCACTCGCGGCCGGATGCGACCAGGCGCGCTCCAGGTCTGCACCGAGCTGCATCAGGTGCTCGCGCTCCTTCTCGCTTAACGGCTGCGGCCTTTTCGCGTCCAGTGCTGCCGATTTCACTCTCGATCCGATGCACCGCCTGTAGCGCCTCGTTCCAGCGGCGCTCCAACTCGCCCGCTACCAGCCGATTGGCAGGATCGACACTGTCGTATTGTCGGCGCTCATGGGCAGTCTCGTAACGTGCTTGAGCGAGTGCCAACTCGAGCTGCCGCCGAGCCGCAGACATTTCAGTGGTCTGAGCTTCGAACGCCCTGACCGCAGCGTCCATGCCGAGTGGCCTCAGGACATGCAGAAGCTCCGTAGCGACAGCCTGATCCGCTGTGAGGCCTCCGAAGGAGATGCACCGCTCGGTGCCATGGTTCACGACGGCGCCTTGGCAGTAGTAGCGGCCAGACTTGCCGCCGTAGCCCACGTACAGTTTTCGGCCGCAATGGCCACATCTGAGCAGGCCCGCGACAATGAGCGCGCCCCGCCGTGCCGCCCCGCGCGCGATGCCGCTGCCTTTTCCAGTCGCGTTATCCGCAATCACCCGCTGGTTCATCTCGAACCTCCCGTGTGATGTAGCCTTCGTGCTGATCTTTGAGCAGCACGTCCCATTCCGCGCGGGAGCGCCGAAGTCCGCGCCGCACGCGTTTTCGCCCGTCCTCCACGATGACCTTGCTCATCGTGCGCCCGAAGGCATAGGCGCCAGCATAGACCGGATTGGTGAGGATGTTGTGCACGGTGTTGTAAAGCGGCCGCTTCCAGACAATGGAGCGTCCTACCTCGTCACGCGACTTGGCGGGCAGCTCGATGCCTTCGTCTCTGAGCCACAGATGCACCTGACGTACGCTCTGGAACTCCGAGAATTTTGCGAAGACGAGCCGCAAGGCATCCTGCACCCGCTGATCGGGTTCCTTCTCGATGCGGTCGCGACCGGTTTTTCATGTAGCCTGCCGCAACGCCGAGGAATAGCGCGCCGCGCCGCGCCTTCTGCTTCAATCCTCCTGGAGCGTTGGCGGAACAGCGACAGCTCAAGCTCGCTCATCGTGCCCTTCATTCCGAGCAGCAAACGATCATTGGGGTGGCGAGGATCGTAGATTACGTCCTCGTCGAGGAGGATAGTTCCGACCAATCCACAGAACTCGATCAGCGTATGCCAATCACGGCCATTGCGGGCGAGGCGCGATGCCTCGATCGCGAGCACAGCGCCGACCTGGCCCTCGCAGATCGCCGTCAGCAAGCGCTCGAAACCTGGGCGGTTGACGTCGCCACCGGAGCGACCGAGATCATCATCGATCACCTCGACACTAACCCAACCGAGCTGGCGTGCACGATCCGCAAGCCCATGTTGTCTGCGCCGGCTCTCGTGATTGTGCACCAGCTGTCGGCCGTCGACTGACGGATGTAAACGTACGCTTCGTGCAAGATGTTCAGATGTGATCTTGGTCATCGCTGATCTCCCCGCTTGCAAGCGCTGTCGCGATCTCGCGCAGCAACACCTGCATCAGCATCGCCAGCACAACCTTCTGTGCTGGTTCCAGCACGACGCGAGGCTCGCCCTCGTCGAACAGGCCCAGTTGGGGATTTTCGAATTGGTGTGTCATTTCCGTCTCTCTCCTGCCGTGAGTCGGACCGGAGAAAGCCTAGAAGCGCATCGGTCTCCGCGCGCAGCGAGCGCAGGGTTTCAAGAGAAAACTGCGGCTCGGCCAACAGCATGAAGCGCGCTGCAGGTTCGTGCGTCATCCATGCCGGGATGCAGGCAACCGACCCGTCAGGCTGCGGAATGACGACCAGATCAACGCCGCGATAGGCGAATCGTCTCTGAACAAGTACGGTCGCGCCATAGCGGGCGATGAAACGGATACATGATCCGCCCCTCGATCGGCTGTTGGCGGGCAGTTTGTCGTTGTTTCGAGCAGAACCTGGATGATCCGGATGTCGGTTCCGTTCTCGAGAAGATGTGTCGCGAAGCTGTGGCGCGGCGTGTGCAGCGTGAGGCGCTTGGTCAAGCCCGCAGGCTTCACCGCCGACCGACAGGCGGCATGCAACACGGTCTGATCGATTGGATGGTCTTCGTCGCGTCCCGGGAACAGATAAAGCCGCGACCGGGCGAGCCGCCAGTAGGTGCGCAGGATGCCCAGCAGCTGGGGCGACAGCATCACGTTGCGATCCTTCGCGCCCTTGCCGTGGCGCACCTGGATGACGCCGCGGGCGCTGTCGATGTCTTCGATCCGCAGTCCCGCGACTTCGGAGGCCCTGAGTCCGGCCGCATAGGCCGTGGTGAGCGCGGCGCGGCTCTTCAGGCTGGACACGGCCTCGAGGAACTGAACCACTTCGTCGGCGCTGAGCACGACCGGCAGCTTGCGCGGTCCTCGCGGATAGGGAATGAGTTCCGGGATCAGCGCCTCGCCGAGCGTGACGCCGTAGAAAACCCGTAGCGCACAGACGATCTGGTTCAGCGCCGGCCATGAGATGCCGGTCGAGACCAGATGCACCTGGAAGGCGCGGACGTCTTCCAGTTCCAATCGATCCGGCGATCGGCCAAAATAGCGGCTGAACTTCGAAACCGCGCTGATGTAGGATCGCTGCGTCGCCGGCGACAGATTGCGGACGGTCATGTCTTCGATCATGCGGCGGCGAAGAGGGCTCAAATCGGGCATCTCGATACTCCTGTCTGAGGGGGGCTGCAACACCCACATCCTCTCAGCGGCGATCTACGCCTCACGCCGCGGCAGCGGCTTCGTTGTGTGCCGGGCATGCTCAATAGCTCGGAAGTGAAAGTCTTCCACCCAACCTGATGGAGGTGAAGGGTTAGTGAAACGCAAGGGCTGCCGTCGCGAGGCGGAGTCTGAAGGAAGCGTGGATCAAAGGTGCGAGCCGATGAACAAAAACCGGATATGAGGCGCAAGCGTCGGACGAGCGGGCGACACATCGCGAAGTCCAGCTCCATCAAGGATGCGAGTAGAGTCGAGGAGAGGCGCGGTGACTTGGGCCGTGCGGCAACGTCCCGTTTCCTCTCCCCGCTCATCAAACCGGACGTGCCGATTTCCGGCATCCGGCTTTCCGACTGGTTTCATCACATGGCACGCGGCAGCGGCCCCAGATGCACGCGGCGGAGCCGCAGCACACCGGCGGGCCCGAAGACATGGTCAGCGGGGAACCTTCGTGTGCCGCGTCCTTGCACCTTGCACCGTCTTCGCAGGAAGTGTCGCACGCGATCATAGACGTGATTGTCGACCGCCCGGTAGGCCATCAGCCGCGTGCCGTAGCTGAAGTAGCTCGACCAGCCGCGCAGAAGTCGGTTCAGCTGGTGCGTACCTCAGGTCACGGATCTTTGTTGCCGGAGACCAGAAGCCCATCGATTTTGCCTTTGAGCCTCTGGACGCTCTTCCTGGAAGGGCTCGCGCTCAGGTATCGGCGACCCGTCTTGCGGTGGTACTCGGGCCCAAACGTGTAGCCAAGGAAGTCGAAGCGTTCCTTGCGGGCATCCTTCAACGTGGTCTTGGCCTCGTGAGCGTCAGCCCGAGCCGGGTCATCACGTCCTCCGTCCACGCCAGCGCCTCAGCCGCATGTCCGCGACTGAGAATGACGAAGTCGTCGGCATACGAGACGACATGTGCGCAGAATGCCTCGCCGCGTCCGGTTGTTCGCCAGTGCTTCAGGAAGCGGTTCATATACAGGTTGGCAAGCATCGGACTTGCGACCCCGCCTTGCGGCGTGCCTCGCGTGTTGCGCTTGCCTCCCGTCATGCGCCGCCGTCCCCCACCATCGCCGTCCGTCTCCTCGATCGGCGCCTTCAACCACATCCTGATCAGCCGCAAGACGTGCCGATCGACGATGCGTCGCGCCACCGATTTGAGAAGTTCCGAATGCGGGATCGTGTCGAAGTACTTCGATAGATCGGCGTCAACCACGTCGGTGTAGCCCCGGCCCAGCAGCCGGTGCACTTCCTTGACAGGGTCGGTTCCACCGCGACCGGGCCGATAGCCATAAGCGCTGTCTTCCAGGTCCGCTTCAAAGATCGGCTCCAGCACCAACTTCGCAGCGCTCTGAACCACCCGATCCCGGATCGTCGGGATGCCGAGCGGGCGTTCGCCGCCCCCCGGCTTCGGGATCATCACACGCCGCACCGGTGCCGGCCGGTACGTCCTCGTGGTCAGTTCCTGTCTCAGGCCCGCCAGCCATTTCTCTTCGCCCGCCGCCGCAATCGCCGCGAAGCTCTCTCCGTCCACTCCCGGCGCTCCCGCATTGGCGCGGGCCAGTGCATAGGCGTGGCGCAGAATGTCTTCTCGACAGATCTTGTCGTAGAGCAGGTAGAAACGAAAGGCGGGCTCTGCCTTCGCCTTGCAATACAGCCTCCTCTGAAGGCTCCTGATCTTTACCGGTGTTTCAAGGCTCATCGCCAATCACCTGATCCTCACCCTCTTCGTCAGCGCTCCAGAAGTCAGGGTCCTTCCCTCCACCAGAGTTACCCGGCTTCATCGGTACTACGTCCCTGTCCGACTCCCGTCGGGGCCGCCGCCTTAACGCGACGTTGAGGCCGCTACCCTCGCCGCAACGGGTCTCCCCCGTTACCCGCATCACCCTTCCAGCGTGCCGTTCCCATTACCCCGGCGGATCGGACAGGTGCTCACGTCGATTGCTTCCCCATCCGTGCGGCCTTCCCCGTTACGCTGGCGGGTCGGCATCCGCATCTTCACTTTCGAGGCCTGCTCAGGATTCACTCACATTACGGCCCGCTGGATCGCTCAGCCGCCCAAGGCGACCTTTGTCACGAGGCTTCAGATCAGCCGGTTACCCAACCAACCTGCTCGTCAGCTACCAGACTTATCGACAATTATCCGGGTGGATTCCTCCTCCACTGGTGACACGCGCCCTTCGGGGCACACAGCGTAGATCCGGCGGTTGTGCACCGAAGGCGATTGAGCTTACCCCGGGAGATCTGCCCGGTGTCGCCCTCGGGCGACTGAGACGGCCGCAAGGCCGTCTGACCACCGGGCAGAGCTCAGCTGAGGGCGTATTAGGTCAGGCTGTCGGCAAAGCTATTGAGGCACTCCAAGGCCGAAAGGTGGAGAAACAGATAGGCAGAGCCGGAAACGATGGCTGAAGGCCCGAACGATTGAGAGAGCAAGTAGGACTGGTATCTCGTGAATAGAAAGCGGCAGAACAACCAGCGAGTGCTGGCCTTGGAACCGAGGGACCGGGGTGAAGCCCCGGCACGCGGCGACGGGGAGACCGAACCATTCATGGCGAACTCAGTCACCGAAAACTCGGCTTTCACAGAACAACTAATGGAGGAGGTGTGCGACCGAGAGAACCTCGAAAGAGCGTGGAAGCGTGTTAGAAGGAACAAAGGAAGCCCTGGCGTTGATGGGATGACCATTGACGACGCGAAGGCGTTCCTGCGTCAGCACTGGCCAAACACTCGGTCTCAACTGCTCGACGGAAACTATCGGCCGCAGCCGGTTAAGCGGGTCGAAATCCCGAAGCCGGATGGCGGGGTCAGGAAACTCGGCGTCCCCAGTGTCGTCGACCGCCTGATTCAACAAGCCGTGCTACAAGTTCTCCAAGAGCGATGGGATCCGACGTTTTCGGAGCACAGTTTCGGATTTCGGCCGGGGCGGTCCGCTCACCAGGCTGTAGCCCAGGCACAGCGTTACGTCGCCGATGGCTACAACGTAGTGGTTGATCTCGATTTGGAAAGATTTTTCGACCGAGTTAACCACGACATCCTGATGTCGCGCGTCGCCGCACGGATACCCGATAAACGCGTGCTCAAGCTTATCCGGGTATTCCTGAATGCCGGGGTATTGGAAGATGGTTTGGTCCGACCGGTGGACGAAGGGACCCCACAAGGCGGTCCGCTCTCGCCCTTCCTCAGTAATATCGTGCTCGACGATCTCGACAAGGAATTGGCTCGACGTGGTCACCGATTCTGCCGTTACGCGGATGACTGCAACATCTATGTTCGCAGCCTCCACGCCGGCGAAAGGGTGAGGGCCTCGATCAGCCGGTTCCTGACCGACAAGCTCCGCTTGAAAGTCAACGAGGCCAAAAGCGCGGTCGCGCGACCCGAGAAACGTAAATTTCTCGGATTCAGCATTGCGAATGACGGGAGCGAGCGACGCATTGCGCCGAAAGCCCTCGACAAGTTCAAAGACCGAATCCGGGAAATCACATGCCGGACGCCAGGGGTCAGTTTGCAGAAGATGATCGCAGACCTCACGCCATACCTCATCGGATGGCGCGGGTACTTCGGCTTCTGCCAGACGCCGCGCGTGCTAACGAACCTGGAAGCCTGGATCCGCCGGAGACTGCGTTTGTATCTCTGGCGGCAATGGCGGAACGGGCATAACCGATTCACGGAGCTTCGCCGCCTCGGCATCGCGAAGTTCGCCGCATCGGTCGCTGCCGGTTCACCGACGGGACTCTGGCGCATGTCCGGACACCCGGCGGTTCAACACGCCCTACGAAATCACGTGTTCGACTCTCTTGGTCTCCCCCGAATCTTCATGCCTGTGCCGGCTTAACTCATCGAACCGCCGTGGTACGGACCCGTATGCCCGGTGGTGTGGGAGGGGTGGCGTCGCGAGACGTCCCCCTATCCCGATCAATCTATGATAGAACGACGATGCAGTCTCATACCGGGTCCTCTGGTGAAAGCAGCAGGAATCTACTTACCGCTCGAAGTTCACGGTGGCCGCGATATTGATGACTTCTGGGTTGTCTGGCACAAACAGCGCTATCGCATTCATGAGGGGCAATCGGGCAAACTAGCATTGGCACTCTTCAAAGTGGCCGCACCGATTTGGCGGTGGACTCGTTCTTCCTCATCCTAGCAATTTGCATGCCACTCGCGGAATCTGCTTCACTTGAAGAGAGAAACCTGCCTGCCTACTTCCCGTGTCCGTGGTCGAGTTACTTTTAGAGGATTTGCGACAGTCGCGGTGAGCAGGAGTGGCGCCGCGGATGATGTACAACCTTTGTTCATGATTTCGGGCAGGACCGCCTGCTGTTTGCGAACGCGACATTCGGGCTACAAAGCGCCATTTCCGCAGAGCCTGGTGATGCGTTCGGATGGAGGCGAGACGTGGCCCTCGCACATTTCTATCAAGCCAACAAGGGTACGTGCTGATGATGAAGTTCTTGCGACTCGCAGGGACTACTCAGCGTCAGGATCGAGGATCTTGTGGCACACGCAGCTGCTCAACAGGGCAACCATAGCGCGAGCTGGTGGGTAGAGGACATAGGAAACTGATATCGGCACGAAGACATTCACACGATGCCATGGGCTCGAATCGACCACGACCTGGGTTCCAGCCGACAGGATGGGCTCTAGCACTACTTTGGCAGATTGTTGATTTTGTCTCGTTTTATAGGATTCCCGAATCAATTTTTCAATGATTCATGGGTGGTCGGCTCTTGGAGGGCTGACCATGCCGGGATGGGAAGACGAACTCGAACGCTGGCTGATGCCGTTCTTGGACCGGCTGGGTCATAAGACCCGACAGCGGATGTGTCCTCTGTATGTTGCGGGACTGATCGGTCCTGGCGATCGCAAAGCATTCAGCCGATGGCGGAACGCCTTGCCACGAGCAACTACGACCAGTTGCACCATTTCATTGCGGACGGTGTCTGGGACGCGACGCCGCTGGAGACAGAGCTGCTCAACCAGGCGGACCGACTTGTCGGCGGCAGCGATGCGGTGTTGGTTATCGATGACACCTCACTGCCGAAGAAGGGTGAGCGCTCGGTCGGTGTTGCGGCTCAATACGCGTCGGCTCTCGGTAAAACGGCAAATTGCCAAACGCTGGTGTCTTTAACGCTTGCGCGCGGGGAAGTGCCCGTGATGGTCGCGTTACGTCTCTTTCTGCCTGACAGCTGGACAAGCGACATGCCTCGCTTGAAGCGCGCTCGCGTGCCAGTCGAACACCGAACGCCGCGGTCCAAGCCGGAGATCGCTTTGGCCGAGATTGACCGCGCGATGGCAGCCAACATACGCTTTGGATGTGTGCTGGCGGATGCAGGATACGGCCTCAGCGCGCCGTTTCGACAAGGGCTAACAGAGCGCGGGCTGGCCTGGGCGGTCGGTATCCCTCGGCACCAGAAAGTGTATCCGGTCGATGTGAAGCTCATTTGGCCGATCACCAAAGCCCGTGGCAAACCACGAAAGCACCACGTGCCC
>NZ_JADPIS010000027.1:0-10790 GCF_023073025.1 Bradyrhizobium sp. 76
TGCCATCCTCCCAAATCACCACCTCCCCGAAAGTTCGGTGGACGTCGATGCCAATCACCCGTCGCATTCGCACCTCCTGCCAATCAGACCACATGACGGGAGCTACGGGCGACACGACAACTACGGATTCGCGCTCTCAGCGCAACCGGGCGAGTCGCAGAGGCGGCCAGCTACTAACTCGAGCTCGCGGCTCATCGAATGCATCGGCCTGCCCGCACCTTCGTGCTCCCGGTGCCTCTGTCCCGATGGTCGCACCATACGCTACGATCTTGAAAATCGCAGCGGAACATCGGCACCGAGAAACTCTCATACCGGTTACCAACCCCATCGAAAGCACCTTCGCCACCGTGCGCCACCGCACCATCCGGTCGAAGGGTTGTCTGTCGAACGGGACCGCGCTCGCCATGGTCTTCAAACTCGTCGAGGGCGCGCAGAAAAGCTGGCGCCGCCTCGATGGCCACCACCAGTTGCCAAAACTCGTTCTTGGTGTGACATTCAACGACGGGATCGAGGTCATCGCCAAGCCGACCGACCGTCAGCCCATAACCGCCGCCGCCTGACCGGCCCGGCCGTCACCAAAATTTGGCGATAGCTCGCCATTCCCGTCCGACAGTCAATCCCTGGAATGCTGCCCATTCGCGAAGCGTCTCCTCTGGCTCCGCTGCGGCAGTGACGGCTGGACTGGTGCCGCTCGCCGTTGGCGCGCAGACGATGGGTTCCATAATTCGGTCCGTGTGGCCTGTCGACAAAAGATGTGGTTGACCAGGTAGCCCTCCCCGCTTGCACATTCGCTCGACCACGTTGGCTTTTTCGCGCGTCGCGCGGCCGACGTGAGCTATGCGATGCAGGCGATTGGCGCGATGCGCACAGAATTGGCATGCCATCCCTTCCTGACAAGAAGATCATCGGCGCTCTGATCACGCTGTCCATCGCGCAGATCATCGGCGGGCGCACGATCAGCCTGCCTCCGATCATTGGCAGGCAGATTGCAGCCGATCTGCAGATGACGCTTTCATCGGTGTTTGCTGGCACATCGGCGCTCTACCTCGCGATGGGATTGTGCGTGCCGTGGCTAGCTACTTTCCGGCGCAAAATTCGGCGGCCTTGTGAGGCAGCCAGAATCGCTTGGTGTGGCGAAAACTGCAAGGTCGAACGGATTGGCGTTGACTTGAAGCGGCAGTATTGATTCATTCTTATGAATGATTCGTAAGCGAGCCCTTCAAACGCGTGAGAAGCTTGTCGGCAAGCTGCCGGTCACCGGCGAACTGCTGCGCGGTTCGTTGCTGGAGCGCTCCGTTCGTCACAAGAGCGGCTGCCCGAAATGCGCGCGCGGCGAAGGGCACCAGGTGCATGTCCTGACGGTGAGCTATGCGGGTGGACGCGTGCGCCAGTTCAGTGTGCGGCGTGAGCGCGTTGCCGAGGTGCGCCGCTGGCTGGAGAATTACCAGAAGCTGAAAGACGCGATCGAGGCGATCTGCGAGTTCAATCACGACCTGTTGCGCCCTGATGCGGCGGTGCCGCGGGGGAGGAAGAAACGTGATTGAGATGCGCAGAACGCAACTGAGCTTCGGCGACGGCTTGATCGCCGGGGAAGTGAGCGATCTTCGCGAAGGTTGGATGACCCATGCTGACCGGGTTCTGGCGGATGAACAGATCGTCGGTGCGGTGTACGAGGCGCTGGCGAGACGACATCCCAAGAGCCGCACAAGAGCCGCAGTCGTGGTCGGCTGGGCGCGCCGGCCGAGGTGGTGTTGCGGTTGTTGATCCTCAAGCATGTTCGCAACTGGAGCTATCACGTGCTGGAACGTGAAGTGCGCGCCAATGGGTGTATCGCGACTTCACCCGTGTGGGCGGCGGCAAGATGCCGGACGCCAAGACGATGGGGCGCTGGGGCGCTGGCTGTGGATCAGGAGACAATCAGACAGATCCACGACCGGATCGTGCAAATCGCGCAGCAACAAGGGGTGACGCAGGGACGCAGAATGCGTGTGGATACGACGGTGGTGGAGACCAACATCCCTTACGTTGCTGGGTGACGGAGTTAGGGTGCTGATCCGCACATGAAGAAGGTCACCGAGATCGCGGGCGCGGCCGGAACCAAGCTGCGCGACCGAACGCGAAGCGTAAAACTGCGGCTGCTCGATATCTCGCGGATTGCGCGTGCCAAAGGACCGCTCAATCACGAGAGGCTCAAGCAAGGCTACCGTAAGCTATTGAACTCGACGAGCCGAGTGGTGGGGCAAGCGAAGCGCTTCTCCCATGAGATATCCACCGGCGTGAAGCGGGCCAGGGGCATCTTGAAACGGCTGGCGCTGCAAGGCTTGCGGCAGGAGCCGGAAGCGATGATGCCGCTGGTGCGGCAGGTGATGCGGCAGACCCGGCAACGCATCTTCCACGGCAACACGCGGACAGAGGACAAGCTCTTCAGCGTGTTCGAGCCCTCGACGGAGATCATTCGCAAGGGCAAGGCCGGCAAGCCCAACGAGTTCGGCAAGATGGTCAAGCTGCAGGAAGCCGAAAACCAGATCGTGATCGACTACGAAGTCTATGATCGGCGGCCGAGCGATTCGGACCTGTTGATCCCGGCCATCGAAATCCACCAAGCCAAGCTCGGTCGCACGCCACGTCTGGTCGCGGCAGATGCCGGGTTCTATTCCGCCAGGAATGAAGCCGCGGCGAAGGCGAGCGGCGTCAAGCGCGTCTGCATCCCCAATCGTTCCACCAAGAGCGTCGCCCGCAAGCGCGAGCAGAAGAAGCGTTGGTTCCGCAACGGCCAGAAATGGCGGACCGGATGCGAGGGGCGCATCAGCGTCGCCAAACGGCGGCACGGGCTCGATCGCTGCCGCTACAAAGGCAGCGCCGGAATGAAGCGCTGGGTCGGGCTCGGCGTTGTCGCCGACAACCTCATCAGCATCGGTCGCGTGATGGAACAGCAGTCACTCCAAAGGTAGTCCACTTCCAGCGCAATCTTGGCACTCACATCGCCCCGCCGCCCCCCGCCGGGGCTTCTTATTGTCTGCATGGTTGACCGCGCCCATCAGAACCGCGATTTTTGCGCCGGAAAGTAGCTAAGCCGTTTGTTCGGTTTGGCGGTCGGTGTGTGATGATCACCGGGACGATCGTTGCAGCGCCCGGCTTTCTGCTATTGTCGATCGCTCAGGGACCGATGCTCTATTTTCTGGCCTGGGTGATCCTCGGCATCGCTGGCAGCGCGTCGCTTTCGCCAGCAGCCTACATCGCTCTCAACGAGATCGTTGCACGGAACGCCGAGCACGCCATAGGTTGGCTGATGGTGGTTACAGGCTTGTCCAGCAGCGTGTTCTGGCCCATCACCTCGCTGCTCACAACGGCAGCGGGGTGGCGGACAGCGTGTCTGGTCTATGCGGGATGATGCTTCTGGTCTCGGTTCCGATCTATGCATTCGGTCTGCCCGGCCGTTTGCAAGCAGACGAGCCGGCGCCGCAAGGGACTGCACCGATTTCGGCTCCGATCCCGCCAAGGAGCACATTCTACTTGATCACGGCGGCCAGCGGAATGATTGCCGTTGTGACGCTGGGCTTGAGCGCGGTGTTGATCGAGTTGCTAAAGGCCGAGGGCCTCCCATCATCGCGGGCTCTCGAGTTCGGCGCGCTGCTTGGGATCATCCAGGTCAGCGCCCGCGCGATTGATTTAATGGGTGGCGCGCGCTGGGATGCCATAACAACCGGCCTGGTTTCCACCACTATTCTGGCTTCGGCGATGCTCCTGTTGATCATGAGCGGCGGACAAAGTTTAGCTGTCGCCGCTTTCATTCTGCTCTACGGCATCGGCGGTGGGGCGCTCGCCGTCGTGCGGGCGACGATGCCGCTCGTCTTCTATGACAAAGCCGAATTCGCCAAAGCTTCTTCGCACATGGCCTTGCCACTCTATGTGATCTCCGCCGCCTCGCCTCCAATTCTCGCCGAAATGCTGGTGCGGTTCGGTAGCCGCGCGCTCTTGGGACTCGCTTTGCTCCTGTCATGCGCAGCGCTCGCGTGTCTCACATTATTGCGCGACCGGCGTCCACGATTGATTGTCACGACAGAACGAAGCGAGGACCAGGCGGAGTCGGAATGATCATAATCGCTATTAGCCGCGATGCACCTCGTACCCATGCTTCCTCACGCGGAGAGCGCCGTCCGCGACAGCCTTGAATGGCGCTGGTGCTTGGCTAATCTTCCCGCACTCGCGGCAGCTAAGCTTCTCCCCTGATGCGCAGAGTGACTCCGCCGAAGCATATGCTCGGCGACAAGGCTTACGACAGCGCTGAACTGTGTGAGGACCTGAATAGTCGGCCATTCCGAACGTGCAATAGGAAGCAAATTGGCGGCCAGCTCCAAATGATCGCTAGTGAGAGGAGCGCCTACGGCTGCAATCGTCGGAATGATGCTCTCGCGGTCGCAAGACTTTCGATTGCACACATGCAGCTCCGCAGCAGTTGGGCGCGCTTCTATGAATTTGAGGAGGCAGGTGCCTTTTCCGTAATGCGCGTTCGCCTCCATTGATGCGCCAAGGAGCTCCTGCAGGAAGATGTCGACCCCCGCGCGACGAGTCTCGCGGTGCGCTCGCGCCCAGTCCGACCGCTTGTCGCTAAAATGGCCATATCGCGGTAAGCTCCACAATCAGCGCGACCCCCGTCCGGATAGCTCACGAGTATCAGCACTGTAACTAAGTGGGTGACAATATCGTGATTTTGCGGAGCTCTCGCCACACGATCTGGGCTTTGGAACGGGCTTCGCGATCGATTTGTTTGAGGCTCTCGGGGTTCGTTTCGCCTCTGATTGCCGCTTCCAGAAGTTTCGAGGCGACCTGGAGGGGAACGCCGCTCTCTTAGGGGGAAAGGCCCCCGCATACTCCGCGAAGACTGCGCGCGTAAGACGCGGTGGTAGCGGCGTCCAACAGCGGAGATCTCACCTGACTCTTAATTGGAGGGCCGGAGATCTCAGTCTGTGGCCTGCACATCTGGTCTAGCGTGGCGATCGAGGAGTGCGAGGCCACCGCATTGTCCGGCTTCACACTGCATAAAACTCCTTGTGCAGATGCCGGCTTTCGCGCTAGCCGTGATCGACGGACTGAGGCCAAAGGAAAGTTGCTACTCCTCCATGGCTCAGATGCTGAGCACGCGCTCGGTCATCGAGCGATTGTCACAAGATCTGTTGAACATCGCCGAGCTCTACGGAGCTGCAGATGGCGACACTGTCGTCTGCGATGTTAGGCTCGACGCGCCATTCCCCGAGGATGACCTCCAGCCGACGTTGCGCTTCCTCCGATGCCGCCAGTGCCCCCTGATGCTCGCTTAAGGCTGACTGCGTTTGCACCAAAAGCGCCTTCAGGCGTTCGTTTTCGTTGCGCAGCGCCGCAATGCTCATGCGCTATTTGGAGCACATCACCACTACGCGTGCCACGTTCAAAATAGCTCCCGAGTCACTCTGCCGCAGTTATCCAGCCGCCTGGGGACGCCGCGCTTCTTGTGGGCGGACCAACCTCCAATCCAGCCCCTCGAACAAGGCAGCGAACATCGCCGGCGATATGCGCATCACGCCGTCTGCGATCGTTGGCCAAACAAACTTGCAGCCTTCGAGGCGCTTGTGCACCAGCACCAGGCCCGTTCGATCCCAGACCAAAATCTTGATCCGGTCCGCCCGTTTCGATCGGAACACGAAGGCTGCACCGCTGAACGGATCGAGACGAAGCATCTCCTGCACCTTCGCAGCAAGCCCATCATGGCCACAGCGGAAGTCAATCGGCCGCGTCGCCACGTAGATCTTCAGATCGGCACCGGGCGCGATCATCGTGACGCTCGCACTGCGCGGATCACCCGGGACAGCTGCTCGCCATCTATGGCTGTGTCCGTCCGCAGCACGACATCGCCGATCGCGATCTCAAGCTTGATCGCCGGAACGTGCCGCTCCTCCAACGCGCTTGCGCGAATGTCGACTGCGACGCTTCGCACGGCGCCAACATGCCTCGCTGTCGAAAGCGTCGTCGCCAATCGTAAATCTGCCAGCGCGTCGCTCCGTGCTTGCGCGCCACCTCGGGCACCTGGGCACCGGGTCGCAGACTCTCGGCGACGATCCGAGCTCTCTCAGCCTCCGAACGCACGCGGCGTCCCGAGGGTCCTTCAAGGACCTCCAGCCGGCTCACCGACCCCCTCGTTGAGCCGTCCAAATGGACGTCCTTTTTGCTGTCCAATCCCATCCCAAACTTCCGTCCAAGCTGGAGGCTTCTTCGCACGTTCATTCGAATTCTGAAGCAAGGGTACCGGCTTCGCGCTTACTTGTTGCCGGCATAGATGCGCCATGTCGCAGCAGGAAGCCTTGGAGATATCGCCGCGCCTTGCCGAGCACACGCATCGCTGTGGCGCGGGCTCTCACCAAGTCGCGCATGGGCCTCATGCCCCGAACCCACACCGCCGTCAGCTCGCCGCTCCGGTGCAGCTTGGCCGATCCCCGGCCTTCATTGGGATCAGCGTGAGGGCCACGACGATGCAGTTGTGCCCCAGTCCCTTCAGTTGTCGATGCGGGCCATATCCGCAGGGACCGGCTTCGTAGCAAAAACTTACCTGCTGGGCCCCCTTTACCGAGCTTCTCAGCCAGCTTGTCGATCTGATCGGCGCGATTGGGAATGATCCCCAAGTTTACGAACTTCCCCGCCGCGCATCCCTTCGGCCACCGCAACCGAAATCGTCGCCTTGTGCACATCCAGCCCTGCGAAAATGCTATCGTTCATCAGGCCCGCTCCTCATCCTTGACGCTCAGCGCCGGACCATCCGGCGCAACCCTCGATAGGAGCTTGCCGCGGGGCGGGCCGCCCGTCACCTCAGGATGCGATCATAGGGGCTAGGCTCGACGCGTAGGCAATGTTCGCGTCGGTCGAAATAATTCGCGGTCACCCGGATGACCAGTGCCCCCGAGCCGACAGGGAAGGTTCTCAATGGAGTGGCAGCATCGACACAATATGCTTTAGATCTCATCCTCGCTGCCGGTAACAGCTGTGGTAGCTTCTTTAATTCACTCGTTGCAGTGAACTCGCCTGGATGAGAACTGCCATGTTTCCAGGCTGGTGCTCGTTCCTCCACATTTTGGTGTGTGCGCGCGGAATTTCGGCCCAGTTGAACACTTCGGACATGCAGGGATTTATGCGCCGCTCACCAACAAGCCGATTCGCTTCCCACACCTGATAGGGATTGGCGAAGTGGCTGCCCTGGACTCTTTTCTGCCGCATCCAGATAAAGCGCGCATCCATCGTAAGGTTGTAACCTGAGGTTCCGGCACAGAACACGACCATTCCGCCTCGCTTCACGACGAAGCAACTGACGGGAAACGTCGTTTCGCCGGAGTGCTCAAAGACAATGTCGACGTCGTTTCCCTGCCCTGTAATCTCCCAAATAGCCTTGCCAAAGCGGCGAACCCTCCTCATGTAATCGCCGTACGTGATCGTCTCACCGACATCGGGGATTCGACCCCAACAGTCGAAATCCTTCCGATTTATGACTCCTTTGGCTCCCAACGACATCACATACCCACGTTTCGACTCATCGGAAACGACCGCGATCGCATTGGCGCCCGCCACGGTTACGAGCTGGATTGCCATTGAGCCAAGCCCGCCAGCTGCACCCCATACCAAAACGTTTTGGCCTGGTCGGACGACGTGGGGGCGATGACCAAACAACATCCTATAAGCAGTAGCCAGCGTGAGCGTATAGCAGGCGCTCTCCTCCCAGCTTAGGTGTGTTGGCCGGCATAGTAGCTGACGCGATTGAACACGTGCGAATTGCGCAAGAGATCCGTCCGGAGTTTCATAGCCCCAAATTCTTTGCGAAGGTGAGAACATGGGATCGCCGCCATTGCACTCGACATCATTATCATCATTTTGATGACAATGGAGGACCACCTCATCGCCGACTTTCCATTTCTTCACCCGATTTCCGACCGCCCAAACAACTCCCGCGGCATCGGATCCGGCAATGTGATGAGAGTGCCGATGTATGTCGAATGGCGAAACCGGCTGTCCGAGAGCGGCCCAAACGCAATTGTAGTTTACCCCGGCCGCCATGATCATAACCAGTGCGTCCTCCGGTCCTATATCGGGCGTATCGACTATCTCCACCCGCATTGCAAGCTCTGGATTCCCGTGCCGCTCTCGGCGTATCACCCAAGCAAACATGTGCTTCGGTACATGACCCAACGGCGGAATTTCCCCAATCTCGTAAAGATCCTTTGCGCCCGCTGCGCCATAGTTGGCCATCGGCTGATTGCGGCCGCTGTGCTGATCGATTCCGTCCATCTGTACCTCGAGGCAAATGAATTAGATGAAGGATACACCAAATGTGAGAGTAGTAAACATAAAAAAACATCTATAAAGAGAAATCTGGCTTTGCATCAGTTCGACTAAAATGAAGCTAAAATGAAGAGAGTGGAGGTGTCACCGGCGGTCGCGGCCTTCATCCCTCACGGCGTGTCATGGATGAGACGCATGAAGTTCGGCGTTCCATTTGGCCGCTAACCGCTCGCGCGGGGTCCTGGACAGCGCAAAGGCAGGAGTTACACTTGGCCAAACAGCTTTGTGAATTGCAGGACAGACGGTATGACGCTGTCGTCATCGGTTTGGGCATCAACGGAGCTGCCGCCCTGCGCGAGCTCGCGTTCGCTGGTTATTCGGTGCTGGGCGTTGACATGCACGATTTTGGGTCAGGGGCCTCTGCGCGGTCGAGCCGCTTGCTGCATTGCGGCCTTCGCTATCTCGCTCCAGGTCGATCGCTCTGGGAGTCCGTCCGGCGGCCCCAGCGGTTTGCCACTGCAATGAAGATGGCCCGGCAAGCGGTAAGGGCCCGCAGTGAATTTGTGCGTGCGGAGCCGCACCGAGTGAGCGCGATTCAGATTCACTTCCCCATATACGAGGACGGACCGTACGCCAGTTGGCAGGTTCATGCTGCTTTCGGGCTGTTGGGTGCGATGAACGTCGGCGGCGTACCGCTCGAGTTTTCCATGCTGTCGCATGATGAAGCAGTGCGAGCTCCAATGCTGCGCATGCTGCGCGCGCGGGATCAGCTAAAGGCCGTGGCCTCCTACCGCGAGTACTCGTTTGTTTGGCCTGAGCGCATCTGCGTTGATGCGGCACTTGACGCCGAAGCCGCCGGGGCCACGGTGCTGAACTACACGCGCGTAGAATCATGTGCAAAGACGCAAAACGGCGACTGGCGCATTCATCTGGAGGGAAATGTCGAGGTTCGAACGCCGGTGGTCTTAAACATGGCGGGAATCTGGATCGACGACGTTCTGCATACGGCCAATCCTCGCGCGGCGAGACGTATTCTGGGTACAAAGGGCGCCCACATCCTGGTGCGCATGCCCGAAGAGTGCAGATTGCTCGGCGTTGCCACCATCAACAGCAAGGGTGAACCGTTCTATTGCTTGCCTTGGGGTAATTATCATTACTTTGGGCCGACGGAAACGCTGTACGAAGGTGACAAAGAAAATGTATTTGTCGATGCGGCGGAGATCGACTTCCTGCTCGCTGAGGCGAATTGCCTGTTTCCTTCGCAGGTGCTGAACGCCTCGCAAATCGTCCAAACGTGGGCTGGGGTGCGGCCGTTGACGTTCGATAGCGACCTGCCGATGGGCAATCGCAACCGGGTGCTACACGAACTCTCTGGGGAGGGATTGGCTGGGATGCTTGCCTTGACAGGTGGACCGCTGACATCCCACAGGTCCGCCAGCCGGGAGGTCCGACAGGCGGTCGATCGGCTGACCGGCAAGCGTGCGGACACCCGTCGACAAATCCCGCGGGAGCACGCTGCGATAGAACCAGACTTCTTACAGAAGCTTTGCGCGAAGGAACCGGGCGCGCGTCAGCGATTGCATCAAATTCTGTCCGAGGAGCGGGTTCACACACTTTCCGATGTTTTCTTCAGGCGATTGGGTATCGCGTGGTTCGAGCGAATCGAGCCCGCCAAAGTTCGCGATGTCGCAAAGACCGTGGCAGAGCCGCTGAACTGGGGAGAATCGAAAACCGAGATCGAGATTGCCAGGTTCCTCGACGAGCTCAACAGGATATTCGGATATGGCGTGAGTATGCAGGTGGAAGAGCCGGGAGCGGTCGAATCTCCTGGATCGGCCGCAGCGATACTGCGCTCGTGAGCGATGCCAGTTGGGTGGACAAATGAACGTGAGATGAGGCTCAAGTGTCTGCTTGCGCAGCATGCTGCTGCAGCGTCTATCAGAGAAAACCAAGCGGTACCGGGCTCGCGCGCACTTCGCGCGCGCGAGTCAGCATCGATCATAACAACCGATGTCGGGGAAACTGCGGCCGAATGGTGCTAGTCGAACTAGCATTACAGTTGCTTTGTTTGCAGACTTCTGAATCCATGGGCAACCATGATTCGAATGTCGTGGGCGCGGGCCGCGTCGGTTGAGGAGACGCTTGCGTTGTGGGCGGCGTCGCTTCGAGAGATCAAGAAACGGATACGTCCGTTGTTCACGCAAGAGCGTGTGGCGACGAATGCAGGCTTGTTCCTGGAAGGTCTGCTCGGAGATGAGCAGCGCAAGACCGGCTGGATGCGCGCGGAGGCGGCTGGCGATCCTGGCCCATGGCGGCAGCAGGCGATCCTGGGTCGCGGGGATTGGGACGCTGATGCCCTGCGCGATATCGTCCGCGACTATGTCATCGAGCACTTGGCGGATGACGATGCGGTGCTGGTGATCGACGAGACCGGCTTTCTCAAGCAGGGTAAGGCCTCGTGCGGAGTGGCGCGGCAATACACTGGTTCGGCA
>NZ_JADPIS010000153.1:0-10249 GCF_023073025.1 Bradyrhizobium sp. 76
CCGACGGTCGCAGGGCTCGCTGCATCATGTTGATTCCCTTGTGAAACCAACGCGAGCCGGCGCCTGAACTTCATCAAAAGTGAGTCAGAGCCAATATTGGCTCTGACGCATATTCGATGATCGTGATTGTTTTTATGGCGCGCCAATCAGCCTTGCCTGAAGGAGATCGAGCTTAGCGCGCCCGTACATCTGCCGTTTGACCAGCTTGAGCTTAGTGATCTGCGCTTCCACTTGGCCATTGGACCATGGTTGCGTAATAGCGGCGTGCACCGCGCCCTTAACCGGCAGATGGTCGACATCCTCAACGCGGTTCTGACCGACGGCTTGCCGGCCGTCGAGGCGACCTGTGCCGAGGCGATCGCTCAGGGCGTTCATTCCGCCGATGTCGTGCTTAACGTTCTGGCCCGCCAGCGTGATCCTGCGCCGCCGGCCAACATCCTCACCCCGGTTGCGCTGACATTGCGCCATGACCCGATCGCCGACTGTGCTCGTTACGACCACCTCAGGAGAACCATCTGATGGAGCGTACTCAACTGTTCGATCTCATGGGTGAGCTCAAGCTCTACGGCGTGAAGGCTGCCTTCGACGAGATCATGGCGACCGCCATCAAACGCCAGCACGAACCCCAACGCATTGTCGGCGACCTGCTCAATGCCGAGATCAACGAGAAGCAGGCCCGCTCGATCAAGTACCAGCTCACCATCGCCAAGCTGCCGCTTGCCAAGGACCTTGAGGACTTCCAGTTCGAAGGCACCCCCATCAACAGACCCTGGTCAATGATCTCGCCGGCGGCGGCTTCATCGCCCAGCAACGTAACGCCGTTCTGGTCGGCGGTACCGGCACCGGCAAAACACATATGGCCATCGCCATCGCCAGAAGCTGCATCCGATCTGCCGGTCCTTGGCGGCTGCCGATCAATGCCGACGAGGTCACACCATCGACCTCTCCGGAGGTGAAGCCCAATGCGGAGACTTGGCTCGATTTCACCGACCTCGTCTTTATCGATCCGGTCGGGACCCGCTATAGCCGCTTCGCGGCGACCGGCGAGGATGTCCGCAAGCAGTTCTTTTCCGTGGACGGCGATGTCAACGCGCTCGCTCTGGTGATCCGCCGCTGGCTCGAGAAGCACGACCGATTGTTGTCGCCAAAATATGTCACGGGCGAAAGCTATGGCGGTATTCGCGGGCCAAAGGTGGTGCGCCAGTTGCAGATGCAGCAGGGCGTCCGCGTCAAGGGTCTGATCATGATCTCACCCGTGTTTGACTACCGCGAGTCTGGCACGAGCCTTCTTCGATACGTCGCAACGCTGCCGAGCTATGTCGCGACCGTGCGCGGAGCCAAGGGACCGGTGAAGCGGACCGATCTCGCCGACGTCGAAGCTTACGCGCGCGGCGAGTTCCTGACCGACCTCGTCAAAGGCAAGGTGGACAAGGAGGCGACCACGCGGCTGGCTGACAAGGTCGCCACGCTAACCGGCATTGACCAGACAGTGCCGCAGGCTCGGGGGCCGCTTCGGTATCACCGAATTCAGCCGCGAGCTCGACCGCAACAACGGCGAGGTGACCGGCCTCTACGACGCCTCCGTGCGTGGCTTCGATCCCTATCCGGATTTCGGTAGCCCCGGATTTGGCGATCCCTCGGGCGAGACGCGTCGGGCGCCGCTGACCAGTGCAGCCGTCGATCTCCTGACGCGCAAGCTGAACTGGCGGCCAGATGGCTCTTATGAAGTTGAGCAACGCCGCGGTTACGCGCGCCTGGGATTTTGGCGCCGGTCCCCCGCAGTCCTTGTTTGAGCTGCGCCAGATCCTTGCGACGGATCCGAAAATGAAGGTGCTGGTCGGGCACGGCCTGTTCGACCTCGTAACGCCCTATTTCCGCTCGCAGCTCTTGCTCGATCAGTTGCCCGCCTTTGCCTCAGGGCCGCGCGTCAAACTCACGGTCTATCCGAGCGGCCTCATGTTCTACTCGCGTGATGCATCGGGCCAGGCTTTTCGCGCAGAAGTCGAAGCGATGATGAAGCCGGCGGCGAAATAAGTCACAAGTAAGCGCTCGGGTGTGTCGTATGTCACCGCTTTCTCAGCGGGAGACCGCAACTGAAATCCTAGCGCCAGCTTGCGATTTTTGGAGATTTTCGGCTGACCGGTCTTTGCCGGCTTCTTTAGCGGCGTCACCGGGGGGCAAATAGCCAGCTGGCAGTGCTCCATGCGCGCGGCCACGTTCTTCATCCCGGATTGGTTCTTGGCCAACTGAGCGCCTCCTCTTGGAAGCGCTGATAGTGCCATTCGGAACGCAGGAGCATCTGGTCTTTATCGGCGCGAGCCAAATCCAATGCGTGCGCGTTTCGCAGGATCGTGAGCGCGGATTTCAGGGGATGGTGAGCAGAGGTTTCAGACGATCGTGAGCAACGATTTCGCGGGATCGTGAGCAAGGTTTTCGGAGGCTTGCGCCGCTTCGGCCGACAACTCTACGGCTTAGGGATGACCTCGTCGTTAACGAGGAAGCCCAATGCCTACCGGAGAGATTGTCGATGCGCCGGATCAAGGAAGTCCTTCGGTTGAAGGATGTTCAAGGCGCACCGGAGCGGGCCTTCGCACGGAGCGTCGGCAGCAACGGCGCTGTGTACGGCTATCTGAGCCGCGCCCGCTCTGCTGGGTCAAGTTGGCCGCTTCCGGAGGGGATGACCGATCCTGCTACTCGACCGTCTCGACGACACGCAGCTTCTCTTCCCAAACCCGCTCAAGCGAGCGCGCCACAAGACGGTTCTCGGGCTCTACGGCGTCATACTGACGCCGATCGCGCTCGGCCTCGTAGCGGGCGCGCTCCACCCGAAGCGCCTGGCGCCCGAGCTGACGGCTCTCCTGCTCCAGTTGGCCCGCCGCCGCGAGTGCGATCTCAATCTGATCCGGCACCAGGGCATCGAGGACCACCGGCTCAACCAGCGGGTCAACCGCCAAAGGTCCGGACTTCCTGGCAAAGTGCACTGCCTTGCTGATCCCGATCTGAACGGCAGCAATAGACCGGATGATCGGCATTCGGGCCCGTGTAGCGCATGCTCATGCGCCGTCCGCAACGGCCGCAGATCGCAATTCGTTGTAACAGAGCTGCCCCTTGCGCGGAACGCCAGAGTGTCCCGCCTCATAGCGGCAGACGTTATCTGCCAGTCGCCCCTGGTCGGCCATGAACTCCTCCCAGCTGACATAGCCTGCTGCTGTGATCACGCGGCCCAGATAGCGTTTGCGATCGGTGTTTATATGTCCAGCAATTCAGCTGCGATTTGATGTATCTCAGCTGAACTTTCTTGGACTGCTATTTCACCGCGCGGGTGCAAGAAGATTGAAGCAATCACCGCCTTTTGCAAGAGCGTTGGCTGGAACGGTCGATCGGCAATGCCGCGTACAGCATGCGTTGTGTTTCACCAAAGACGCACGGCTTGTTTCGATCACAACGGGTCTTGTCGGAAAGATGACATCGCGACCAAAAAACCCGGAATGTGCATAGCGCGCGCTGGCCCGGATCCTGCACACCACACGCGGCGTAGAAGCGATAACACAACGCACGCCTCGAGCTGCATTGAAGATCGTCGTTTGTTGAGTGGTGATATGGGATCTGGAGTTCTTTTTTGGGGCGCAGCAGCATTTGCACTCGTCGCATCTGGCGCCGCCCATTCAGCGGATCTCCATCCGGCCATGAAAGTGGCTCTGTGGAGCTGGACTGGAGGATATATCGGCGTGCACGGCGGCGGCGGCCATGGCCGCACTTCCTTCAGTGACCCCTACGGTCCATCAATTTATGGCGACATCGTCAACACGCCTGTGTTTCTGGCCGGAGGACAGATCGGCTACAATTGGCAGACGAATGGCTGGGTGTTCGGCGCCGAGTTAGACGCGAGCCATGCTGTCTCCGATGGCACGAACAGCTGCCTTGCCTTCTCAGGCAATGTCGTGATTGCTACCTGCAAAGCAGGTCCAAACGTCTTTGTCTCAGGGACCGCTCGTGTCGGCTACGCGTTTGGCCCGCAGGGCCGCACGCTGGGCTACGTCAAGGCAGGGGTGGCCTGGCAAAACAATCGCGGCGAGATCGCCAACAACAACGAATTCTGGGATGAAAGCTTTGCCGGCTTTCCGCGGCACGTCACGCAATTCGATTACGGCCGTTTCGGTTGGACCGTCGGAGCCGGCATTGAGCAAGCGCTCACGCCTGCTTGGTCCTTGAAATTCGAGTACGATTACATGAGCTTTGATGGGACACGTCTGGCGACACCCCCGACCATGCAGGGTCCGCCATTTGCGATCATCCCCCAGCACAAGCAGCCTTTCTAGCAGCTATCTCTTGCGACAGGTGGGACAATGACGTCCAAGTCCGTTGACGTATGTGTAGTTGGCAGTGGCGCCAGTGGCTCAATCGTCGCCCACGAGATCGCCCGAAAAGGATTCCGGGTGCTCGTCCTCGAAGCAGGCCGGACGCTTCCCGCCGGTGCCTCACTGGCAACGGTTCGAAACGGCGTCGATGATGCCGCCCTGGCGCGCGCTCCTACCGGTACATTGAGGCCGTTGGGTCGACCCTGGACAGTCTCGGCGCTCGGCGGTGGGTTGACATTGTACGCAGGCATCGCATTCCGCTATCGCACCGTCGATTTCGACGCGAGAGCGCATGTCGCCGCGGACGCGCTCGATCCGGTCTGGCCTGTCGATTACGATATACTACGTCCCTACTACGAGGAGCTCGAACAGCGGATCGGGATAGCTAGACTAGCTGGTGCCGATCCGCTCGAGCCCCCCAGCGATCCCGCCGTGCTGCCGCCGCACAGATATAGCTTGCAGGGCGAACTGATCGCGACTGCGGGCGGACGTCTCGGCCGGCTGCCATTTCCCACCCCGCTGGCAATCAATTCTATCCCGTACCGCGGCCACGCGGCTTGTGACCGCTGCGGCCCCTGTAACGAACACCTCTGTCCAAGCGGCGCGCGGGCCGATGCGCGGTCCTCGTTCACTGACGTCTCCCTGCCGCCGGGCGCGCTGTCGATCGCCCCTGGCAGCAAAGCTGTACATATCGCGCTTGGTAGCCTTGGCCGCGCGGACTCCGTGGAATGGCTGGACGTGCTCACTCGGCACCGCGCCCGGGTCCGCGCCCGCTGCGTGGTGCTCGCTGGCAATGCGATTCAATCTGCCGCCTTGTTGCTACGCTCAGCGCAGCGAGCGGCGCCTAACGGCATCGGCAACGCCAGTGGCATGCTCGGGCGCGGCATCTGCTTCAAGGTCAGCGGCTACGTGTCTGGCACCGTCACGATCGACCGCGTGCCTTCGCATCCGCCCGGCGGGCCGTTCTCAACCGTTGCAATGACCGATCATTACCTCGACGCCGAGGCACCCTCCGGGCTAGGCGGACTTATTTACGAAGCTAGTCCGGCACAGCGGGAGGTCCGTGGCCGAAACGTCACGCTGAGAGTGCATTTCCTAGCGGCCGACCAACCTATGCGCAGCAACGCGGTTCGACTAGCTAACAGTCACGATCAGCTAGGCTTGTCCAACATCATTCTCGAATACCGGACTCATCCACTGGACAAGCGGCGATTAGGTTATTTGTCCCGGCGCGCGTCGGACCTGCTTGCTGCGGCGGGCGTGAAAAAGATCGCTTACGAGGAGTCCATGTATCAGTTCGGTAGCGGTCATCTGCATGGTGGCTGTCGAGCGGGGAATGATCCAAGGGAGTCCGTGGTCGACCGCTGGGGTCGCGTGCACGACATCGACAATCTCTACGTCGCGGACGGCGGGTTCTTCCCGTATCCCGGAGGGGTCAACCCGACCTTCACCATTCAGGCGAATGCGCTGCGGATCGCGCGCAGAATCATCACGCAACTGGCCTGATCGGCTGAGACCGGAGAATTCTTATGCTCAGCACGCCCCATGCCACGTTGGCGGTGACGGATACGCACAAATCGGCACTGCGCCGTGCCTTACGGGTTACCGCGTCAGAGAAATGGGATCTCAATCGGCGTTTTCCCCTCGTGATGAGCCGTGCCTCCGGCGCGCATGTCTGGGATGTCGACGGAAGACGATACGTGGATCTCACCTCCTGTGGTGGAGCTGCACCGCTCGGAGCCGGATATGAACCGGTCGTCGATCATGTCGTCTCAGAGCTGCACCGCACCGGCGGCATCCTGCCCGGGCCATTGTCCGTGCACCGGATCGAGCTGGCCGAACGGCTCGCGGAGATATTCCCACGAGCGCAACGCTCGTTGTTTTTCCGCCCCGGCTCCTGCGCTACGACCGCCGCAATCCGCCTAGCTCGCGCGCACATGGGTACGAATCTGGTGCTTACCAGCGGGTATCACGGTTGGCACGATTGGCAGTTGCAGGACCGTCCCGCGATGGGGCTACCCCGACCGGGACCGGGACAGTGTCGACTTCCGCTACGATCTCGACCTATTCGAGAAACTTTCCGGTGAGCAGCGCGTCGCCGCGGTAATCATCACACCCGAGGTCAACTTCTTCCCACCCGAATATCACCGGAATTGCAAAATCTCGTCCACCGGCGCGGCGCCCTGCTTATCCTGGACGAGGTTATGACAGGATTCCGCTACGGCCTCGGCGGCTATCACACCGCGGTCGGGCTTGCACCCGACCTGATCACACTTAGCAAGGGACTGGCCAACGGCATGGCACTTTCGGCGGTCGCAGGGCGAGCGGAGGTGCTCAACGCCGCCGAGAAGACCTACCTGGGCAACACCTATCAACGCGAGATCACCCCATTTGCGGCAGCGCTGAGCACCCTGGACGCCCTGCGCAACGGCGCCGCGCTCGCCCGGATGCGACAGGTTGGCATGCAAATTATCAACGGTCTCAACGGGGTCTTCGCTAGCCAACAGGTGCGGGCTCGCGCGTTCGCATGGCCCACGATGTTCGACGTCGTGTTTGCCAACGCCGATCTTGGTTTCGCGTTCTTCCAGGAGATGTGGTCGCGCGGCTTCCTTATGCAGTACGGTGGCCGTTTCATGCCGTCTGCCGCGCTGTCCGATGCAGACGTGCAGGCCGCGATTGAAGCCGTCGGGCAGGTGTTGCCGGCGGCTCTGGTCCGACTAGAGAGTACTGGCCGCGATACGGACCTGATGGCCGCGGCGGTGCGGTTTGCCGGTGATCACTTCCTCGCAACCGCGGATTCGGTCCGGCGTTGGTTCACCGAGCCGAGCCATCCATGAACACGAGAAGTCGAATAGGGGACACCGCCATGCCCGAGGCCGCCGCGTTCTCCACCTCGCCGGTTCTGCTCGGGGGCGATAACCGGTCCGGCACGACCTTGCTGAGGGTCGTGCTGGATTCGCATCGCGATCTGGTCGTTGGGCCGGAGATCGATTTCCTAGAACCGCCGAACCTCGGCCCGCATGTCCTGGACGCGACCGACTTGCTCGCTGCTAATGACCCACGGGTCACCGGCATTGTCAAAAGCGCAATCGACCCGTTCTGGTATGACGGCGCGCACTTCGTAGTGCAATGCCTGCGGTTCGGCTTGAACTTCGACGACGTGCGTAGACTCGTCACGAACGTGATGAAGAAGTTAGCGAGCGACATCGTTTCGTTCACCGACAGATGCAGTCTGATCAACGAGATTGGTGATTTCCGCAGAGCGCAAACCGGAGCCAAGCGATGGGGCTTGAAGCTGCAACGCAAGATCGCCCAAATCGACGTCTTCGCTGGTCTGTGGCCAGATGCGCATTTCGTGCACATCGTACGCGATGGTCGCGACCTAGCGGCCTCGCATTTGAGAACCGTACCGGAGTGGGGTTACCGGACCGTAGCTGAAGCCGCGCACGGCTGGCGCGAGATTGTATCTCAGCCGCATCGCCTCGCGCCGCCAGAGCGCTATCTTGAGGTTCGCTATGAAGATCTGGTGACGAGTCCCCGCTCCAGCCTTATGCGAGTTCTGAATCACTTGCACTTGCCCTGGGACGGGGCCGTGCTGCGACACGCCGAATGTGAGCACGCATTGTTCGAACGGCCCTACGGCCACCCGGCGGCCGAGTCCACGGGCAAGCCTTTGCACGCCGGTCGCCTTGGTCGCCACACGCAGGATTTGACGCCCGCGCAGATCGCGGAGTTCGAGGGCATCGCCGGCAGTGAATTGGCCCGATTGCGCTATTTGTCGGCCTCGAGCCTGGTCATCGACGCGTGAATCCCGCTGAGATCTCCACAACAGCTCGTGGATTGCCACGCAGCTATTTGGCACTGCTCGCCGGGCGTACGGTGTCGGAATTGGGTTCCGAAGTGACCGTGCTGGCGCTACCGTTGACGGCAATCACTCTGCTGGAGGCCGGCCCGGCACAGACCGGGCTACTGCTTGCCTGCGGCCGGGCGCCGAACCTGATGATCGGCCTGTTCGCCGGGGTGCTCGTGGACCGCCTCCCACATCGATGCATCCTGCTGACCGCCAATTTGGTGATGGCGGTAACGCTCGCAACGATACCGATTCTCGCCAGCCTTGGGCAACTCGGAATGTTCCTGCTATATATGGCGACCACGCTTGTCGGGACGGCCGCAGTTATCGCCGACTTGGCCTATTTGGCATGTGTGCCGACGGTCGTGGATCGGGCTCGACTCGTCAGGGCGCAGAGTTCCTGGCAGCTCAGCAGATCTGGCGTTGTGGCAGTCGGTCCATTCCTCGCAGGCTGGCTAGTCAGCGCGTTCTCCGCGCCGTTCGCAATTCTCGCCGACTCGGCCTCTTTCGTGCTCGCGACCGCGTTGCTGCTACTGGTGCCAATGCGGGCGGCTGGGCCACCGCCCGCTGGATCAGATTCGGTACTCGGTCAGATCACGGAAGGACTGACGACGGTGTTTGGCAACCCAATTCTGCGTGCTGTCACGTTGGCCACCGGCAGCTTCATCTTCTGCTACAACGCTTACTCCGCTGTCTTTCTGCTCTATTTGACGAAGCATCTAGCTTTGGACGGCTGGACGACAGGGGTAGTACTCAGCATCGGCGCCCTCGGTGGTGTGGTGGGTGCGCTCACCGCATCGTGGGCCGGCCGCACGATAGGCCTTGGGCCTGTGTTGATGGTCGCCCTGGCGCTCAGCGCCGCAGGCATGACTCTGACAGCGCTTCTCACGCAGCCGCGATGGGCGGCAATCGTGTGCGTGGCGCTTTCGCAGTTCGTGCTGTGGTTCGGTCAGGAGATCTACAACGTACACCAGGTCCTCGTTCGATACGCGCTAGCTCCGGACCGGGTGCAGGGTCGTGTCAACGCGAGCATCCGAAGCGTAGTGTGGGGGCTTGCACCACTAGGTGCACTGCTTGGCGGTGTGGTCGGCGCCGGGCCTGGCCTGCGCACTACGCTATTGGCCAGCAGCGTGCTGGGCGCGGCCTCCGTGCTGTGGATCTGGCGATCGCCCCTACGTCATAAGCACAGCTTGCATCTGTGATCGCTACGGATTGGCAGACAGGGCTGTGTATGAAGATCCCCGAGCTCGGCGATCGCGAGCTACGGCGGCCTGACGTTGTGGCGGATCAACGTAAACTTCGTCGCAGACGGTCTTCCTTCTTTGTGGCGCTCTGGCGGCCACGCCTTGGCACTATGCTGCCGTTGAGGTGAGGCCGTTCGCACCATCAAGGATGAGGAGATCGACCCTGGCGAGGCTTTTCATGCGCGCGGCGATGCGACCGTCACCCTTAACCAGGGACAGCTCATCGATCAGGGGCGGCAGCCGAGTGTGACGATTTTGGCTAGAGTTTTTCGCACCAATTCCCGGCTGTGGAGGCCTCGTGTAGATCCTTCTTCATGTTGGCCAGCGAGATTTGCAAGTATGTGGGCCAGGTCCAAGCGAATTGCCTAGTGAGAATCGGAAAACCGATGCAGAACGGCTTCTGTGAAAGCTTCAACGGCCGGATGCGAGACGAGCTTCTCAACGAAACCCTGTTCTTCGGCCTTGATCACGCCCGAACCAGGATTGCGGCGTGGGCCCATGACTACAATAGCCACCGCCCGCATTCGTCGCTGGGCTATCTGACACCCGCGGCCTATTCCGCCAACCTCACCGCAACGTGCGACCGGCTGCGCAACCCCGACCAGCTCCGCCGATCGCACGTTGCTCACCCCGCGCCAAACGGCGTAACATCCGCCGAGACTCTAATCGCCAATGGATGAAAGTTCAGCGGCAGGTCAGGGCCACGCCACCATGGAGAACCGGCATGGGCTGGCGGTGGCCGGCAGGGTCACGCACGCCAATGGCACCGCCGAACGCCGGGCTGCGGAGGTCATGCT
>NZ_JADPIS010000100.1:0-10156 GCF_023073025.1 Bradyrhizobium sp. 76
TGCCGAACCAGTGTATTGCCGCGCCACTCCGCACGAGGCCTTACCCTGCTTGAGAAAGCCGGTCTCGTCGATCACCAGCACCGCATCGTCATCCGCCAAATGCTCGATGACATAGTCGCGGACGATATCGCGCAAGGCATCAGCGTCCCAATCCCCGCGACCCAGGATCGCCTGCTGCCGCCATGGGCCAGGATCGCCAGCCGCCTCCGCGCGCATCCAGCCGGTCTTGCGCTGCTCATCTCCGAGCAGACCTTCCAGGAACAAGCCTGCATTCGTCGCACGCTCTTGCGTGAACAACGGACGTATCCGTTTCTTGATCTCTCGAAGCGACGCCGCCCACAACGCAAGCGTCTCCTCAACCGACGCGGCCCGCGCCCACGACATTCGAATCATGGTTGCCCATGGATTCAGAAGTCTGCAAACAAAGCAACTGTAATGCTAGTGGCTCTGCACAGTGATTTTGACGGGTTGGGTCCGGCGGTCAGATTAGCTCGGGCAGGAGTTTCGGATCAATGAGGACCTCGATGCTGCGAGGCGTCCTTGGCTGCCGTCTGATGAGGCCGGCGCGTTCCAGCGTCAGCACCATCTGGTGAACCGAAGGCGGGCTGACGCGGAAATATTCCTGCATGTCGGTTTCGGCCGGGGGCCTGCGATGCAGCCGGGTATAGAGGTGGATAAAAGCCAGATACTGCCCCTGCGTGGGCGTGAAGGGTTTTGTCGAAGGACTCACGCCGGCCATCCGATTCAGTTGTTCGTGCGTGCCTCGAACGAGGAGGCACGCCATGAATGTACGCTATCGGGTCGAACTCAGCCAAATCGAGTGCACCGAACTGAGGGCGCTGCTCAGCGGCGGCAAGCACGCGTCCCGGAAGCTCAAGCGAGCGCAGATTTTGCTGGCTGCCGATGCCGGGACGAGCGACGAGGAGATCGCAAGGAACGTCGGCGTGAGCGGCTCGACCGTGTACCGGACCAAGCGACGCTTCGTGGAAGGCAATCTGGAGCGGGCGCTGAGCGAAGAGATGCGTCCCGGGGCGGAAGTCGACGACCACAAGCGACTGCGCCGCGAAATCGCCGTGCCGCCCGCTCTCGTATCAAATGGGTGTTCACAACAGACAAGGCCCGCACCAAAATGGGGCTCGCCTATCCCACTACTTCCAAAGAGTCATAATCACTTGACGAGGTACTAGACGACCGATTCCATGAAACCAGCCCTCACGGAACTGAACGCATGCTGGGGGCTTCCTCGTTTGAGATTGGCTGAACGAGGATTGGTTATCATGGCGACATGGCGGCAAGCAGTTGAGCTGGCGATGAGCGAGGCAGAAATTGAAGCGTTGACGGCTCTTTCGCGATCCCGAACCGAGCCGGCGAGCCGGGTGTCACGGGCCACGATGCTGCTGGCCTACCGCGAGAACCCATCGTTCTTTGCCGTGGGAGCGTGCATCATCAGACGGTGCAGCGCTGCGTTGAGCGGGCGGTCGCTTATGGCGCGCTGGCGGCACTCGACGACCGACCGCGGCCGGGCAAGGAGCCAGTGATCACGCCGGAGGCCAAGGCATGGCTGGTGTCTTTGGCGTGCGACAAGGCCAAGGAGCACGGCTATCCACACGAGCTGTGGACGACACGGCTGCTGGCGCGCCATGCGCGCGAGCACGGGCCGGCGGCCGGACATCCATCTCTCGCCCGTCTGGTTCAGGGCACGGTGTGCAAGCTTCTCGGCCAGGATGCTGATTCCGCTCGATGTCGCCCACCATTCCGGAATGATCTCGCCCACCGTTCCGATTTGATGTCGCCCACCATTCCGAGATGATCTCGCCCACCATTCCGGGATGATGTCGCCCGGGGTGACGAGGCCTCTTCTGGCTCCACTACGGTCCCGCCTTTCGGCTTTGCGAAGGGGGACCTGGATGCCGATTCTTCTCCAAGTTCGCCCGGTCTGTCTTGCGCCACATCCGCGTGACCTCAAAACACGAGCTCAAGGAGCGCATCATGGCCGGCATCGACGACGTCAATCACCATCCGGTTGTCCACACCTGGTCCTACAGACTCGCCGAGGCTGCCTGATATGATTCGAATCAAAGAAACGCTGGCCTAGCTTGTCCTCCAGCTGCAGTTCCTGTTCTCCGAGATTTCGGGAATATTTGGCGTGCAAAAGAGCAAACTTGGCGCCGATCGTGTCTCGTGGCGTGGTGTACCGACGGCAGGTCACCGCCAATACTCCGGCGGGTCGGAAGACGTCAGCCTGCCACGGCCGGCAGACCGACGATTGGATCATCGCTCAACGGCGCTATGGTTTCCAGTGTCATGTAGCGGGCGCGCTGGACGCCCATTCGCCGTTTTGCTCGAGCAGAGTCGCACCGGGGAAAGATGCCAACCATCTCGGTCCGCCGATTGATCTCGCCATTGAGGCGCTCGATCGGATTGGTGCCGCTTGGCGCGGTGCGGAGCCGGGAAGCTCATATAGGCGAGTACGTCGGGCTCGGCTGAAGGTGGCGAGCTTTGGCAGTTTGGGACGGATCTGATCGGCGACCTTGCACCACTACGTTCTGGCCGCTTCGGTGTCATCCTTGGGGGAAGGCGTTGGCGATGAAGGCCGAGACGACGCGCCGGCCGCACCTGCCGGCATGCGCCAAGACCTTGCGCAGGAAGTGGACTGCGGCACCTGCCAGGTGGCGTTGAGCACCGTGGCGACCGTAGCCTCGATGCCCTCACGGGCCTCGGAGACCGCCAGCTTGAGCCCCCACAAGCCGCGGTGGGCGAGCTTGCGCAGGAACCCCGTCCAGAATGTCTCGGCCTCGGAAGGACCGATGTCTGTGCCGAAAATCTCGCGCCGGCCATCGCTATTGACGCCGATTGCGATGATCACCGCAACCGAGATGATGCGCTCCTCCTGGCGCACCTTCACGTAAGTGGCGTCGATCCACAGATAAGCCGCTCCGGTCTGTCCGGCAACCTCACTCCATCAGCCGTTGGACTGCGATGCCAATCATCTCGCGCAGCCGGTCGGCGCGACGGTTCATCATCTCATCGGTCATCGGTGGTTCCTCGAATCAGATGGTGTCAGCAATCCGGCCCTACCGGCGAATTGCCGGTGACCACCGCAAAGCCGTCCACCCGCTACGGCGCTATTTGAGGCGCGTGTGCGGATGGCTTTGCTCTACCGAGCTACACCATCACTGGGGCGCGACCGCCACGCCGAAGCCAACGTTGGCACTCAATTGCCTCAGATTAGGATTATATCGCCGCTATCGCCTTAGCACGTTCTTGAAGTGTTGTTCGGCTGATGCGCTGGCAAACCCAGCAACATGCGCCTCCTTTGTCTCCATTGCGATATTGCGCAAACCTGCGATAAATCGTTTATTTATTGATTCCTTCGTTCGCCGAAAAGTGATTTCCGGAAATTTACCGAGAATCTGCGCTCGCGCGACGGCGCTCTCCACGAGATTGCTCGAGTCAACCACCTCGTGAAGCAATTTGTGATCCGCGGCCCACGAAATGGGAATGGCCTCGCATCCATAAACGATGTCAGACATTGCCGCTCGACCTACGAAACTCTCGAGCATATAGCCACCGATCGTGCAGGCGAGCCCATGCTTCAATTCCCACATAAGGAGTTTGGTTTCGAGCGATCCGATGCGCCAATCGCAAGATAGCGCGAGCTGAAAGCCGAGGCCTACCGCGTGTCCGCCGACCGCAGCAACTGTTGGCTTGCTGACCTTGAGAATCGCAGAATATAGATCAATCACCCTGTCGATAAATTCCTCCACCGCGGTACGTTCGGAAAGCTGGGCGACCTCGTTGAAATCGCCGCCGGCGCAAAACGATCGGTCATTACCTCCCGTCAGTACTAAAGCTCGTATCGCGGGATTAGCCTCTGTCTCTCGACATGTGGAGCGAATGGCTTCCTCGAGTTCCAGACTCATCGGGTTATTAACGTTGGCGTGATTGAACCGCGCGACCAGAACCGAGCCACGAGTTTCAGTTTCTAGAATTGCCATGGTGTCTCCAATCGATTGTTTGCCTCTGTCGCCTCCGCTTCAACACTCAGAAACGAGAGGAGGAGACGAGTACATTCAAAAAGAGAAGTTGGCAATCACCATGACAACTATAGTGAGAATTATTTCATGCCAGCGGGGCATGATAGAAGTCGCGCGCTGCTGCTTGATGCAAAGTGGTAAAAACAATCCAGCCGCTTCCCGCCGCAGTCGACTGAGAAGGTCCTGTGTCGTCGGCTTAGGAGTTACGCTACCGACAGCGATGCGCTTGACCTTGCAGCGAGACACCGCGCGCCGCAGCATCATTCTTCGTTGGGCTCGCTTCGGCGAGTGTCGGAACGAACGTGCCGATGACATAGGTAGGTGCTGGTAATTCCCTTGGCGATCGGGGTTGGCGCAGCTCGGTCGCGGTAATGCCTGGGCGACGGCGTGGCACATCGAGAGTTGGCAGCGCTCCATAGCACGGCGTTGATGGCCCAGGGTTCGCTCCTTCGTGCCGCGCCCTGCATCATGATCCTGTATCGCTAGCGGGGATCGTCGCTAGTTGGTACGGCGGCGCGACGCGCGTGGCGGTCGGCAAAACGCGAGCGATAGTGAAAGGTGCAGGCTATCACCCGTGCTGAAAGGGGCGAGGGACGCCGGTATCGCTCTATTATAGGACGACCAAAGAGGTCTCGCGCCGCGCTCAAAAATCGGCCCTCGGTCATCTACAAGCGGTCTACCAGCGTGCTGGCCCGGCAAGAAGTCTCCAATCTCCAGATTACGTTGCGAGTTGCCGACATTCAGCGACAATCTCAAGGAGGGCTGGACCGGCCGCAGCTTTGTCTTCATGCGGTGTTCGAGATGGTGCGAACACCCTGTGCCTCGAATGCCGAGTAATTGGCCTGTCCGCATATGTTGCGTCAAGGTGAAGGCGCCGCACCGCCTAACCTAACGAGCATAGCAGCGAGGCCTGCCGCTCAATTCGACCTTGCTAATCCATTGAGAGGTCCTCTTTGGGAATCCACTGCAGACGAGATCAAGCTTCTGGGGCGGTGGCCAGATGTTATCGATCCGGGCGATAGCCTTTACCGACGACGGCCCTCTCGCGTCTCCAATGCACGACCGGCTGAGCTGGGGTGCCTTATGCCGGAATAAGCCCAATGCATATTAGGCGCAGCCGACTTTCCTTTGAGAGTAGCGAAGGGGTGACATCACTTGATTCCCGCAGTCAGAGGAACTACTTGGATATGGCAAGGCGAGGCCGAGCGTCATTCGTTGATTCGCCGACACTGCGCATAGGACGTCCTGCAGGATGATAGGCAACGAATCGGCATGGCGGGAAAATTCGTGGATCGTCCCACACAAGCATGCTGCAGTAGCGCCCTGAAAGAACCACGCGTGCATGCAACTATGGTATCGACGGGCTGCTCCTGGTTGGGCACGCGGCAAAGCTCTGCCATTCGTTCCTTCTCGCGATGCGGATCAGCAGGAATATCGAGTTTGTTTCATGCTCCACCATCGATGTTGGTTTCTGGACGTTGGCCATTCTCGAACGGTGCGCATCCAAACACAGGCGCGGTTCACGACAGGCCGCCATAATGGCCATTTCGTTCGCGGCTACCCGATTGTCACTACGTTTCCTGCCAACAAAGAGTGTCGGCGCTGCGACGCTGCAGAAGGGAGGTTCGGCGAGACTTCATGTTCATCGTCCTTCCCAGGACCTTTCTAGCGCGGCGAGCCGTCTGCCGAGAGAAGCGCAGGGGACGGCGCGTGCCTGGTTTGGTGTGGCTGTAAGCTATGTTCTTGCCCTGAAGCTCAGCACGTCCTCATGGCCGCTCTTCTGTCAGGAAGCTGCAGCAATCTCTCTGGCGCTCGGGTGAGTTCGCGGCAACAGTGTTGATGCTCGCGCTTTGCCGCTGCCAAAACACAGATCGTGTCACCTGTTTCATTGTGATCAATCGGGCCCGCTTCATCGGCAGCTCCTGGAACGAACAACCGCTCTGAGGTAGTTCTTTTTGATCGGAGCAATCAGTGTGCCACTCGCGGAAGCTGATGCACGCTTTGCTAAACAAAAGAAGAACGCGCGCTTGACAAAGTTCTTGTGGAACGGCTGTGCCGTTTTAATCGGCTTCACATTAGGATCTTCCAGTCGACATGGACAGCGCAGAGGCGCAGATCCGCTCCAAAGAAGCTGCATCGAGAGCGTGAGATGCCGGATGTCGGTACGTTCAGTAGGCGCTAAACTATGCAAAGCGCTACCATCTCTACGGAGATGATGGCCGCGAAGTCCGGTCCCGTCACGACTACCCCGCCTTCGAGTGGCACGCTGGGCGATTCGACCATGCCAGCTACTAGCTCCATCTAATACAGATCGCTAGCAATCGTCCGTTTCGCCGGTCGGCCGTGAGAATTGCCGCGAACAACCCTCCTTTGCGCGCCACAGCTCGTTGATCGTTGTCGTGCCTCTGGCACGCAAAAACAAAATGGCAACAGCGACGGACGCTTGCCGCGTCTGATGGTTTTCAACTAACCAGCTCCGGGAACGCGTTTGAGCGCCGCTGGCACAACAATTGCCTGTGGAGTTAGCAAACCGAGTGAAGGGAGGGCCAAGACATGCGGACGCGCAGGGCAGGCGGCTGCCTCGGCTTGCTTACAATCGTGTGTGCATTTTTGCGAGAAAAGCGACCCGTGGGAACAGCCGCGCAATCTTGGAGTGATATCAACCAACATGCGTCGAGATCGAGGACGTGATGCGGATCGGCTGGCAGAAACATTTCGCGGTGCCGGAGCAGGTCAAAGCATCATCAACTCTATCAATTTCCTGTAACAGAACGGCGCCTATGACGCCTTCTTATAGTATGTCCCGGATCCCAAACGAGAAGGTGCAGCGGATCGCGAAGGCATTTGCTGGGCGCTGGCGCATCGTCGAAATGAACAACCGGAATAGTGACTTCCTCGATCTTGTCGAAGAGGCGCATCTCATCTTCGACGGCAAGTCCGACGGTGAAATAGCCTTCGGTGCAGTAAAGGGCTTTCTGGACGTCCGCTACGGCGCGCGGGATGGCTTGGCATGCGCGGAGTTCTCGTGGGAAGGCTACGACGAGAATGATTCCGCCTGCGGTCGCGGATGGGTTGTGATCGACACTGTGGGTATGCTCGTCGGCCACTTCTACAGACACTATGGCGACGATTCTGAATTTGCGTGCGAACGCGGTTGATTTCTACATGCATTGCTAGTGCGCGGCAGCGAGCGTCCCCGGGACCCAATGCCGATTCCGGATCAATTTGCTAGCCGCTCTCACGATCCAGATAAACGTTGAGCGATCAGACTAGTTGGACGAAGCAGAATTGCACTCTATGAAAACGCCGCTTCTGCGCTGCAATCCGGAGAATTAATCCAATATCATTCTCTCTGCCGTCGGTATTGGAAACGTAGAGCAAAGAAAGACCTGGGAGGGCTGCTGCTTCAATAAACAAACGCTGATCTCAGGGAAATGTGCTCACAGCAGCAAACCGAGCCCTGCGTCCGACGACCCGATCGACTGCCGGCAGCTATGCCGAACGGCAGGATGTAAGCTCAGGTCTTGCCGCGGCACGCCCTTTCTCATAGCTAAGCGCGAGAGCGATTACCGCACCGGTATGTTCATCACTGTTTTTCCGGCACGTCCGCCGCGAGAGCCGCCCGTGGCGCGATTCTTGTCCAGTTTCTGACAGCGGAACAAATCTTGTCGTGTTTAAAATGGGCTCAGCTACAAACTAGGCGGTCTCAATGCGCGATTAGTGGTTTATAGGGCGACAAGAACGCTGGCACGGCCATTGCTATCAGAACGTAGTAGCAGATGGTCGCGAATGGCTCAGAAATCGACGCTTTCCGAGATCTCGTTACCGACGTACCAAGACGGCGGATAGCCATCTCGATACCATAGAAGGGACCTGCAGCTTGCTGGGATCTATTCGCTTAGACGTGGAGACGTTGTCCGTTTCCAAATTCGCTGATATCGAAAACACCAAGCTATGGTATTGCGCATCGCAGCATTCATGTGAAACCTAGTTTCCAGCCTCTTCTTCATCAACTTTACTCGGATTGTCCTATGAGAGATACCGATCTGACTGGCGCTCTTGCTCGATTTACCTCGACTCTCAAATTGGCTGACGTGCCGAATAATGTGAAAGCGGACGCTCGCCGTCTTCTGCTCGATTCGATCGGCTGCCTGATCGCGGCCACGCGGACGCGCATAGCGCCAATAGTCTACAGTCTGGCCGATTTTATGGGAGATGGCAAAGTCGCGTCAATTGTGGGACGCAAACAGCGCGCGAGCCTTGCGGGCGCCTTGTACGCCAATGGCCGTCTCGCAAACTGTATGGACTTAGACGAGACCTTCCCCGTGGGCCACCACTTCGGTGTCGCCGCCGTCGTCGCGGCGCTCGCGCTAGCGGAGGCACACAACGCGACCGGCTCGCATTTTCTGCAGGCCGTGATCACGGGATACGAATTGGGGGGGCGTGTGGCGAGCGCAAGTGGGCCGCCTATGATCCTCAAGGATGATCGCCTAATCGGGTTTCCCGTTCTTTACAATTTCTCCGCATCGGTTGTGTTCGCGGCAGCAGGCTCAGCAATTCAGCTGGAGTCTCAGAATGAAACGCTGGCTCGGCAAACGCTTGGCATCGCCGGTTCGAATACTCCAGTGCCAATAGCCAGCAAGTGGGCGGAATTGCCAGATCTGCCCGACTGCAAATACGCGGATGCGGGTTGGGCTGCGCTTGCCGGCGTATTCGCGGCGCGGTCAGCGGCTCTTGGTGCGACGGGCCCTTCTGCGATATTGGACGGCGACTGCGGACTGATCAGAATGTACGGGACAGATCGTTTTGACCCGGATACGCTAATCGGCGAGTTTGGCTCGCGCTGGATGCTCTCCGACATTACTTACAAGCCGTGGCCGACGTGTCGCTGGACACATCAGCCGCTTACCGCGCTTGTCAAGGCCGCCGCCAAGGCAAATATCGACGTAGAGCAGATTGAACATGTCTTCATCGGCGCAAACTTGTTCCTGTGTACTCCGCGTTTTAGCAATCCTACACCGCGCACGTTCACTTCACGACAGTACAGCATCCCGCACGCTGTCGCGATGGTGCTGCTCGGCATTCCAGTCGGCCCGGCATGGTTAGACGAGTCGTGGGACAATGATCCCGTTAGGGCATTGCGAGAGAAAGTAAGCGTCGAGCACTGGGAACACGCAAATACGTTAGCAAGCCATATCGTGCGCGGACAGGTGCGCAATATGCCCGCACGCGCGACCATCGTGATGCGCGATGGCAGGCGCCTGGAAGCTGAGACGGAGTTCGCTCTGGGCGATCCGTGGACAAGCGACACAGTGTATGGTGACGAACACGTTATCGAAAAGTTTCGCGTTGCGAGCGGACTATCGACAGCACGCGCGACTGAGGTAATCGAAGCCGTGATGAATATCGAGGCGCAACCAGACGTCGAGGCGGTCGTGTCAGTGCTGCGTGACGCAAATCAAAACCCTTCAAAGTAATTGCGCATTGCACTATCTGACTGGCAGGCCCGCGTTCCGGACCTGACCGGTCAACGTGCCCCTCATGATCACTCGCATTGTGTTGCAGATTTGGAGATCAATTTCCAACTACCAGTGCGTTGCTTGCTTCGAGTCTGCCTATATGCATGCAAAAGCACCAAAACCTGATCGGTTCAATTGGGCAGCATCAAACAATTCGCTGCTCTCGCGCTAGGCTAACCGAGCTGGAATTGACTGAAGGTCGAAGGTGACGGGGGTCGGTTGGTCGCGTTCGTTGGAATTGTCAGCAATATAGCACAGGGAGGTGTTCAAACAAAGGAGCTTTCGAAATCAATTCACGGCCGGACGCGCACGGATGGCCTTTATTCGGCAAAATGCGAACGAATCCGCTCTGATTGCGCATTGCAAACTTAGCATTACAGTTGCCTTTTTTGCGGGCGTCTGAATCCATGGGCAGCCATGATTCGGATGTCGTGGACGCGGGCCGCGTCGGTTGAGGAGGCGCTTGCTTTGTGGGCGGCGTCGCTTCGAGAGATCAAGCAGCGGATACGTCCGTTGTTCACGCAAGAGCGTGTGGCGACGAATGCAGGCCTGTTCCTGGAAGGTCTGCTCGGAGATGAGCAGCGCAAGACCGGTTGGATG
>NZ_JADPIS010000081.1:0-10052 GCF_023073025.1 Bradyrhizobium sp. 76
AGACGGCCCATCATGGATCGACCTCGCCGAGATTCGCGTCAACACAACGGAATCACGCTTCGTGACTTGTCTCAACCGACTTTTGCAACAAAATCGGCCCATTGCCGACCTCCGCTTACACAGCGCTATGTCTGCCTTCGGGAGATAGCCCGACTCCAGGTCAAGTCGGCGCGGAAGTCAGCCTGTGACCCTGAGCTCACATCGGCTCTCGAGTGCCGAGGTCGATTTCCACCTTTCCCGCCCCTGTCCCGTCGTACTGTGCTAGGCTCGTAGTGGTCGATCAGGTTTGCCCGTCAGGGGGCACATGCAACGGCGCGAGTTTATCACCCTTTTTGGCGGCATGACCGCTACATGGCCACTCGCGGCGCATGCGCAGCAGCCCGCAAGAATGAAGCGGATCGCTTTCATTCACCCGGGAATGAAAGTCGGCGAAATGAGCCTGAGTGGTCCACCGCAATACCGTGCTTTTTTCCAGGAGCTAAGCCGCCTTGGCTACGTCGAGGGCCAAAACCTCGCGATAGGTCGCTACTCTGGAGAAGGTACACCCGAACGCTACTCCGAATTGGTTCGGGATGTGGTCAACACGCATCCCGACCTGATTTTAGCGGTGGCGGCGCGTCTATCGTTAGATTTTAAAAAGGCGACGACGACAATCCCGATTGTGACAATAGTCAACGACCCGGTCGCCCTGGGACTTGTGGCCAGCATCGCGCGGCCGGGCGGCAACATTACTGGCGTTACTATCGCGACGGAATTGGAACTCATTGGAAAGCGTATCGAGCTGCTGGTCGAGGCGATGCCGGGACTCTCCATTGTTGGTTACCTTGTATCGCGATCGTACTGGGAAGACCCAAGAGGTGCGGCAGCCCGAGAAGCGGCAAAAAGAGCAGGTATTTCGTTGAGGGCTGCGCTGCTCGGCAACGTCTTCAACGAGGCAGAGTACCAGCGCGTCTTCAGATCAATGGAGCAAGATCAACTGGATGCGCTCATGGTGTCTGATGAAGCCGAGCATTTCACCAATCGTGCGATGATTGTCGAACTGGCGGCTCAACGCCGAATTCCCGCAATATATGCTTACGGCGACTTCGTCCAAGTTGGCGGACTGATGGCCTATTCGATTGACGTACCGGACACCTTTCGCCGGCTCGCCAATATCATCGATAAGGTTCTCAAAGGTGCCAATCCGGGAGATATTCCGTTTTACCGACCGACCAAATTCGAGCTGAGCATCAATCTGAAGACTGCGAAGGCGCTCGGGCTCGCATTGCCTACGATACTGCTCGTCCGTGCCAATCAAGTAGTCGAATGACGTCGCTTCTGGCCCATCGCTTCCGTAGGCGCGGTGCCCTTAAATGTCGGCTCACAAGGGCAGACCGGAAGTTTGCAGCCGGGCGCCAGTTCGGCGGCTTGTGAACCCAACTGCGACATCGGCAGCCGTATTTTGCTGCGATGCAGAACCTTTGTCTTTTGGTATGCTTAGCCCTAACGGGCACTCCGTGCCCACTCACCAGGCGATCGAATGAAGCGGCGCGAGTTCGTTGCTCTTCTCGGTGGATCGGCTACTGCCGTGGCGTGGTCGCTCGCTACGCACGCACAGCAGGGGCGCATGCGGCGGGTCGGCATCCTAGTTGGATGGGATGAAGACAATTCTGTAGCAAAGCTCCTTCTCTCCGAGTCGACACAGCGGCTTCAAGAGTTGGGCTGGACAGTAGGTAGCAATATCCGGCTGGACGTTCGCTGGGCGGCAGGAAATGTTGATCGGATGCAGGTCTTCGCAAAAGAGTTGGTTGGACTGGGACCCGACGTGATCCTTGCATCCACAACCCCAGCAACCGCTGCGCTCCACAGGGAGACGCGGACGGTTCCAATTGTATTTGTAACAGTCTCCGACCCGGTAGGCGCTGGGTTTGCCGCGAGCCTGTCCCGCCCTGGCGCAAATATCACCGGGTTCATCAACCTAGAAGCGACAATGGGGGGCAAATGGCTAGAGCTCCTCAAGGAGATCGCGCCCGGCGTTAAACGGGTCGCCATTATGTTCAATCCGAACACGGCACCCGGAGGCGGATTATATTTCTTGCCGTCATTCGAGGCCGCCGCGCGATCGCTTACCCTCGTGCCAGTCACAGCATCGGTACATAATGAGGCGGAAATTGAAACGGCGTTCACGAGGCTTGGACGCGAGCGGCGAGGAGGACTTGTCGTCCAATCGGATGGGTTTATGTTTGCCCATCGCGCAAAGGTTATATTGCTGGCGACCGAATACAATGTGCCTGCGGTGTCGGACCGAACGCTTCCTACTGAACAGGGTGGACTGCTCTCCTATGGCCCCGTTGACGATGACATGTTTCTTGGTGCTGCCCTCTACGTCGATCGTATTCTCCGCGGCGCGAACCCAGCAGAGCTTCCGGTTCAGGTGCCGACCAAATTTGGGATGAGATTAAACCTCAAGACCGCCGCGATGCTCGGTCTTACGATTCCACCATCAATCCTTGCTCGCGTCGAAGAGGTGATCGAATAGCACCGTTGTTGCGAATTGCGATGCGTTGGTCAGAATTTGACCCGAGGCCGCCATTGTTCGATTGAGGACAGCCGATCAACGCGAATTCAATGCTGTGACAGGAACTCCAACGTGACCTGATTGAAGACGACCGGATTCAGCCGCTGCATACCGTGCGCTGCATTGGGTATCACCACCGTTGCAGGAAACTCCCGACACTTCCGCATTTCAACGTACATGAACTCAAATTTCTTTGGACTTTTGTCAGCCGTCATGAGCAGCACGGGAAAATCGAACTTCTTGACTTCGGCGCAAGTACTGATCGGGCGGTGTTTGTCCCCCAAGGCCGAGTAGATATTTGCCAGAACCATCTCCTTCATGGACTCGGGAGACCTTAGCCAGGTGCCAGGGCCGCTCAGCATGTCGATGAAGACCTCCGCAGCCTTGGCTGAATCTCCGGTTTTCAAGTTTTCCTGCAAGGTCCCGATAAGCTTTTGTGTGAAATCTCCGGCTGCTTTGCCCTCGGCAGTCTCAGGCACCGCCATCTCAATGCTGCCGTCCGGCAGCACTAGCGTTCGAATGACTTCAGCGTGTGATTTCGCCACCTCGACTGCAACCGCGCCACCCCGCGAATGTCCGATGAGATGCACCTTCCCGAGGTTTAATTTTTTGATCAACGCAGCGACATCCTGGGCGTGCTGTTCGATCGAAAAATCGGCGCCAGTGCCATCCCAACGTTCGGGGTAAAAGTGTCTCAGGCTGACCGCGACTACCCGGTAAGTTTCACTAAAGATGCTGAACTGGGCGTTCCAAATGCGGTAATCAGAAGTCGACCCATGCACCAGAACGATGGGCACACCTTCGCCCGCATCTCGGTAGGCCATGGGATATCCGTTGATGGCTTCCCATTTGAGTTCCGATGGAATGGGCCAGTTGGGCTTGACGTCTTGTGCCCAAGCCTGCGTGCTCATGCACACGACAAAGAGAAACAACACCACGACGCGGCGCATTTGAAATCCCTCCTCAGGTAGTCTCTGAGAGGATCAGTCTTGCCGCAAGCATAGTTCTCCTGATGGAGCATAGTAGCAAGCGATAAGCTCAAGAATGCATAAATTTCTTAACTCAGCGGAGTCCGGTTGTGGCCCATCGCTTAAGTGAGCGCAGCGCAGCGACATGTCCCGAGTCCGGCGCAAACCGGAAGTCACCGACTGCGGGCAACCCGACCCGATTGACCCGGAAGGGACATTCCTTTGCCGACCGATTGGCGCGGAGTTGACTACACAGATTGTCTCCGCAAGCCCGGAGGCCGGCGCACTTTCGCGATGAGGTCGGATGGTAGGACGCGATCCCTACCTGTCACGCTCAAGTGGCAGACCGCTGCTCGCCGTTAGGAGTTCGTTAACCATCGCGGCCTAGCCTGCCGTCATTGCCCGGTCATCATCAGCCGATTGCCGCTCGGTTCGTTCTAGGAGAACAGCCGGTGTCCGCCGAGACGCTGACAAATGCCGCGGTAGGTGCGTGCCTGAAAATCTCGCCAGTGGCCGCTCGTGGCTTGCCAGACGACTGCGCTTGCCGCGCTCACTTTCGGAGCAAAGTCCTGGCGTATAGCAATCCGTGTCCTCTCATTCCCCAGCTCGGTGGAGCAATTGCGAGGCAAAAATGACCAACATTATCGAAATTCGCGAGATGAAGGCGCGCATTACCGTGTTTGGGGTCGGCGGTGCCGGTGGCAATGCTGTCAACAACATGATCGCGGCCGGGTTGCAAGGCGTCGACTTCATCGTCGCCAATACCGATGCACAGGCGCTTAGCATGTCGAGGGCCGAGCGTCTCATCCAGATGGGCACGCGGGTGACGGAAGGTCTCGGCGCTGGCTCGCATCCTGAAGTGGGGCGCGCTGCAGCCGAGGAGACGATCGACGCGATCCGCGATCATCTGACCGGCGCACACATGGTGTTCGTTACTGCGGGCATGGGCGGCGGTACCGGCACCGGCGCAGCGCCCATTATCGCCAAGACTGCGCGTGAGCTTGGCATTCTCACCATCGGTGTAGTCACTAAGCCATTCCACTTCGAGGGCCAGCGCCGCATGCGCCTTGCCGAGGCCGGAGTCGCGGAACTGCTGAAGGTGGTCGACACTCTGCTGATCATCCCGAACCAGAACCTATTCCGGGTGGCCAACGAGAAGACCACGTTCTCCAATGCCTTCGCGTTGGCCGATCAGGTACTTTATTCGGGTGTGGCCTGCATCAGCGACCTCATAGTCAAGGAAGGTCTGATCAACCTCGATTTTGCTGACGTTCTCGCCGTAATGCGCGAGAAGGGCAAGGCCATGATGGGCAGGGGCGAGGCTTCGGGCGCAAACCGCGTGCTAACCGCCGCCGTGGCCGCGATTTCCAATCCATTGATCGAGGATCCCTCGATCAAGCGTGCCAGCGGCCTCATAATCTCCATCACTGGCGGCAAAGACCTGATGTTATTCGAGGTCGAAGAAGCTGCTACCCGCATCCGCGACGAGGCCGACCAGGACGCCAACATCATCATTGGCGCATCGTTCGATGAGAGCTTAGAGGGTCTCGTCCGCGTCTCGGTAGTGGCGACCGGCATCGACAATCTCGACCCGGCGCCCCACGCGCAACCAGCGGAAAGCTCACTTACGGAACTCGCCGGCAGACTGCGCAACGACGGCCGTCAGATCGCCGGATCGAATGTAGTACAGCGCTGACCGACGCGCACCGTATCGGCGCCTCGGTCCAGTTCGCGCAATAGAGGAGCGATTTCGGTATCGACCTTGGCTGATCCGCGTCCATGAACGCCGGGCACACTCGGTTACTTGCGCTTATGGCCGCCCCTAGCCGACCGTTTGCCGAGCGCCTTCCCATATCGGCCTGTTGGAGCAGACCGAACGCCATGGAGATTGGACGCAACGAAGGCTTTTGCCTCCGGTTGTCCTAAGTCCGGCCGCTCGACGCCCTACCCTGTCCTCCAGTCATCCAATTGGGTCACCTTGGTGTCGCTCAGGAACACGGCCCAATCTTTCATTAACGCCCGCCGCTTTTCTAACTTTTGGCCTCGCTGATAGGCTGCAGTGGTTTCGCTCTTGTATTTGTGGGCCAGCGCAGCCTCGCGTACGCCGTCCGGATAGTCGGTGCATTCCTCAGCCCAAGTTGCGAAGGTCGACCTGAACCCATGAACCGTTACATGCCCGTAGCCGATGCGATCAAGTACCGCGAGCATCGCGTTTTCGGAGAATGACCCCCCTTCGGGATTGGTGAAGATCAGTTCGCCTTGGTGGCCGTTTCGCATCTCGTCCAGGACCGCCAACGCGGGATCCGTCAATGGGACGTAGTGGTCCTGGTCCATCTTCATTCGCTCGCCGGGAATTTTCCAGGTGGAGCCTGGGCGATCGATCTCAGACCAATGCCCTTCGACAGCCTCGTTCGTGCGGCAAGCCGTGAAGATTAGGAAGCGTAGCATCGCAGCAGCTGTTCCGGGCGCTCCGGCAAGAAGTTTCATGAACGCCGGCGCCTCGGCGTACGGCAAGGCTGGATGATGGCGGACGACCCGCTTGGGGCGCTTTGGAAGCTTTTCGCGCAACTGCCTCGTAAGCTCGGCCGGATTGCGGAAGTCTGGATCGTCGATATCAACGTTCTTCGCAACAATCGTTTCAATCCGGCCGCGGACCCGGTTCGCAGTCTCGCGCTTCTCCACCCAGATCAACTTGAGCAGATCGTGGATGTGGCTCGGCTTGATCTCCGGGATGGTGAGCTTGCCGATGGTGGGATAGACGTAACGCTTGAGGGAGGACGGCCACTGATCGCGATGCTTCCCGCTCCAGGTCGACCAATTCGTCCGGATGTAGGCTTCCGCGCATTCCTCGAACGTCGGCAACACAACCTTTGCCTCGACGGCTTTCGCATCTTCGCGCGCCCTTCGCCTCTCCTGCACTATGTCCACGCCGGCGGTGCTGCGATCGCCTTTCACGCGCAGCCGCGCTGCATCCCGTGCCAGCCGCGCATCCTTTAGCGACACGTCCTTTAAGGATCCGAGGCCGTGCCAGCGCTCCTTGCCATCTTTCCAATATCTGTATGACCAGCTCTTCGATGTTGGTCCGGTAATGATCAAGTAGAGCCCATCGCCATCGGCGTATTTGCCGGGCTTGGTTTGGCGTTCCACGTCGAGCGGTTTGAGCCTTCCAGCCATTGTTCCTCCGGGAAAAACGTCCTCCGAACCTACGGGCAAAAACCACGGTCAGCGACCCGATTAGGAGGAACACCGGCGAACTGCAAAGTACAGTCTTTCGGCGCAAGTCACTGGTTTTGCTGTGGAGTTCGAACAACTGCGAACAGAGGAGAACAATATACTGGCGGAAGGGGTGGGATTCGAACCCACGGTACCCTTGCGGGCACGCCGGTTTTCAAGACCGGTGCCTTAAACCACTCGGCCACCCTTCCAAGTCCGGAATGGCTGTCGCTTAACGCAGTCGACGGCGCATAGCAACGCGAAGTTGGCGCACGCCCCTTTCCCCGGCATCGGATCTGTCAGGCGAGCGTCAGCCTGTTCCCTTACCCTATGCCCTCTCGGCAATCCCGGACACTGGCGACATCTCCCAAGGCGTCGCCGGTTGCGAGGCCCGGTTTGGAGTCGCTTCCTTTTCCGGGCCTCGTTTGCCAGCTGCAAAGAAAAGCGGCGCCCCCCAAGGAGCGCCGCGCGAAGTCCGTTCATTGTTGCTTTAGCTCAGTACCCGCAGGACGCACAGTTCATCTGCACCGGGGCGTAATAGGAATAGCCCGGCTGGACCATCTCGACGCGCTGGCGCGTGGCGTATTGCGGCGGGATGCGCTCGTACTGGACGCTCGGCGGCGCCACCATCACGGTCTGCGGCACCATCACGGTGCGGTACTGCGCCGGCGCGCGATGCGCGACGGTGGCGCCGGGCGACACCATTACGGTCTCGTCGACGGTGCGGTATTGCGGCTGCACATATTGCTGCTGGTAGCAGGTCGTGCACGGCGGCGGCGTGTAGCAATTGTAACAGCCGGCGGAAGCAGCGCTCGTCATGGAAATCGCAGCGACGACGGTCGAGAAAACGACAGCGAGAGTGCGAGACATTGTTGTGGTGCCCCAATTGCCAAAATGGATTTGCGAAGGTCGCTGCCAGTATACGCCGCAAAACCTTGCGTTGCCGAAGTTCGTCGGGGCATCCTTAATGCAAACGGCCGGCTTGCGCCGGCCGTTCAGAACTTGTTGACCATGCGCGGTGCGTGATGCTTGCGATCACGCGTACGAGACGCTGTTACTTCGAGCGCCGTTTCACCTCGCGCACCGCGCCGCGCGCGGCGCTGGTGGTGAGCGCAGCGTAGGCCTGAAGCGCCGTCGAGACGTTGCGCTTGCGGCCGATCGCCTGCCAGGCGGCATCGCCCTTCGCCTCTTCCGCGGCGCGGCGCTTGGCCAGCTCCTCGTCGGAGACCTCGAGGGTGATGCTGCGGCTCGGGATGTCGATGGCGATGCGATCGCCGGTCCGCACCAGACCGATGTTGCCGCCTTCGGCCGCTTCCGGCGACAGATGGCCGATCGACAGGCCCGACGAGCCGCCCGAGAAGCGTCCGTCGGTGACGAGCGCGCAGGCTTTGCCGAGGCCCATCGATTTCAGATAGCTGGTCGGGTACAGCATCTCCTGCATGCCGGGGCCGCCGCGCGGGCCTTCGTAGATGATGACCACGACCTCGCCGGCAACGACCTTGCCGCCCAGAATGCCTTCCACCGCCGCGTCCTGGCTCTCGAACACGCGGGCGGGGCCTGCGAATTTCAGGATCGAGGCGTCGACGCCGGCGGTCTTCACGATGCAGCCGTCCTGCGCGAGATTGCCGTAGAGCACGGCGAGACCGCCGTCCTTGCTGAAGGCGTGTTCGAGGTTACGGACCACGCCCTTCTCGCGGTTGGTATCGAGCTCGTCGTAGCGACGCTCCTGGCTGAAGGCGATTTGGGTCGGGATGCCGCCGGGCGAGGCCCGGAAGAAGGTGCGGACGGACTCGCTCCTAGAGCGCTTGATGTCCCAGCGCTCCAGCGCGTCGCTCATGGTCGGCGCGTGCACGGTCGAGACCGAGGTGTCGATCAAGCCGGCGCGGTCGAGCTCGCCCAGAATGCCCATGATGCCGCCGGCACGATGCACGTCCTCGACATGCACGTCGGCAACCGACGGCGCGACCTTGCAAAGGACAGGCACGCGGCGCGACAGCCGGTCGATGTCCTGCATGGTGAACGCGACCTCGCCTTCATGGGCGGCGGCGAGCAGATGCAGCACCGTGTTGGTCGATCCGCCCATCGCGATGTCGAGTGTCATCGCGTTCTCGAACGCCTTGAAGTTCGCGACATTGCGCGGCAGCACGCTCGTGTCGTCCTGCTCGTAGTGGCGGCGCACGATATCGACGATGGTGTGGCCGGCCTCGACGAACAGGCGCTTGCGATCGGCGTGGGTCGCGACCACCGTGCCGTTGCCGGGGAGCGCAAGGCCAAGGGCTTCCGTGAGGCAGTTCATCGAATTGGCCGTGAACATGCCCGAGCACGAGCCGCAGGTCGGGCACGCCGAGCGCTCAATCACCTTGACGTCCTCGTCGCTGACTTTGGAGTCGGCGGCTGCGACCATGGCATCGATCAGGTCGACCGCCTTGGTCTTGCCCTGCAGCGTGACCTTGCCGGCCTCCATCGGTCCGCCCGAGACGAACACGGCGGGGATGTTGAGCCGCAGCGCGGCCATCAGCATGCCGGGGGTGATCTTGTCGCAATTGGAGATGCAGACCATGCCGTCGGCGCAATGTGCATTGACCATGTACTCGACGCTGTCGGCGATCAGCTCGCGCGACGGCAGGCTGTAGAGCATGCCGTCATGGCCCATGGCGATGCCGTCATCGACCGCGATGGTGTTGAACTCTTTCGCCACGCCGCCGGCCTGCTCGATCTCGCGGGCGACGAGCTGGCCGAGGTCCTTCAGATGGACGTGGCCGGGCACGAACTGGGTGAAGGAATTGACTACCGCGATGATCGGCTTGCCGAAATCGCCATCCTTCATGCCGGTTGCGCGCCAGAGGCCGCGGGCGCCCGCCATGTTGCGGCCGTGGGTGGTGGTGCGGGAGCGATAGGCTGGCATGGCGGTTTCCGTCCTCGGGTTTGGCTAGCCGGGCGGCAAAATTCGAAGCCGGCTCAGGCCTTTCCGGCCGGATAGCGCACGGGGGGAACGCGCGCAACGGGAACTTGGGTCGGACAGGGCTCCCCTGCTCCCGGCGCGGGCTCTTCGCAGCCCGAAGATAGCGCCTTCTCGATGGCGGTCGCCGCTGCCAGCATGATCCAGGGCCACTGCCGTCGCGCGCTTGCAATGATTCAACGGCAACTGCGCGTGCAGGCGCATGCACCCCGAAAATTCAAGTGCGATGAGATCCGTAGTCGTCCGGAATGGAATCCTATTCCGATGTCGCGTACATCGCGGGACATCGATCGGCGGCCTTCCAAGGGCATCACCCTCTGATCGCGCACCACGGGGTTGGGGGACCACATGGGAA
>NZ_JADPIS010000046.1:0-9939 GCF_023073025.1 Bradyrhizobium sp. 76
CGGGTTCATCGACATTTTGACGTTGGCGAGTTCAACACCCGATCCATCGCTCTTGACGCGGACCTTGACGTTGTAATCGACCACCCGCTTTACCGGCACTAAGACCTTCATCGATCCTCTTTCACTCAATTTGGGAGGGGGTTATCAACTGATGGCAAAACTAGACGTTGATACGCTCGGGTTGAGCCTGCCTGTTTTCCCGAATTTGGCTCACAGCGGCGATTGCTAGGCGGTGACATTCAGGTTCGATCAAAGTAGCTCGCTTTGAGCACCAAGGAAAAAGGCCTCGGGTGCGCTTCGCCGATTGGACCACGCTAACCCCGATCGCCATGGCCGCCATTCGATGAGAAATTCGATCGCGTTTCGCGCAAGCTATTGTTTGCTGGAAGGAGCGCTCGAGAATTCGGTAGAGGCGATCGAACACCTCAGTCTCCTCCCAGAATAACCGCTGGAGGTCCTGCACCCACTCGAAATAGCTAACGATCACGCCTCTCGCATTGCACAGAATATCCGGTAGCACAAAGATCTCATCCCTCCGTTGCTGCAGGACAGAGTCAGCTTCTGGCGTGGTCGGGCCATTGGCTCCCTCGGCGAGAATGCGACATTTGAGTTGGGAGGCATTTTCGCCAGTAATGACGCGCTCGACTGCAGCCGGTACAAGGACATCGCACTTCTGGACCAGCAGCTCCGATGGTTCAGCGAAGCTCTGAGTAGAGAACCCGGCAAGCTGCCCACGCTTCGCCATGTGGCGCTGCAAATCGGCTATGTTTAGACCGGTGGGATCATAATATGCCGCCGTATGATCACTGACACCGATGATTTTGACGCCTTTCTCCGCAAGGGAATATGCCGTCACTGACCCAACGTTGCCGAATCCTTGAATGATGGCCGTGGCGCTACCCGCGCTTATCCCAAGGTGATCAAGCGCACGAGCAACAAGATATGAAACTCCGCGCCCAGTCGCTTCGCGGCGGCCGAGTGTGCCTCCTGCGGATATCGGCTTTCCCGTGACGATCTCGTTGATCGTCTGTCCTTGATACATGGAATAAGTGTCCATGAACCAAGCCATAACCTGCTCGTTCGTGCCCATATCAGGCGCCATAACGTCGGTGTGCGGTCCGACGAAAGGAATCATCTCCTGCATATACCGTCGTGATAGCGCCTCAAGTTGGCGCGGTGACAACGCGTAGGGATCGACTGTAATGCCGCCTTTTGCTCCTCCATAGGGGAGCCCTGCCAGGGCACACTTCCAGCTCATCCAAATGGCCAAGGCGGCGACCTCGCCAATATCCACTTGCGAGAACCGCGTTCCGCCCTTGGTCGGCCCGAGCGTCAGGTGATGTTGAACCCGGTAACCTTGAAAGACCTCCGTCCGGCCGTCATCCCTGTGAATCGGGCATGAAACGGCGATTGCGCGCTTTGGATAGAGAAGGCGATCCCTTTCCATCTCAAGGATCTCCAGGTGATCGGCAACTCGCTTGAACTGCTGCCTGGCCATCTCGAAAACGGGGCCACCATAGATTGCTTTGGTCATAAGTTAGATCGATCAACTTGTTTGTGGGTGGACGCGGAGATCGGGCGAGGAAAAATGGCCGCCCCAGGAACGGGCGGCCAGTAAGCGTTCGTCGCGAGAGGAACAGTACGACGAACAAGCTGTGTAGCGGCCTGAATCAAGGAACCTCCGAAGCGCGCAGCACTGGCATTCGGACGAGCCACATTGTGCGACGAATGCAAACTACGATAACTGCTTCACGGCATGAGCAATTCGTTGGCACGCCTCCTCAAGCTCCGAGGTCGATGTGGCGTAGGAGATTCGGAAATATCGAGCCAGTCCAAATGCCGATCCCGGAACGACGGCGACGCCGACGCTGCGCAAGAGATATTTGGCGAAATCAGTATCGCTGTTGATGCGCTGGCCATCCGACGTGGACTTGCCGATCAGCCCGGCGCAACCAGCGAATGTATAGAATGCACCCTTCGGCACCTGACAAGTAATACCCTCCAGCTTGTTCAAAGCCGCAACAACCAGATCGCGTCGTGATCGAAAGGACCGGCATCGCTCCGCAATCACTTGCGTCGGTCCATAAAGCGCTGCGATGGCAGCGGCCTGGCTAATCGAAGACGGACACGAGGTTGATTGGCTCTGAACGACCGCCATGGCCCGAATGAGCGCGCTTGGGCCGCCGGCATAGCCTATCCGCCATCCCGTCATGGCATAGGCCTTCGAGACCCCATTGATCGTCAGAGTACGTTCACGAAGAGAAGGCTCGATCGCTGCGGGCGTCACGAAGCGGAACTCGTCGTAGAGGATGTGCTCATAAATGTCATCCACCATGAGCCAGACGTGCGGAGAAGCGGCCAATACATCGAGAATTGGCCGGTAGTCTGTGTCCGAATAGGCGGCGCCAGAAGGATTGGACGGCGAGTTCAAAATCAACCATCTCGTACGCGGCGTGATCGCTTGGGCGAGGTCCTCCGCTGTCAGGCGAAATCCGTTGGCCTCGTGACAAGGTACGAACATCGGCTTGCCGCCCATGAGTGCAACGATGTCGGCATACGTCACCCAGTATGGTGTCGGGATGATAACTTCGTCGCCGACCTCAAGCGTTGCCATCATGGCGTTGAAGATGACCTGTTTGGCACCGGCCGAAACGGTGATCTCATCCTGAGCGAATTCGAGGCCATTTTCGCGCTTGAACTTCGCCCGGATCGCAGTCTTCAGTTCAGGAGTGCCATCGAGCGCCGTATATTTTGTCGCACCGCCATCCATTGCGCGCTTGGCGGCATCCTTCACGTAGTCTGGCGTGTCAAAATCAGGCTCACCTGTCCCGAGCGAGATGATGTCCCTGCCTTGGCGCTTGAGCTCTGCGGCCTTGCCCGTGATCTTCAGGATCTCCGAGACGCCGATTGGCGCCAAACGGCTCGCTGGCCGGAACGGGGATGATTGTAATTCAATGGGAGCGTTCACGGGCGATCCTCACTCACAACACATCGAACTTGACGCCTTGGGCGAGCGGCAGTGTTCGGCCGTAGTTGACGGTGTTCGTCGCACGCCGCATATAGGCCTTCCAGGCATCGGATCCAGATTCCCGGCCGCCGCCGGTTTCTTTCTCGCCGCCGAATGCGCCCCCGATTTCTGCACCGGACGGGCCGATGTTGACATTGGCAATGCCGCAATCGGAGCCACGCGCTGACAGAAACGCTTCGGCTTCGCGCAGGTCATTTGTGAAGATGGAGGAAGAAAGGCCCTGCGGAACGGCGTTGTGGACCTCGAGCACAGAATCGAAGTCACTGTACTTCATCACGTAAAGGATGGGCGCGAAGGTTTCGTGCTCGACGGGCCCGGTCTGTGCGGGCATTTCGACCAGGGCCGGCCGTACGTAATAGGCGTCAGCGGCCCCCTCGATGCCTACTCGTTCGCCGCCGTACACGAGGCCACCGGCGGCTTTCGCAGCTCCGAGCGCGGTCTGCATCCCGAGATGGGCCGCCGCATCGATGAGCGGACCAACCAGCGAGCCGCCCTCAAGCGGATTGCCGACCGTCACTGACTCATAAGCGCGCTTCAAGCGCGAGATGAAAGGATTATAGACGCTCTCATGCACATATAGTCGCCGGAGGGTCGTGCAGCGTTGGCCGGCCGTTCCCATCGCAGCAAACGCAACTCCGCGGAGCGTCAGGTCGAGATCGGCAGTGGGCGCAACTATCGCTGCATTGTTGCCGCCCAGTTCCAGAATTGCGCGCGCGAAGCGTTTGGCAAGGCGAGGTCCGACCGCTCGACCCATTGCGGTGGATCCTGTAGCCGACACCATTGCCACCTTGGGGTGATCAACGAGAAGCTCGCCGATCTCGCGACCGCCGAACAATACCGCCGAAAGCCCTTCAGGCACCGCCCCGCTGTCGCGTTCAAACTGTTTTACGGCGCGTTCGAGCAGCGCGTGCGTGGCTAGCGCGGTGAGCGGCGTTTTCTCTGATGGCTTCCACACGATGCTGTTGCCGCACACCAGGGCGAGCGCTGCGTTCCACGCCCACACCGCGACCGGGAAATTGAAGGCCGAAATAATTCCGGTGACGCCTAGCGGATGCCAGGTCTCCATCATGCGATGATCGGCGCGTTCCGTCGCTATAGTGAGGCCATAGAGTTGGCGAGACAGCCCGACTGCGAAGTCGCAGATGTCAATCATCTCCTGGACTTCACCAAGTCCCTCCGAAACGATCTTACCGACCTCGATCGAGACCAGCCGCCCCAGCGCCTCCTTGTTTGCGCGCAACTGTTCGCCAAGGAGCCGGACAAGCTCGCCGCGTTTAGGCGCAGGCATCAGGCGCCATGCCCGGAAAGCAGTATGCGCCTTTTCGATAGCTGCCGCAGCTTCGCCGGCACCCGTCTCGTGGACCTCTCCGATGGTCTCGCCCGTGATCGGCGTTTGCACTTTGAGTGCACCTTCCGTGTAGGAGGCTCCATTCACCCCAAGTTCGGTCAATAGGCTTCCAACTGCGCCGGATAGATCGAGCTTTCGGACTTGCGTTTGTGCGGTTGACTTAACTGGCATGACATCTCTCCTCAGCAATTTGGATGGTGGATGGACCCTTGAAGCCAACTTGCCTGGGCTCGACAGTCGGCTAAGCCGCGGATGCGAGAACAGGTTTCATACTCAAGCAAAGGCGATTTGCGAAAATCCGAGCTGCTCCAGAGCGTGCTTTAACGAGGCTTTCTCCGCTTGCGCATAGAGCTCCAGCTCATCTTTCACAACACTACCCAGGGCTGCCTCGAACTGAACCCGACCTGATTGTGCCGCGTAGCTTTTCTGCTCGTCGGTGCCGAGGTTCGACTGGAATATCCCGGCGGCGCTGACGGGGAGGAAATCCTCGTATATGATCGCATCGAATCGCAGGAAACCATCGGCGATCAATTCATCTACGGTCGCCGCCAATGTGCCCCGGCGAGCGGATACGACGCCAGCCTCCGTCGCCGAATAGCGAAAGAATGCGAGACCATTGGAGCGTAACTCAGTCCACTCATCAGGAAACGAGTCGAAGGACTTTGAGAGCACGTCTTCGTAGGTGGCGGGACCGGAATCGGCAGCGCCGGGCTGGACATTGCGCCGGACAGACGCGAGCAGCTCGTCATATAGCCTCCGGCCCTTCGCCGTCAGCGCAACCCCACGCTGTTCAATTTCGCCGAACCGGGCGGTATGGGTCCCCGCCGTGGCCTCGCTCGCACTTCCTCCAAAAGTGATCGGTTCTTCCAGCGCCTTGAAACTCGTCTGCCGCAACAAGATCGGACACTTGCGACGCGGCGGTCCTTCGATCACGGCCTTGGGTACGATGCCACGTTGTGGCATTCCAGCCTGAACGGCATCGATGTCCAGCGTCCGCGGCGTGAGATGATTGATATGCGGGCCCTTGAAGCTGACGATATCAGCGATCAACCGGTGGGCGCGATGCAGCTTTCGATAGGTCCCGAAGTCGACGGTCGCGTTGCTGTGCCAGCGAAAGGTTTCCAGCGCCTCTCGAACAAATTCCTCCGCTTGAGGGCGCGTCAGCCTGCGCTCGGCTTCAAATACGACGACGAGCTCGAGAACACGCGGCGTGAAAATCTGACGCGCAGCCAGGATGGCTTCGACCTCCCCGCGCAGGGCGCGATCTTCGATCAGTTCGATGCGGAGAAGGGATGTAAATACCCGGAACGGATTTCGGCGAAGCGCCTCGTCCGTGATCGGACGAAAAGCAGTGGAATGAACCGGGACTCCTACTACCGACAAATCATAGTAGCCGACAGGGTGCATGCCCATGACGGCGAAGACGCGGCGGATGTTGAACAGCTCCCGGGCCGTGCCGAGTCGGATCGCACCGTGGCGCTCCACATCCAACCTTTCGATTTCGCCGTTCTGCTCCAGGCTTGCACGCAAATTGGTATCGGTGCGCAACGTCTGCGCGTTGACGTCAGCGACAAGCTCCAACAGCGTCCCGTATTGCGGAACCTCAGCGCGATACATGTCGGACATCGCACGCGAAAATAGGTCGCGAATGTCATCTGCAAGAGCGTGCTGCCCGGCCATTGGCAACTCCCTGCTTTCTCTCAATCTCGAGGGAAAGGTCACTAGATCATGCCAATTCGGCATATCGTGCCAAGATTTACCCTTGTGTTTTCAGCGCAATCAAACAATCTTTTCTCAATACGTCATTCTCGTCCGGAATAGGCATGAATACTCCCCGACGTTTCCTTCCATCGACCTCGCTGCTGGCGGCCTTCGAAGCCGCTGCCAGAACGGGCAGCGTCACAATGGCGGCCAGGGAGCTCAGCCTGACCCAGAGCGCGGTCAGCCGGCAGATCAAGCTCCTCGAGGAGCAGCTTGAGGTCGAGCTGTTTGCACGCGAGCGCCAGTCCATTCGCCTGACCCCGGCCGGTGCGGCGTACGCGCGCGAAATTCGCGAGGCCTTGCGCAAAATCAGCACGGCCTCGTTCAATCTTCACGCAAATCCCAGGGGAGGCACGCTCAATCTTGCCATCCTGCCAACCTTTGGCACGCGCTGGCTGGCGCCACGCCTTCCCAAGTTTCTGGTGCAGAATCCCGGTATCACCATCAACCTTGCAACTCGCCTGACCTATTTCGATTTCCGGACCGAAGCACTGGACGCGGCAATTCATTTCGGGCCGCCGGACTGGCCAGGCGTTGAAATGGTATTGCTGCGCTCCGAAGAAGTTGTCCCCGCCTGCAGCCCCGAGCTGAAAAAGCAGTACGGCTTTCGCTCGGCACGTGATCTGAAGGAAGTACCTCTTCTCAGCATTTCGACGCGGCCCGATGCCTGGAACAAATGGTTTTCAATGCAGCAGGTAGACGACGGATCCGGACAGGCGATGTACTTCGATCAATTTGCAACCGTCGCCCAGGCTGCAATGGTCGGCGTCGGCGTAGCGCTGCTACCCACCTTCTTGATTCAGGAGGAGTTGACGAGCGGCAAACTCGTCCTCGCAATCGATCGGTCGATGGAAAGTGCCGAACGATACTACCTGGTATGGCCGGCCGAGCGATCTACCCACCCTCCACTCAGGGCCTTTCGCGACTGGCTGCTCGCAGAAAGCGGCGCTGACCGCTAAGACGACGAGCTCTTTGCGGATTCCGGGCACTGAATTGCCCAATCGGGAGAGCGTTGGTCTGACCACGCAGACCGGTCGCAATGCCCGCCTGAATGTTCGGGTTAGGCGGTCTGATTTCCTGCGCCGAGCCCGTGATGACTGACGGAGAAGCCGTCGCGGCACGCTTTGTTGCCGGGCCGCAAGCCAGCCAGGACTTGCCGGTCCCGTTCGGGCCGACAATCATCAAATGGTTGTGATCGGATCCTTCGCCTATGGCAAGGGTCTGGAACAGCGGACGGTCGAGACCGCAAGCGGTGCGATAGCCGACGTTCTCGATGGTGCCGGCCTGGCGGAGCTTGGCATTGGTCGAACGGCGTATGAGGGGACGGTTGTTGCGCGCGGTGACGTCGAGGCCCGCCTTGGCGACTTCGGAACGAATGCGCATGGGCCCAGCCGCGTTAGCGGCGATGCGGAGTCGGCATATGCTCGGCGACCGTGGTCGGGCGATGCGGCAGGGTGCTGCGCAGATGCGAGGCCACCCGCTTGCCGCGCAGGAAAATCTCGATGGTCTTTAGGGTGATGCGAGTCTCGACCGCCTGATACGAGGTCGTGAGAGACGCTGTAGTGATGTTGGGCGATCTCGACGTGATAATCGAGATTGCCCGGCAGCGCTTCCACTCGGCATGCTCGTACGGCTCATCTGCAAGAGCGTCAGCGCCGATCGAGCTCCTCGAACAGGTCGCGCCGGCTTCGCCCCCAGCTCCGGAGCGGTCGATCGTTCAGCTCGACAAGGAGCGCGTGGATCGCCTCATTGAGGGCGGCAAGCGAGAAGAAGCGACGGTTGCGCAGGCGCGCCCCAGAATCCATCGCCCGACGATTTTGGACCCGACTTCGACCTAGCTTTGTCGCGCGGCCGATATTGCTGTGCCGGTACGATAGCGGTGCGGTAATGGCGGGCGAGATCGGCATAGTCCGGTTCACCATTGGCTCGTGAAAGGAGGCCCGGGTGATGCCGGCCTTGAGATTGTCGCTCACCGTCTTCCGGGCCACTCCGCCGAAATAGGCAGATGCCCGCACGTGCGAGGCGATCCAGTCCGGCAGGCTCTGTGTTAGGCTGGCCTCGGCGTAGGTGTAGTTCGAGGCGCCGGGCACGGCGACGAAGATTTGCATGCTGCGTACCTCACCCGTGAGCCCGTCAACCACCTCCATGGTGTGTGGAATAGTCGACGAACAGCTTCTCGCCTGCGACAGGAACCTGGCGCAGGGTTGGCTTGAGACGGCCGGCCCATTCCCTGTAGCGTTCGCAGAACCACGCATAGGTGAAGCCGTCAGAGTTTGGGTCGCAATACTCCTCCCACAACAGCATCAGCGTGACGTTCGAGCGCCGCAGCTCGCGATGCACAAGCCTCCGAGTCCGTACGGACGCTCGTCGCTGGGCCGATCGGAAGGCGCCGGAAACAGGCGGTTCTCGAGCCGGACATCGTCATCCAGCTCCGGCGACAATGGCCAGGTCACGCCGGCGGGGCGGGCTCGGTTCACGTACTTGCTGACCGTGCCCTGGGCCAGACCGAGGCTGCGTGCAAGGGCGCGCTGGGACATGCCGACGTGTAGTGCGGGCGACTTCGCGAGTGTGGCGCATGGACTGTCTCTCTGTCGGCATCTCGATCCTCCGCTCTTGGGCAGAAGACCAAGCTACCCGGGTTGCAGACTGTCAATGGTGAGCGCCTCGCTGTCTCCGATCACGACCCGCTGGAAATAGCGATCACGATCCGCTGGAAACGGTGATCACGATGCTCTGGAATGAGTGAGCACGACGCCCTCTTTCGCGAAGAACCATCCACTTGGTCGATCAGGAGTCGATTTTCAGGGCGAAGATTGCAAGCTTTCAGGCTTTGGCGTCCTAAAAGCTTGCAACTTCATTTTGAGATTCGGCGAATCGCGAATCGTGATTCCGTGTCGAGGCGTTCCTGGCCGTAGCGCTTGACCAGCCGGAGAATGCCGATCGCCTATCGCAAGCCCTGTTCCGGATGTGGTCGCGACCGGCTTTCAATTACCCACATTTAGCCGAGAGGGCTTAGGGAGCGAACCAACTATTGCATCGCAGGAATCGACCGTGATTCCTTGTCTGGCACCGATTCGCATGGGGCGGTGCCAATGGACGAAGAAGCCGACGCATGGTTTGATCGCGAGCTCGCTGGCTGCAACCTTGCCGACGAGCGCCTGAATAAGCGGCTCCGCACTGGTAGCGCAGATCGGGAGCGCCATGGGAGAAAGCATCCGCTGGTGTGCCAGGACTGGGCTAATACCAAGGCCGCGTATCGTTTTTTCTCCAACGACCGGGTCAGTGAGGCGGACATTCTGGCCGGCCACTTTCAATCGACCCGTGAACGCACGATTGCCACCGACGGGCCTATTCTAGTGCTCCACGATACGACCGAGTTCAGTTATCAAAGAGAGAACTCAGACGCGATCGGGATCACTAAGAGCATAAACAGTGGGCGCGACAAGGCGGGCCGCCTGAGGTCGCACACGGTTTGCGGATGCACTCGAGCCTGGCGGTGAACAACCGAAGGGCTGCCGCTTGGACTGACGGCGGTCAAATTCTGGACCCGGAAGAAATTCAAGGGGACTGCCGCGCTTAAGAAGAAGATCAATCCGACGCGCGTTCCCATCGAGAAGAAAGAGAGCATTCGGTGGCTGGACAATGTCCGTCAATCCACAGAGCTGCTGGGCGATTCGGGACGATGCATCCATGTCGGTGATCGGTAAGCGCGAATTTCCCTGCACCTTTTGCTTTTGAGTGCTCTGATGCATGAGGTGTCCACCAAAATAGGTGGACACCTTGTGATGGCACACGATGATCA
>NZ_JADPIS010000020.1:0-9786 GCF_023073025.1 Bradyrhizobium sp. 76
TGCCGTCCTCCCAAAACACCACCTCCCCGAAAGTTCGGTGGACGTCGATGCCAATCACCCGTCGCATTCGCACCTCCTGCCAATCAGACCACATGACGGGAGCTGCGGGCGACACGACAACTACGGATTCGCGCTCCCAGCGCAACCGGGCGAGTCGCAGAGGCGGCCAGCTACTAACTCGAGCTCTCAGCTCATCGTATGCATCGGCCTGCCCGCACATCGTGCTCCCGGTGCCTCTGTCCCGATGGTCGCACCATACGCCACGATGTAGAAAACCGCAGCGGAACGTTGGCACCGAGACATCTCATACCGGTTACCAACCCCATTGAAAGCACCTTCGCCACCGTGCGCCACCGCACGATCGATCGAAGGGCTGCCTGTCCAACAGGACCGCGCTCGCGATGGTCTTCAAACTGCTGGAAGCCGCGCAGAAAAGCTGGCGCCGTCTCGATGGCCACAACCAGTTGCCAAAACTCGTTCTCGGTGTGACATTCAACGACGGGATCGAGGTCATCGCCAAGCCGACCGACCGTCAGCCCAAAACCGCCGCCGCCTGACCGGCCCGGCCGTCACCAAAATTTGGCGATAGCTCCCGTCGAGTGACGGTTGCCTTCAATGCACTGAGGCGCATTCTCCAGATGTCGTACTATTGAGCCACAATTCGCCGCCTGCGTCCTCAGTTTTCGTCCCGGCGACGCAGCTCCGTTCCGGAAATTCGCCGACAACATCGCGCGAGGTTCCGGGGGCGGAGTTCGGGTCAGGAGTTCACATGCAGAGGCGTGCAATTGGACTGTAGGCGCCGATAGGCCGTCGCATTTTTGAGGTTGGCGGTGCCAAATGGGCGTGACGGGTGATGAGCCTGAAGAAGCGGTCGACCTGGTCGAGGCAGGAAGGATAGGGCAGAAGAGAATGTGCCAGCGCGGACTTCGGGCGAGCCAGCTCCTTGGATGCTTGTGGTGGCGCGGTCGGCAACGACGAGATGAATGTCAAACTGGGCCGGCAAATTGGTTTTGATGTGCCTTTGCAAAAAGGAACGCAACTGCTGGTGATTGCGCGGTCTGTCATCTTTTCCAATCGGACGCCTTGCCTCTTTGAAGGCGGAGGGACCCCTGAAGTCGCCGCGCATTCCTGGATTCCCGCTCGCCAAGAACCGTCATTACCCAATCAAGTGAACGCTCTGAGAGCACGCCTGCTCGCCAGCAGATGGAAACGCATGACGATGAGCCCCGCGTAGATGGTCGTCACGATTGACAAGCCAATCCAAATGCCAGTCGCACCAAGCCCGATCTTCAACCAAGCACGTAGCCAAGTGAGAAGCCGATTACCCACCAGCCAATGCCGACGAACAGAAGCGGCACCCGAGTGTCCTGCAGTCCGCGCAGACCGCCCGCCGCAATGCTCTGCGCGGCATCAGTGACAAAAAGGCTCGCGGCGACCACAAGGAGCTCTGCAGTCAATCCGATCGTCGCGTCGGCATCTTCGGCCGATTTGTCCAAAAACAGCTCGGCGATCTCAAGCCGCGCGACGATCACCGCAACGGTCAGCAAGGCAGCGATGAGCGTACCGAGCAGCGTCGCGACCAGACCTGCCCGCTTGATGCCGGGACCGTCGTTGCGGCCGACCGCATGGCCAACGCTTACGGCCGCCGCCATGCTGATGCCGAAAGCGATCATGGATGTAATCATGGTAATCTGAAGCGCGATCTGATGAGCCGCGAGTGCACTGGTGCTGATCAGGCGACAGGCGCGCCGCAGCCGACAAAACCTCTGTACTGCATCAGGGAGGCGATTGAAATCTGAGTTCCGATGACGATCAGCTGTCGCAAGAAGGGCCAATCCAATTGCCAGAGATCTGCAAGCACGTGGTAGTTACGGAAAGGACGACGCATTGTAGCAAATCACAAACCGGCCAGGAGCATCGCATAGTTCACCAGCGTGCTCGCAAGCGCCGCAGGGAACAGCTCAGGCCGGGCAGCCCGACACGAGCACGGCAGAGAGGGATTGCCGCCAGCCTGATCCACAAGATCGGCTCCGGCCGGTTGACCGCGCCGATGAAATTACGGATGGCCTGCAGCCATAGCGCCGGCACTACGCCACAAGGCCAGTCCAAACAGAGCCGTCCATAGGCCCGTGCGCAGTGCGCGCGGTACCATAGCAAGATTCCCGGCCCATACGCCTGCGCCGCCAAAGGTGCGATCGGCGCCACCAGCCCCGCGTCAATGGTGAACCTGACGAGATAGAGCGTGACGGCCAGGCGGCCGCAGCGAGTGCCTCAGGCCCGATGTGCCCGATGAAGGCAATATCCGCCGTCATCCGCGACCTGCGCAAGCTGGGTCAACACCATCGGCCACGCGAGCTTCACAGTTTCGTTGAGCTCGATCGTGAAGTGTTGGCCAGCCGCCCTTCTCGTGCTCTGCCGCAAAACTGATACTGGTTGTGCTTCGATTATTTGTCCATGGAAATCTAGCTACTAGGTTTGCCCCGGCCGCAAACGACTCCTTGTTCCGCCGAAATGATGCTCGTTTTCGCCCTGAAGTCGCGATGTCCGGCCGATGCGGGATCAGTCCGGCCGGGCAGCTGCGCCTCACAGAGGAGGCGCGCATCGGCCTGGGCTTACCGTTAACCCTGTGGTTCGGCGACTGCTCGCCCGCTGATGCGCGGCTTCATCAGCGCCACCGCCAGCGCATCGACTTTTTGCCGCAATTTAAGCGCAAAGGCGGCAGGCGGCTGGCAGAATGGTCGGTCATCGGCACCGCGATAGGTGCGGGGTGGACCGCAATCGAGGCTTAGTCGATCACCTTGACGAAAGCGAGCGCGACAGTGACGCTCGCGAGTCGCAATCGAACGCGACGCATACGTGAACTGAGAGGCTATGATCTTCTGAGCCATCACTACTTTCTTTGAGCATGCCATGCTGGATGACAGCTCCTTGAAGGCTCGTGCCAACTGCGATAGCTTGATTTGTAATGGCTATTTGCTTTGGCGGGCGTGTCCTCCTCCGACAACATGTCGAAAATCCCACAGTCGGCATCAAAGACGAGCCCAAAGCCCGCAGACATCCCGCAAATCCTGCACCAGGAATCCCAATAGACGGACGCCGATATGACGACCCTCCGAGCTCGCCAGCGCCGCAAATCGGCTAGACTGAACTCTCGACTCGAGTGGCAATAATCGCTGCGCGCAAGACAAAGGCGTCGCTTGCCTGAAAGGGTATGGCTTCGACGCGTTTTCAATGGCCAAAGGCCGTGGCCCGTTCGTCGAAACAGCCTTCATCACAGGATCGCGAATAAGCGCACTTATGAGCGTCTTCTTAGAGCGGCTGAATGAACGATTGGCCAGCCCGCCGCGCGCAAGACTTGGGACCGCGGCGATCAAGCCTCTGGTGTAGTCGGTACTCGGATTGAGGAATATCTCGTCCCTGGTGCCGGTCTCGACGACGCGCCCTTGCGCATGACGATGACGCGATCGCTGAGATGGCGGACAAGGCCGAGATCATGCGAAATGAAGATGTAGCTCATGTTAAGATGCGCCTTCAGACCGGCAAGCAGGTCCAGCACTTGTGCCTGGATTAGGAAGACGAGCGCTGAGACTGGTTCATCACAGACGATCACGGCGGGCCTTGGAGCGATCGCGCGGGCGATCGCAACGCGCTGGCGCTGACCGCCCGAGAGTTCAAGCGGTTAGCGATCCAGGAACGCTGAGGATAGTCCCACCAGGTCAAGGAGCTGGACGACTCGTGCATCACGCTCGCCCCTGGTCAACACGTCATTGGCGGGTCTATCGGATATGATGCGTCCCACAGTCCAGCGAGGATCAAAGGAGCTGAGGGGATCCTGGTAAATAGCCATGACAGCCCGGCGCCACGTCCTGCGCTCGCGATCAGTGAGCGTGGTCCAGGCCTGACCTTGAAACAGAACGGCCCCGCCGTCGGGTAGCTCGAGCGCCAGCGCCATTCGTGCCATCGTCGACTTCCCAGATCCGGACTCGCCGACGACGCCCAGAGTCTCGCCAGATCGCAGCTCAAAGGAGACATCGTCGACGATTGTCCGCGGCACGCCATCTGGCCCTTTGAACCGCTTCACAAGGTTTGTCGCGCTGAGCACGACCGGAGGCAATGTCGATGCGCGGGTAATTGCTCCAGAGAGCGTGACTGCGGCCGCGGCGGCCGTGCAGCGGGCAATAACGATAGACGAGAGCCTCGCGGGCGAGCAGATGGCACTGCATCCAGAAGCTGGGGGGTATAGGCGTGCTGCAGCTCCTGGAAGACGTGTCTGCCGATCCGCGCTCAAGGACCTCGCCTTCATGCATGACCAAGACCTCGTCAGCTATCCGGGAGACCACCGCCAGATCATGGCTGATGAAGATGAGCGCGTTGCCCCGAACCTTGCTCTCTTCCAGCAATCCCAGCACCTGTGCCTGCACAGTGACGTCGAGAGCCGTGGTCGGCCCGTCGGCGATCAGGATGCGTGGATTGACAGTGTGGAGCAGAACTTTGGCACCAGCTAGTTGCAAGCGTGGGCACTATGGAATGCGACGGCAACATCAAATAATGCGATCGAATGCGCTTATTTTTGTGATGTATTTCGTGAGAACTGGCAGCACTATCCGACCCTCGTGGCTCGCAATGCCTTCAGGGCCTTTATCCGGTCCTGCACACCGCGGTGTCTGAGTTCGCCACGTTTTTGCCAAGAGGTGCCGACATACTCCGTGCAGGGCAGAGAGTGCGTGGTGCCCACAGCCTCATAGCCGAGTGCGCTGACTACACATGAAAGCCGGCGTGGCCGCGCCGCTAGCCCAGGCCAAGCTCAAAATAGCGCGACACGACCTCACTGCTCTGGTCGACGCGGATCGCGCCGGGACTCCTACCTCCTTGCAGGCGCTTTCCAGGATCGCCAGGCCGTTGCTGCCGCCGAAGGTGAACCGGGGCTGCAGGGCCGGCGAGAAGCCATTCGATCCAAGCAACCCCTTCCCGGTTGGCGCCATCGTCGCCAGTAAGTCAACAGATGCTGTTCCTCATGGGAAGTCAGCACCCATTCATTCGGCGCCGCGTGCCCGACATCTTGGTCCAATGCCGGCTCATTCATTTAAGGATACGCTGCGAGTTCGCTATCTCGCTATCTTTTGTCGAACTCGAGACAATAGAAGGGTTATAGCCAGTGGTTTGATTGCCCGCCAAATGGCTGCTTTGGCGCATGAAAGCTCGTGCGATTGTGGCCTGGAATGTGCGGCGGATCCGCGTTGATCGCGGTATTTCGCAGGAGCAATTGGCTTACGATTCGGATACCGACCGCTCATACATGGGCGCTGTTGAGAGGCAAGACGCGACTCCATCAATCGATCTGCTCGATCGGGTCGCTGAAACACTCGGTGTCCATTTGTCTGAGTTCTTTGTCCAACCGCCCAAAGGAGCAACGTCCTATGAGACTTTGCCCAAAGGTCGCAAGCCGGCTCGTTCACATCACAGGAAGAAATAGCGCGCTGCTCGCATTGGTTCGCGGAAAACATTTGCAATTTGGTGTATCGGAATTTTGAAAGGCTGCGAAGCGGAAGGCTTCACCCAGGAGAGATTCGCCGAAGCTACCGGGCAATACATCAGCGGGCGGAAGTTTCGACCCAATCCCGCTGTGGTGACCCTGCTCGAACCGCCCGGCCCACATAGACGCAAGTGGCTGCGAGCGCTTTCGTTTGAGCGGCTGGCCTCAGCGACGATGCGGTCGCCCGGCCCCCAGGCTCGCGTGATGATCTAGCCCTGGAAGTCGGGGCCCGTCTCCTGAAAGTACCAATGGTAGCCGTGTCACTTCGAGCCCCGCGACTACCGCGCCTCGATAGCGATCTGAAGGCCGAAGACGATCGGCGATGCACCCGCTTCTCCGCGGGCCGGAGCATTCGCAACTTGGCCAATTGATCATTGACGCTGCGCGCGCCATCTCCGCTGAAATGGGCTCTCTGCACGCAATTGAAGCACTCGTATCAAGTTAAGATAGTTCTATGCGCAAGCCAGAGAATCCAGCTAGAGGACCGCGCGGGCTCGTGAAGCCTTTTCACTTGCGTGATGCACATCGTACGAGTGGCAATCTCGCGTAGAGTTGAGGCCGCTTGGCCGCGCTCTCACAAATGCCGTTCGGCAGCATCCAGGATTTGCTCGCGGCGCCCTACGCGTTCAGTCGGCCCCCGGGACTGATTTGCAGTTCTTCCGCAGGCTGCTTCGAAGAAGCCATCCCGTCTCATGCTTTGGCGGCCGCCTCACACAGCCCCAGGGTAGCGTTCGTGTCGATCTCGATGGCACAGTCGCTGCCGACGACGCGGGCCAGTTCGCGCAAAGTTCCGAACGACGGCTGCCCGCCGAGCGGCTTCAACCGGTGTGCCTCATCACGGTCTCGCCCGAGGAAGTGCCGGGCCCGCATTGGCCGGAAGCCACAAAGAGGCCGCTGCTGGACTTATCCAGGAGCGGCCTGATTCGTGGGAGGAAGCAGACCAGCCCGGTCTGCCAGCGGATCGGCACTCCAGAGAAGTCGGCAATAGAGCGTTGGCCGGAGTTGACCCATCGGGTGTCAGTTTCTAAGTGAAAACATTCGGCAGCCAGGACAGGTCGGCGCGTGCTCACATCTAGACGGGGTTGAAACCAGGTATCAGATCGGTGAATTCCATAGATGAGTAAAATCGGGTACAATGGGCGAAAGTGACAGGCTGTCGGAAAACTTACCACGCTTCTACCGGCCACCCGTAAAGGCGCATCATCGGAAATCTACGCACGATCTTTGCGCAATTTGCCGAAAGGCTCCATGCTCGTTGTGGCCTCCTTGCCTATCATCGACTGGAATGACTGTCTGCTGCGAGATTTTCAAAACGTCTCCAAAGGTGCGCGCCGCCACATGTACGCGGCGATCACTTTTCAACGGCCGATATTTCCGACTACGTGGAGTATCTGTCCCACTCGGGTGCTTCAGAACACCGGGCGCAACTGGCGAACCTGTTTCGCCAGGCAGGATTTCGTGGCGAATCCGGACAAACTCCATTACCTATGGAGCGCGGCACGGGATAGCGCTGGCACTCAGTTCGATCTGGCAGCCGGAGACAAAGTCTTCGTCGAAGCGGCCACCTACCATGGCATGAAGTCGTACGCACATTTGGCTAAGCTCTAGCTGGTCGGCGGCCGATGGCGGGGGAAGGACTGCTTGCGGGCCGTTCGACAAGGCGGCCGGGGCCGGACGGCGCGCGCGTTTTCGCGCCTCCGACCATACAGAGTCCGAGGGCGAGGATTACGAGCGCGGGCGCCGTCGCGAGATCGCACGGAAGCGGGACATCCTGGCCGTCGAGGATGACGCCTATTGGTCCTGACGAAGCCAGCGAGCCGCTTGCGTCGATGGACGCTGAAGCGTGTGTTTCGGCATGGAATAAGGACCCCGCGTATTGCCGCATCAGCAAATGTTACCCTGATGGCACGGATGCGAGGTCGACTGATCGGCCGCGCCAGGTAGCTTTCCCGGCTTGCTCGACGAAAGGGGCTGTGGGCGGGTCGGGCCCTACATAGCCCGAGCCGTCCACAACCCCGGGCGATGGAGCGGCGGTCGAGGCATCCGCAAGCGGCCGCTCCGCGACCAACTGCTCGGCCGTCTTTTGTCTAAGCGCCCTTAGCAGGCGCTGCACGATCGAATGCTGTCTCGCCCCGAACTCCTCGGGGTGAGTCTCGCTCAGCCGACCGACGATTGTGAGCGCCGTTAGTTGCGGCTGCTCCGCGAGCCAGCCCTCGATAGCAGCAATATGCGGGTCGAGCTTGGACGGCATGCGAACCCTGGTTTTATAGGGCCGACGAGTCCGCCGGTGCGTGGCACGCGGCTCGCCGGCGGTCACCCTCTTGCCGAGCGTCTTCGCGAACGTCGCCGCGGTCACCGGCGCGTTGCTCGTGTGAGCGGATTGCAGGCCACGCGCCTGTCCGGCACGACGATCGACGCGATTGCCGAGTTCGTTCTGGGTTGCGCGAATCTCGGCCAACAGCGCGACCGGATCGAGCGAGCGATACTGATCGCGCAGCCGTTTCTTCACGGCGGCGGTCACCTTGGGATGCGCCAATGCACGCTCATAGGGCGTCGATGGGAGATGATAGCGTTTGATCACCTTCGCCCCTTCGCGGCGCTTCTCCTTCAGCTTGAACGACGGCTGGAAGAAGTTGACGTAGAGCCGTGCCGCCGCATAGAGGCGGCCCATCACACGGGCCGTCTCGACGCCATCGAAGCGGCCGTAGCCCATCAGGCGACGGACGACGGCACCATTCTTCTGCTCAACGAACGCCTGATCGTTCTTCTTGTACGCGCGCGAGCGTGTGACTTCGAGCTTCTGTTCGCGACACCATGGCACGACGACATCGTTCATGAAGGCGCTGTCGTTGTCGAAGTCCACGCCGCGCAACAACCAGGGGAACAGGCTCTGTGCCCGGTTGATCGCCTCGACGACGAGTGAACCTTCCCGCGTCAACAGCGGCAGGCACTCCGTCCAGCCCGTGGCGACATCGACCATCGTCAGGGTCTGGATGAACGAGCCAGCCACCGACGTGCCGCCATGGGCGACCATGTCAACCTCGCAGAACCCGGGCGGCGGGCTGTTCCAGTCATTGAACGTGCGGATCGGGACCTCGCGCCGGATTGCCGAATAGAATCCGGCACGGCGCCGCCTGCCGCCGCTCGCCGCGATCTTCACTTCGACGAGCAGGCGATCGATGGTCGCGGCGCTGATGACCAGAACACGCTCACGGTCCGCTTGGCCAAGCCGCAATCGGCCATGTTGCTCGAGCGCCGGCAGCAAGGTCGGGATCATCACCTTGAGCCGCTTGCCGCACACGCGATCGGACGCCTCCCACAGCGCCGTCACCGCGTCCTTGATCGGCGCACCATATCTACGCTTGCGCTCTCGAGCTGCCTCGACGGCGCCGGGCCCAACCGGTGCGCGTCGTCGGAGCGCGCGCACCGCATGCTTGCGATGCCAGCCCGTCATCGCGCACAGCTCGTCGAGGATGCGCCCCTTCTCCGCCCGTTTGGCCGACCGGTAACGCTCCATCACCGCCGACAACACCTCGCGCCGCGCACCCATGCTGATCTTTCCCGCCATAGAGGCCACCGAAACAATTTGGTGGCGCTGCTGCAGTCATCGGCGAGAAGTTTTCCAGTAACATTTTGAATGAGGCAATGCGCCCCGTTTTCGGGGTGATCGGCATCCAATCGGGGCTCTGACGCATATTCGATGATAGTGATTGTTTTTATGGCGCGCCAATCAGCCTAGCCTGAAGGAGATCGAGCTTAGCGCGCCCGTACATTTGCCGTTTGACCAGCTTGAGCTTGGTGATCTGAGCTTCCACTTGGCCATTGGACCATGGTTGCGTGATAGCCGCGTGCACCGCGGCCTTATCGTTGGCAATGCCATTCGCGAACGAGGCAATGAGGCTCCGCTTGGAGTCATCAATCCAAGGTTCGAGCTCCATCTCGGCCTTCTTTCGGATCATCGCGTGGAAGCGGCCAACGAGAGCTTGGGCATCGGCCAGCATAGGAACGTTTTGTTCGATGACCGCAAGCGTGACGGTCTCGGCCTTGGTTAGGTGGTCGCGCTTCGTCGTCATCAGCTGCGCTATCGTCCTGGCGGCGGGGACCTTCTGCAATTGTTGATGGCTGATAGTCTCGGCACGTCGCCGTCGCGTCGCCCATTCCGCCACGACGCGCAGCGATCCCTTGAAGCCTTGTCCCTTCAAGCGGCGCCAGAGCTCGGCACCGTTGCGACAGCCGACTGACCACTGCGCGTC
>NZ_JADPIS010000073.1:0-8002 GCF_023073025.1 Bradyrhizobium sp. 76
ATCGATCTCGGCCTTCTTGACCCAGTCATGCAGCGTCTGCGGCGTGCAGCCGATCTTGGCCGCGATCGACATCACTGCCGCCCAGCGTGACGGGTGCTCACTGGCGTGATCCAGAACCATCCGAACCGCTCGGGTCCGGACCTCGGGTGAAAACTTGTTTGTCGTCTTGCTCGTCATGGCTCCATCCTCTCAGGAGTTGGAGCCTCCGGCAAACCCGGGGCGGTTCAGTGTTAGGCTTCCGATCCTTGCCAACTTCTCCAATCTGGATGCTTCCCTTTTGGACGCAGCCCAGAGCCAGTTCGGCGACGACCTAGTTGGAACTATATCGTCCAGTTGGTATTTGCCTGATTTCGAGTTTTCGGCGAACCGGATGTTTGCGACCTCAATGCGGCGCGAATTTAACTCGGCGCCTGGCCTCAATGCTGCTGCGGCGTACACGTTTGGCGCGGTGCTAGAGCAAGCCTTGCAAAAACTCGGAGGTGATATCGAGGACCGACAGAGGTTTACCGAGACGCTGCGTGGATCTGAGGTGTTTGACACGATCCGCGGTCCCGTCAAATTCGACGAACGTGGGAACGTTGTTGGAATCATCTTCATCGCGAAAGCTTCGCGAATATCCCGAAGCAACACGGCGCTACTCGGAAACGAGCCAATCAAGACATATCCGTTCGTAAGCCAGTTTTGGACCTACGATCCAAAGAAATTTTTGTCCGGTCGGGCCTTTTCTCGAGAGTATCCGCCGGCGCATTATCTCGAAAGATAATGATCATACGGTCAAGGCATCCAAGACATGCTTGGCGACGTCCGGGTCGTCCAAGTACCCGATTATTCCGTGCCGGTTATCGGTACCATTCCTGACGCTGCCGTAGTTTTCGATGGCTGGGTTTACCGGGAAATTGGCTGCGTCGAGTGGGTACAGAGCGACCACGTCCCTCGGCTCAAACGCGTTGTACCAAGCTTTCGCTGGCGGTGGAAAGCCGATTGGGCGCAGTTGATCTCGTATAGCTCTAATAGCGAGTGGTGAGCCGACGGTTATGAACGCCCTCACGTTTAAGCTACGGCGGTCCGTGCGTAGTACGTTGTAGGCAACTACAGTTCCTAGCGAATGGGCAATCACGACACAGGGTTTTTCATTTAACGCAGGTCCGACGATACGGTCGACCTCGTCCCTGACGCCGGCACGTGTTGTATAAAGGTATACGTCTCGCATGATCGTCTCGATTGTGGTCTGGCTAGCTCCACCGCCATGTCGATCAATCGCACGAATGAGTGCCTGAACCCACGCCCAATTCTGCGGGCCCCGCTCGGTTGTGTTGTTCCCGAACTCCTGTTGAACCTGAGCATCCGTTACGCCTGCACCACGGCGCATGGACTCGGCGACCGATGCTTGGAATTTCAGGAAATCGTCATCTACAGGATTCCCCTTGGCCTGAACGTCATTAGTCAAGGGTAGCTCGGACTGCCGGGCGAGTTCATCCAACTTGTCCCCATAATAGGGAAACACCACCTCGAGACTATCCGGAAGGCTGCGTTTGATTTTCGCGGCGCCGCGCTGGAGCGTATCCATCCAAATTGACTTTAATTCACCGGGATCGCGCCCTTGCTGCGATCGGCCATGCACCAACACTAGTCGTACAGGGGCAAGATTAGCGGCCCGCGCGCGTGGGAGCGGAAGAATCGAGGCTGCCAGGCCAACTCCGGCTGCTGAAAGCAAATCACGACGAGTCACCATCGTCTTTCCCCCAAAGTGAATAAAACCACTATCGCGCGGCTTGGATAGCTCTGCCGATAAACTCCACGCCGGGCGGTCCAAACGTCGTCCACAAGCCCGGCCGCAAGCTATCTCGCGCGCGCTGAACATTCTCGGCCAGGGTAACTTCTCTAACGCGGAGCAATTGCCATCCTTGGGTCAACATAGGGCAAAAGGGCACGACTGAGTTTCGCAGTCCCTCGATCCGTTGGCCTGTCAATTTGTCAGCAAGCAGTGCAACGTCAAATAAATCAGCTCCAAGATCTCCCCTCATGTAGGATTGAACCGATCGTACTTGATCAGGAAGATTGGCGTCTGCGTAGGCATACGCCGCGTAAAGTCCCAATGTCGGGTCGACGCTTTTGAGAACACGAATTTGATTTGCCAGGCGTCCACCAGCATCAGTTCTCGCTTGTTTATCTCCCTCGATGCGAAAAACACCGAATTTGCTTGACGCAGCTGCCAAGGCCCGGAGCTCTTCAAGCCGAGCATTTTCGCCTGCGTACTCGCCTCGACGGGAGCCTCGCGGGGACGGTGCATACGCGACGCTTGTCACCTGTCCGTTCCTCACGGTTAGAGAGCCTATAAATCCAGGTAGCGCGGCGACGACAGTGCCCGAACCGTCCTCAAACATCAAAGCTGTGGTGACCGGTTGGGGATATGCGCCGGGAATGCTTATCATGGCGGGGCGCTCTCTCCCGTCCCCTGCGTCGACGATGTCTCCCCCTTGATCGCCTGCGACCCACACCGCGCGCACGCCAGCGCCAACCACGAAAAGACCGGTCTCCGTGTCAAAGGAATCGGCTTTCTTGGTATCGAGAAGTTCGCGTTGTACTCGACGGAGTTCGCTGTCTGCGAAAGCTCGATCGAGAGCCTGGACGTTTAGATCGCGAAGGGAAGCCAAGGGGCCAACGCGCGTGAGGCTAAACTGGTGATTGGCTATGTCCGAGACGGTTATATTGCCTGTCGTCGGCCCGGGAGTCGGCGTCGGAGTCGGAGTCGGAGTGGGTCTCGGTTGAGCTGTTGCTCGGCCAATGTATACGCTTTCGGGAGATTCGATCTTCGAATCCGGGTACTGAATGACCTTCGAATTTGCAGCCTTTAAGCGCGTCGGCACTTCTTCCAGCAGAAAGGTCTTAAGGGCGCGATTGGATATCACGTCCACGTCCCTGACTTTAGTCACCATCCCGGCCCGCGGGCTTTTGAATGCGTCCAAGAGGGTCGACGTGTAGACCCCCGCATAGTCATCGGCTGCGATCTTCAATTCGTATGCGGGAGCACCCTGCCGAGTCCCAAAGAAACGATCGACGTCGGGCGATTGGACGCCGGGTACAAAGCTCCCTCTGGGAAAAAGCACCGTTCCATGAAGAAGGGTCGTGTCAAAGTCTGGGATTGACCGGCATGCGTCGCAAATGATGACGACGTTTGGAATGGCACTTCGGTTGGCTTGATCTATACACTCAGTGACGCTGACTGCCTCGGCTAAGTCGTCGGGCGCGCCTGTCAACAGCCAAAATTCACTCGTCCCAAATGCGACGCCATGCCCCGAAAAGTAGATAAGAAGCTGAGTGAGCGTGCCTCGATTGACCAGCTCCGTGACGGCACGTTTAATACTGTCTGCCGTGACGACTCGACCATCATCATCATCGATCAATTTAACTTCGAAGCCTTCGGCGCTCAGCCAGCTAGCAACCGACTTTGCACCGGCGGCAGCCGCGCGCAGGACCGGCAAGTCGCCCGTCTTGTTGACGCCGACGACGACGGCGGCTCGCGTCGATACCCCACTGGTTTGGCCTCTCAGTGGGAGCGGCGCTGCCAATTGCGCCAAAGCCAGGCCCCCCAAAAGCACCTCGCGCCTTCTGATCGCCATCGCAACCTCCACATCGGGAAACGAGAGGGGACAGGTTATGGTAGTAAGCTGGTGGGATTTCTGAAAGAGTTTTCATACGACCGTCGGCCGCACCCTAGCGCAGCAATGCTCACCGGAATGCCCAGGTATCTTTCTGCCGGCCCTGGTGGACGCCGCCCACAGCTGCCGGGCGAGGGATCTTCGAGCGGCAGACTTGGCTTGAAGCGAGCCGTCCGGAGTGCCATCCGTCGCAGGACGGCTCGCTTGAATTGGCCGGTTTCAGTTCTACGAGGCTTGCGGGAACTGGCGCCCGCAGGCCCACTCGAGAACATCCCGCTTGCCTATGACACTCGTCCTAAAACGATGCGTCGCGCCCTGTTTAGCGACCGCGTCGGCCAGATGCGTTCGGCCTATCGCCGCCTTTCCTGCGCATGCCGGCATCCGATCAAACCAGAGGAGCCGAGCCGCAAATGCCGGTCTGAATCCTCAAAGTTCCGCCTCGAAAATAGGAGCCCCGCCACTATCGAGATAGTGGCGGGCTGCTCCCTGCCCCCCGCGGGAGCCGCGTTGCCAAGAACAGCGCGCTACGACGACGTTCGTTTCCCCCCGGGGCTGGTCGTTCGGTGGGCTCGCCAGAGACTCACGCGCGTTCCGATTTTCGGTCCTCGGCGTCTCTCACGAGGTTGCGCAGCGCAATTTCGGAAGGCGCACAATCAGCTATTTGAGACGGGCAATCTCTTGCTCGCAGTGCTGCAGCTCGAGCTGTTCGTCCGACATCGTCGGCACTTCATGGGGACTTCCATTGTCGTCATGCTTCATATCGAACCTTTTCTGACCAAGTGAGCGCGGACGAAGAGTTTCCCCGTGCCTCTTTCGCCAAACATTAACAGCCAAATCGGGGGCGGTGTTCCGACAAACACGGCCCGGAGCGTACGAAAGGTCCTGTTACTCGCCCGAGCGCGTCACTCCGAACACAGATTGGAACGTCTTCTACAAAGGGTCCTTTCGCTCGGGGGTTCCGGAGACGGGGCGAGCGCGGCTGGTAGATCGATAGCCAGCTCGCTAGTATTGGTTGATTAGCCGTCACCTAAATCACAACGATCCGCTGCCCGTCGCTGGGGTCATGGTCCTTTCCGAGGTCGCAAGCGCCTCATGATGATGTCCGGATTGGGTGCCTCATCGTTTGCAACGGCGTGCGGAGGAGCCGCCACCAGCCGATTGACCGAGATCACCACGACGTCCCAGCGGGACATCGCCGGCCCGGCGGACCGGGCAGGAGCTTACAAAATAAGGTCAGGCCGGGGCGTGGCCCCAGTCGAACGACGTGCCATCGACCCAAATGCAGTGGAGGATCACTCCGATCTTGCGGGCAATGGCGACCTTTGCCTTTTTCATACCGATCCGCTCGCCAGCTTCATTCCCCAGGCCTTGAGGGAACACCATTTTGGGTCCGATAGAGAGGACGGTCGCTGCCTCGAACAGGCGCGCGGCCTGCAACCCGCCAGCACGAGCACCGCGCCAGCGACCGCAGCCACTTTTGCGAAGACGCTCGGCAAGACGACGACATCCGGCGAGCCGCGTGCCACGCACCGGCGCAGCCGTCGGCCCTATAAGGGTCCGCATGCCGTCCAAGCTCGATCCGCATATTGCTGCGATGGAGGGCTGGCTCGCTAAGCAACCGCAGTTAACTGCACTCGCCATCGTCGGCCGGCTGAGCGAGAAAGACCCCGAGGAGTTCGGGACAAGACAGCATTCGATCGTGCAGCGTCTGCTGAGGGCGCTTAGACGGAAGACGGCCGAGCAGCTGGTCGCGGAGGAGCCGCTCGACCAGGCCACCACCGCTGCCCCATTGCCCGGGGTTGTGGACGGCTCGGGCTATGTAGGGCCCGACCCGCCCACAGCCCCTCTCATCGAGCAAGCCCAAAGCCCACCTGGCGCAGTCAACCAATCGATATCGGATCGCCATCGGCAATGGCACCATCAGGGTAACATTCGCTGATGCGGCAATACGCGGGGTCAATATTGGGCTCTGACGCATATTCGATGATCGTGATTGTTTTTATGGCGCGCCAATCAGCCTTGCCTGAAGGAGATCGAGCTTAGCGCGCCCGTACATCTGCCGTTTGACCAGCTTGAGCTTAGGTGTTTGGTCCCAAGCTTTGATGGTGCATTCTTATCGCATGATTCGAAGGATGCGCTATGGGTCAAGTTTTACACGGCTGCGCCACCACGACGGAGGCAGTCCGTCGAGCAATACAAAATAGTCAAGAGAGCTTGAGAGCGCTCGCCAAGCGCTACGGTATCAACCAGAAGACTGTCGCGCAGTGGAAGCAGCGCGAGACTGTCGCCGATCGCTCGACAGGCCCCAAAGAAGCCAAGTCGACTGTCCTTTCCATCAAGGAGGAGGCGATCATCGTCGCCTTCCGGCGGCATACGCTGCTGCCACTGGACGATTGCCTCTATGCGCTGCAGCCAACCATCCCGCATCTGACGAGGTCATCTCTGCATCGCTGCCTCCAGCGTCATGGGATCAGCCGATTGCCGGAGGTCGAAGGCAGCAAGCCTTCGAAGAAACTGTTCAAGGCTTATCCGATCGGCTATTTCCACATCGACATTGCTGAGCTCCAGACCGCTGAAGGCAAGCTCTACCTCTACGTCGCCATCGATCGCACCAGTAAGTTCGCCTTCGTGCAACTGGTCAAGAAGGCGGAAAGGACCTCCGCCTCGGCCTTCCTCGGAGCTCTGATCGCGGCGGTCCGCTACAAGATCCACACGATTCTCACCGACAATGGGATCCAGTTCACCTTCCCGCCGCGCTACGCGGACGGCCCGACGGCAAAGATACGCGATCCATATGTTCGATATGCGCTGCAGGGAAAATGGCATCGAACATCGGCTGACCAAGATCAAGCATCCTTGGACCAATGGCCAGGTCGAGCGCATGAACCGAACGATCAAGGAAGCGACTGTCCAACGCTATCATTACGACCGACACGATCAGCTCAAGGCACACCTTGCCGACTTCATCACCGCCTACAACTACGCTCGGCGGCTGAAAACCCTGAAGGGCCTCACGCCTTACGAATACATCTGCAAATGCTGGACCTCCCAGCCACAACGATTCAATCTCAATCCGCTCCAGCAAATGCCGGGACTAAACACTTCCGGGTGAAGGTGGAATTGCTGCCCTAAACAAGATCGGCCCTGCGCGCGACCCTCGATGGGGTTCAGGTTGCGATCGCGATCAACGCCTATCTGACCTTTTCATTGGGGGCCGGCGAAACCGTCATTGGCATCATTACTGATCTTGAGGCACGTGAGAGCTTCGATCCCACCAGCGGCGACGAACTGAACCTGGAACTCATGAAACCGCGCCGGACCGCCAGCGTGCAGTTGCTGGGTACCATCGAGCATGCCGACGATGAGCCGTCCTTCAGTCCGGGTATATCCATCCTGCCAACACTCGATACACCGGCAGAAATCGGATCACCTGACATCTTGCGCGCCGTGTTTGAAATCCCGCCCCGTCGCAACAGGCCGGAGGGTTATGATGCGAGGGACTTTGACTGCGACTTGAAGATCGGATTTCCGACGGGCCAGGCGCGTAACGTCGTCCGGGCGTCCTACAATGACCTGTTCTCGAGGCCCTTGGCCATCGTCGGTAACACCGGGTCGGGCAAGTCATTCTCGGTGTCGAACCTCATTCAGAAGGCCATGAAAGCGCTCGACGGCGCAGCGGAGGACCCGCATGTCTTCATTCTCGACATTAATGGCGAATACGCCAAAGCCTTTCCTGCCGCAAAAGCAGCGGTACGCTTGCCGGATCGCATCTATCTCAATGGCAAAGAGTTCGGCCTCCCGCTCTGGTTCCTGAACGCGGAGGAGATCTGTGCATGGCTGAGCGCGGCGGAACAGACACAGGAACCCGTGTTGAAAGACTGGTGGGCGATCGCCAAGGGCGGCAATGCCACAGCTGCGGCCAGTCTCGGTTCCCTGCAGAACGCAATGAGCGCGCTCGATCAACTTCTCAGCGACAAAGATCAAGAAGAAGGCTGCGGGTTCCTATTGTGACGCCGTTGCCGGCCATCTCGCGAACACCGATATCGACACTACGGCGTTCGATAAACTATTCATCTCACATCGCTCCGCCAACGACTACAACACCGAGGTCATGAACAATCAGGCCGTGATCGCGGCCGAAAGCTAGCAGACCGTCGACGATGTGGGTGGCGCGAGTAATCATCTGGATACTTTAGCTATTTGAGCTGCACCCGGTTCTGTTGACACCGGCTTAAGCTAATCCAACCTTCCGTTCGAACTCCATAGGGCTCAGATATCCGATCGTCGAATGCCTTCGCTTCGGATTGTAGAAGCGCTCGATGTAGTCGAACACGTCGGCCTTG
>NZ_JADPIS010000109.1:0-572303 GCF_023073025.1 Bradyrhizobium sp. 76
ACGGCGCGAGAGGCCGCGGCGGATGAGATTGTCAGTCATGATCGTTTCCTCCGAACATCGTTCTTGTTTGCAGGCAAAGCACGACCTGTCCGGCGGCAGCCGGCCTCGAGGGCCTGCCCGCGCCGGGCACGTCACATCCGCGTGTAGCCCTTGGACGCAAGCATTGCTTGTGAACGCCTTCTGTCAATTTCGTCTTTGGTCGAACGCCGAAAATTATCTCGTGAAAACATATCGCATCACGATATATATTAGTCTTTGTGAGTACGAGGCTGGCGGGTTCGGCGAGAGAAATGGCGCGGCAGACGACGGTGGCGGGTACCCGGAAGCGACGGTCTTGGCCGCAAGGTGCGGAGCGGCAGGAGGCGGGGTGGCCAGTGGAAGAGGCGAACGGACAGCGAGCGACACCGCAGTCCGGCGATGCCTCGCGCATGCCCGATCCGCGCAACTGGCCGGCCGGCCGGCGCGGGCCCGCCGTCGGCCCCGTTCAGGCGAAGCGCGCACCCGGTCCGATGCAGAAGCTGAGCGTGCGCGCCCAGAACGTCCTCAAGGAGCTCGCGGTCGAGCTCACTGCCGAGCAGCCGCCGAAGGGGAATTGGTCGCCCTCGCGCGAATTGCTGCTTGCTCTGACGGCTGAACGCCTCGCCACCGCGCGCAATTGCGGCCCTCACACGATGAGGGAGATCATCGACTGGGCGCAGGGCTGCGGCGTGACCATCAAGCCGGTGATCCCACCCGGCGGCTCGCTGTCGCAGATGTGGGCGGAGATGATTACCAATGCATCCGCCGGTACCTTGACCAGCTCCGAGATTGCCGGCGCGCTGCAGCGCTCGATCCGGCGGAAGAGCGTCCGCATCCCGATCGCGTTACAGGTCATCCTGGTGAAGATCCTGCTGTCCAGCTTCGAATAGGTGGCGATATTTGTGCATCCGGGGCGCCGGTCGGTTGGTTCGGCCTGACCTTCCTTGCTAGTCTCGGTGAGGCCGCCCGTTGCACCGGCTGGCTCGACGTCGCAGGCAGGGAATGGCCCCATCGAAGCGGAAGACGACACGCCCGGCGCGTGCTGTGCCCACAAAGAGTGGCGCGATGCGCGAGGCCGACTACGCGGCGCTTGCGCAGTTTCGCTATCAGCTCCGAACCTTCCTGGCCTTCAGCGAAGCCGCGGCTCAGAGCGCCGGGTTGACGCCGCAGCAGCACCAGGCGCTGCTGGCGATCAAGGGATTGGCTGCCCCTGATGGCGCCAGCGTCGGCGACATCGCGCGCTTCCTGCTGATCCGGCACCACACCGCGGTGGAGCTGGTGGATCGCATGGCGAAACTGAAGCTGATTGGCCGGGAAGCCGACCCCGATGATGCGCGGCGCGTCTTGGTCAAGCTGACAGCGAAGGGCGAGCGGAAGCTGCGATCCCTCTCGCGCATCCATCTGGACGAGCTCAGCGCCGCCGCGCCCGGTTTGGGCAAGATCCTGCGAGCGTTTCGAGCAAAGAGACGCTGAGGACACGCTGAAGAAAGCGCGAAGCCGCGAGCTTTACGCCGCCGCGCCCTGGGCGGCGAGCTGCGCGGCCTGGTGCTCGGTGGTCAGCGCGTCGGTCAGTTCGCCCAGCGCTTCGCCCGCGATCACCTGCGGCAGCTTGTAGAGCGTCAAATTGATGCGGTGATCGGTGACGCGTCCTTGCGGAAAATTGTAAGTGCGGATGCGCTCGCTGCGGTCGCCGGAGCCGACCTTCTCCTTGCGCTCGGCCGAGCGCGCCGCGTCGAGGCGTTGCTGCTCGGCGTCGTAGATGCGCGAACGCAGGATGTTCATGGCGGAAGCGCGATTTTTGTGCTGCGAGCGGCTGTCCTGCATCATCACCACGATGCCGGTCGGGATGTGGGTGATGCGGATCGCCGATTCGGTCTTGTTGACGTGCTGGCCGCCGGCGCCTCCGGCGCGCATCGTCTCGATACGCAAATCATCGTTCCGGATCTCGACATCGACCTCCTCGACCTCGGGCATCACGGCGACGGTGGCGGCGGATGTGTGGATGCGCCCCTGCGTCTCGGTGTCCGGCACGCGCTGTACGCGGTGCACGCCGGATTCGAACTTCAGCTTCGAGAACGCGCCGCGGCCCTGCACCTCCGCGATGATTTCCTTATAGCCGCCGACGCTGCCTTCGCTGGCCGAGATCACCTCGACCTTCCAGCCCTGTAGGGCCGCGAAGCGCTCGTACATCCGGAACAGGTCTCCGGCGAACAGCGAAGCCTCGTCGCCGCCGGTGCCGGCGCGGATTTCCAGCACCACGTTGCGGTCATCCATCGCGTCCTTCGGCAGCAGCGCGACGCGGATCTTCTGGACCAGCTCCTCGATCCTCGGCGTCAGCTCGCCGCGCTCGGCTTCCGCCATGGCGCGCATCTCGGCATCGGTCGCGGGGTCGGCGATCAGTGCCTCGGTGTCGGCGAGCTCCTTGACGGCCGATCGATAGGTCTTGACCGCTTCGATCAATGGCGTGAGCTCGGCGAGCTCACGTGTGATCTGCACATAGCGTTCGGAAGCGAGCTGACCGAGCGATTCGGCCTCCAGCGAGGCGTGATGCGCGAGCAGGACGTCCAGTTTGGCTTCGGGGAGTGACGACATCGGTTCAGTCTCAAAATGCGGAAAAGGGCGAGGCGGCAGGAAGCGGCGACAGGCCCGCTACAACGCCAGGCCTTCGGCCTCGGCAAATTCCGTCAGCTTCTGCCGGATCGAGACGCTGCCGGCGGGCGCGTCCAGCAACGGGCCGAGCATCGCTTCGGCCTTCTTGGCGTCGAGATCGATCACCATCGCCTTGACCGGGCCAAGCGCGGTGGCGGAGAGCGACAGCGAGTGATAGCCCATCGCGATCAGCGCCAGCGCGCCGATCGGCTTCGAAGCCATCTCGCCGCAGAGCGACAGCGATTTCTTCGCGGCTTGCGTCTTGCGTGCGATGTCGCGAAGCGCGCGCAGGATCGGCGCCGACATGGTGTCGAAGCGCTCGGAGACTTTTGCGTTGCCGCGGTCGACCGCGAACAGGAACTGGAACAGATCGTTGGATCCGACCGAGATGAAGTCGACCTTCTTGAGGAGTTCGTCGAGCTGATAGAGCAGCGCCGGCACCTCGACCATGGTGCCGATGTCGATTCTTTCAGGCAGCGTGTGGCCGTGCTGGCGCAGATAGGTCAGCTCGCGCTCGACCAGCGCCTTCGCCGAATCGAATTCGGCGACCTCCGAGATCATCGGGAACATGATGCGCAGCGCGCGGCCACCTCCGGCGCGCAGCAACGCGCGGATCTGGCCGCGCAACAGGCCGGGACGGTCGAGCCCGAGCCGAATCGCGCGCCATCCGAGCGCGGGATTCTCCTCGATCACCGCTTCCATGTAAGGCAGCGCCTTGTCGCCGCCGATGTCGAGGGTGCGGAAGGTGACGGGCTTCGTGCCGGCGGCATCCAGCACGGTGCGATAGAGCGCGAGCTGGTCGCTGGTGCGCGGCAGGCTCTGGCCGACCATGAATTGCAGCTCGGTGCGGAACAGGCCGATGCCGGCGCTGCCGGTGTCTTCGATGTGCGGCAGGTCGATCGCCAACCCGGCATTGATCATCAGCTCGACCTTCTGGCCGTCTTTGGTGACGCAGGGCCGGTCGCGCAGCGCCAGATACTGCGCCTGGCGGCGGGCGCGGAAGCGCACGCGCTCGGCGAAGGCCGCTTCGACCTCCTGCGACGGGCGCACATAGATCATGCCGGAAGTGCCGTCGACGATGACGGCGTCGCCGGGATCGGCGATGCCAGGCGCGTTCGGGACTTCGCCGACCGCGGGAATGCCGAGCGCGCGCGCCACGATCGAGACGTGGGAATTGGCGGTGCCTTCCTCCAATATGATGCCGCGCAGGCGCTTGCGGTCGTAGTCGAGCAGCGCCGCCGGGCCCATCGCGCGCGCGATGACGATGGCATTGTCGGGCAATTGTTCGCGTGAAGGCGCGTGATCCTGGCCGACCAGCTGCCGCATCAGGCGATAGCCGAGATCCTCGAGATCATGCAGTCGGTCGCGCAAATAGGGATCGGTCGAGCGCAGCATGCGCGCGCGGGTGTCGGATTGCACGCGCTCGACGGCGGCTTCCGCCGTGAGGCCGGTGGCGACCGCCTCGTGCAGCTTGTGCGACCAGCCCTGGTCGTTGGCGAACATGCGGTAGGCTTCCAGCACCTCGCGATGCTCGCCGCCTTCCGCGACGTCGCCGCGCTCCAGCATGCGGTCGAGATCGGCGCGCAGCTTGGCGAGCGCGGTGTCGAGCCGCTTGATCTCCTTCGGCAGGTCCTCGGCGATGTAGTCCTTGATGACGACGCGCGGCTCGTGCAGCACGACATGGCCGAGCGCGATGCCTTCCGACAGGATGGCGCCGACCTTCTGCGCCGAATGACGTGCCGCGGGCTCATGGCCCGGCTGGGCCAGCGCAGACAGCTCGCCGGAGGCGATCAGCTCCGCCAGCACCATCGCGGTGGTCTGAAGCGCCTCGAGCTCCTCCTCGACATAGTTGCGCTTGGCACGGTTCTGCACCACCAGCACGCCGAGCGTGTTGCCGGCGCGCAGGACCGGCACGCCGAGGAAGGAGTGGTAGATTTCTTCGCCGGTCTCGGGGCGGAACGAGAACGCCGGGTGACTCTGTGCGTCGTTCAGATTGAGTGGGGTCGCCTCGCTGGCCACAAGGCCAACCAAGCCCTCATGGGCGGTCAGCACGGTGTGGTGCACCGCCTCGCGGTTGAGGCCTTCGGTGGCATAGAGCTCGAGCGTGTTGTCGACGCGCAGCACATAGACCGAGCACACCTCGGCCACCATGTTGGCGGCGATCAGCACCACAATCTTGTCCAGCCGCTCCTGGGCCGAGACCTGCTCCGCCATGGTTTCGCGGAGCCGTCTCAACAAGACGCGGGGACCTCCCGACGCGCTCCGCATGGACCGTCAATCTCCTCCGTCTGCCGGGGCCGAAAGGGCCCGCGGCGGCTCGCCCAGAAATCCAGAAAAACAACAAATTTGCTCGTCCGGCGCCAGCCCCGGCGGTTGCCTGGGCCGAATCAGCACCGCCTCAACTGGGGCACAGTTTCCGGCAGCCCACCCTGTTCGCCGTATAGCGAATTGGGGTTTGTTTTGCCAAGCAAAACGCCTGCCAAACACGAAAGTGTGGACACTTCGCGTTTGCTGCGACCGCTAAGAGAAAATTAGCCTAAGCCTGATCGAGACCGTAGAGCGTGTGCAAGGTGCGCACCGCAAGCTCGGTATAGGCGGTGTCGATCAGGACCGAGAATTTGATCTCGGAGGTTGTAATGGCCCGGATGTTGATATTCCGTCCTGCGAGGGCCGAGAACGCTTGGGCGGCAACGCCGGCATGGCTGCGCATGCCGCTGCCGATCACCGAGATCTTGGCGACGTCGGTCGCGGTGTCGAGCCGGGCATAATTGATCTGGCCCTTGGCCGCGGTGATCGTCTCCTTGGCCCTGGTGTAGTCGGCGGCCGGAACCGTGAAGGTGAGGTCGGTGGTCTTGCCGTCCTCGGAGACGTTCTGCACGATCATGTCGACGTTGATGTTGGCCTCCGCGAGCGGGCCGAAGATCGACGCCGCCACGCCGGGCTTGTCCTCGATCTGGCGTACCGAGATCTGGGCCTCGTCCTTCGAAAAGGCGATGCCGGTGACGACGTGGCTTTCCATGATCTCCTCCTCGCTGCAGATCAGCGTGCCGGGCGGCTGGTTGGCATGCGGATCGATATCCTCGGGCTTGTCGAAGCTCGAGCGGACGAAAATCGGCATGTTGTGGACCATACCGAGTTCCACGGAGCGGACCTGGAGCACCTTGGCGCCCTGGGAGGCCAGCTCCAGCATGTCTTCGAACGCGATCTTGTCGAGCCTCTTGGCCTTCGGCACGATTCGCGGATCGGTGGTGTAGACACCGTCGACGTCGGTGTAGATGTCGCAGCGGTCCGCCTTGACGGCGGCGGCGATTGCCACGGCCGAGGTGTCGGAGCCGCCGCGGCCGAGCGTGGTGATGCGGTTGGTCTCCGGGTTGATGCCCTGGAAGCCGGCGATCACGGCGACTTCCTTGCGCTCCCTGAAGCGCTTGATGATCTCGCTGCCGTCGATGCCCTCGATCCGGGCCGAAGCATGGGCGTCGCTGGTCGTGATCGGGATCTGCCAGCCCTGCCAGGAGCGGGCCTGGATACCCATGCCCTGAAGCACGATGGCAAGCAGGCCGGAGGTCACCTGTTCGCCCGAGGCGACCACGGCGTCGTATTCGCGCGCGTCGTGCATCGGCGAGGCCTCGGTGCACCAGCCCACCAGCTCGTTGGTTTTACCGGACATCGCCGAGACGACCACGGCCACTTCATGTCCGGCGTCGACCTCACGCTTCACATGGCGTGCGACGTTGCGGATACGTTCGATGTTGGCGACGGATGTGCCGCCGAATTTCATCACGAGGCGGCTCATGACGACGCGTGCATTCCTTCATAAGGATCAGTATGGTGGCCCGCACTGGACGGGCCTCGCGGACACCGACCGCGCGTATACATAGCGGCGGGGCCGGGGGCAAGCGGGTTCCTGCGGGGCAGGGTGCGGGGGTAGTGGGTTAACCGAGATCATGGCGCGCTATATCGACGAGATCCTGCAGCCTGGCGAGAAGGTGCTGTATTCGACCAATGCGCACTGGATCTTCTATTTCCCGGCGATCCTGGCCTGGATCGTGGCGCTGATCCTGTTCGTCCTGTCCCGGCAAACCATCGTCGAGGGGCTTGTCCTGCTCTGTCTCGTCGCGGCCGGCCTGGTAGCTCTGGCGGCGCTGTACTGGACTGTGAAGGGCTGGTTCCATCGCTTTACCACCGAGACCGACGTGACCAATTTGCGGGTCGTGCACAAGACCGGCTTCATCAAGCGCCGCACCTTCGAGATGGCGCTGGACAAGGTCGAGAGCGTCGATGTGAATCAGACCATTCTTGGACGTATTCTCAACTATGGCGATGTGACCATCAATGGCGTGGGGGAAGGTCGCGAAACCATCCGGACCATCGCCTCGCCGCTCGCCTTCCGTAGTTCGATCACCACGCGGTAGGACCGCGCGTAACCATGAGCATGCAGCAAGATACTTCCGCAACCGCAACCACCCCGCCGGGCTCGACCGTCGACGCCGCCGAGATCGCGAAATTCTCAAAACTTTCGGCCGAGTGGTGGGACCCCAACGGCAAGATGGCGCCGCTGCACCGGATCAACCCGCTGCGGCTCGGCTACATCCGCGATGCCGCCTGCCGCAAGTTCGAGCGCAACGTGCGCAGCCTCAACTGCCTCGGCGGTCTGCGCGTGCTCGACATCGGCTGCGGCGCCGGCCTGCTCTGCGAGCCGCTGTCGCGCCTGGGCGCGCAGGTCATCGGCGTCGATCCGTCGGTCAGCAACATCGCGGCCGCGAAGCTGCATGCCGACAAGGCGCATCTCGCGATCGACTATCGCTGCACCACGGTGGAGGAGATCGACCCGCGCGAGCGCTTCGACATCGTGCTGGCGATGGAGGTGGTCGAGCACGTCGTCGACGTCGGCGTTTTCCTGAAGCGCTGCGCGGCGATGCTGAAGCCGAACGGCCTGATGGTGGTCTCAACGCTGAACAGGAACTGGAAGAGCTTTGCGCTCGCCATCGTCGGCGCTGAATACGTCCTGCGCTGGCTGCCGCGCGGCACTCACGAGTGGAACAAGTTCGTCACCCCCGACGAACTGACGAAATACCTGCTCGACAATCGCCTGGTCATCACCGAGCAGACCGGCGTCGTCTACAGCCCCTTCGCCGACAAATGGACCTTCTCGTCAGACATGGACGTGAACTACATGGTGGTGGCGGAAGGCATGGTGTGAGGCCGCGCCGCTCGTGGCGGCCTAGCTGTCTCCGCAAATATAGGTGTCGTCCCGGCGAAGGCCGGGACCCATACCCTCAGGAAGAAGTTGCGGCGCGAAGCAGGCAACCACGAATCTTCGCCAAATCACTCCCTGTGGTTATGGGTCCCGGCCTTCGCCGGGACGACACTGAGTTTGTGGCGATAGCATCGCTCCCATGACGTTCGTGTGGTTGACCCATCGAACAGCTAGCGGCAGGTTGGCCGCGATCTCTGGCCCCCGCACCCCATCCCCCATGTTCACCATCGCCAGCCTCTGGATTCCCTTCACCGTCATTGCCGCGCTCGGCCAGGTCGCGCGCAATGCGATGCAGCGGTCGCTGACGAAGCCGCTGGGGACCTGGGGCGCAACCAATATCCGCTTCCTGTTCGGCTTTCCGTTCTCGCTGCTGTTTCTCGCGGTGGTGCTGGCCGCCACCGGCGATCATCTCGGCATGCCGCCCGGCGTGTTCTGGCCGTGGCTCCTGCTCGGCGCCCTCAGCCAGATCGTCGCGACCGGCCTGATGCTGCTCGCCATGAACGACCGCTCTTTCGTGGTGACGACGGCCTATTTGAAAACCGAGGCGATCCAGACCGCCATCTTCGGATTCGTCTTCCTCGGCGATCATCTGACATGGCTCAAGGTGCTTGCGATCGTGATCGCGACCATCGGCGTCGTCATCACCGCGCTGCGTCCCGGTGGCGAGAAGAGCTTTGCCGAATTGAAGCCGACCATCACCGGCCTCGTCGCGGCGGCAGCGTTCGCGTTATCAGCGGTCGGTTTCCGCGGCGCCATCATCAACGTGCCTGATGTCTCGTTCGTGACGGCGGCATCGTTCACCCTGGTGCTCGGCCTGTTCGTGCAGACGCTGATCCTGACGATCTACCTGCTCTGGCGCGCGCCAAAAGTGCTTCAGGGCATCCTCTCGATGTGGCGACCCTCGATGCTGGCCGGCTTCACCGGCGCCTTCGCCTCGCAGTTCTGGTTCCTCGCCTTTGCGCTGACGGCCGCCGCCAATGTCCGCACGCTCGCCTTGATCGAGGTACTGTTTGCGCAAGGTGTGGCATACTATTCGTTCAAGCAGCCGATCGCGCCGCGCGAGATCATTGGCATCGCGCTGATCGTGCTCGGCGTGGCGGTGCTGGTGGGAGCCTAATTCCGATCTTCCGGCAGCGTCGGCAGCGGCGACACCTCGATGCCTTCGTCGATCAGCGACTTGGCCTCGTCGGGTGAGGCCTCGCCGTAGATCGGACGGTGCTCCTTGTCGCCGTAATGCATCGCGCGGGCTTCGGTGGCGAATCGCTCACCGACATTGTCGGCGTTCTTCACGATGTGATCGCGCAGCTCTTTGAGCTTGGCACGCAGCTCGCGCTCCTGCGCCATCAACAGCGAGGTCGGTGCGGATTGCGCAGCCTCGGGCGCGGGCGTCGTGGCGGTGGGCTCAGGCGGCGGCGTGGCGCGTCCGCGGCCCTTCTTGCCGACGACGCGCGGCGCCATGATCGCCTTTTCGACCTTGGCCGAGCCGCAGATCGGGCAGGTCACGAGCTTGCGCTTCACCTGAGAATCGTACGCGGCCGAGCACTGGAACCAACTCTCGAAGTCGTGGCTCCGGTCGCAGCGGAGCGCGTAGCGGATCATGCCGATCCCCGCACCAGGTGCAGATGGTCCGGCCCCGCCTTGGGGTCGGCGACGCCGAAGCGGCGGCCGTGCTGGAGCGAGGGGATCGCGCGGCGCGCGGTCTCGACCTTGGCCGGGTCGATTTTTGCCATGATGATGCCGGGCTCGACGTCGCCTTCGGCGAGGATCTCGCCCCAGGGATCGATGATCAGCGAATGGCCATAGGTCTCGCGCTTGTTCTCATGCAGGCCTGCCTGCGCCGCGGCGAAGATGAAGCACCCGGTCTCGATCGCGCGCGCACGCAACAGCACGTGCCAATGCGCCTCGCCGGTCTTGCGGGTGAAGGCCGAGGGTACCGTGATGAAGTACGCGCCGCTTTCGGCCAGCGCGCGGTAGAGCGCGGGGAAGCGCACGTCATAACAGATCGTCAGGCCGACGCGGCCCCAGGGCAGGTCGGAGATCACGGCCGTCTCGCCCGGCTGGTAATTGGCGGATTCGCGATAGCTCTCGCCGTCCGGCAGCTCGATGTCGAACATGTGGATCTTGTCGTAGCTCGCGAGCACATTGCCCTCGGGCCCGATCAGGAAGGAGCGGTTGACCGCTTTTTCGTCCGAAAAGCGCAGCGCCAGCGAGCCGACATGGATGTGGATCTTCAGTTCGGCCGCGAGCGCCCGGTAGGCCCTCAGCGAGTTGTCGTCGTCTTGGCTCTGGAGGTGCTCGAACAGTGCCTTGCGGTTGAGCTGCATCATGTTGCTGACTTCGGGCGTCTGCACGTAGTCGGCGCCATTGGCCGCAGCCTGGCGGATCAGCCGGGTGGCCTGCGCGAGGCTCGGCTCGGGCATCAGGCCGGTGCGCATCTGCACCATCGCCGCCGTGAAGGTCCTGGTGTCGCTCATGACTCCGCCCTGACGCTTTCGAGCATGGCGTCGAGCTTGCCTTCGCGATCGAGCGAGTAGAGCTCGTCGCAGCCTCCGACATGGGTTCCGCCGATCCAGATCTGCGGGAAGGTCGAGCCCTCGCCGGCGCGATCGTACATCTCCTGGCGCCAGGACGGGTTCTTGGCGATATCGAACTCCGTGAAGGTCGCTTTCTTGCGGGTCAGCAGCGACCTGGCGGCGGAACAATAGCCGCAGCCCGGCCTCGTGTAGATCTCGACAGCAGCGGTCATCTTGTCTGGCGCTCTCATGTCATGAATTCATTGAATTATATGGGACTTCACCGGCTCTCGACAACCCGGGCAAACACCAGCACGTCCACTTGCGCCGGCTTGGCCCGGAGCAGGGCCCGCGCACAGGCACCCAGTGTCGCACCGGACGTCAGGACGTCGTCGATGAGGACAATGCGCCGACCCTGAACCTCCGCCTGACGGTCGGGGGATACCTGGAATGCGCCCTGCACATTGGTGGCGCGCTGGGCTCGCGACAGGCCGATCTGCTGCTCGGTCGCGCGTACCCGGCGCAGCACCTCAGCCTTCGCCTTCACCCCGCTTTGCCGCTCGATGATCCGCGCCAGCGCCCCGGATTGGTTGTAACGGCGGCGCCAGGCCCTTCGCCAATGCAGGGGAACGGGCACCAGCATGTCGGCCTCGGCGAGCAACTCGCCGCCCGCGCGCGCCATCCAGCGGCCCATGGCAGGCGCCAGATCCGTGCGGTCCTGGTATTTCAGCGCATGCACCAGGGTGCGCGCGACGTCGTCATAACGCACCGCAGCGCGCGCACGCTGGTAGGCGGGCGGGCTCGCGATCGCCTCCATCGACAGCATGTCGGGGCCGGGATCGTACACAAAAGGAATGCCGAGCCGCGGGCAGTAGGGCCGTTCGATGAACGACAGCCGCGCCCAGCACGCCGCGCACACGCCCTCGCCGTCAACCGGCTCGCGGCAGGACACGCATAGCGTCGGCAGCGCGATGTCGAGCGCAAGCCGTGCCGCACGTGACAGCACGTGCCGGCCAGCCGTCCATGCGGCACGCAAGGGGGCGGCGATGGAACGAGAAGGGGCGGCGTCGGATGCCATGGCCGAAAGCTAGCGCCCCACGCACCGGATTGCCAGAACCGTCGCGATCGGCGTAACCAGCGGCATGGCTCAAGATCCGCAAACCCCGCCCGCTTTGTTCGATCGTGCTTTGCTGCATGCGCGACAGCGCCGCGCGCAGGCGCAAGGTGCCGTGAGCTTCCTGCTGGATCGGGTCGCCGAGGACATGTCCGACCGGCTGGCCGCGGTGATGCGGGAGTTTCATACCGCGGTCGATCTCTGGACGCCCGGCGAGGGTCTGGCGGTGCTGCGCGCGCGACTGCCTTCGATCGAGCGCATTAATCTCGATGCGTCGGGTGCGGAGAAGCTGCCCTTTGCGCCCGAAAGCCTCGACCTCGTGCTCTCGGCGCTGGCGCTGCAATTCGTCAACGATCTGCCGGGGGTACTTGCGCAAATCCGTCGCGCGCTGAGGCCGGACGGGCTGCTGCTGGCGGCGATGATCGGCGGCGACAGCCTGACCGAGCTGCGCCAGGCTTTTGCCGCCGCCGAGGCCGAATGCGAGGGCGGCGTGTCGCCGCGCGTCGCACCGTTTGCCGATCTGCGCGACGTTGGCGCGCTGTTGCAGCGGGCGGGGTTTGCGCTGCCGGTCACCGACGTCGACCGCGTCGTGGTGCGCTACGCCAACGCGTTCGCGCTGATGCAGGATATCAGGCGCATGGGCGCCGCCAATGTGCTGATCGAACGGCGGCGCACGCCGAGCCGGCGATCGACGCTGCTGCGGATGGCGGAAATTTACGCGGACCGCTTTGCCGATGCCGACGGCCGCATCCGTGCGACATTCGATATCATCTGGCTCTCCGGCTGGGCCCCGCATGCGAGCCAGCAGCAGCCGCTCAAGCCCGGCTCAGCGAAGGCGAGTCTGGCGGAGGCGGTGAAGAAGGCGGGGAAAGAGTAATCCTCATAGTGAGGAAGCGCGTCAGCGCCGTCTCGAACCATGCAGGCCCGGCTCTCATCCGCAGCCATCCTTCGAGACGACCGCTGCGCGGTCTCCTCAGGATGAGGTCTGAGCTCACATCAGCAGATCAATCAAATGCGGGATCAGCGGAATGTCCGCGGGCGGCATGGGATAGTCGCGCAGCTTGTTGGCGCGGACCCAGGCCAGGGTCTGGTCTTCGCGTGGCATGACCTGTCCCTCCCAGCGCCGGCAGATGTAGAGCGGCATCAGGAGGTGAAAGGTCTCGTAGCCGTAGCTTGCGAATGTCAGCGGCGCCAGGCAGGGCTCCGCGACGGTGATGCCCAGCTCCTCGTGGAGTTCGCGGATCAGGCTCTGCTCCGGCCGCTCGCCGGGCTCACACTTGCCGCCGGGAAATTCCCAGAGGCCGGCCAGCGTCTTGCCCTCGGGGCGCTGCGCGATCAGGACGCGGTTGTCGGCGTCGACCAGCGCGCAGGCCACCACCAGCGTCAGTTTGAGATCAGCCATGCCTGGAATGTCGCTCGCTGAAGGTCATTCGCAACAGTTCGTTAACCCTGTTAAGGCCCGTATTTCCGAGGTCTCCATAAGTCATATTTAATCCACGGTTCCTAGAGTGGAAACGCCGAAATCAATCCGGGCCAGATCCATGCGCGCTGAGTGTCGTACCATCTTCCGCCGGTTCCTCCGCGACCGGCGCGGCAATGTGGCGGTGATCTTCGCAATCTGCTGCGTGCCTCTGATCACGTTCGTCGGCAGTGCGATCGACTACTCCCGCGCGACGCAGGTCCGGGCGAAACTTCAGGGCGCGGCCGACGCGGCCAGCGTCGGTGCCATCGCCAAAGCCTCGCCGGGGTTTGCCGCCGCGGGCTCGATGACCACGGACGGCTCGATCGCGGTCGGCGTCACCGACGCCCAGAAAATCTTCGATGCCAATCGCGCCAACCTGACCGGCTATACGCTCAACAGCGTCACCCAGACCGTCGTCAAGACCGGCTCGACCATCAACTCGACCGTCTCGTTCACCGCCTCCATCAACACCATGTTTCTCGGCTTGATGGGCAAGACCACGCTGACCATGAGCGGCACGTCGGCGTCGACGGTCAATATGCCGCTCTATGTCGACTTCTATCTCCTGCTGGACAATTCTCCGTCGATGGGTGTCGCAGCGACACCGACCGACATCACGAATTTGCAGGCGAAGACGGGTGGATGTGCATTTGCCTGTCACGACACCACCAAGGCGGCCGGCACAAGCAACTACGACATCGCCAAAGCAAATGGCATCACGACCCGAATTGACGTGGTGCGCCAGGCGAGCGCGAACTTGATGGACACGGCCCAGAGCACGCAGACCTACGCGAACCAGTTCAGAATGGCGATCTACGATTTCGGCGCTTCGTCGGCGACGATCGGATTGAGAAATCTGTTCGCGCTCTCGTCGAGCCTGACCTCCGCCAAGACGGCGGCGGGAAACATCGACCTGATGGCGGTTGCCGGTCAGAATGACGTGTACACTATCGACAAAGATACTCCCCTCACCACTATTTTTCCCGCAATCAACAGCGCAATCGCCTCGCCTGGAGCAGGTACGTCCGCGTCACCGCTGAAATATCTGTTTTTTGTATCCGATGGGGTCGCTGACGAAGCCAACTCGGGCACGACGATGTGTAGTGTCTCGTCTTCTTCGTATCCTCTCGCGTCATCGAACCGCTGTCAGTCGCCGATCAATCCGGCGCTCTGCACGACCATCAAGAACCGGGGCATCAAGATCGCGGTGCTGTACACGACATACCAACCGCCTACTGACGGCTGGTACAACACATGGATATCGCCCTTTAATTCCGGGCCGTGGGGGCCGTCTCCGAACAGCAAGATCGCGCAGAACATGGAGAGCTGCGCTTCGCCGGGATTCTATTTCGAGGTTAGCCCCACCCAGGGCATTTCGGCCGCGATGAACGCGCTGTTCAAGAAGGCGGTCGCCGACGCGCGGATTGCGGGGTGAGGCAGCCGTAGACTCTACGACCTGTAATCCCCATTGATCGCGACATACTCTTTGGTGAGGTCGCAGGTCAGCACGCGGTCACGGCCCTTGCCGAGGCCGAGCGAGACCTTGATCGCGATCTCCGGCGCCTTCATCGCTTCCGACACCTGCGCCTCGTCATAGGACGGATCGCGTGCGCCGTTCTTGGCGACGCGGATGCCGTTGAAGGAGATCGAGAGCTTGTCGCGGTCGGCCGGCTCGCCGGCCTTGCCGACCGCCATCACCACGCGGCCCCAATTGGCGTCCTCGCCGGCGATAGCGGTCTTCACCAGCGGCGAGTTCGCGATCGACATAGCGATCTTGCGCGCCGAGGCCTTGGTCTTGGCTCCCTCGACGGTGATCTCGACCAGCTTGCGCGCGCCTTCGCCGTCGCGGGCCACCTGCTCGGAAAGATCGGCGAGCACCTGGTTGAAGGCCTTGACGAAGGCTTTCAGGCGCGGGTCGCTGGCCCGGCTGATCTTCGGCGCGCCGTGTTCTGCAGCAGCACCGGTGGCAAAGGCCAGCAGCGTGTCCGAGGTCGAGGTGTCGCCGTCGATCGTGACCGCATTGAACGTGTCTTCGACGCCACTCTTGAGCAGCGCCTGCAGCGCGGCAGGCGCGATCGGTGCGTCGGTGAAGATGAAGGACAGCATCGTCGCCATATCGGGCGCGATCATGCCGGCGCCCTTGGCCATGCCGTTGATCGTGACCTTGGCCTTGCCGAGCTTCACGGTCGCTGTCGCGACCTTCGGGAAGGTGTCGGTGGTCATGATCGCCTTGGCGGCGGCGAGATAATCGCCGGCCTCGGCGGTTTCCGCGAGCCGACCAAGCACGCCGTCGAACTTGGTCGCGTCCAGCGGCTCGCCGATCACGCCGGTCGAGGCCAGGAAGATTTCTCCCTCGCTGCAGCCGACGGCCTTGGCCGCGATCTTGGCGGTCAGTGCGGTGGAGCTGCGGCCGGTCTTGCCGGTGAAGGCATTGGCGTTGCCGGAATTGACCACCAGCGCGCGCGCCTTGCCGCCCTTGAGCTTGGCGCGGCACCATTCCACCGGCGCGGAGGGGCATTTCGACTTGGTGAAGACGCCTGCGACCGCGGTGCCCTTGTCCATCACTGCCAGCAGCACGTCGGTGCGGTTCTTGTAGCGGATGCCGGCCTCGGCCGTCGCCAGACGGACCCCCGCGATCACGGGCATGTCGGGAACGTTTTTCGGGGCGAGGGGAGAGACGGAGGAGGACATCGCGGGCGCCTTGATGGGATCTGGATATGCAGATGCCCGGCGCGGGGGCCGGGCATCACAAAGGCTTAGATACTCTTCACGTCACCGAAGTGACAGCGAATTCTTACTTCTTCGCGGGCGGCGCCATCTTGCTGTCGGACGGCTTCGCATCAGCAGGCTTGGCATCGGCAGGCTTGGCCGCATCAGCCGGCTTGGCGTCCTTTGCTGCATCCGCCGGTTGGTCCAGCCGCTCGACCTTGGCTTCCGCGCGCAGCTTGGCGACGTAGTCGGCCTGGGCCTTGCGGGTGACATACTGCTCGATCTGCGCCTTGACCTGCTCGAAATCAGGTGCCTTGCGGCTGCGCTTTTCCTCGACCTTGATGACGTGCCAGCCGAACTGCGACTTCACGGGGTCGGAGATCTTGCCCGGCTCGAGCGCGAAGGCGATTGCCGAGAATTCCGGCACCATCTGCTCTTTGGTGAAGAAGCCGAGGTCGCCGCCGTCGGCCGAGCCGGGATCCTTGGACTTCTTCTTGGCGAGCTCGGCGAAATCGGCCCCCTTGTCGAGCTCGGCCTTCACCGCCTTGGCCTCGTCCTCGGTCTCGACCAGGATGTGGCGGGCGTGCACTTCCTGCTCGCCGGTGATCTGCTTGGAGGCCTCCTCATAGACCTTCTTCATGGCATCCGGGGTGGTGGCGGCCTTGCCCTCGCCGGCGAGCAGGCTGTCCATCAGCAGGCGGTTGCGGGCGAACGCCAGACGCTTCTTAAACTCCTCGCCGTCGGCGAGCTTCTTGTCCTCGGCGGCCTTGCCGACGATCTTCATGTCGATCAGGAAGGACAGGACGTTCTCGTCCTTGGTCGCCGGGTCCATCTGGGCGAGGCTCGGCCCGAGTTCCTCTTCGGCCATGGCGACGTCGCTCTTCTTGATTTCAGCGCCATTGACCTTCGCCAGCACCGGATCGTCGGCAGCCCGGCCGGGACCCGCGATCAGCGCCAGCGCAAGGCAGCCCACGAGGGCGGTGGCGAGGCCGAAGCGCAGGCCGGTTTTGGTTACCGGGAACGAGGTGGTCATGGAAAATCCTTTTGTTGAAGCAGGGGGCTGCTCGAGCGGGGCGGACACTCGCCCAATTCAGGGGGCCTTGGCAACGCGAAAAGTCTGTCAAAATGATGAATTAGCCGCAATGCACCCGCCGTTGACAAGCCCCTGACCGGGCCATATCTCTGCCCGGTCGCGTCCATGCGATGGCGTTTATTTTGCTGCGTTTTTGGCCGTTGAACCCAGACTTGCCCAACTCCCACCCATATGGCGGATGGACCCCCCGCAGACGGGGCTCCGGCGCCCAGCAGGCGTCACGGTGAGTTGATAGGCAGGCGGGTGACAACCTCTTGGCTGCAACGCGAACGCGGTTGAATCGCGAACACAGGAACTAAGCATGATCGGCGCGCTCGCCCGCAAGTTTTTCGGCTCCGCCAACGACCGGCGGGTGAAGGGATATCAGTCCCGCGTCAACGCGATCAACGCGCTGGAGCCCGAGGTCTCGAAACTCTCCGACGAGGCCCTCAAGGCCCGCACCGCCGAGTTCAGGAAGCAGCTCGCCGAGGGCAAGACGCTGGACGACCTCCTGGTCCCCGCTTTCGCCACGGTCCGCGAAGCCGCCAAGCGCACGCTCGGCCAGCGCCATTTCGATGTCCAGCTGATCGGCGGCATGGTGCTGCACGAGGGCGACATCGCCGAGATGAAGACCGGCGAAGGCAAGACCCTGGTTGCAACGCTCGCGGTCTATCTCAACGCGCTCGCCGGCAAGGGCGTCCACGTCGTCACCGTCAACGACTACCTCGCCCGCCGCGACTCCGACTGGATGGGCCAGATCTACGGCTTCCTCGGCTTGACCACCGGCGTGATCGTGCACGGCCTCGACGATTCCGAACGCAAGATGGCCTATGCCTGCGACATCACCTACGGCACCAACAACGAATACGGCTTCGACTATCTGCGCGATAACATGAAGTACCGGCTCGAGGACATGGTCCAGCGGCCGCACTTCTATGCGATCGTCGACGAAGTCGACTCCATCCTGATCGACGAAGCGCGCACGCCGCTGATCATCTCCGGCCCGCTCGACGACCGCTCCGACTTCTACAACACCATCGACGGCTTCCTGCCCAAGCTCGACAAGTCCGACTACGACGTCGACGAGAAGCAGCGCACGGTGACGCTGACCGAAGCCGGCATGGAGAAGATCGAAACGCTGCTGCGCGATGCCGGACAGCTCAAGGGCGAGTCGCTCTACGACGTCGAGAACGTCTCCGTCGTGCACCACATCAACCAGGCGCTGCGCGCCCATACGCTGTTCACGCGCGACAAGGACTACATCGTCCGCGACGACGAGGTCGTCATCATCGACGAGTTCACCGGCCGCATGATGCAGGGCCGCCGCTATTCCGAAGGCCTGCATCAGGCGCTGGAAGCCAAGGAGCACGTGCAGGTCCAGCCCGAAAACCAGACGCTGGCTTCGATCACCTTCCAGAACTATTTCCGGATGTACGAAAAGCTCGCCGGCATGACCGGCACGGCGCTGACCGAAGCCGACGAATTGTTCGACATCTACAAGCTCGAGGTCGTGGAGATCCCGACCAATTTGCCGGTCGCCCGTCTCGACGAGGACGACGAGGTCTATCGCACCCAGAACGAGAAATACGCCGCGATCCTGGCCGAGATCGAGCGCGCCAATGCGCGGCTGCAGCCCGTGCTGGTCGGCACCGCCTCGATCGAAAAATCGGAAGTGATCGCCGAATATCTCAAGAAGCACGGCTATCGGCAGATCGATTTCGGCAACGAAAATTCGATGCAGAAGCTGTACGCCGCGGCCCGCGCCGGCAAACCGGCAAAGCTGTTCGCGGTGCTGAACGCGCGCTTCCACGAGCAGGAAGCCTACATCGTCGCGGAAGCCGGCGTCCCCGGCGCGATCACGATCGCGACCAACATGGCCGGCCGCGGCACCGACATCAAGCTCGGCGGCTCGCTGGAAATGCGCATCCAGCAGGAGGCCGCTTCGATCGAGGACCCGGCCGAGAAGGCCTTGAAGATCGAGCAGATCAAGGCCGACATCGAGCACTTCCGCGAGATCGTGCTGAAGGCCGAGGAAGAGGTCGAGATCGAGCCGGCGAAGGGTTCGAAGCCGGCCAAGACCGTGAAGAAGCCCGGTGGCCTCTACATCATGGGCTCCGAACGCCACGAATCCCGCCGCATCGACAACCAGCTCCGCGGCCGTTCCGGCCGTCAGGGCGACCCCGGCCGCTCCAAATTCTTCCTGTCGCTGGAAGACGATCTGATGCGCATCTTCGGCTCGGATCGCCTCGACAGCATGCTGCAGCGTCTCGGCCTGCAGGAGGGCGAGGCGATCATCCATCCCTGGATCAACAAGGCGCTCGAAAAGGCGCAGCAGAAGGTCGAGGCCCGCAACTTCGACATCCGCAAGAACCTGCTCAAGTTCGACAACGTCCAGAACGACCAGCGCAAGGTGATCTTCGACCAGCGCGTCGACCTGATGAAGGACGACAGCGTCGCCGAGACCGTCGCGGACATGCGCCACGCCTTCATCGACGACCTCGTCGCCAAGCACGTGCCCGAGCATGCCTATGCCGAGCAGTGGGACGTCGCGGGCCTGAAGGAAGAGCTCAAGCGCGTGCTCGATCTCGACCTGCCGGTCGAGGACTGGGCCAAGGAAGAGGGCATTGCCGACGAGGAGCTGCTCACGCGCATCGAGACCCGCGCCGACGAGCACATGGCCGCAAAGGTCGGGCAATGGGGTCCCGACGTGATGCGCTACGTCGAGAAGACCATCCTGCTGCAGACGCTCGACCATCTCTGGCGCGAGCACCTGATCATGCTCGACCATCTGCGCCAGGTCATCGGCCTGCGCGGCTACGGCCAGCGCGATCCGTTGCAGGAGTACAAGACCGAAGCGTTCAACCTCTTCCAGGAGATGAGCGCGCATCTGCGCGAGGCCGTCACGGCGCAGCTGATGCGGGTCGAGATCGTGCCGCCGGAGCAGGAAGCCCCGGTGCTGCCGCCGATGGAAGCGCACAAGTTCGATCCGAACACCGGCGAGGACGAAATGGCGCTCGCCAGCGTCACCCTCGGAGCGCAGGCCACCGACGCCGCGTTGCGCGATCCCAAGAACCCGGCAAGCTGGGGCAAGATCGGCCGCAACGAGGATTGCCCCTGCGGCTCAGGCAAGAAGTACAAGCACTGCCACGGGCGGTATGCCTAAGGCTTGAATGTGAGGCGCCGACGTCGGTGCCTCACTCTCCGCTGTCGTCGCCCGGTTTAGCCGGGCGACCCAGTACGCCGCGGCTTCTCGGTTCAAATCACATCAGTCTCTGGAATACTGGATCGCCCGTTTAAATCGGGCGATGACAGCGAGTATGTGGCGCGCAGCTCCATCTCCATCGTCGGGACGGCCGTGTCGAGGGAGCTAGCTAAACGCACCACTCAATTCGAGCTGTCGATCAAGCTCTCCAGCAGCCGCTTTAATTCGCTCGTCGACTTGTCGCCGTAGCTCTCCAGGATGTGCTCCTCCTGGTCGACCGCGAGCGAGTTGAGCTTCTTGCTCAGCACCTTGCCGCGATCGGAGATGAACATCAGGACCTTGCGACGATCGTTCGGGTCCTGCACGCGGTAGACCAGCGTGTCGGAGACCATGCGGTCGATCATCTTGGTCAGCGTCGGATGGTTGAGCAGCACGGCATCCGCGAGCTCGCCCATCGAATGGCCGTTGCCATCCGACAGGACTTTCAGGATGCGCCACTGCTCGACGGGCACGCCTTCCTTGCTCAACCGCAGTTCGAGCTGCCGGTTGATCTCCCGGTTGGCTTGCGCGAGCAGGTAGGCGAGGTGTTCGGTGATCGGGGTGTTCGGTTTTGCCACGGCTAAGACTTTGTCTTGACCCAAATGAGTGAATGTCTTGCAATCGATGCTGCATCTATATGCACTTCAATTCTTGAATATTCAATATTTTCAAAATAGGATATTGCCCAACAATAGGGCGGGTGCCGCGGCCGCCTCTCGAATGAGCTTTCAAGTCTGGTCTCAGACAGGAGTTGGCGTGCGCGCGACGGTAAACTTCCCGGCTCACGGCGGTCCGGCGTTACCGCCGTCCTTGCTGTTCAGGAATCTGTCGTCCGCGGCAGCGGATTTCGACCTGTCGCCGACTGACGCGCATTTCATGAAGCGCCGCGGCGCACACAACAAGCTCCGCATCGGGGGCTTCATGTGCTGCACCGGCTCGCCCGGCGTTTGGGGCCCGTGCGCGACAAGCAGCGCGCAACTCGCGGTCGCCGAGATCAACAAGCGCGGCGGCATTCTCGGGCGCGAAATCGAGCTTTCGATCTATGACGCGGGCGGCCCACTCGACGGGATTCTGAGCCGCGCCGAGCAGGCGATCGCTTCGGATGAGATCGACCTCATCGTCGGACTGCATACCAGCGCGGTGCGCGTGGCGCTGCGCAAGGTCACCACGCGCCACCGCATCCCCTACATCTACACGCCCGTTTACGAGGGCGGCGAGCAGACGCCGGGTGTCATGGCGATCGGCGAGACGCCGCGCTGGCAGAGCCGCCCCTCGATCCACTGGCTCGCCGAGGTCAAGAAGGCGGCGCGCTGGTACCTGATCGGCAGCGACTATGTCTGGCCATGGCAGTCGCACCGCGCGGTGAAGCGCTACATCAAGGAGGCCGGCGGCCATGTCGTCGGCGAAGAGTTCGTTCCCCTCGGCGAAGACAACCACGAGCCGCATCTGGAGCGCATCCGTGCCGCGAGGCCGGACGTCGTCCTGATCTCGTTGATCGGCACCGACAGCATCACGTTCAATCGCGCGTTCGGCGAATGCGGCCTCGGCGCCACGACGCTGCGGCTGGCCGGGGCGATGGACGAGACCGTGCTGCTCGGAATCGGCGCCGACAACAGCGAGAACCTGTTCTGCGCCTCCGGCTATTTCCCCGGCATCGGATCGCGGGCCAACGACGACTTCCAGAGCCGCTATCGCGCGATGTTCGGGCCGAACGGGCCCCCGATCGGGTCGCTCGGTCAATCCAGCTATGAGGGACTGCGCTTCCTCGAGGCCGTGGCGAACAAGGCGGGCACGTTGGCGATGGGGCCGATGCTCGCGGCCGGCCGCAACATCGTCTATGGCGGCGCGCGCGGCCCCGTCACGGTCAGCAACGGTCACACCCGGATGCAAATGTATCTCGCCGGGGCGGATGGCCTCGACTTCAAGCTGATCAAACCGATCTGATGCGGGCGCAGTGACGCGCACAGGCGGAAATCCAAAATAATACTTGAAAAGGAAAATATTTCCGTCTGTAATATCGAGGCGAAGCCCCCCGACCGACGCCATGCCGGCGCAGGACGGCTTCCGTCCGATGCCAGGGATCAAGAAACTTCAGGAGAGCGCCGTGACAGTTGTCCTTCCCACGCCAGCCCAATTGCGCAGCGTCGCCGACCAGTGCGGCCTTTCGCTGACCGACGACGACGTCGCCTCGTTCCGCGGCCTGATGCAGGGCTCGATCGAAGCCTACAATCTGGTCGGAGCCATGCCGGACGAGGTGCCGGAGGTCAAATATCCGCGCACGCCGGGTTATCGGCCCTCGCCGGAAGAGAACCCGCGCAACGCCTGGTATCGCAAGTCGACCGTGAAGGGTGCGGCGAGCGGCAAGCTCAAGGGCAAGACGGTCGCCCTGAAAGACAACATCATGCTCGCCGGCGTTCCCATGATGAACGGCTCGGCGACGCTCGAAGGCTACGTGCCCGATTTCGACGCCACCATCGTCACGCGCATGCTCGATGCCGGCGCCGAGATCGCCGGAAAAGTCCATTGCGAATCCTTCTGCATGTCCGGCGGCAGCCACACCAACGCGGTCGGCGCCGTCCACAATCCGCACAAGATGGGCTATTCGGCCGGCGGCTCGTCGTCAGGCTCAGGCGTCGTCGTCGCGCTCGGCGAGGTCGACATGGCAATCGGCGGCGACCAGGGTGGTTCGATCCGCATGCCGTCCTCGTTCTGCGGCACCTACGGCATGAAGCCGACCTGGGGCCTCGTGCCCTACACCGGCATCATGCCGATCGAGGTGTTCGTCGATCACACCGGCCCGATGACGGCGACCGTCGCCGACAACGCGCTGCTGCTGGAGGTGCTGGCCGGCGACGACGGCTACGATCCCCGCATCAAGGCGCCCAAGGTCGAGGAGTACACCAAGGCGCTCGGCCAGGGCGTCAAGGGCATGAAGATCGGCATCCTCAAGGAAGGCTTTGAGCAGGCGAACGCGGAGGCCGCCGTGAACGAAAGCGTGCGGGAGGCCGCAAAGCGTTTCAGGGATCTCGGCGCCACGGTCGAGACCGTTTCGATCCCGATGCATCTCATGGGTCCCGCGATCTGGACGCCGATCGGCACCGAGGGCATGACCCAGACCATGATGTATGGCGACGGCTATGGGCTGAGCCGGTCCGATCTCTATTCGACCACGTTGATGGACTTCCATCGCGGCTGGCGGCGGCAGGCGGATTCCCTGTCCGAGACCACAAAGCTGTTCCTGCTGCTCGGCACCTACATCAACAACACTTTTGGTCCGCGCTATTACGGCAAGGCGCTCAACATCTCGCGACGCCTGACCGCGGCCTACGACAAGGCCTTCAAAGACTACGATTTGCTGCTGCTGCCGACCACGCCGATGAAGGCGACGAAGCTGCCGGAGCCCACGGCCAGCCGCGAGGACTATGTCGCACGTGCGCTGGAGATGATCTCCAACACTGCGCCGTTCGACATCACCCATCATCCCGCGATGTCGCTGCCCTGCGGCATGGTCGACGGTCTGCCCGTCGGCCTGATGCTGGTCGGCCGCATGTTCGAGGAATCCACCATCTACCGCGCCGCCCACGCCTTCGAGCAGATCGGCGACTGGAAGAAGATGTGAGCGAGGCATTGATGCGGGCCAACGGAACAGGGAAGCGTTTCCGCGCGACGTGGATACCGGTTCGCGCCAGGAAAACGTGTCAAGACAACAAGCCTGAGCCCCGTTCCGATTCCATCGGAACGGGAAAGGCTCCGGCGCATGGCTAACGCGTTCGTCGCGGCGTTCGAGATCCTGAGCTTCGGCGCGATCATCGTTCTGATCGTGCTGGGTCTCGGCATCATCGCCAGCATGATGGGCATCTTCAACTTCGCGCAGGGCGAGTTCGTCCTGCTCGGGGCCTACATCACTTATCTTGCCTACGCCAAGGGCCTGCCGATCTGGGCCGGCATGGTCGCCGCGCCCTTCCTCGTCGGCGCACTCGGCTTCGTGCTGGAGGCGCTGATCATCCGACGCTTCTACGCAGCCCCCATCGTCGCCATGCTCGGCACCTATGCGCTCGGCCTGATCATCCGCGAATCCGTGCGCGGCCTGATCGGCGGCTTCTATCTCACCGTGCCGGAGCCGATCGGCGGCTCGATCGACATCGGCGCCATGCATATCTCGGCCTGGCGCTTCACCATCATCGTCATCACGGCGCTGGTGATGGGCGGCTGCTATCTGCTGCTGGCGCGCACCAGCTTCGGCCTGCGCGTGCGCGCCACGCTGGAAAACCCGTCGCTGGCACGCGCCTCCGGAATCTCCACGCCGCTGATCTACGGCGCCACCTTTGCGTTCGGCGCGGCGCTTGCCGGCCTTGCCGGCGCGCTGATCGTCCCCGTGTTCAGCCTGTTCGCCGATCTCGGCCTGCGCTTCCTGATCCAGGGCTTTGTCGCGGTCATGGTTGGCGGCGTCGGCTCCTTCATCGGGCCGGTCGCGGGCGCCGGCGTCATCGGCACGCTCAGTGCCGCGCTGCCCTGGGTGATGGCGCCGGTCGTCGCCGATGTCCTCGTCTTCGTTCTCGCCATCGTCTTCATCAAATTCCGGCCGCAGGGCCTCATTGCTGGAAAAGGGGTTTAGTCACATGTCCGATCGTACTCAGCTCTCCCGTCGCCGCTTCCTCTCGAATTTCGCCTTTGCCTCCGGCGCGGTCGCAACCGGCGTCGGCAGTTGGGTGATCCCGGCGCCCTGGGCCAATGCGGCCGAAGCCCCGATCAAGGTCGGCATCGCCACCGACCTCACGGGGCCGATCGCCTACGCCGGCAATGCCGACGCCAACGTCGCCAAGATGGTGATCAAGGAGATCAACGCCGGCGGCGGTCTGCTCGGTCGCCCGCTTGAGCTCTACATCGAGGACACCGCCTCGAACGAATCCGTCGCGGTCGGCAACGTCCGCAAGCTGATTCAGCGCGACAAGGTCGACATGGTGCTCGGCGGCATCACCTCGTCGATGCGCAACGCGATCAAGGACCCGATCGTCGCGCGCGGCAAGACGCTCTACATCTATCCGCAGCTCTACGAAGGCAAGGAGTGCACGCCCTATCTGTTCTGCACCGGGCCGACGCCCGCGCAGCAGTGCGACGAGTTCATTCCCTGGCTGATCAAGAACGGCGGCAAGAAGTTCGCGCTGCCGAGCGCCAACTACGTCTGGCCGCACACGCTCAACGTCTACGCACGCAAGGTGATCGAGGCCAACGGCGGCGAGGTCGTGTTCGAGGAATATTATCCGCTCGACCAGGTCGACTTCTCCTCGACCGTCAACCGCATCATCTCCAACAAGGTCGACGTCGTCTTCAACACCGTCATCCCGCCGGGCGTCGGTCCGTTCTTCAAGCAGCTCTATGAAGCCGGCTTCCTGAAGAACGGCGGACGGTTGGCCTGCGTCTACTATGACGAGAACACGCTCAACATCAATCAGGCCGCCGAGATCGAGGGTCTCGCCAGCTGTCTCGACTATTTCAAGGTGCTGACCAAGGAGAACCCGTTCGACGCAAAAATCCAGGCCGCCTACGAGAAGGATTTCCCGGGCAACTTCCTGTTCGCCGCCGGCAGCGCCGCCACCGGCACCTATCGCGGGCTGAAGCTGTGGGAAGCCGCCGTCAAGGAAGCCGGCAAGATCGACCGCGAGTCGGTCGCGGCTACGCTCGACCACGCCAAGATCGCCGAGGGCCCGGGTGGACCGGCCGAGATGGTCCCGGGCAAGCGGCACTGCAAGATGAAGATGTACACCGCGGTCGCCAAGGGCGGGAATTACGAGATCGTCGGACGCAGCGACGGGCTCGTCGATCCCAAGGAATGTTAAGGCGGAATGCTGAAGTCGATGGGCGCAGTGAAACAGGCGATCCCCGCCGAGATCGGCGGGGAGGCGGCCGCCGCCATGACTGAGCACGGACCAACGAAGCAAGCCGCTTCGGGCCGAAAGGTCTTGCCGATCGTGGAGGGCGTCGTGCTGGTCGCGGCGCTGTTCGCGCCGCTGCTGCTGCAGGACTATCTCACAGTGTTCGCGACGCGTGTGATCATCCTCGCGCTGTTCGCGCTGTCGTTCGACCTGGTGTGGGGCTATGCCGGCATCATGAGCTTCGGCCAGGCGCTGTTTTTCGGCTCGGCCGGCTATGGCGTGGCGCTGCTCGCGCGCGACCTCAACATCACCAACATCTTCCTAGTGCTGCCTGCGGGCACCATCATCGGCCTCACCTTTGCGCTGCTGCTGGGCGGCTTCCTGCTGCTGGGACGGCATCCCTCCAGCGTGATCTTCGTCTCGCTGGGCACGCTGACCGGATCCTACGCCGCCGACCGGCTCGCGCGCGGCTGGTACTATCTCGGTGGCCAGAACGGCATTCCCTCGATCTCGTCGATGACGCTCGGCAGCTACGAGTTCTCGGAAGGGCCGCCGTTCTATTATCTCGTGCTTGGCCTTCTTGTGGTGGTCTATCTGCTTTGCCGTTTTCTGGTGCGCTCGCAATTCGGGTTGGCGCTTGCGGGATTGCGCGAGAACGAGCAGCGCATCGCCTTCTTCGGCTACAAGACGCAGCACCTGAAGGCGATCATCTTCGCGATCGGCGGCGCGGTGGCGGGTCTTGCCGGCAGTCTTTACGCCTTCCACGAAGGTTTCGTCTGGCCCAACATGGTCGGCGTCGTGGTCTCGACGCAAGTCGTGCTCTATGTGCTGTTCGGCGGCTCCGGCACGCTGATCGGCGCCGTCATCGGTGCCGTCATCGTCGAGGGCGTCAGCTTCTGGCTCTCGGACAATTACCGCGAGGTCTGGCCGATCATCCTTGGCGTGCTGCTCCTGCTCGTGATCCTGTTCCGGCCGCTCGGCCTGATCAGTTTCGTGCTGGGCGAGCGCGAGCGGGTCGGCAGCTTTGGCGGGAAATCCAGGAAGACCGGGAAGGAGAAGCGCGATGCCGCTCCTTGAAGCCACCGGCGTCAAGAAGATCTTCGGGAAGCTCACCGCGCTCGATGGCGCCGCGCTGACCGTCGGCGAGAACGAGTTTCACGGCCTGATCGGCCCGAACGGCTCCGGCAAGAGCACGCTGATGAAGTGCATTGCCGGCGCCGAGGTGCCGACGCAGGGCAAGGTGAGTTTCATCAACACCGACATCACCGCGTTCACGCCGACCGAACGTGCCCGCGCCGGCATGAGCCTGAAATTCCAGATCACCAGTGTGCTGCCGACGCTGACGCTGTACGACAACATCCTGCTCGCGCTGCAGGCGCAGTCCTCGCTGTTCGATCTCGTGTTCTCGCGCACGCGCGGGCTCCTGCACGATCAGGTCATGACCATGCTGACGCAATTTCGCCTTGCCGGCCGCGCTTTCGATGCGGCCGCGGCGCTGTCGCACGGCCAGCAGCAATGGCTGGAGATCGCGATGGCGCTTGCCTGCAAGCCGAAGCTTCTGCTGCTGGACGAGCCCACCGGCGGCATGAGCCTGGAGGAGCGCCGCGTCACCGGCGAACTGTTGCAGCCGATCAAAAAGCATTGCTCGCTCGTCATCGTCGAGCACGACCTCGATTTCATCCGCGACATCTGCGATCGCCTCACCGTGCTCGACCAGGGCAAGGTGCTGGCATCCGGCACGGTGTCGGAGATCCAGGCCAACAAGGCCGTCCAGGAGATCTATTTGCGCCGTGCCTGAATTTTTGCACATCAAGCATCTCGACGCCGGCTATGGCCGCAGCCAGGTCCTGTTCGACGTCAACCTCGGCATTCCCTGGCGCGGCGGTGTCGCCGTGCTGGGCCGCAACGGCGCCGGCAAGACCACGCTGATGAAGACCATCGTCGGCGAGCTGCCGGCGTGGAAGGGCGAGGTCGCCTTCGACGGGCGCGACATCAGCCGCCGCGCGACCCAGGAGCGCGTGCGCGCCGGCATCGGCTACGTGCCGCAGGAGTATTCGGTGTTCGCGCGCCTGTCGGTGCGCGACAATCTCGCGGTCGGCTCGCTCGCGAGCAGGAAGGCCGACGCGGTCGACCACGTGCTGACCATATTCCCAAAGCTCGGCCAGCGCCTCGACCAGCCCGCCGGCACGCTGTCCGGCGGCGAACGCAAGATGCTCGCCATCGGCCGCGCCATGCTGGGCGATCCAAAACTGCTTCTGCTCGACGAGCCGACCGAGGGCGTCTGGATCGGCGTGATCGAGGAGATCACCGAGCGCCTGATCGAACTCGCGAAAACCATCGCCGTCATCATCGTCGAGCAGCACCTCGACCTCGCGCTCCGCGTCGCCGACTACGCCTACGTGCTCGACCGCGGCCGCGTCGCACTACAAGGCGAGGCAGGCGAGGTGAGGGGCAATCCGGAGCTGCTGCGGTATCTGGCGCCGTAGGAGAGCGCGCGTGAAGCGCGTCGCTCTCACACCGAACTCGGCTGTCATGCCTCGCGGAGGCGGGGCATCCCGTACGCCGCAGCTTCTCGATCGATAAGGGGTGCCTGGAATACTGGATTCCCCGCCATCGCGGGGAATGACGGCGTCAGGCTGGGATGGATCGGAGAGATTAAGCGGAGCGCCCGCTTACTTCACCGCCCCAAACCGGCTGTCGAACGAGTTCGACTGCACGACCGGCGCGGCGCCCATGATCTGGGTCGCTTCACCCGCGCCATCCGACACCGACGGCTTCAGCGTCGGGCGCGTCGCCGCGAGGCGGGTATCGGGCTTCGCAGGTTCGGCGGGCTTGGCTGCGGCAACAGCCGGCTTCGGCGCATCCTTCGCTGCATCCTTGGACGTGTCGCGACCCGGTACGAACCGGGTCACCGCGGCCTTCAGCCGGGACGCTGCGGTCGGCGGTGTCGTGGTCGTCGCGGCCGGAGCGACGGATGCCGTGGCCTGCGGCGGAGGCGTGGTTGCCGTGGCGTCGGCGTTGCCCATGCCCATCTTGCGGCCGAGGTTGGAGAAGAAGCCGGATTTCTCAGGCGCAGCTGCGGTGGCGACGCGGGCGTTGGCGGCGGGCGTGCTGACGGCGACGACCGGCTCTTCCTGCGGCGAGGGCGCGGCTGCATCGAGATTCGGCTTCGGCGGATTGACGTGTCCAGGGATCGTGCCGGGCGCCTTCGCCATCGCCAGCATCTGCAAGGTGGTGCCTTCGGCGCCCTCCGACAGGCCGGTCGAGCCTTCCGGAATCTTCGCGGCGAAGATCTTGTTCATGCCGCCGTCGATACCGGTGTTCATGCGCGCAACGGGCGTACCGCGCGAAACCAGCTTGTTGTACTCAGCCTGGTCGCGCGCATCCTTCTCGCGCACGGCGCTGACGATCTCCTCGGGGACCACATAGGCCGGACATTTCGCGGACGCGTCGAACACCGGATCGCGCTTGGCGTCAGGCGCCTTCGCCGCGTCGAACACGTACTTCTTCTCGCAGAAATCGACCTTCGGCTCCTGCCGCGTCACCTCGAAATGATCATAGCCTTCCTTGATCATCTTCCAGAACGGCATGTTCGGATTGTTCCGGTGCTTGGCCATGTTCACCGGGGTCATCTTGAACGGATAGGCCTGCAGCTGGAACGCCTTCTGGCCGCCGAAGAAGGATTCGCGCCCGAGCGAATAGATCTCGGCGATCTGCTCGTCCGTCATCGCGTAGCAGCCGCGCGACGAACAATCGCCATGCACCATCAGCTGCGAGCCGCTGCGGCCCAAAGCCTTGTCGAACGCGTTCGGATAGCCCGTGTTGAACGACAGATAATACGCCGACTGCGGATTCATCTGGCCCGGATTGATCGAGTAGAATCCTTCCGGCGCCTGGCGGTCGCCTTCGCGCACCTTCGGGCCGAGGTCGCCCGACCAGCGACAGATCGGATAGGTCTTGAGCAGCGCGAATTGGCCGTTGCGGGTCTGCTTCCAGACCTCGAGCTCGGCCTCCTGCTTGAACAGGCGCACCAGAATCGGCGATTGCAGGTCCATGTTCTTCTCGACCATCGCGGCGAGAAGTTTTGGCGGCACCGGCTGGTTGGCCTTGGCATTGGTCGCAAGCGAAACCTGGTCAGTATCGCAGCCGGCCAGCACGAAGCTGGCGGCAAGCGCCACCGAAACCAGAAACGCGCGAGCAAGCGAACGAGAAATCAAGATGGACCCCACACCGTCCAGGGCAGCGCGCGCAAACCCATCTTGAAGCATGATCCGACCGGAGACCCGGACCCGTCGCGACGGGCTTTTTCGCAATCACGCTCCAGCGCTTATGCCCTGAAGCCATTGATTAAAATTCTAACCTCTGGGTCATGTGGTCGCAACCCGAACGGGGATCACGAGCCCGTTGGCCCAAAGGCGTGGTCAACGAAGACTTAAACTGGGCCGTAACTTGGGCCTCGCGGCCAAACCGGTACAGAGATCGCTGATTTGGGCAAAAAAAGGGTTAACGCGGGGTTACCGGACGCCTGCGGGGCTTGGCCGGCCTCAAATCCAGCGTCGTCCTGACGAAAGCTTGGACGACGGCGGAGGGTAACGCGTCCAACGGGTCCCAAACCGCCCGAATCAGCCCAGTTTCCGGCCGATATCGAGGAATTTCTGCCGCCGATGCTTGCGGATGGCGTCGCCGTCGAGGCCCCGGAGCTCGTCGAAGGCCTTGGCGATGGCGTCGCCCGTGGTGGCGATCATGGCGGCGGGGTCGCGATGGGCGCCGCCGACCGGCTCCTTCAGGATGCTGTCGATCACGCCGAAGCGGAGCATGTCCTGTGCCGTGATCTTCATGTTGTTGGCTGCTTCCTGCGCCTTGGAGCCGTCGCGCCAGAGGATCGAGGACGCCGCCTCGGGCGAGATCACGCTGTAGATCGCGTGCTCCAGCATCAGGACCTTGTTGGCGGTGGTGATGGCGATGGCGCCGCCCGACATGCCCTCGCCGGTGATGATGGCGACGTTCGGCACGGTCAGCGCCATGCAGGCATCGGTCGAACGCGCGATCGCCTCGGCCTGGCCGCGCTCTTCCGCGCCGATGCCGGGATAGGCGCCGGCGGAATCGGCGAGCGACAGCACCGGCAGGCCGAACCGCTCGGCCATCTCCATCAGCCGCACGCATTTGCGATAGCCCTCGGGCCGCGCCATGCCGAAATTATGCTTGATGCGGCTCTCGGTGGAATCGCCCTTTTCCTGGCCCATCACGCAGATGGCCTCGCCGCGGAAGCGGCCGAAGCCGGCCACCAGCGCCTCGTCCTCGCCGAACTTGCGGTCGCCGGCGAGCGGGGTGAACTCGGTGATCAGGCCCTTGATGAAGTCGTTGAAATGCGGCCGCTGCGGATGCCGCGCGACCAGCGTCTTCTGCCACGGCGTCAGGTTCAGATAGAGGTCGGCCATCGCCTGCGCCGCCTTGTCCTCGATCCGCCCGATCTCCTCGGCAATGTCGCTGCCGGAGGCCGCAAGCGTCCGCAATTCATCGAGCTTGGAATCGAGCTCGGCGACGGGCTTTTCGAAATCGAGATAGCTGCGCATCTGGTCTGGCATCAACTCAATATAGGGAGAACGGGGCGAGGCGGCGAAGCGGATTCGATGTCGTGGAAAGAAATGTAGGTCCGTCAATGAGTTGGCTTGTGTGTTCGCAACCAGCGCAGGCCAATCATCGTGAGGCCCCGGCTCTTTCTGCGGAGATGTGGCCGAAGTCAAGGCGGTTTCGGCCTTGGCCTGTAGCGGGGCGACGCGCCAGACCTACTTCTCCGCCAGCGGGTGCAGGTCGCGGACCAGGCTCTTCAGCCGCTCCTCGACCACGTGGGTGTAGATCTGGGTGGTCGAGATGTCGGTATGGCCGAGCAGCGTCTGCACGATGCGCAAATCGGCCCCATTGTGAAGCAGGTGGCTGGCGAAGGCGTGGCGCAGCACGTGGGGGGAGACCAGCCGGGCCTGCAGCCCTGAAGCGACCGCAAGCTCCTTCAAGTCGCGGGCAAAATGCTGCCGCGTCAGATGCCCGCTCTCGCCGAACGAGGGGAACAGCCATTTCGACGCCGCCACGCTGTTCTTCTTGTCGGTCTTGTTGTTGTCCTTGGCGGCCTCCGTCGCCGCGAGATAATCGGCCATGGCCTGGCGCGAGGCCTCGTTGAGCGGCACCAGCCGTTCCTTGTTGCCCTTGCCGCGCACCACGATCATGCGGGCGTCGCGCTTCGCGGCCGTGCGCGGCAGCGCCACCAGCTCGGAGACGCGCAAGCCGGTGGCGTAGAGCACCTCGAGCAGGCAATAGAGTCTCAGGGCGCGCAGCCGTTTCGAGGGCGAGGCAGCCTCCGCCTCGCTCAATTCCTTGGCGCGGCGGAGCATGCGGTCGACATCCGCGATCGACAGCACCTTCGGAAGGCCGCGGCCGCGCTTCGGCCCGGACAGGATCGCCGCGGGATCGTCGGTTCTGATGCGTTCGTTCAGGAGGAAGCGATAGAGATGCCGCATCGCCGACAGCCGTCGCGCGACGCTGGTGGACTTGAAGCCGCGCGTGTCGAGATCGGCGAGATAGTCGCGCAGCGTCTGTGTTTCCGCGTCCGCGAATGCATGGCCGACGCGGCCGAGAAACTCGGAGAAGTCGGTGAGATCGCGGCGATAGGCGTCGAGCGTATTGGGGCCGGCGCCCTGTTCCGCCGCGAGCATGTCGAGGAACAGGCCGGTGAGCTTTGTGTCTGAGGGCTTTGCACGCATGCCCCGGAGGCTACCTCCTATTTCTTGAGAAACTTGTCCGGCGGGATCGTCACCGTCATTTCGCGCGGCTTGGGATTGACGAAGTTCGCCAGTGCGAAGACCACGCCATAGACGATGCCGGCGATCACGGCGACGACCGTCAGGAAGCGGAACAGGCTGGGCATCGGCAGGATCTCGGAGAGGGTCTCGGTCAGGTGGCTTGGCGGGCAAATTAACCAATGAAATCATCCAACACGTTCGCCGTTTCGTGGCAAGAGTCCTCTGGCGAGGCCCCCTTTGGGGTCGTATAGGTGGCCAAAGGATGCCGCCTTTGGCGGCAGATCGAGCGAGACCCATTCGAGCGAGACAAATGCCCGACGCCGCGTTGCCGATCCAAGCTTCGCCCGAGGCCGACATCCTGTCGGCGCTGGGGACGCGCTCGATCGTGCTCGTCGGCATGATGGGGGTGGGCAAATCCACCATCGGCCGCCGCATGGCTCTCCGGCTCAAGCTGCCCTTCGTCGATGCCGACACCGAGATCGAGGCCGCGGCCGGCATGACCATACCGGAAATCTTCGAGCGTCATGGCGAGCCGCATTTCCGTGACGGCGAAGCCCGCGTGATCGCGCGTCTGCTCGACGGCGGCCCCATCGTCCTGGCGACCGGCGGCGGCGCCTTCATGCGCGAGGAGACGCGGAGCCGTATCGCGGCAAAGGCGATCTCGATCTGGCTCAAGGCCGATCATGACGTCATCATGCGCCGCGTGCGCCGGCGCGCCGACCGTCCGCTGCTCCAGACCGCCGATCCCGAAGGAACCGTGACGCGCCTGCTCACCGAGCGCGAGCCGGTCTACGGCCATGCCGACCTCACCATCGCCTCGCGCGACGTGCCGCACGACAAGATCGTTGAGGAGACCATCGAGACGCTACGCGCGCATCTTTGCGGCGAACGGGCGTCCCCGCCACCAGCCGACGTCGCGAGTGCCGCACGATGACCGCGCCTTTGAAACATTCCGATCCCGTCAACGTCGAGGTCGCGCTGGAGAATCGCGCCTATGACATCGTCATCGGCCGCGGCGTGCTGGCTTCGCTCGGCGAACGCGTCGCGGGCCTGCGCCCCGGCGTGCGCACCGCGATCGTGACGGATCGTACCGTCGCGAAATACTGGCTCGAACCCGCCGAGGCTTCGCTCGCAGCCAGCGGCATTGCGACATCGCGCATCGTCGTCGAGGAAGGCGAGATCTCGAAGACCTATGCCGGTCTCGAAAAGGTCAGCGAAGCCCTGATCGCCGCGAAGATCGAGCGCAACGATCTCGTCATTGCGCTCGGCGGCGGCGTGGTCGGCGATCTCGCCGGCTTTGCGGCGGCGATCCTGCGCCGCGGCGTCGATTTCGTGCAGGTGCCGACCTCGCTGCTGGCGCAGGTCGATTCTTCCGTCGGCGGCAAGACCGGCATCAACTCGCCGCAGGGCAAGAATCTGCTCGGCGCCTTCCACCAGCCGGTGCTGGTGATTGCCGACACCGCCGTGCTCGACACGCTGTCGCCCCGGCAGTTCCGCGCCGGCTATGCCGAGGTCGCCAAATACGGCGTGCTCGGCGACGAGGCCTTCTTCGCCTGGCTCGAGAAGAACCATTCCGACATCTCCAAAGGCGGTTCGGCGCGCGAGCATGCGATCGCGACCTCCTGCCGCGCCAAGGCCGGCGTGGTCTCGCGCGACGAGCGCGAGACCGGGGAGCGCGCGCTGCTCAATCTCGGCCATACGTTCGGCCATGCGCTGGAAGCCGCGACCGGCTTCTCCGACCGCCTGTTTCACGGCGAGGGCGTTTCGATCGGCATGACGCTGGCGGCGCAGTTTTCGGCGAAGCTCGGCATGATCGGCGAAGCGGATGCGACGCGCGTCGAGCGTCACCTCGTTGAGGCAGGCCTGCCGACGCGCTTGCAGGACATCGCGGGCTTCGCGCAGGAGGGGCTTGCCGATGCCGACGCGCTGATGGCGCTGATGGCGCAGGACAAGAAGGTCGTGCGCGGCAAGCTCACCTTCATCCTGCTGGAGGCTGTGGGACGCGCCGTCGTCGCGAAGAACGTCGAACCGGCTCCGGTGCGCGACTTCCTCAAGGACAAGCTCGCCCACAAGGCGTGACACGCGGTTGAACGGCGCTAAAGCGTTTTCGAGCGAAGTGGGTACCGGTTCGCGTCAAGAAAACGCGTCAAAACAAGAAACCAGAGTGGTTCATGGATTGGCTCGGATTCACCATCGTCATTCTCTGCCTGCTCGTCTCCGGCTTCTTCGCCGCGAGCGAGACCGCACTGACCGGCGCCTCGCGCGCCAGCATGCTGCGGCTCTCCAAGCAGGGTAATCGCGACGCCGACGTGGTCTCGCAGCTGCTCGACATGCGCGAGCGCCTGATCGGCGCGCTGCTGCTCGGCAACAACATCGCCAATATCAGTGCATCCGCCCTGGCCACCAGCATCTTCACGGCCTGGTTCGGCGACGTCGGCGTGCTCTATGCCACCGGCTTGATGACCGCGCTGGTCGTGATCTTCGCCGAGGTGCTGCCCAAAACCATTGCGATCAACGCGCCTGATCGCATGGCGCTGGCGGTGGCACGCCCGATGCGGCTGACGATGTACGTGCTGGGGCCGCTGCTGCGGATCGTGGAAGTCATCGTGCGGCTGTTGATGCGCCTGTTTGGCCTTGCCGGCGAGCACCAGGCGATCCTGTCGCCGACCGAGCGCCTCCGCGGCGCGGTCGACCTGCTGCACCATGAAGGCAAGTTCGAGAAGCACGACCGCGACATGCTCGGCGGGCTGCTCGATCTGCGCGAGCTCCAGGTCTCCGACGTCATGATCCATCGCACCGAGATGACGATGATCAACGCCGACCTGCCGCCGGAGGATCTGGTGCGCGAGGTGCTGGCGGCCGAATACACCCGCATTCCGCTGTGGCGCGAGAAGCCGGAAAACATCATCGGCGTGCTCCACGCCAAGGATTTGCTGCGCGCGATTCGCGCGGCCGACGGCGAGACCTCGCGCATCGACGTCTCCACCATCGCGCTGCCGCCGTGGTTCGTGCCGGAGATGCGGCCCGTCTCCGAGCAGCTCAAGGCGTTCCGCCGCCGCAAGACCCATTTTGCCCTGGTCGTCGACGAGTACGGCGAAGTGGAAGGTCTCGTGACGCTGGAAGACATTCTGGAAGAGATCGTCGGCGACATCTCCGACGAGCACGACGTCGTGGTCGCGGGCGTGCGCGCCCAGCCGGATGGCTCGGTCGTCGTCGACGGCTCGGTGCCGATCCGCGACCTCAACCGCGCCATGGACTGGCACCTGCCTGACGAAGAGGCAACGACGGTCGCCGGCCTCGTCATTCACGAGGCGCGCTCGATTCCCGACCGGGGCCAGAGTTTCACCTTTCACGGCTTCCGCTTCCGCGTCCTCCGCCGCGAACGCAACCGCATCACCGCACTCCGTATTTCACCGGTGCCGCGCGAGACGGAGATGGAGGAAGCCAAGCGGCGGCGGGCCGGGACGTCGTTTTGACGCGGTAGCTGTCATCGTCCGCGAAGGCGGACGATCCAGTACGCCGCAGCGGCTCGATTCTGGCCGCGCCGCCTCGGAGTACTGGATGCCCGCCTTCGCGGGCATGACAGCCGTATCGGCGAGCTAGCTCCCGCCTTCTCCCGGCGCTTGCGCGTGGATCGCCAGTGCGTGCACGCTGCCGGAGAGTTCCGCGGCGAGCGCCGAATTTATCATGCGGTGCCGATCAACCCGGCTCTTCCCTTTGAAGGCGGAAGACACAATATAAACGCGGAAGTGCGTCTCGCCGCTCGGCCGATGGCCGGCGTGGCCCTCATGCAAATGTGACTCGTCGACGACTTGCAGGCTTTCCGGCGTGAAAGCTTCCTGCAACTTGTTGCTGATAGTGTCTCTGATGGCCATCTGGGTCATTACGGTGCGAGATCGCTCTCCGTATTGCATAGGCCGCCTCTGGCGGTCGTTCAAGGACGCCTCAGCATAGTTTCGGCTATGCTTTTCAGCTAATTGCAATGTCAAGACTTGAAGGTTTTTGCATTGCGTAGTCAAAGTCAGCCATGCCGATCGATTCATCAAAGTTCTTCGACTCCATCCGGATCAAGCCGAAAGGCAAGCAGCCGGAAGTGAAGCCGCGCGACGCCGTGGTCAATTGCGAATGGACCGGGTGTCAGAACAAGGGCGCGCATCGTGCGCCCAAGGGTCGCGACAATCAGCGTGAGTACTGGCACTTCTGCCTGAATCATGTGCGCGAGTACAACCAGAACTACAATTTCTTCTCCGGCATGAATGCCGACGCTGTCGCGCGCTATCAGAAAGATGCGCTGACCGGTCATCGTCCGACCTGGAAGATGGGCGCCAATGGCGGCGTCAAGAAAGGCGCCGAGGCCGAGATCGACGGTGCCTTCGATCCGTTCAGCATGTTCCAGGAGCTCAACGGCCGCACCGGCTGGCGCGCCGGCCCGCAGGCCGCGCCCAAAGCCGAGACGCGCAAGATCATGAACGCCGAGCGCAAGGCGCTCCAGGTGATGGGCCTCGGCCCCCAGTCCACCCTCGCTGACGTCAAGTCCAAGTACAAGGCGCTGGTGAAGCAGCACCACCCCGACGCCAACGGCGGCGACCGCTCCACCGAGGATCGCCTGATCGAAATCATCAAGGCGTATAATTATCTGAAGACCGTGGTGCGCGAGGCATAGGCCTCTAGCCAAATTCTCCGCTGTCGTCCCGGCGAAGGCCGGGACCCATAACCCCAGGGAGAAGTTTGGCGAAGACTCGCAGTGAACAGGTCTTCACGCGGTACTGACATCTCTATTTACCGATAGATCACACGGTATGGGTCCCGGCCTTCGCCGGGACGACGGTGGAGCGATTGGCCCCGCCGTCATGCTCCCGCTATACGCCACTAGCCTCACGCCTTCGGCATCGCCCCCACATATGACGAGCTCGGCCGGATCAGCCGCCCCGTCCGCTGCTGCTCGCGCGCATGCGCCGTCCAGCCGGCTGCGCGCGCCACCGCGAAGATCGGCGTGAAGGCCTGCCTCGGAATCGCCAGCGCATCGAGCAGGATCGCGGTGAAGAACTCCACATTGGTCTCCAGCGGCCGCTCCGGATTCTTCTTGCGCAAGGCTGCGCGGATATAGGCTTCGACCTCGCCGGCAAAGGGCAGGTCGGCGCCGTCCGAGGCCAGCGCCTCGATCGCGGTCTTGAGCACGTCGGCGCGCGGATCGCGCACGCGATAGACGCGGTGACCAAAACCCATGATCCGCTCGCCGCGGGCGAGTGCCGCGTCCACCCAGGGCTGGATGCGCTCGCGCGAGCCGATGGCGTCGAGCATTTCCAGCACCGGCTCCGGCGCGCCGCCATGCAGCGGACCCGTCAGCGCGCAATAGCCGGCGGTGACGGCGGCGAATAGATCAGCCTGCGTCGAGGCCACCACGCGCGCGGTGAAGGTCGAGGCGTTCATGCCGTGGTCGCTGGCGGTGACGAGATAGGCGTCCAGCGCCGTGACCTCGCGTGGTTCGGACGCGCGTCCGTGCAGCATGCGAAGCGTATCGGCGGCGTGGCTCGCGTTCGGATCGGGCGCCACGGGATCGAGACCCCTAGCGCGGCGGACGAGCCCGCCCGCAATTACCGGGAATGCGCCTACGATCGTCGCCTCATGGGCTAGGTCGTGCTCGGCGCGAAGTCCCGCGACCGCCGCGCGAAACCCGTCGACGATGCCCATGCCGCGCGTTGCCGGCAGCAGTTCATCCAGCCGCGCGAAGGCGCGCTCGCGTGCCGCGCCGAGGCTCGCGCGCACATTGGCTTCGCTCAGCGTGGTCGTGCTGGCGCCGTTCCAGAGCCGGGCGGTGACGCCCTCAAAGCTCGACTGACTCGCCAATCGGCCGACATGCTCGCCGGCGATGATCAACTCGCCGCGCTCGCCGTCGACATGGCTCAGCACGGTTTCGGCCGCGGGAACGCCGTCCAGCCCGATCTGGCTTTTGGTGAGGTGGATGTTCATGGCCCAAATCTCCTTTGCACCAGCCAAAGGTCGGGCCTCTCGACAGATTGATCAATCTTGATTATATAAATCAATATGAAAAATTCCGAGGGGCTTTACCTCTCCGCCCGGGAAGCCGCCGCCGAGCTCGCGATCTCGCCGGCCACGCTCTACGCCTATGTCAGCCGCGGCCTGGTCCGCTCCGAGCCGACGCCGGACTCGCGCAAGAACCGCTATCGCGCCGAGGACGTCCGGGCCCTGAAGGAGCGGCGGGTGCCGTCGCCGGAGCCGCGCGGCCTGCGCAGCTTCGATGCCGATCTGCCGGTCATGGACACGGAAATCTCCACCATCACCGAGGAGGGCGCGATCTATCGCGGTGTCAATTGCGTCGATCTCGCCGAGCACGACACGCTGGAGCACACGGCCACGCTTCTGTGGGACGTCTCCGGCGTCGATCCGTTCGCGCCGGATAATCAGCCTGCGATGTCCGATGAGATGCGCCTGATCGCGCAGGCCGCGCGTCGCGCCGCGCCGATCGATCGTGCCATTGCCGTGCTGGCGCTCGCGTCGAGCGCCGATCCCCGCGCGTTCACGCGTGCACCGGATGGCCGCGCCATGGTCGGTGCGCGCATCGTCCGGCTCCTGGTCGCGACCATGCTCAACACGGAGCCGTCCGCCGAGCCGCTACACCAGCAGATCGCGAGGGCCTGGGCGCCCGACAACAAGCACGCGGCCGATCTCATACGTCGCGCGCTGGTTCTGCTCGCCGAGCATGAGTTGAACGCGTCCACCTTCACCGCGCGCTGCGCGGCCTCCACCGGCCTCAATCTTTATGATTCCGTCATCGCCGGCCTCGCCGCGCTGAAGGGACCGAAGCACGGCGGCGCCGGCGTGCTCGCCTCGCAGCTTGTCAAGGCGCTGGTGGATCGTGACGTCGAGCCGTTGGTCCGCGAACGCGTCGCGCTCGGCGAACGCTTTGCCGGCTTCGGTCACGGCGTCTACAAGCGGGGCGATCGGCGCGCGCAGTCGCTCCTGAATGCCCTGGCCCGCGCCGGCGCGCCGCGCAAATTCACCAAGGAAGTGCCCGAGCGGATCGCGGAGGCGACCGGCGAGCTCGTCAACATCGACTACGCGCTCGCGGTGCTCGTGCACGCGCTGCGCTTGCCCCCAGGCAGCGAGCTCGCCTTGTTCGCGATGGCCCGCAGCGTCGGCTGGATCGCTCATGCGAGCGAGCAATTACAGCACGGCAAGCTGATCAGGCCGCGGGCAAGGTATGTCGGGCCTGCGCCGGGGCGGAGGGCGGGGGTTGCGGATTCCAAAGGATGATCAAGAAACCTCATGGTGAGGAGCGCGGAACGCGTCTCGAACCATGCAGGCCCCGCTGTCGCCCGCGGCCATCCTTCGAGACGCCCGTCGTTGGCAGGTCCTCAGGATGAGGGTGGTGTGCTTGGATAGATCACCCTCGCGGCTTCGCCACCGCGACGCCGCCGCCATTCCGGCGGCGATAGATCCAGACCGCCAGGCCCAGAACGATCGCGACGCCGATCACGGTCAGGATCCAGATGTGCTTGCCGACATGTCCATGGTGGTGCAGCCCGGCATATTCGTGCAGCACTGAGACCGCCAAAACACCCGGCAGCACATGCGCCGGCGCCCAGACCAGGATCGCCGGGATGTTGATGGCATAGAAGCGGGCCGGGGGCATGCCCAGCGCGCCCGCGGTGACCGGGACGAAGGCACGGATCGGCGGCACGAAGCGGGCGAAGAACACCGCCCAGGTGCCGAAGCGGTGGAAGAAATTCTCGCTCTGCTCGACCACGCGCGGATAATTGGTCAACGGCCAGGTGTTGAGGATCTCCCGTTGCTGCCGGTGGCCGATCCAGTAGGCCGAACCGTCGCCGAGCACTGCGCCGAGGGCTGCCGCCAGCAACACCCATTGCAGCCTAAGCTCGCCGCCCGGGACCAGGGCGCTTAGCGCCAGGATGATGGTCGAGCCGGGGATCACAGACCCCACCACCGGAACCGCCTCCAGCAGGGCCGCCAGGAACAGGGTCAGATAGGCCAGCCACGCATGGGCCGAGACGAATGAAATGAGGGGATCGAGAAAGGACGTCACGTCGTCTCTGTGGTGGGATTGGGCCTCGGGGTTCGGGCCCTGCATTCGGACCCTACATAAGTAACAAGCGGCGGTAAAAGTGCCACCCGCGTGGGCAGGACCGCGCCCTTGGCATGAAATTCAGGCGTGATTCGCAGGGCAGCCTTCCAAAAATCGCGTTCCTTGCCTATCTAAATGAAAAGACAACGGAACTTTGATTGAGGGGCGGGCTTCTGCCCGCACGTTGTCTCTGATAGGTTCGCGATCGCACCCAGCCGCAGCCAACGTGCAATAACTGGTCTCGGGATCGCCCGGGACCTCGGAGGATTGATGACGACCGCCGCGATGTCCAAAGTTGAGGAAGTTTCCGGTTTGCCCGACATGAAGGTGTCGGTGCGCCAGGTGTTCGGGATCGACAGCGATCTCGAAGTCCCCGCTTATTCCGAAGTCGATCCTCACGTCCCCGAAGTCGATTCCGATTACCGCTTCGATCGCGCCACCACGCTCGCAATTCTCGCCGGCTTCGCGCACAACCGCCGCGTCATGGTCACGGGCTATCACGGCACCGGCAAATCCACCCATATCGAACAGGTCGCCGCGCGACTGAACTGGCCCTGCGTGCGCGTCAACCTCGACAGCCACATCAGCCGTATCGACCTCGTCGGCAAGGACTCGATCGTGGTCCGCGACGGCAAGCAGGTCACTGAATTCCGCGACGGCATCCTGCCCTGGGCGCTCCAGCATAATGTCGCGCTGGTGTTCGACGAATACGACGCCGGCCGTCCGGACGTGATGTTCGTGATCCAGCGCGTTCTGGAAGTCTCCGGCCGGCTGACGCTGCTCGACCAGAACAAGGTGATCAAGCCGCACCCGGCATTCCGCATGTTCTCGACCGCAAACACCGTCGGTCTCGGTGACACCTCGGGCCTCTATCACGGCACCCAGCAGATCAACCAGGGCCAGATGGACCGCTGGTCGATCGTCACCACGCTGAACTATCTCAGCCATGACGAGGAAGTGGAGATCGTGCTGGCCAAGGCCAAGCACTATCGCACCACGGAGGGCCGCGACATCGTCAACAAGATGGTTCGCCTCGCCGACCTCACCCGTAACGCCTTCGCCAATGGCGATCTGTCGACGGTGATGAGCCCGCGCACGGTGATCACCTGGGCCGAGAACGCCGACATCTTCAGCGACATTGGTTTTGCGTTCCGGGTCACCTTCCTCAACAAATGTGACGAGCTCGAACGCCCCCTCGTCGCCGAGTTCTACCAGCGCTGCTTCAACGCGGAGCTGCCGGAATCGGCGGTGAACGTGGCGCTCAGCTGATCTCTCTCGGTGTGTGGTCCCGGCCGAGTGCGCAATTGCGCACAGGGGCCGGGACCCATGCCGCGAGGTCTCTCGGTGAAGCGACGCTGATAGTTTTCCCTGACGCAACAACCGTCGGTGGCTATGGATCCCGGTCTTCGCCGGGACGACGGTGAGATCGAGATGAGCACCACCTCCAACTCCAAGTTCCGCAACACCAAGGAAGCCCCGACCGAGCCGTTCAAGCGCTCGGTGGCCTCCTGCCTGAAGGCGATCGCCAAGGCGCCCGAGCTCGATGTCAGCTTCGCCGCCGAGCGTCCCGGGCTCGCGCCGGGCAAGGCGCGGCTGCCCGAACCCGCGCGAAAGATGACCAGGCGTGATGCCGCGATCGTGCGCGGCCACGCCGATTCCATCGCGCTCAAGCTCGCCTGTCATGATCCAAAGGTGCATCGCAAGCTGATGCCGGGCAATCCGCAGGCGCGCGGCGTGTTCGAGGCGGTGGAGCAGGCCCGTGTCGAGGCGATCGGCGCGCGGCGCATGGCGGGCGTTGCGAAAAACCTCACCGCGATGCTCGACGACCATTTCCATCGCGGCAAGTTCGACGAGATCACCGATCGCGCCGACGCGCCGCTCGCCGACGCGCTGGCGATGCTGGTGCGCGAACGCCTGACCGGCATGGCGCCGCCGACGGCCGCCAAGAAGATGGTCGATCTCTGGCGTCCCATCCTGGAAGACAAGATCGGCAGGCGGCTCGACCGGCTCGATACCGTGGTCGAGGACCAGACCAGGTTCGGCGATGCCGTGCATGATCTGCTGACGGCGCTCGAGATCGGTGACGAGCGCAGCGCCGACAGCGAAGACAATGACGAGAACGACGAGAACCAGGACGGCGACAACGATCAGTCCGGCGCCGAGGGCTCGCCCGATTCCGACGCTGCGCAGGAGATGAGCGCCGACCAGGCGCAGGCCTCGAGCGAGGAGATGAGCGAGAGCGCGATGGAAAGCGCGCAGGCCTCGACCTCCGATACCTTCGACGACGGCGAGCTCGGCGACGACGAGACGCCGGGCGAGGCGACGCGGCCGAATTCGCACGGCAAGAACGAGCCGCGCGGGCCGGAATATCACGCCTTCGCGCCGAAGTTCGACGAGGTCATCGCCGCCGAGGACCTCTGCGACCATGACGAGCTGGAGCGCCTTCGCGCCTATCTCGACAAGCAGCTCGCGCATCTGCAGGGCATCGTCGCCCGTCTCGCCAACCGCCTCCAGAGGCGCCTGATGGCGCAGCAGAACCGCGCCTGGGAGTTCGATCTCGAAGAGGGCATTCTCGATCCGGCGCGGCTGTCGCGCGTAGTGACCGATCCCTATCACCCGCTGTCCTTCATGCACGAGAAGGAGGCGACGTTCCGCGACACCGTGGTGACGCTGCTGCTCGACAATTCCGGCTCGATGCGCGGGCGCCCGATCACGGTCGCGGCGACCTGCGCCGACATCCTCGCCCGCACGCTGGAGCGCTGCGGCGTCAAGGTCGAGATTCTCGGCTTCACCACGCGTGCCTGGAAGGGCGGGCAATCGCGCGAGGCGTGGCTTGCCGCCGGCAAGCCGGCCAGTCCGGGCCGTCTCAACGATCTCCGCCACATCATCTACAAGTCGGCGGACGCCCCGTGGCGCCGTGCGCGAAAAAATCTCGGCCTGATGATGCGCGAGGGGCTGTTGAAGGAGAACATCGACGGCGAGGCGCTCGACTGGGCGCACAAGCGCCTGCTCGGCCGGCCCGAGCAGCGCAAGATCCTGATGATGATCTCGGACGGTGCGCCGGTCGACGATTCCACGCTGTCGGTCAATCCCGGCAACTACCTCGAGCGGCACCTGCGCCACATCATCGAGGAGATCGAGACCCGCTCGCCGGTCGAGCTGATCGCGATCGGCATCGGCCACGACGTGACGCGCTATTATCGCCGCGCGGTGACGATCGTGGACGCCGAAGAGCTCGGCGGCGCCATCACTGAAAAGCTCGCCGAACTGTTCAGCGAGACCAACACCGCGCCCACGCAACCGGCCGGCCGCCCGCGACGCAAACTGCATTCGTGAGCAAGCATCGATCCCGCCGCAGCTTTATCGGCCACGCGGCGGCGGGATTTTCCACTCTCGCACTGTCTCGCCTGGCGCAGGCGCAGCCCGCGCCGAAGCCGGCGCTTATCGAGCACGCCGTCGCCGCGCCCGTCGGCATCGAGGTCAACGCGCGGCCGATCCCCAATTTCGAGCCGCGCGACCGCGCGCGCACGCGGTTCGGTTCGCTGGACTATCGCGGCGGCCTGGTGCTGACCTCGCCGCATCGCGGCTTCGGCGGCCTGTCCGGCTTCCGCTTTCTCGACAGCAAAGGCGAGCGCTTCCTCGCGGTCTCCGACCAGGGCACCTGGTTCACCGGTCGCATCCGCTATTCCGGGCGGAGCATGACGGGTCTCGACGACGTCGTGGCCGCGCCGCTGCTCAATGCGGAGGGGCGGCCGATCACGGAGAAGCGGCTGTGGTACGACACCGAAGCGCTCGCGCGCGACGGCGACCTCGTCTATGTCGGGCTCGAGCGCGTCAACCAGATCATGCGGTTCGATTTTTCGAAGGGCGGCACAAGCGCCCGCGGCGAGGTGCTGCCGACGCCGCCGGCGGTGCGCAAGCTGCCCTACAACAAGGGGCTCGAGGCGCTGGTGTTTGTCCCCAGGGACCTACCAAAGGGGCAGCCGCTCGCGGGGACCTTGATCGCGCTGTCGGAGGGCGGCTTCGATGCCGACGGCAATCTGATCGGCTTCTTGATCGGCGGCCCGACGCCGGGCCAGTTCAGCATTCGCCGCACCGACCAGCAGCTCATCAGCGACGCCGTGCTGCTGCCCTCGGGCGATCTCCTGATCCTCGAACGCAAATTCTCCTGGTTCACCGGCGTCGACATCCGCATCCGTGCGATCCCCCTGAAATCGATCGCGCCGGGCGCATTGGTCGACGGCCCTGTGCTGTTCAAGGCCGATCTCGGCCACGAGATCGACAACATGGAAGGCATCGACGCCCACGTCACGGCCGACGGCGAGACCGTGCTGACGCTGGTGTCCGACGATAATTTCTCGATGCTCCAGCGCACCCTGCTGCTGCAGTTCGCGCTGGTGGAGTAGGGCGGCGGCCGCAATGCATGACGCTACGGGCGGCCATTCCCCCGGCGCGGCTGGCAATCCGCGTTTCCCTCACTACACTCCCCTGCATCGCCCTCCCTCCCTTTCGGAACTCCCCCGCATGAGCGCCCTGTTTTCTCCGATCAAGCTGCGCGGCCTGAATTTGAAGAACCGCGTCGTGGTGTCGCCGATGTGCCAATATTCGGCCGAGGACGGCGTTCCCACCGACTGGCACTTCACCCACATCAATAATCTCAGCCTGTCGGGCGCGGCGATGTTCTGCATCGAGGCGACCCATGTCGAGGCGATCGGCCGCATCACGCCGGGCTGCCTCGGGCTCTACAGCGATGCCGCCGAGGCCGCGCTGAAGCAGATCCTCGCCTCGGTGCGGAAACATTCTTCCACCGCGATCGCGATGCAGCTCGCGCATGCGGGCCGCAAAGCCTCGAGCGCGCGGCCCTGGGACGGCGGCCAGCTGATCCCGCAGGACGCGGGCGGCTGGCAGACCGTGGCGCCGTCGGGGCTGCCGCACAAGGAGGGCGAAGCCGCGCCGCTGGCGCTCGATGCCGCCGGCCTCAAGCGGATCCGCGACGCCTTCGTGGAGTCGGCGAAGCGCGCCGACCGCATCGGCATCGATGCGATCGAGCTGCACGGCGCGCACGGCTACCTCCTGCATCAATTCCTGTCGCCGATCTCGAACAAGCGCACCGACGAATATGGCGGCTCGCTCGAGAACCGCATGCGCTTCCCTCTGGAGGTCTACGACGCGGTGCGCGCGGTGTTCCCGCACGACAAGCCGGTCGGCATGCGGGTGTCGTCGACCGACTGGGTCGAGGGCGGCTGGGACCTGGCGCAGACGATTGAGTTCGCCAACGCGCTGAAGGCGCGCGGTGTCGACTGGATCGATGCCTCCTCCGGCGGCGTCTCGCCGCTGCAGAAGATCGCGCTTGGCCCCGGCTACCAGGTGCAGTTTGCAGAGGCCATCAAGCGCGAGACGGGTTTGCCCACCATCGCCGTCGGCCTGATCACCGAGCCGAAGCAGGCCGAAGAGATCGTCGCATCCGGAAAGGCCGACATGGTCGCGCTCGCCCGCGGCTTGCTCTACGACCCGCGCTGGGGCTGGCACGCCGCAGCCGAGCTCGGCGGCGAGGTCGAAGCGCCGCCTCAATTCTGGCGCTCGCAGCCCTCGACCCAGAAGGCGCTGTTCGGCAAGACCACGTTCGGGGCGCGGTGAGGGGGCGAATTCGCGGCCCCAATTACGGTGTCGTCCCGGCCTAGTGCGCAATTGCGCACTAGGCCGGGACGACGGGGAGAGGGAGGCAGCACCCCGCCTCACGCATCCGTAAACCCTCTCAGCTTCCACCCCCGCCAAATCTGGCCTAACCTCGCGCGCGTCCAACTCCTCGCGGAGGCCCGCCATGCGGTTTCGTGTTCGAAAGGCTGCCCACGTCATCGAGCGCGTGGGGCTTGCGATGGCGGGCGCGGCGTGCGGGCTGTTCGTCGGCGCTTACGTGGGATCGGCAATTCCCGCGCTCACCACCGAGGGCTTCCTGCTGCTGATGATGGTGCTGGGCTTCGTCGGCTTCTATCTCGGCATCGACACGCCGCAATTGCCTTTCGACGAGGCCCACGGCGACATCGACGCCGCGGAGCTTTTGAGCTCCGCCGGCACGCTCTGCGCCACGCTCACCGCGCTCGCCTCCGTCGCCATCATCGTGCTCCGCCTCGAACCGCACATCGTGTGGAGCTGGTTCGCCCTGTTCGGCTGGATCGCCGGCGTGGCGATGCAGATCGTCGCGGGCGCGAAGGCGCGGATGCGGAAGTAGCGGCGCCCGTCTTAAAACACTACGCCCACCTTCGTGCCGCGCTTCCACGCGACGCGGCAGCGCTTCTTGGTGTTGACGTGCAGCAACTCGAAGCGGTCCGGAATCTTCACCTGGCCGCCGAGATCGACGCAGGCGCCGCCGGGCGAATAGTCGATCAGCGTGCAGGGGATCACCGGCGCGCGCGGGTCGGTGATGATCTTGGCCTGGCGGGACACCAGGCCTGCGGGTTTGACGCGGGCATGTCGTCGCGGATGCATTGGCACTCTCCTCCAATTTCCGCGGATGGCGCGGGTGGTCAGGGCACCATGATGAACGAGAGGTGATTCGATCCGGCTAAAGCGGGGGCGATAATTTTAATGAATATTGGTGGTAGCCTGGTGGGGTGGGGCGGGGCCTGCTTCGCAGGCACGACAGGGATGGTGTCGTGCGACGCTGCCTCAACCATCGTCATTGCGAGCGCAGCGAAGCAATCCAGACTGCCTCTGCGGAAAGATTCTGGATTGCTTCGCTGCGCTCGCAATGACGAGTGGGCTCACCCCACCACGATCTCCCCCGCCTCGGCCGCCATGCCCACATGGGGCGGCAGCGGCAGCGGCATCGGCACCGTCACATAATCCTTCGGCAGATTCACCGGCCGATAGCCCGGCTCCACCGCCATCCGCTTCACCACGCTCTCATGCACATGCGCGCCTTCGGGGATGGGGCGCGGTTCGCAATCGGGGATGTAGAGCCCGAGAAACACTTTCCGTTCCGGCCATTCCTTGTAGGTCGCGCTCTTCGGCAGATACTCCAGCACGCGCCACACCGCCGTCATCGAATTGTGCAGCTCGCCCGTCTTGCCGGTGTAAGCCGGCGGCACGTATTGGAACGGCGAGTTCGTGCGCTGGATGCCCCAGGCGAGCTGGTTCACCGTGCGCGGGTTGAAGTTCAGCCCGGCCTTGGTGGCCTCCTCGATCATCCAGAGCAGCGGATATTTGGACTCGCCGCTCTCGGCTTCCGGATAACCGCCACCGACGTCGCAATGCACGCCGGCGAACCACACCTGCAGGATATCCTGCGGCTCCTTCTTCTCGTCGGGCACATAGCGGTTGCGCCAATAATCCTGCGGCTCCTCATAGGCCTTGAGGCGGAACATGCGGCGCTGCTCGTCGATCGCGATCGCCTGGCGAAAGATGTTGACGCTCGGATTGCGCAGCGTGAAGGCGAGCTCCTCCAGGCTGAAGACGAGGAAGAAGACGTCGCGCCGCGGCACGATAACGCTCGCCACCGTGTCCCAGACGCCGATGAAGTGGATGGTCGGCCAGCGCGTCGAGGTGATCCGCGCGAACTGCGCGGCGAGGTCGAATTGGTCTTTCGGCAGCGGTCCCTGTTCGTCGACAGCGATGTCCTTGAGGTCCTCGACATCGTTGCCGCGCCCGGTGCCGGAATATTGCTTGTAGGCGACGAGGCCACTGCCTGCGAGGTTGGCCTGCTCCGGCGAGATCAGGCCGATCTTGTGGATCAGCCCCGCCAGCACGCGAACCGTATAGGCGCCGCGCGAGAAGCCGAACAGATAGATCCTGTCGCCCGGTGCGTAATGCTGGACCAGGAAGCAATAGGCCGACAGCGTGTTGTCATCGAGCCCGTAGCCGGTGGCGAGCCCCAGCACCAGATTGACGTTGGCTTTCCAGCGGTGCCACGTCGACGGCTCCGTCACGGTGCCGACCCCGGGATCGTAGAACACCATCTGCCGCGGCCGCGTCTTGTCGGTCTTGCGCAGGCAGCGATAGAGCTTCAGGACGTTGGAGATGTTCTCCGAGATCTCGTTGCCGGTGCCGTCACAGCAGATGACGAGGTTCTTCGGCTCGGATGTGTGGTCGGCGTTGCGCTCGTGATCCACAGGATGCCCCTCCCGCTGATGCTACCCGGGCGAGTATAGCGGAAAAGGGTGCGGAGAGGGAGATGGTGCTTCTTCCCCTCTCCCCTTGCGGGAGAGGGTGGATCGCCGCGAAGCGGCGAGACGGGTGAGGGGTCTCTCTCCGCGCGCGAATCTCCCGCGTCGGAGCTCCGCGGAGACAGACCCCTCATCCGGCGCCATAGCCGATGCGAAGCATCGGCGTTTTCAAGAACGGCGGCCGAAGACCGCCTACGCCACCTTCTCCCGCAAGGGGAGAAGGGAAAACAGCGCCCGCTACTTCTTCTTCTGACCGATCTCCGGCTGCCACGCCGCATCCTTGCGGCTCGGCGCTGCGGCGCTGGTCTTGATCTTGTCCTTCTTCGGCTTCTTGGTCTCGCGGTTGCTGCGTTGCTGTCCCTTGGCCATGACGTCGTCTCCTCCTGGGTTTCGAGTTCGTCCGCGTGCGAGATCGGCGCTGCAATGGTCGCTGGCGGGCTACGAGATACAACTGCCCGAGCCATTGAAGATCGCCGCCGCGCACACGAGGCGCGAAAGATGCAGCGCAACATCGACGCGCGGCAATTGCGTGAGCTGCGCTGACGTGGTCCAGCGTACGCCCGCGCCATGCCGATTGCGAGGACTAAAACGCCGCGCGCGAGCGCCGCGATTGCGCCTTAAGTCCCGGCCCGCGCTGACATAATGCTGGCTATTGCCGCGCAAGAAGCGCATGCTTCGCCACAGCTGGCGTCGGTTCGGGGCCCCTTCTTTGCGAAAGGCAGGCGCGCATGACCATCCGCTCGCGGCGAGAAACCATCACCTTCAAGCATCCATTCCACATCCGCGGCCTCGATCGCGAATTGCCGGCCGGCGCCTATGAGGTCATCACCGACGAGGAGATGATCGAGGGCCTGTCGTTCGCGTCCTATCGCCGCGTCGCCACCATGATCACGGTGCCCTCCGAAGGCGTGCGCGGTGCGACGGAGATGCTGTCGATCGGCTCGGTCGACCTGGCGGATGCCCAACGTATCGACGCGAGTGCCTGAAATGACTGATATCCCGGTCGATCTCGACAGCCATCGCGGCATGGCCGCCCAGAAGGCAACCGATCTGCGCCGCGCGCTGGCCGATGTCGAGGCCCAGGTCAGGGAGCTGCGCGAGCGAGAGGCCGATCTCGAAAACCGCATGATGTCGGTGCCGGCCGCGTCCTGGCCGGAGGCCGCCGTGAAGGCCCGCCATCTGCTCAACCTCTATGCCGCGAGCCTGCCCGCCGAGGACACCCGCCACCGCGCGCTGGTGACCGCGCTGTTCGACGATTTCGCAAGACTCAACGGGGACACCTGAAGGCAGGCCACTCAGGCGTCGTCCCGACCGAGGGCGCAATGGCGCCCGGGGGCCGGGACCCATAACCACCGAAGCGCATTGTTGTGCACCCTTGTGCCACATCGTGCTTCGATAACGCTGATCCTCGTCCCCCGTGCGCGATTGCCACAAGGCCGGCACGACACGCGGACGCAAAAGGAGTACCCCATGACACTCACCACCAGCCGCTTCATCGCCCACGACCAGGACCGCGGCATCGTCCAGTTCTCGATGCAGGACGGCGCGAAGGAGATCGCCTGCGCGATCTCGACCTCCGCCATGGACGACCTCGAGCGCGGGCCGCGCGCCCGGCCGAGCGAGCGCGAAGAGCAGTTCACGCGCCTGCGCGAACGCATCGAAGCCTGCACCGGACGCAAATATCAGGCGACGGAGTTCGAAGGCACGCCGCCGGGGATCGTGCTGCGGAGCATTGATTTTCGGGGGTAGGAGAGAGATCGACGCTGACGAACGCCATCCGCTAGGGCGATGTTTTGCCCGTCGTGGGTAAGCAGCGAAAGACCGCCAAACTTCAGACGTTCTTGCCGATCTCGTCGCCGATACATCACGTCAGACAATAAGCCTTGGGTTTAGTCTTTGTGCTGGAGGTATGTCACTTCTCGATGATTCTACCGGTGTGAGTACACCCGGCTATCAATGCCATAACCCTAGTGGCTAGCCATATGCGTCGCCTGTAAGCAACAAGGCTGAAATCTCCGGACGCGACGCTAGCAAGGAATCGATGTTGGCAACGTATCGTCTTGGCTCCGCGTAAGGGATAGCCACGCTGGATACTCGATCTGCAGAGATCATCTTCATCTCAAAGCACGCAAGCGCGCTTCCAATGGTCATCAACTTGCTCGCCAAGGGCGTGACAACTAAGCGACAGCCTCCGACTATCTTTAGCGTGTTTCTATACCGTTCCATAGCTCCAAGTAGTTGCCTATACATTTGGAAAGGATGGGCCTCGTTAGCGTACATGATGTTCGATAACGGCGTTTCGCGTCGTGCAAACAATATGCTGTCATACTCGACCAATAGCATATCGCCCCTCCTTGGATTCTTCGATGGATAAGGCAATACGGGACATATTTCCGCGTCAGACGGAATGACTTCTTCAATTTTGCGAACCTGAGCTAGGCGATTCTCACCAAGAATTGGTAACCACACCAGCGGTAAATCTCGTAGAGCCTCCGATTGCAACGCTTCGGAATACCCAGGGATCAAGACAAGGTCGTTGCTTGGATCCTCAGAACTTATAAGGCTGTCGAGCGCGGCGTCTTCGCCCACGAGCACTTGAAGCGAGGTGCCGTTCGCGGCTAGCTCGGATCCGTCCTTGCAGGTAGGCAATAATTTTGCAAGGAGGCTGAGTAGAACGGTGAGATATGCGATACGAGGTAGAGAGCTCACATCAAGGACAATATCTGTTTGGCTGTCCACAAACCTTAGAACGTCGTCAGCTACTTGTCTCAAGCCAATCGTCGCGCTGACTTCATCTTCTCCTACGGAGGATCGACCGAAAGTTATCGAATGGCAGCTCCCGATTTCTGAAAAACATTCTTCCAGCTCGGACTTGTTTTTTCTAGTTTGGGCCTTCAATTCCTCGGACATCTGATAGCTCGAAAAGCTAATTAAAAGAAGTTGAGCATTCTGAACCTCACACCCCGATTCGCGAACTCTTTCGACATACTTGGACATCACAATAGCTGCCCTAGCGTCAAAGCCGGCGCCCGAGATATAGAGTAGGTTGAACTTCCTGCTGCTCTTCTTTCGGTCCGCGAGAATTTGATCCCAAAGATCTTCCACTTCAGGTCCTCGCCTAAACACATAGTTTTTCCAGATCATCTAGGCGACCTCTAAACCGAGACCACGTGAAGGCTGCAGGCCAAACTCCATCCATTCAACTAAGGCCTGAGCTGATGTGTCTTGCCATCCTCCATATTGGAGCGGCAGGTCGTAGTGCGCACAGAGCGTTCTGTTTAGGTAAAAGACTGTGCCCCCTTCACGAGATGTGCTCGCGCTGCTCTCGCGCGGTACGAGAAGATTCTCGGCAACGCATTCAAACAAGACTTGGCGGAGTGTACCAAAAAGGAAATCTGAAGAATCTGGAGTTCGTTTGAGTCTGGAAATCTCGCTATTGGAGAGGCGAACGCCCGTGACGCCCGGCGCGTAAGGGGCATTGATGGAATAAGTTTTCTCTCGGCAAAAGACGCCAATAGCGTCAAGGAGCCGTTGAGCTAAAGTGCCCTCGCTGTGGCTTTGTGGAATGAAATCTCTCTTCTTGCTCGCAGCGTCTCGTAGCCTCTTTTCTTGCTCCCGAGGTTGCAATTGAGGCTGAGTCTGGCGTCGCAAAACTTGCTTGGCTTTCATGCCCTCGTACAGGGCAGCCGCCAAGTTGAGAAGTTCCTCAGGATTGTTCGTTGCCATGGCGCAGAGTCGGTCTATGCCGTAATAGTAGGGAAGCTTGACTTCTCGGTGAACGAATATTTCGGCGGCGGATTGCACTGAAGAGCTGTCGCGCTCGTCTAGTTCATCTTCTGACAAGGGGACCAATTCGAAGGAAAGTTGCTTATTGGCTTCGTCCCGTGCCACTAAAATCCGCGTAATGTAGAGATCCGTCAAAGCTTGTGGGTTGATTGAGCTCGGTCGTTGCGAAGCTCTTGCAAGCCATTCCCTATAGCGGAGGTTGTCACGCAAGCGACTCATGTTCGACTCGAAAATCGCTTTGGCCTGCGCGTAGGCTTCTTCAATCTCCGACGAATTAAGGTTGTCCGATAGATACTGAGCAAATGAGCCGGCGGGCACAGTCGTTTGCTGGGCGAATCTTCGATCAAGAATGTTTTGTGCGAAGACCGCGAACTGTTGACCACTTCGTCCTCCCCAAAGTTCTTCCAAGGGATAGTCGCGTATGTCACGACCTTCGCGCGCTCCTTGGGATAGAAACGAATCGATGAACGCTATGCTCCTGCTCGCAACCCAGATCGGAATGGACGGTCTGATGTTTACCAGTTCATCCAACAAGAGTGTGCGTTGGCTCTTCCGCAGCTTCTGTGTATCGTCGATCATTAACAGGCGCTTTGGCGCAATTGTTCTTCCATTATGGGTGAACTGAACTGCCTGGAGCCACAAGACGGCTTCAAAGCGAACCTGGGACGGGGTTCTGATGTTGGGCGACGAAATTATCGAATCTAGCAAGCTGTAGATCTCGCGCTCGCGCTGCTCTGCCCAAGCGATCATTTCAAGCGCGGTATCATGGAGTGGGATTGAACTAAGTTCGTTCGCGGGGGGCTGATATTCGAGGCGGATGTCCTGCAAGACATCGCTGGCGACTCCCTCGATGAGATCAGGTAAGCTACGCAGAGTTCTCAAAACAATGCGGGTGTCGAGTAGTGCTCGAAACATGCCTTCTTTGACAGAGGAGACGCCAGGTGGAATATCTGCATAACCTGCGGCGCAGGAGAGATAGACACCAAGCAGTTGAGGCCCTCTTTCTTCGTCTAGGACTCCCCACTCAATCAGTTGGCGATAAGACTCGGCTTGCGTGGGTCGCGCATGCCAAAAGGCTCTCAGCGCGTTTGGAGTGAATGCTCTTAGAATCGTAGTCTTCCCGCCCCCCGGCGGACTTCTGAAAACGTGGACTGCTCCCTCTAGACAATCCTCCTCCAGCTTCTCGAGGACTTTGGGGGAAAAAAGATGCACGAACTCCTGATCCGAGGTTGTTCGCTCGGACATTCGCTCTAGAAAGGGGTTTGCGCGATATGCCATTAGGTTTGCCGATGGCGGCTTACTCTGGGAAATAATCCAAAGAATTGGTAGTCTTCGGGACCCCAGAGAGCATAGACTGAATTGTTTGGCGTATTGTGTGACAAGACTAAAGGAAGCGAGCAGTTAGCGAACCCGAGTCGCGCGCTCTCTGTCCCTCCGACGGAGATGTGCCGATCCGACGCTCTGTCGTCATAGTATTTCGATTTCGAAAGCATGCTCATTAAAGCTGGGTCCGTTGATGGGGAAAGAGCGATACTCTTTTCAATAGGGCAAAGGACGTGAAGCTTTAGCGGCTTGAACCCTTGTTCAGACGTGAAACGTTCGGACCAATATTCGATATGATCAATTGCTTGGCGGGTCGCGACGTATAGTAGTAGATACACTTCGTAATAATTAGGATCTATCAGGTCGCCGCTATAGATGCGTTCGTAGATTTTTTTGATTTTGCCCTTGAATCGTCTGTCTTTGGTGTCGAAGCGAATATAGGTATTGCCGCTTCCGGAGAAGTCATCCACTAGCCAAATCAAACTGAAACGCGGTGGGATATGGGCGCCGGGACGAAAGACCGAGGATGATTTTAAGGAGGCCTTTAGTTCCTCCAACATATCTTCGGCTTTGGCTTCTCCCAATTCGTATGCTTGCCAGATCTGTTCGTTGCTAATCGCTCCGTTACTGGCACGACGTAGATCATTGGTGTGCGCTCCGTCACTCAGCCATCGCCGCCAACGCCGGTGTTGGTGCAGCTAGAATCCAATCGCGAACGGCCGGCTTCAGAGCCTTGCCTGCTTGATAAGCGTGTTCAGCGGTTGGGTATGTCTTCCCGTCGAATTCTATCTCGCAACGAAACAAGTTGCTGAAAATTCCATAGGGACGTTCGTTGGCCCGATAAAACTTTATCGGTTCTTCGTTCGTAGTCGATGTGACCTTCGATTTCTTTCTAGCAGACAGGCTTCGCACTTCGAATCTCTACTCAGCTATGAATTTACAACTATACAGCAGCGATCGAGGCGACGGAGGGCAGGCTTCTGAGATACTCGTAGATGTTGTGGATACCGCAACCGGCATTTTTTGGAGCTGACGCAGCTGAAGTGTAGCGGTCCAAAACAAAAACGGCCGGATCTTCCGATCCGGCCGTCTCGCAAACTCAATCCGGCTAAGCCTACGTCACGCGACGCAAGCCTCCGCCCAATCCTGAAATTCTTAGCTCGCCTTCTTCGCCGGCGCGGGCGTCGGGCCGACCTTCTTCTGGATGGCGCGCTTCAGCTCGAGGGCGCGCGGCGACAGCAGGTCGGCCTTGACCTTGAGCAGATAGGGATCGAGGCCGCCATTGTGGTCGACGCTCTTGATCGCGTTGGTGGAGACGCGCAGGCGCACGTTGCGGCCCAGCGCCTCGCTGATGAAGGTCACGTTGACCAGGTTCGGCAGGAAGCGGCGCTTGGTCTTGATGTTGGAGTGGCTGACCGTGTGGCCGACCTGGGGGCCCTTGGCCGTCAATTCGCAGCGGCGAGACATGGTAAAATCCTCAATCTTTCCCAACGATGTGCGGCCGCCATTCGGGGCGCCACGGGCAAATTCTCTGTCCTTGCAGGGAGCGGGCGGACGTATAAGGGGGAAGGGGCGGGACGTCAAGGTTTTGGGGCGTCTGGCACGCCAGTTTCGCGCCCGGCACTCGGTGTCATCGCCCGCCTTGCGCACTCGCGCGCCGGGGCGGGCGATCCAGTACTCCGAGCCGGTGCGGCTGACCAGAGGGGCCGCGGCGTACTGGATGCCCCGCTTTCGCGGGGCATGACAGTGGTGGAGGTGGCGGGGTGAGGTGCGCGCTTCTGACCCGTCTGGATCACTAAAACGGCAATGATTATCGCGTCTTACCATCACATAAAGGGCGTATTCGCGCCCGAAGAGTCCGGTGGAGTTCCGGACGCGGATAGGCCCGGATGCATTGCTTGGCGCGGTTTTTGGCTTAAGTAACAACCGTTCGCGCCCCGATTGGATTGTTTCGTGCTCACAACGCCACATCTTGCGCCAAGCCTGCGCGCAACGGAGCTGCGCCCGAAAGAGCTGCGCTCAGCGGAGCGGCGCGCAAGGAATCCGCGCGCAAATCATCCGCGCTCTGCCGGACGCTGGGTCATGGCGGCCCTTGGCGGACTGGTTTTGGCGTGGGCGGCGGAGCCCGCGGCGGCGCAAGGCAAGCTCGAGGCGCAATATGAGGCGACGCTGGCCGGCATTCCTGTCGGCAAGGGCGCCTGGAATATCGAGATCCAGGACGACGTGTTCGCGGCCGCGGCCTCCGGCGGCACCTCGGGGCTGCTGAAATCCTTCGCGGGCGGGTCGGGCACCGGCGCCTCGCAGGGCCGCGTGGTCAACGGCGCGCTGGTCGCGACCGGCTATCAGGCTTCCACCACCACCTCGAAGAAGACCGAAGAGATCCGCATCACGCTCGACAAGGGCAATGTGAAGGATTTTGCCATCGTGCCGGAGCCGCCGGTCGATCCCGACCGCATCGTCGTCACCGATGCGCATCGCCGCGGCGTCTGGGACCCGATGACGGCCTCGCTGGTGCGCGTATCCGGCACCGGCGACGTGCTGTCGGCGGACGCCTGCCACGGCAGCGCCGCCGTGTTCGACGGCCGCATGCGCTACGAGCTCAAGCTCGATTTCAAGCGCATGGAAAACGTCAAGGCGGAGAAGGGCTATCACGGCCAGGTCGTGGTCTGCTCGCTCTATTTCGTCCCCATCGCCGGCTACATCCCCGACCGTCCCGTGATCAAATATCTCGCCGCCCAGCGCAACATCGAGGTCGCGTTCGCGCCGATCGCGGGAACGCGCATCCTGGTCCCGTTCTGGCTGAAGGTGCCGACGCCGCTCGGGCCGGCCATGCTGGAAGCGACGTCCTTCATCACCAGCGCGCAGCCGCCCAAGGTCGCGAAGACGCAGTAGGCCGGCTCCCCGCGCTGACCCCATTTTGGCAAAAATAAACGCAAGCGATTTCAATGACATGCCTACTGTGCATGGGGTTGTTTTCGCACTTTTGTTTGGAGGGGGCCGAGGATCGGGGAATCCATTTGACTCCTCCCCGATTCTGATTCGACTCCGCGCCGTCCCCAGCTTTAACGAATCCGCCATCGAAACGTCGCTTGTGCGGCGGGGCAAAACTCCATCTAGTGCGAACCCATAAGCCTCCCGCGACATGTTGCGTGAACGGAACAGGACTCACGGGGGAGTCTGCGATTCGGCCGCGATTCGTTCTCAACTCGTTCCGAAGCTTAAAGCCAACGGGAAAAGCGTCGCAAAGTGAGACAGTTGCGCGAGGTTCGGGGAGAATGCTCCCACACTCTCGGTGTCATCGCCCGGCTTGACCGGGCGATCCAGTACACCGAGGCGTCTGTGATTGAGCCGAGAAGCCGCGGCGTACTGGATGCCCCGGTCAAGCCGGGGCATGACAGCGGAGAAGCCGAAGCCGGGTGACTTCCAGGCCCTTCGCGCCACCGCCCCAAAACAGCACTGACATTCGCCCCAATCGCCATTACCTAATCCCCCAGATGCCTTTTTCCTCCTCCCCCTTCGCTTCCGAGCGACTCCCCGGCGCCGGCGTCACCGCGGTGCTTGGTCCCACCAACACCGGCAAGACCCATCTCGCCATCGAGCGGATGCTCGCGCATCCCTCCGGCATGATCGGGCTGCCGCTGCGCCTGCTCGCGCGCGAGGTCTACAACAAGATCGCCGCGCGGGTCGGCCCCGATGCCGTCGCGCTCGTGACCGGCGAGGAGAAGATCAAGCCGAAAGCGCCGCGCTACTGGGTCTCGACCGTCGAGGCGATGCCGCGGGATCTCGACGTCTCGTTTCTTGCTGTGGACGAGGTGCAGATCGCATCTGATCTGGAGCGCGGCCACGTCTTCACCGACCGCATCCTCAACCGCCGTGGCCGCGACGAGACGCTGCTCTTGGGCGCCGCCACGATGCGTCCGATCATCGAGCGGCTGCTGCCGGGCGTCTCCATGATCACGCGGCCGCGTTTGTCGCAGCTGGAATTCGCCGGCGACCGCAAGATCACGCGGCAGCCGCGCCGCACCGCCATCGTCGCCTTCTCGGCCGACGAGGTCTACGCCATCGCCGAGCTGATCCGTCGCCAGCATGGCGGCGCCGCCGTGGTGCTGGGCTCGCTCTCGCCGCGCACCCGCAACGCGCAGGTCGCGATGTTCCAGGACGGCGAGGTCGACTACCTCGTCGCCACCGACGCCGTCGGCATGGGCCTCAATCTCGACGTCGACCACGTCGCCTTTGCCTCCGACCGCAAGTTCGACGGCTACCAGTTCCGCCGCCTGACGCCGTCCGAATTCGGCCAGATCGCCGGCCGCGCCGGCCGCGCCACCCGCAACGGCACCTTCGGCACCACCGGTCGCTGCGCACCGTTCGAGCCCGAGCTCGTCAATGCGCTGCAGAACCACACCTTCGATCCCGTGAAGGTTTTGCAATGGCGCAATTCGAAGCTGGATTTCGCGTCCCTCGGCGCGCTCCAGGTCTCCCTGAACCTGGCCCCCGGCCATGAGGCGCTGACGCGCGCGCCCATCGCCGAGGACATGCGCGTGCTCGACCACGCCGCCCGCGACGCCGAGGTGCGCGATGTCGCACATGGCAAGGACGCCGTGGAACGGCTGTGGGAGGCCTGTCAGGTCCCGGATTATCGAAAGCTGTCGCCGGCCGCCCATGCCGAGCTGGTCACGACGCTCTACGGCTTCCTGATGCGGAAGGGATGCATCCCCGACGCCTGGTTCAGGACCCAGATCGACCAGGCCGACCGCGTCGACGGCGATATCGACACGCTGTCGGCCCGGATTGCGCAGATTCGCACCTGGACCTTCGTCGCCAACCGTCCCGACTGGCTGAAAGACCCCGAACGCTGGCAGGGGATCGCCCGCGAGGTCGAAAATAAATTATCGGATGCGCTCCATGAACGCTTGACTGAGCGTTTCGTTGATCGCCGGACCAGTGTATTGATGCGCCGCCTGCGGGAGAACACGAGCTTGAATACGGAAATCGGCAAGACCGGCGAAGTCATCGTCGAAGGCCATGTCATCGGCCGCCTCGATGGCTTCACCTTTGCACCGGATGCGGCGGAAGCCGGCTCCGATGCGAAAGCGTTGCAGGCTGCAGCGCAGGCCGTGCTCGCCGGCGAGATCAACGCGCGCGCCGAAAAACTGGGCAATGCGCCGGACGAGCAGTTCGTGCTGACCTCGGAAGGCATGATCCGCTGGACCGGCGATGCCGTGGCGCGGCTGTCTGCCGCAGAGGACGCGCTGCATCCGCGCATCCGCATCATCTCCGACGAACGCCTCACGGGCGCCCCTCGCGACAAGGTACAGGCCCGGCTCGAGCTCTGGCTCAAGACGCATATCGAAAAGCTGCTCGGGCCGCTGTTCGAGCTCAGCAAGGCCGAGGACGTCACCGGCATCGCCCGCGGCATCGCCTACCAGCTCGTCGAGGCGCTCGGCGTGCTGGAGCGCCCGAAGATCGCCAACGAGCTGAAGGACCTCGACCAGCCCTCGCGCGCGACCTTGCGCAAATACGGCGTCCGCTTCGGCGCCTATCACCTCTATTTTCCCGGCCTGCTCAAGCCGGCCGGGCGTGCGCTGGCCGCGCTGCTCTGGGCGCTGAAGCAGGACAATGTCGATCCCTCCGCGCTGTCGGGCGCGCAGCATCTGGCAAGCTCCGGCCGCACCTCGTTCCCGGTCGACAAGCAGCTGCCGCGCGATGCCTATCGCGTGCTCGGCTACAAGCAGGCCGGCGAGCGCGCCGTGCGCGTCGATATCCTCGAGCGCCTGGCCGACCTGATCCGTCCGGCGCTGGCCTGGCGCGAGAACGCGTCCGGCGAAAAGCCCGCCGGTGCGTTCGACGGCCGCAGCTTCGTGGTGACGCAGGCGATGACCTCGCTCACCGGTTCGGCCGGCGAAGACTTTGCGTCGGTGCTGCGTGCGCTCGGCTATCGCATGGACAAGCGCCCGCCGCTGCCGGCGAAGCCCGCTGCGGCTGTTGCCGAGACCCCTGTTGCTGAAGCCTCCAGCGAAGAGACGCCCGCAACCGAAACGTCGGTCGAGGACGCCGCCGCGCCCGCGGACACCGCGATCGAAGCCGCCGCCGAGCCTGTGACCGTCGAAGACGCGCCCGGCATGGAGCAGCACGACGAGCCCGCGCCTGAAGAGCCGGCGCTTGAGGCTTCCGTCACGCCCGAAGACGCTCCCGGCATCGCACCGCCTGTGGAAGAGGCTGTTGCGCCCGTTGAAGCTGCCGAAACCGCTCCCGCTGAAGCTGTCCCCGCCGAAACCGCTCCTGCAGAGACTGCTGCAACCGAAGCCGCTGCGTCGGCCGATGCGGCAGCACCCGTGGAGGCCGCGGCGACGCCCGCCGAGCCCGAGCTCATCGAGGTCTGGCGTCCCGCCGGCCGTCACGACGATCGCAAACCGCGCCACGAGCGCCATCGCAACCCGCGTCACCAGCCGCGCCCGCAGGCGGCTGCTGAAGCCGGCGCCGCGCCTGCCGAAGGCGAAGCCCAGCCTGCCGCCGACGGCGAGAAGCGCGGTGAGCGTCATCGCCATGGTGGCGGTCATCGTCGCGATTCCGGTCGCGATGGCGGCAGGGACTTCCGCAAGCCGCGCGAAGGTGGCGCCGAAGCCGCGCCGCGTCCTGAGGACAAGAACCGCCGGTTCGAGGGCAAGAATGGCGGCAGCAAGGACCGCGACAACAAGGATCGCAACAAGGGCAAGTTCGGTGGCGGTGATCGCGACAAGGGCCGTGACAACCGTGGCCGCGACCGCGACAAGGGCCGCGACCGCCAGGGCGGGCCGTCGCTGCGTCCCTACGCATCGAGCGCCACCCCGCGCGAGCGCGATCGCCCGGTCGATCCGAACTCGCCCTTCGCAAAACTCGCTGCGCTGAAGGAGCAGCTGTCAGGGCGTAAGGAGTGAGCCCACGACCGAGCGGCAGCGCATTGACAAATGGCTATGGCACGCGCGGGTGGTGAAGGCGCGCACCTCCGCTGCCGAGCTTGTCGAGTCGGGCCATGTTCGCGTCAACGGCGCACGCGAGAAATCGCCAGGGCATGCGATCAAGATCGGCGACGTGCTCACCGTCGCGCTCGATCGCACCGTGCGCGTCTTGAAAGTCATCGCCTTCAACGAGCGCCGCGGCGATGCCGCCTCGGCCCGTGTGCTCTACGAAGAGCTCAGCGAAGGCCATCCGAATTCTCAGCGCAATTAATTGCGCTTTGAATTCATTTCTTGGTCGATCAAGCGCATAAAGCCGTCATGATCGGCCGTTCCTGAGCTTGCGGCGCCGGGCCATCCGCGCTACGCAAGCCGCGACTTTTAAAAGAGCTTTTCGGAGCGTTGGATGACTTACGTCGTCACTGAAGCGTGCATCAAGTGCAAGTACACCGACTGCGTCGAGGTCTGCCCGGTCGACTGTTTCTACGAGGGCGAGAACATGCTCGTCATCCATCCTGACGAGTGCATCGACTGCGGCGTGTGCGAGCCCGAATGCCCCGCCGATGCCATCAAGCCGGACACGGAACCGGGCCTGGAAAAGTGGCTCACGGTCAACGCCGACTACGCCAAGAGCTGGCCGAACATCACCCAGAAGAAAGAATCACCTGCCGACGCCAAGGATTTCGACGGCATGGAGGGCAAGTTCGACAAGTATTTCTCCTCGAACCCCGGCTCCGGCGACTAATTCGGGTCAAACTTAACCCTATTAGCGGCGTTATCGCTGAAAACCAGCCCTTAAGACCCCTAAATCATTGATTTTTGCGGGAAATGTGCTATATTGGGCACATTGAGCCGAACCCTGGTTAGCCCCGTCGGCCCCGTTGGGTTCCCGTGAAACCAAATGTCGAACAGGGGCGTGGCAGTTTCCGCGCGCAGGCTGTGTCACAGAAAACGCGTAAAAAGAGTACTTCAGCGAAGGCTTCCCATAAGGATGCCAAGAAAGTCGCCGCGGCCAGCCGTAGCGCATCCAAGGGTCGGACCGCGACTAAGGCGCCGGCTGCAAAGTCCTCGAAGAACAAAAGAAGCGCAATGCCTAACAAGACTGCCAAGCCGGCCGCGAAAGCGACCGTTGCCAAGCCTGTTGCCGCCAAGCCTGCCGCCAAGCCCGCTGTTGCAAAGACGCCCGCTGCCAAGGCTCCCGCTGCCAAGCCCGCCGCGCCGAAGGCTCCCGTTGCTGCTGCTCCTGCCAAGGCCCCTGTCGCTGCCGCCAAGCCGGCCGTGAAGCCAGCGGCTGTCGCGCCGAAGGTCGAAGAAAAGAAGGTCGTGACCCAGCGTCAGGGCTTCAAGGCCAACGAATTCGTCGTCTATCCCGCTCACGGTGTCGGCCAGATTCTGGCCATCGAGGAGCAGGAGATCGCCGGCGCGAAGCTCGAGCTGTTCGTCATCAACTTCATCAAGGACAAGATGACGTTGCGCGTGCCGACCGCCAAGGTCGCCAATGTGGGCATGCGCAAGCTGTCGGACCCCGCGCTGGTGAAGCGTGCGCTCGAGACCCTCAAGGGCCGTGCCCGCGTCAAGCGCACCATGTGGTCGCGCCGCGCCCAGGAATACGAAGCGAAGATCAATTCGGGCGACATCGTCGCGATCGCGGAAGTCGTGCGCGACCTCTATCGCTCCGAGTCGCAGCCGGAGCAGTCCTACAGCGAACGCCAGCTCTATGAAGCCGCGCTCGACCGTCTCTCCCGCGAGATCGCGGTGGTGCAGCACTCGACTGAGACCGAAGCGGTCAAGGAGATCGAGGCCCAGCTCGCCAAGAGCCCGCGCCGCACCGGCGCCAAGTCCGAAGCCGCCGAAGGCGAAGGCGATGCGGACGCCGAGGGCGATAGCGACGAGACCGATGGCGGCGCCACGGTCGCCGACGAGGCCGCGTAAGCGTCTCACGCGTTCATCGCAACAGATCAAAAGCCCGGCCGTTTGGCCGGGCTTTTTGTTTCGGAGGGACGGTCAGCCGGCCGAATTTGCTTTGAGCCTATGCGGTCCTGAGCGGGCTCAAATCCGCGACGCGCTTCCCGAAGCGCCGCGCCCCGTCTCGCGGTCGTCTCCGCCCGCGTCAGTCGCAACCGTCGACCACCAAGCGCCCAACGCATCGATCAACGGCACCAATGTGTGGCCGGCGGCGGTCAGATCGTACTCGACCCTCAACGGGTATCCGTCGAATTCCGTGCGGGTCACGATCCCGGCGTCCTCCAGTTTGCGAAGCTCGAGGGCGAGCATCCTGTGCGAGATGGTCGGATTGTCCCGACGCAAGTCGCTGAACCGTTTGGTGCCCTGCTTCAAATAGTAGATCAGAAGCGTAGGCCACCGGCCGCTCAGGATCTGCATCACTTCCTCGATGGGACATCTGGAAACGAGGTCTTTCATCGGCGGACTCCAGGTTACAAAAATGTTCGCAATTTACTTGATGGAGCGAGCGACTAGGGTTCGGGACCGCTGCGCAGCGTGATCATCAGAAATCACGGAGAATAGATCGATGCATCCAATCCTACTCTACGGCTTCCCGATGGGAAGCTCCATGGGACTCGTTGCAGCTCTTGAATGGCTTGGCAGGCCATATCGCCTGTGTCGCGCCGACATGCTGGGCGAGATGCTGAGCCCGTCATACGCCAGGATCAATCCGCGACACGAGACGCCTGCACTCATCACGGACCAGGGTGATGTACTGACGGAAACCATGGCGATCGCAGCTTGGCTCGAAGCCAGGGATCCCGAACGGCGCATCAGCTTTGATCCGTTGTCGCCGAAAGCCGATCGCATGCATCAGCTGATGGCGTTCGTGAATACCGGCTTTACCGGCGCCTTCGCGCCGCTTTGGGTCGCAATGGAAGGCGTGGCGATGGACGACGCCATGCGCTCGGCCTTGCGGGAGTTCGGAAGGAGAAAGGTGATCGAACGCCACGACAAGCTCGAAGGCATGATCGAGCCGGCAAGATTCCTGCTGGCCGACCGGCCGACCCTTGCCGACGCCTTGCTGGCAGGCGTGGCGCGCTGGCTCGACTTCCACGCCGTCGCGGAGAGGAGCCGCTGGCCAAAGCTGGCGGCGCTGCGCCAACAACTCGAGGCCGATCCCGCGGTCATCTACGCCACCGCCGTGGAGAGCGGGAGCAATGATCCGGGAGCAGGATCCTGTGCAGGCCATATCGCGCTGGCCGACGTCATCGCGCAATATGGCAAGCAAGCCTAACCAGTGGAGAGGAGGAGCGGCTTCGATTCGCTCCTCCCTACTTCACCGGCCGCTTCTCGAGCTTCCTTGCCAGCGTACGCCGGTGCATCCCGAGCCGCCTCGCCGCCTCCGAGATGTTGAAGTCGGTCTCGATCAGCGTCTGGTGGATGCGTTCCCATTCCAGCGTTTTAATCGAGGTCGGCCGGGCATCGAGCGCGACCTCGGCATTGCCTGCGGCCTTGTTGAAGGCGGCCTCGATGTCGTCGGTGTTCGACGGCTTGGCCAGATAGTGGCATGCGCCCAGCTTGATGGCCTCGACGGCGGTGGAGATGCTGGCAAAGCCCGTCAGCACCACGATCAACATCTCCGGATCGTGCGTGTGCAAGAGCTCGACGCAGGCCAGGCCCGAAGCTCCCCCGAGCTTGAGGTCGACGACGGCATAGCCGAACGATCGCTCCTCCAGGACTTTCCGCACCTCCTCGATCGAGGCGGCGAGCACGACCTCGTAGTCGCGGCGCTCGAACGAACGCTTCAGGGTGCGCGCGAAGCCGGCATCGTCCTCGACGACGATGAGCGAACGATCAGGCGTCAAAGCTGCCTCCGATCGCGAGCGTTGCGAGCGGCAGCGTGAGGCGCACCGTGGCGCCGCGCTTCCTGTGGTTCTCGGCGGTCACGCTGCCCCCTAACTTGCGCGCCACGTTCACCACCAGGAACAGGCCGAGCCCGCCGCCGGCGCGGCCCTTGCTCGACTGATAAGGTTTTCCGATTTGTGCCAGCATCTCCGGCGCAAAACCGGGGCCGCGATCGCTGATCGACAGCACGAGATTGTCGCCCTCGCGCCCGGCAACGAGCTCGACCCAGTCGCGCGAGACCTCGTAGGCGTTGTCGAGCACGTTGAAGATCACCTGCTTCAGCGCGACGTCCGAGACGATCGCGACGTCTTCGCCGAAGGTGTTGACGAAATACAGCGTGCGCGCCGAGCGCGCGTCGCGCCACTCATCCACGAGTGCAGTGACGAAAGCCGCCACCGTCGTCGGCGACGATCCCTCGCCGCGGGCTTCGCCCGCCGACACCAGGATGCCTGTCACGATCGACTTGCAGCGCTGCAGCGAGGTCTCCATCTCCGCCAGGTCCTCGGCCAGCTCCTGATCGGCGGTGAGGTCGGGCATGCGGCGCCAGTCGCCGAGGATGACCGAGAGCGAGGCGAGCGGCGTGCCGAGCTCGTGCGCCGCGCCGGAGGCGAGCAGGCCCATGCGCACGATATGATCCTGCTCGGCCGCATGCTGGCGCAGCGCCGCCAGATGCGCGTCGCGCTCGCGCAAATTCCTGTTGATGCGGGTGACGAACACCACCAGCAGCACGGCGTTGAGCACGAAGCCCAGCAGCATGCCGGCAACTGTGAGCGTGTAGGTCTCGCTCAGCGGGTTCGGCGGCAGCTCGAGCGGCCGATAGGCGACGGTCAGCCAGACGAAGCTCGCGCAGGTCAGCGCGACCAGCGACCAAGTCGAGCGGCCATCGAGCAGCACCGCGCCCAGCGTCACCTGAAGCAGGAACAGCGAGGTGAAGGGATTGGTGGCGCCGCCGCTGAGGTAAAGCTGCGCGGTCAGCGCGGCGACGTCCAGCATGAGGGCGACGAGCAGCTCGTTGTTGGTGATCGCGGCGCGATGGCGCACCCAGACCAGGCTGGAGATGTTGAGAAATATCAGGGCGCCGATCACTGCGCCCATCCGGGTGAGGGGCAGGGGAATGCCGAGCCACATATGCACGCCGCCGATGGTCACGATCTGGCCGACCACTGCAGTCCAGCGCAGCTGGATCAGCAGCGCCATGTTCTTGCGGTTGGTCTCGTCGTCGGTCGGCGCAGCGCCGATCAGCTCGCTGCGCGCGTCCGCCTGCGATTGCAGCGTGACGGCGCCATGCGTTCTTCCGTCGTCAGGTGGGCTCGACGATCGTTCCAGCATCTGATCCCGTCTTGCGGGCGACGGCATCGGAGCCGCCGGCCGCTTCGTGGACGAAGCCGCTCCAGGGCTCCTTGCGGCGGAACAGCCCGCCGCCGAATGTGACGAAAAGTTTACCGGCCAGCATGAAAGCCAGGGCAAACCACGTCAGCGCGTAGATCAGGTGGTTATTGGGAAAGCTGATCACGGTCAATCCGCCGATTGGGCTGCTGCCGGATTGTGATCGAGCGTCGGCATCGATGAAAAAGGGCGCGACGTGGTCGAGGCCGCGTGCCGCCGCAATCGCGGCGACATCCCGCGAGTACCAGCGATTGTGCTCCGGCACGTTGGTCCTGAGGAATCCGCCTTTTGGCTCCGTCACGCGCAACAGGCCGGTGATCTCAACCGGGCCTTGCGGATTGCCGTCCCGGCGCGTCGAGGCGTCGCGCCGCTCGGACGGCACGAAGCCGCGGTTGACCAGGACCAGCGTGCCGTCGCTACGCTGAAGCGGCGTCAGCACCCAATAGCCCGGGCCTTCTTCGGTGACGGCCTGAACCAGCGTCTCGCGGTCATGCAGGAAGCGGCCGGTGACGCTGACGTGCCTGTACTCGTCGTTTGCGGCGGAGACGGTCGGCCATGCCGCCGGCGAGGGGATCGGTTGGGCTGGGGCATGAACGCGCTGCTCGACGCGATCGATCAGCGCCAGCTTCCAGGCGCGGCGCTCGATCTGCCAGACGCCGAGCGCGATCAGAAGCGCAAAGGCCGTGAGCGAGAGGACCGTGAGCCACAAGGACAGGCGCGCGGCGTCGCCGCGCACCTCGTTTGCCTTGCTCGTCATGGTCCCGTTCTCGCTCATTTCATCCCGGTCATCTGGTGGATCGGCATCATGTTGCTGTTGAGGTGGTTCATCACCCACAGCGAACCCGACAGCGCGATCACCACCATGACGATGGTGAAGATCAGAGCCATCATGCTCCAGCCGTTCTCGGACGTCGTGTTCATGTGCAGGAAGTAGATCATGTGCACGACGATCTGCACGATCGCGAAGGCCATGATCACGAGCGCGGTGATCTGCTTGCTCGGAAGCGCGCCGCTCATCACCAGCCAGAACGGGATCGCGGTGAGCACGACCGAGAGCACGAAGCCGAGCATGTAGGTCGAGAACGAGCCGTGGGCGTGGGCTTGCGCGTGGCTATCGCCGCGGTGATGATCGCCCGCATGGGCGGCGTGAGTATCGGTGTTCATCGCAGAACTCCCAGCAGATAGACGAAGGTGAAGACGCCGATCCAGACCACGTCGAGGAAGTGCCAGAACATCGACAGGCACATCAGGCGGCGGCGGTTGGCCTCGATCAGGCCGAACTTCCAGACCTGCACCATCAGGGTCACCAGCCAGATCAGGCCGCAGCTGACGTGCAGGCCGTGGGTGCCGACCAGGGTGAAGAAGGCGGACAGGAAGGCGCTGCGCTGCGGCGTCGCGCCCTCATGGATCATGTGGGCGAACTCGGACAGCTCGATGCCGATGAAGGCGGCGCCGAACAGGCCGGTGATCGCCAGCCAGATCTGGGTCTGCGCGATCTTGTTCTGCTGCATCGTCAGCATGGCGAAGCCATACGTGATCGACGACAGCAGCAGCATCGAGGTGTTCACCGCGACCAGCGGCAGCTCGAACAGATCCTTTGGCGCGGGACCGGCGGCGTAGTTGCCGCCGAGCACTCCGAAGGTGGCGAACAGGATCGCGAAGATGAGACAGTCGCTCATCAGATAGATCCAGAATCCGAGCGACGTGCTGTAGCCTTCCGGATGCGGGTGTTCGTCGGCGAGATAGAAGACCGGCTCGCCGGTTTGCGTGGGATTGACAGCGACAGTCATTTACTTGGCTCCGGCGAGCAGCTTGGTGCGCGCGTCTTCGGCCCGGATGACGTCCTCGGCCGGAATGTCGAAATCGCGGTGATAGTTGAAGGTGTGACCGATGCCGACGGCGAGCATCGCGATGAAGCTCGCGGCCGCCAGCCACCAGATGTACCAGATCAAACCGAATCCCATCGCGGTGGCGAACCCGGCCAGGATGATGCCGGTGCCGGTGCTGCTGGGCATGTGGATCGGCTTGAACCCGGTAAGCGGGCGCTGATAACCGCGCCTCTTCATGTCCCACCACGCGTCATTGTCGTGAACGACGGGAGTGAAGGCGAAGTTGTAGGCCGGCGGCGGCGAGGAGGTCGCCCATTCCAGCGTACGCGCATCCCAGGGATCGCCAGTGACGTCCTTGAGCTGCTCGCGCCTGAGGAAGCTGACTGCGAACTGCATCAGCATCGAGAGGATGCCGAGGAAGACCAGGAAGGCGCCAATGCCGGCGACGATGAACCAGATCTGCAGGCTCGGGTCGTCGAACACACGGAGCCGGCGGGTCACGCCCATCAGGCCGAGCACATAGAGCGGCATGAAAGCGAGATAGAAACCCGTGACCCAGAACCAGAACGACAGCTTGCCCCAGAACGGATCGAGCTTGAAGCCGAATGCCTTCGGGAACCAGTAGCCGATACCGGCGAACGCGCCGAACACCACGCCGCCGATGATCACGTTGTGGAAGTGCGCGATCAGGAACAGGCTATTGTGCAGGACGAAGTCGGCCGGCGGCACCGCGAGCAACACGCCGGTCATGCCGCCGAGCACGAAGGTCAGCATGAACGCGATCGTCCACATCATCGGCAGCTCGAAGCGGATGCGGCCGCGATACATCGTGAACAGCCAGTTGAACATCTTCGCGCCCGTCGGGATCGAGATGATCATCGTGGTGATGCCGAAGAAGGAGTTGACGCTGGCGCCCGACCCCATCGTGAAGAAGTGGTGCAGCCAGACCAGGTACGACAGGATGGTGATGACCACCGTGGCGTAGACCATCGAGGTGTAGCCGAACAGCCGCTTGCCCGAGAAGGTCGAGGTCACTTCCGAGAAGATGCCGAAGGCCGGGAGAACCAGGATGTAGACCTCGGGATGACCCCAGATCCAGATCAGGTTCACGTACATCATCGGGCTGCCGCCGAAATCGTTGGTGAAAAAGTTGGTGCCGACGTAGCGGTCGAGCGAGAGCAGCGCGAGCACGACGGTCAGAACCGGGAAGGAAGCGACGATCAGTACGTTGGTGCAGAGCGCGGTCCAGGTGAACACCGGCATCCGCATCATGGTCATGCCGGGGCATCGGAGCTTGACGATGGTGCAGATCAGGTTGATGCCGGACAGTGTCGTTCCGACGCCCGCGACCTGCAGCCCCCAAATGTAATAGTCGACGCCGACATCCGGACTGTAGCCGATGTTCGACAGCGGCGGATAAGCCAGCCAGCCGGTGCGGGCGAATTCGCCGATGAACAGCGAAGCCATCACCAGCACCGCGCCGCCGACTGTCATCCAGAAGCTGAAATTGTTCAGGAACGGAAACGACACGTCGCGCGCGCCGATCTGCAGCGGCACGACGAAGTTCATCAGGCCGGTGACCAGCGGCATCGCCACGAAGAAGATCATGATCACGCCGTGGGCGGTGAAGACCTGGTCGTAGTGATGGGAATTGAGGTAGCCCTCGGAGCCGCCGAAGGCGAGCGCCTGCTGCAACCGCATCATCAGCGCGTCGGCGAAGCCGCGCAGCAGCATCACGATGCCGAGGATCATGTACATGATGCCGATGCGCTTGTGGTCGACGCTGGTGAACCATTCACTCCAGAGATAACCCCAGACCCGGAAATAGGTCAGGCCGGCAAGCATGATGAGGCCGCCGGTCGCCACCACGGCAAAGGTGCCGACGACGATCGGCTCGTGCAGCGGCAGCGATTCGAAGGTGAGCCGGCCGAAGATGAGCTTGAGAAGATCAGGAGACATGCGGGATCTCTTTACGAATCTGACTTCGGACGTTGTCCGAGGAAGAAGGACGAGGACTTCAGCGGCGTGAAAGTCGGCCGCTTCAGGCCGGCGCCGAGCAGCGGCGCGGTGTCGACAGGTGCCGTGATGGAGGCGGTGGTCCTGCCCTGCGGCGCATCGGGCGTGCAGGTGCCGGCGACGAAGGTCGGCTCCGGGCCAAGCGCCGTGCCGCGGCGGGCGTACTTGTCGTAGGCCAGCGGCAGGGTGTTGTTCAGGCCCTCATGGCCGAGGCCGCCCTTGGCGTCGATCGCCATCATCTCGCTCTGGCACATCTTGCCGGTCTCGACGCACATGTTGAGGATCAGGCGGTAGAGATCGGAATCGACGGTGCCGTAGCGCCGCACCGGCTCGTTCTGGCTGGGCTTTTCGAGCTGGAGATATTCGGCGCGGCCGAGCGAGCCGCCGCCGGACTTGGCGCTTGCGATCCAGGCGTCAAAGCCCTTGTCGTCGAGACCCTGGAAGTTGAAGTGCATGCCGGAGAAGCCGGCGCCGCTGTAGTTCGCGGAAAAGCCCCGGTAGGTGCCGGCGTGGTTCACGACGGCGTGGAGCTTGGTCTCCATGCCCGGCATCGCGTAGATCTGGCCGGCCAACGCGGGGATGTAGAACGAGTTCATCACCGAGGACGCGGTGATGCGGAAGTTGATGGGGCGATCGACCGGAGCTGCCAGATCGTTGACGGTGGCGATGCCGTAGTCCGGATAGATAAAGAGCCACTTCCAGTCGAGTGCGACGACGTCGACCTCGAGCGGGGCCTTGGATTGGTCCACGGCGCGGTCGGCATGGATGCGGCCGAGCATGCGATAGGGGTCGAGCAGATGCGTGCCCATCCAGGTCAGCGCGCCCAGGCAAACGATGATCAAGAGCGGCGCCGACCAGATCACCAGCTCGAGGCTGGTCGAGTGGTCCCATTCCGGCTCGTAACGGGCGTCGGTGTTGGACTGGCGGTAGCGCCAGGCGAACAGCACAGTCAGCGCCATCACGGGGACGACAATCAGGAGCATCAGGACGGTGGAGATGATGACGAGGTCGCGCTGTTGCGCTGCGATATCGCCGGCCGGAGCCAGCACGACGTAGTTGCAGCCGCTGAGCGCAACCGCCAGGGGTAGCAGCGCCAGGATCTTGAAACGGGACACGGGCCGAGCCTTATGAGAATGAGTTTCTTTTGCGGGGCCAAGGGGTAGCTGCGGCGCAGCAATCCGGACATTGGACAATTTGTCCAATGTTGCAGTGCGGGATGTTACGTCAGACAGGGCTCGATTGCCTGGCGCCTCGCCGGGCGGTCGGCTTTGGTTTCAGGACGTTAAGGGCGCGCGAATGGCGACGGCACAGACCCCCGCAATGGCAGACCACTCGGGCGAGCACGGCCACGACCAGGCCAGTCCAGGCGAGATCGCTATCGGCGTCATCATCGGCCGCACCTCGGAATTCTTCGACTTCTTCGTCTTTGCGATCGCCTCGGTGATCGTCTTCCCGCGCCTGGTGTTTCCGTTCACGAGCGAACTGACCGGCACCCTCTATTCCTTCATGATTTTCGCGCTGGCCTTCATGGCCCGGCCGATCGGCACCGTCATTTTCATGACGGTCGACCGCGGGTACGGCAAGACGGCCAAGCTGATCTCGGCGCTGTTTCTGCTCGGCACCGCCACCGTCGCGATCGCGTTCCTGCCCGGCTATCACGAGATCGGCGCTGCCGCGATCTGGCTGCTGGCGCTGGCGCGCATCGCACAGGGTCTGGCCTGGGGCGGCGCCTGGGACGGCATGGCCTCGCTGCTGGCTCTGAACGCGCCGCCTTCGCAGCGCGGCTGGTACGCGATGGTGCCGCAGCTTGGCGCGCCGCTCGGTCTGATCGTGGCGAGCGGCCTGTTCGCCTATTTCGCCGGGAATCTCTCGGCCGACGATTTCTTCGATTGGGGCTGGCGCTATCCGTTCTTCGTCGCCTTTGCCATCAACGTCGTGGCGCTGTTCGCGCGCCTGCGCATGGTGACGACGGAAGAATATGCCTCGCTGTTCGAGACCCGCGAATTGCAGCCCTCGCGCATCTCCGAGACGGTGGCGCGCGAAGGCCAGAACATCATGCTCGGTGCGTTCGCGCCGTTGGCAAGCTTCGCGCTGTTCCACATGGTTACGGTGTTTCCGCTGTCCTGGGTATTCCTGTTCACCCGCGAAAGCCCGGTGCGCTTCCTGATCATCGAGATCGTCGCCGCCGTGTTCGGCGTCGGCGCGATCGTGCTCTCCGGCGTCATCGCCGACCGCGTCGGCCGCAAGTCGCTGCTGATGGGATCGGCGATCGCGATCGCGATCTACAGCGGCTTTGCCCCGCAGCTGCTCGATGCCGGCGCGTTCGGCGAGACCATCTACATGGTGATCGGCTTCATCCTGCTCGGTCTGTCGTTCGGCCAGTCGTCGGGCGCGATCGCGTCGAACTTCAAGCAGGCGTATCGCTACACGGCCTCGGCGCTGACCTCCGACATGGCCTGGCTGTTCGGCGCCGGCTTTGCACCGCTGGTCGCTCTGCTGCTTGCCACCAATCTCGGCGTCATCGCCTCGGGAGCGTACCTGCTGTCAGGCGCGTTCTGGACCTTGCTCGCGCTCTGGCTCAGCGGCCAGCGCGAGGCCGGCGATATGGACGCGGGGCGCTGATCGGGCGGAGCTTGAAGGGTGGGCAAAGGCGCGTAAGCGCCGTGCCCACCACCTTTCGACAATCCTGGCCGGAAATGGTGGGCACGCTTCGCTTTGCCCGCCCTACGGCAGTTTAGTGTATGTCAATCCGCCACGACCTTCACACGATCGCGCACCTTCACCTGCGCGTTGCGATCGAGCCCGTTGAGGACGCGGAAGCGCTCGGCGGGGTGATCGACGCCGGCCATGCGGTGGGAGAGCGATTCCACGGTGTCGCCGGGCTGCACGGTGATGACCTTGATGCGCAGCGGGCGCGCGGCCTGGATCTCGTCGAGCGTCAGGCGGCGGAATGAACCGACGGTCTCGCGCGCATTGCGCTCGCTCTCGGTCGATTTCTGCCGGGCCGCGAAGATGAAGCGGTAGACGTCGCTGCCGAAGCGCAACGCATAGACCTTGAACTGCCACTGGTCGCCCTTGGCGGTGGCGGAGGCAGCCGGAAAACCGTTGATGGTGATGTCCTCGGTGGAGGCCTTGTCGACGCCCTCCATCCAGCCGGAATTCAGGTAATCGCCGAGCGACTGTTCGGCCGGCACCCGCACGACGTCGAAACGCATCGCCTGCGAGCCGCCGTCGCGCACGCCGATCACGGCCTGCGCGGTGTTGTCGAGCGTAAAATTGTCCGGTGCCTGGAAAGTGAAGCCGAGCTTCGGATGCAGGAAGCGCCGGCCGCGGACAAAACCTTCGCTGGGGTCTTCGCCGTAGACGAGATTGTCGATCGCGGCGAGGTAGGTCTCGCGGTCGCGCTCGCCGCCTTCTGGCGCTGCGTATTGCCGCGCGATGGTCTGCGCGTTCTGCACGCGCTCAGGCGTTGCCGGATGCGATGAGGTGAAATCCTGAGCGCGCGGATCGAGCGAGGTCTTGCCGACCTTCAGCTCGGCATTGCGCTCCATCGCCGAGAGAAAGCGTGCGGCACCATAAGGGTCGAAATGCGCCTTGGCGGAAATGCCGACGCCGACCCCGTCGGCCTCGAACTCCTGATTGCGCGAAAAGCTCGCCATCGTCAGCTTGGTCTTGGCGAGCGCGAGCGCGGTGAGATCGGGATCGTTGCTCATGTCGGTGACGACGCGGGTGACGATCGCCGCCTGGCGGGCCTGGTCCTCACGCATCGCGGCGTGCTTGGACAGCACATGCGCCATCTCGTGGCTGAGCACGGAGGACAATTCCGACGTATCGCTGGCCAGCGCAAGAAGGCCGCGTGTGACATAGAGCTGACCGTTCGGCAGCGCGAAGGCGTTCACCGCGCCGGAATTGAGGATCGTGACCCGGTAACCCTGATCGGGGCGGTCGGACGCCGCGACCAGCCGGTCCACGGTCTTGGTGACAAGCGATTCGAGCCTGGGGTCGTCGTAGGTGCCGCCATAGCTCGCCAGGATGCGCTCGTGCTCCTTCTCGGTGGCGGGGGTCTGCGCGACGGCCGGCTTCGGCTTGGGCATCGCGACGGTCGGCGGGGCCGCCGCGGTCTGGAACCGGCCCATATCGCCGCAGCCGGCGAGGGCTGAACCCAGCACGAGGCATAGCGCAGCCGGCGCTGCCCGCAGGCGGCGGCGTTCACCTCGTCCGTGCCGTCCTAGCACCCCATTCACGTCGCTTAACCCGTGCCTGGCCCCTTTTAGGGCCTTACCCCTGTCGGCTCGTTTGCGCCCAGCAACTCGATCTGTCCCACGAGGCGTACATCGATACGCGGCCCCGTATTCCCCTCAGCCCAGCCCCGGACACGAATACGTTTATTTTCCAGAGACTTAAGGACGATCCCGGCGCCTTCGAACGCGGGTACCATGCGCCTTGAAATAGTCACGGCGAAGCCGCGTGTCCAGTTCCGTCCGAAGTTGAGGTAGGTCATTGCCCCAGCTTGCCGGACCGACAGGACTTTGCCCTCGACCACCACAAAACGCCCGATCCCCGCCAAAATATCGTCCGGACTTTCCGCGTTTTTTATGGCCGACGGGTCAGCCCAGCTGCCCTTTTTTTGGCGCCTCGCCTCGGCCTCCGACGCCATCAGGGCGGCCGCGCAGTCCTTATCGGCGATCTCGGCGGAGACGATGGCGTCGCCCTGGGCGAGGAGCGTCGCCTGCACGGAGATGTCACCCTCGCCGACAAAGACCAGCGCGCCCTGACGGCCATAGCGGTCGGGCGTGTCGTCAGCGCTGCGCAAAATAACGTCGCGACCGACGAGCAGCGTGGTCAGCGCCTGCTTCGTGGTCGCAGTCGGCTCGATGCCGGTCAAGCGGATTTCCCGGCCGTCATCGAGACGCAGACTGCGCGCATCGATCGCGGCGACGCGGCCTTCGCCCTGGGACTCGAACTGGCACGGCGTGGCGGACGCACCGCGAGCCGCGACCAGAAGACATGCGACGATGAGATGAAGCAGTCGCGTCACGTTGCCCGGAAAGGTTGCGTTGCGCTCCAACCATAACTCAAGCGCGGTGGGGCGCGAAGACTGTTTGTTCATACTCCGTCATTGCGAGCGCAGCGAAGCAATCCAGAGTCCCTCCGAGGAAAGATCCAGGATTGCTTCGCTGCGCTCGCAATGACGGCGGAGGCACTCTTCCGCATCTCGTCATTCCGCTTTGCGGAAAGCGCGTGTTGATCGTTCATCTGCATCGTCCCGCGCGCTTGCTGCGCTGTCGCGCATGCGGCATGATTGCGACAACACCAATAACCAAGCCGCCATTAGAGACAGGCGATCAAGGGAGGTCTTTTTCGATGAAGCATGTTTTGTCGGGCATTTTCGCTGCTGCGCTGGCGCTGAGTGCAAGCGCCGTGCAGGCGCAGGACAAGCCGCCACTGAAGATCGGCGGTATCCTCGACATGTCGAGCCTCTATGCCGACATCACCGGCCCCGGCAGCGAGACCGCGGCCAAGATGGCCGTGGAGGACTTTGGCGGCGAGGTGCTCGGCCGCAAGATCCAGGTGCTGGCTGCCGACCATCAGAACAAGGCCGATCTCTCTGCCAACATCGCTCGCGACATGCTCGACAATCAGGGCGTCGAGATGATCTACGACGTCGCGGCCTCCGCGACTGCGCTTGCCGCCGGCGAGATCGCGAAAGCGCGTAACAAGATCATCATGTTCAACGGCCCGGGCTCGATCCGCCTCACCAACGAGGCCTGCGGTCCCTACACCATCCACTACGTGTTCGACACCTACGGTCAGGCCAATGTGACCGGCCTTGCGGCCGTGAAGTCCGGCCTCGACACCTGGTACTTCCTCACCGCCGACTACGCCTTCGGCCAGGATCTGGAGAAGGACACCAGCGCCGTCGTGACCAAGACCGGCGGCAAGGTGCTCGGCAGCGTGCGCCATCCGCTCAATACGTCGGATTTCTCGTCGTTCCTACTCCAGGCCCAAGCCTCGAAGGCAAAGGTGATCGGGCTCGCGAACGCCGGCGGCGACACCGTCAACGCCATCAAGCAGGCCGCCGAGTTCGGCATCACCAAGGGCGGCCAGAAGGTCTCGCCGCTGCTCGCCTTCGTGACCGACATCGACTCGATCGGGCTGGAGACCGCGCAGGGCCTGTTGCTGGCGGAAGCCTTCTACTGGGATCTGAACGACGACACCCGCGCGTTCTCGAAGCGCTTCCAGGAACGCATGAAGCGGCCGCCGACCTCGGCGCAAGCCGGCGTCTACTCTTCCGTGACGCACTATCTGAAGGCCGTGAAGTCGGCCGGCACGACGGACGCTGCAACAGTCATGAAAGTGATGAAGGAGACGCCGATCAACGACTTCTTCGCCAAGAACGGCAAGATCCGCGAGGACGGCCGCATGTTGCACGACATGTACCTGTTCGAGGTCAAGAAGCCGTCGGAATCCAAGGGCCGCTGGGACGACTACAAGCTGCTCGCCACCGTGCCCGGCAGCGAAGCGTTCCAGTCCCTGGAGCAGTCGCGCTGCCCGTTGGTGAAGAAATAAACCTCGTCATTGCGAGGAGCGAAGCGACGAAGCAATCCAGGCTGTCTCCGCGGAAACATTTCTGGATTGCTTCGCTTCGCCCGCAATGACGAGCGTCGATAGACCGAAGCAAAGAACAGCAAGGGAGACGTCCCATGAACGACATGGTCCTGCAGAAGCTCGAAGGCGGGCTGCTCACCATCACCATGAACCGGCCCGAGCGGAAGAACGCGCTCAACCCGGACATGGTCGCCGGGCTGGTCGTGGCGGCACGGCGCGCGGCTGATGATCCGGAGGTGCGTGCGGTCTTGTTCAAGGGCGCGGGCGGCAGCTTCTGCGTCGGCGGCGACGTCAAGTCGATGGCCGAGGGCCGGGCGCCGCTGCCGTTCGAAGTGAAGATGGCGAACCTGCGCCGCGGCATGGAGGTGTCGCGCATCCTGCACCAGATGCCAAAACCCGTGGTGGCGCAGCTCGACGGCGCTGCCGCCGGCGCGGGTCTGTCGATGGCGCTGTCGTGCGACCTCCGCGTCGCCTCCGAATCCTGCAAGATCACCACCGCGTTCGCAAAGGTCGGCTTCTCCGGCGATTACGGCGGCACCTATTTCCTCACCCAGCTGCTCGGCAGCGCGCGGGCGCGCGAGCTCTATCTGACCTCGCCGGTGCTGACGGCGAAAGAAGCGCATGCGATCGGCATGGTGACCAAGGTCGTGCCCGACGCCGAGATCGACGCGGCCGCGCACGAGCTCGCACTGTCGCTGGCACAGGGGCCCTCGATCGCGCTCGGCTTCATCAAGCGCAACATCAACAATGCCGAGCATCTGGCGCTGGAGGATTGTTTCGACGGCGAGGCGATCCACCACACCCGCTGCAGCGATACCGAGGATCACAAGGAGGCCACCAAGGCGTTCGTCGAGAAGCGCAAGCCGACCTTCAAGGGCGCATGACGATGGCGCCCTATATGCGGTTGCGGCAGATCTGCCTGGTCGCGCCGCAGCTCGCGCCCGTAATCACCGATATCGCTGATATCATGGGTCTCGCTGTCTGCTACCGCGATGGCAATGTCGCAAAGTACGGCCTGGAGAACGCGCTGCTGCCGGTCGACACGATCCTGCTGGAGGTGGTCGCGCCGTTCAAGGACGGCACCACGGCCGGCCGCTTCATCGAGAAGAGCGGCGGGCGCGGCGGCTACATGGCGATCTTCTGCTGCAACGATCCCGACGAGCGCGGTCGTAACGCCAACGCGCTTGGCGTGCGCACCGCCAACGTCATCGACCACGCGCCCTATCACGGCGTGCAGCTCCATCCCCGCGACTGCCGCGCCGCCTTCATCGAGTTCAACCACACCGAAGGCAGCGACGACATTTTGGGTCCGTATCCACCGGCGGGGCCAGACTGGCAAAAATTCATCCGCAAGGACGTGACGCAGGCGTTGACGAGCGTGGAAATGCAGAGCCCGGATCCGCAAGGGCTGGCCGAGCATTGGGGCAAGATCATCGGCGTTGCGCCGAGCGGCGATGCTGAACTGAAGTTGCCCAACGCGACCTTCCGTTTCGTGAAGGGCGCCAGCGAAATCATGAGCGCGCTGGAGTTTCGGGTCGCTGATGTTGCCGGTGTGTTGCACGCCGCGAGGGCGAAGGGACATGCCGTGGCGGGCAACGAGTTCTTGCTCGGCGGGGTGACGTTCCGCGTCAGTTGAGTGCTTGGTAGTGATCCGTCACCCTGAGGTGCTCGCCTCTTGGGCGAGCCTCGAAGGGCGACGGCCACCAGCGGGGCCGCTCATCCTTCGAGGCTCCCAGCGCGATGCTAGGCATCGCGCTGGGAGCACCTCAGGATGACGGATTGAGAGAGGGCGTGCGGCGCGACCCTGCCGCAATCACCTTCCCTTGAAATTCGCCGCGCGGCGCTCTTCCGTGGCTTTCACGCCTTCCTTGAAGTCTTCCGTCGCGCGCAGGCGGGTCTGCTCCTCGAGCTCGTGATTGGTCGCGGCCATGACGCGGTCGGCCAACCCGGCGCGCATCGTGGCGCGGGTGGAGACGAGGCCGAGCGGGGAGCATTCGGCGATTTCGCTGGCGAGCTTCAGTGCGGCCGTCTTGACCTGGTCCTGCGGCACCAGTTCGTTGGCGAGGCCCCATTTGAAGGCCTCCTCGCCGGTGACGCGGCGGCTGGTGTAGAACATCAGCTCGGCGTTGTTCTTGCCGATCAGCTCGGGCAGCGTCACGGTCAGGCCGAAGCCGGGATGAAAGCCAAGCTTGGTAAAGTTTGCGGAGAATCGCGCTTCGGGGCAGGTGACCCGGAAGTCCGCCGAGACCGCGAGGCCCAATCCGCCACCGATGGCGGCGCCCTGCACGGCCGCGACGATCGGCTTCTTGGCGCGGAAGATGCGCACGGCCTGGATATAGAGATGGTTGATCGCCCCGAGGCTGTCGGCCGGATCGCCCTTTGCCGTCTTGTCGGCTTCGCGTGCCTCTTGCGCCTGCCGTGCCGGATCCTGGAAATTCGCGCCGGCGCAAAACGCCTTGCCCTGCGCCGACAGCACCGAGGCGCGAATCTCGATGTCGCGATCGAACGCGTCGAGCGCGTCCGCGATCTGGTTGATCAGCGAAATGTCGAAGAAGTTCAGCGGCGGGCGGCGGATCTCGATGGTGCCGACGTGACCAACTTTCTCGACGCCGATATCTTTGTAAGTGCTCATGATGTCCTCGGAGAGTTAGCGCAGACCAAGCCCGCGGGCGATGATGCCGCGCAGCACCTCGGTGGTGCCGCCCTGGATGGTGAGTTTCGGCGCGGTCTTGATCGCGAAGTCGAGCTGCCGCTCCAGCGTCTCGCGGTTGGTCGCGGTCTCCTCGACGAAGGCGGCGAGATCGCGCACGCGATGCGGCAGCTGCTGCTCCCACACCGTGCCGATGTCCTTGACGATGGACGCTTCCACGACCGGCTCCTTGCCGGCCTGCAACATGCCCGCGACCGAGACCGACATGCGCCGCATGGTGTGGAGCTGCGCCACCAGCCGGCCGATGCCTTCGGCACTGCGGGTATCAGGATCGGGGCCGACAGCGCGAACCAACTCGGTCAGCACATAATAGGTCTCCAGGAAGCGCTCGGGGCCCGAACGCTCATAGGCGAGCTCGCTGGTGGCCTGCTTCCAGGCGCCGTCGACTTCGCCGAGCACATGGTCGTCGGGCACGAAGAAATCGGTGAAGACGACCTCGTTGAACTCGTACTGGCCGGTGATCTGGCCGATCGGGTTCACCTGGATGCCCGGCTGCTTCATCTTGACCAGGAACTGGGTCAGGCCGTGACGGCGGTTTTCCTTGGTCGGCTGCGACGTCCGGAAGATCGCGATCATGTAGTCGGCGATATGCGCCGACGAGGTCCATATCTTGGTGCCGTTGATGAGATAGCCGCCGTCGGTCTTGGTCGCTCGCGTCTTCGCGGCGAACAGGTCCGAGCCGGAGTTCGGTTCGCTCATGCCGATCGCGAAGCAGATCTCGCCGCGGCAAATGCGCGGCAGGATGTCCATCTTGATGTGCTCGGGCGCGTATTTGATCAGCACCGGCCCGCTCTGGCGGTCGGCGACGAAGAATCGCCGCGTCGGCGCGTTGGCGACGCGCATCTCCTCCGTCACCACGTAACGTTCGAGGAAGGAGCGTTCCTGGCCGCCATATTTTTTCGGCCATGTCATGCCGAGCCAGCCCTTGGCGCCGACCCGGCGGGAAAATTCCGGCGCGTCGGTGTCTTCGCGGTTGGGCTTGTGCGGATCGAAGGTGCCGGCGGCGATCTCTTCGGCGAGGAAGGCGCGCACTTCCTTGCGCAATTGCTCGCATTTCTCGGGCAGACGGATCGGATCGAAACGGAGGGCAGCGGTCATTGTTGTCTCGTCCCTGGTCAGCGCGAAGCCACGAGCGGCCACAATTCGTCGGCGCCGCGGTTTGCAATGAGCTTGCCGAGCTCGACGGCCCAGTGGCTCTCCGAACCGAAATCGTCGCGCCAGGCCAGTGCACGCAGCGAATAGCGGTGCAGGATGTGCTCCAAGGTGAAGCCGATCGCGCCATGGACCTGATGCGCAATGGCGCCGCCCTTTTCCGCGGCTTCCGCGCAGCGGATTTTTGCCGAGGCGGCTTCGAGATAGACCGCGTCGTCGAACGACTTTGCGTTGGCGATGGCGTCGGCCGCGGAGGTCGCCGCGGCCAGGGCGGCAGCCGACTCGCCGGCAAGGCGGGCGAGATTGTGCTGCACGGCCTGGAATTTCGAGATCTTCTTTTCGAACGCGACGCGCTCGTTGGAATAGCGCACGGAGATGTCAAGCATCGATTCCAGCGCGCCCGCGATCTGAAGGCTGCGCGCGGCGCCGCCCATCAGCATCATTGTGGTCTGGTCAAAGCCGCTCGGGGCGGGCTTGGCGGTGACGGGCTGCACCTTGTCGAGCGTGACGGTGTCGCTGTGGTCGTAGCCGACATTGAGCCCGGTCTCGATCCGGCCCTTGCTCGCATCGACCAGCGCGATCGAGGCGCCGTCCTTGCCGTGGACCAGCACTGCGAAGTGCTTTGCCGCCTTTGCGAAGGGCACGCCGCGGGCGCGGCCGGAGAGCGCACCATCGGCATCGCGCGTGATCCGATCCTTCGGGGATGCCGGCAGCACCGTCATCTCGCCCTCGGGGGAGGCGATCTTCGCCTGCGCCAGCAGCCAGCCGGCGAGCATGGTCTCGGCCAGGGGAACCGCGACTGCGAAACGGCCGGCCGCGTTCAGCAGCGCAAAGCCGTCGGCAAGGCTCGCGCCGGAGCCGCCGAGATCGTCCGGCACCCAGGCCAACGGCAAGCCGGCTTCGCTCAGCGCCTGCCACAGCGGCGCCTGCCACGAATCCTTCTTGTCGTTGTTGACGGTCTGCGGATCGGCGAGATTGGCGAAGATTTTCTCCGCGGTCTCGACGACGATATTGTCACTCTCCGCCACAGCGTTCCCCGTGTTTTGCCATTGGCGCTTCCCGCCCCGTGGGCGGACGCGCAGGTTCTTCTTGCGCCCGATGATCCAAAAAAGCCATGGCCCTGACAAGCGCTGATCGCAGGTCAACCTGCGGCGCGGGCATGGGCGATGAGCTAATTCCGCTTAGCGGAGTTTGCTCGATTTGCAGGGCGCGGCAAACTCGCTAAACAGAATGTCGATACTCAATCAAGGGGAAGGAAATCCGGATGGCAAAGGACAGTTTGTGCGTAATCGTGACGGGGTCCGCCTCCGGCCTGGGTGCTGCGACCGCGGAAATTCTCGCACGGAGCGGAGCGCGGCTCGTCATCAACTATTCCTCGAGCCAGAAGGAAGCGGAGGCGACCGCTGAGCTGTGCCGCAAAGCGGGCTCACCGGAAGTTCTGGTCGCGCAGGGCGACGTCTCCAAGGATGACGATTGCCGCAAGATCGTTGCGGCAGCTGGCGCCTGGGGCCGGCTCGACGTGCTCGTCAACAATGCCGGCACCACCAAGCATGTCGCTCATGCCGATCTCGATGGATTGTCGGCGGAAGATTTCCAGCGCCTGTACGGCGTCAACACCATCGGCCCGTTCCAGATGGTGCGCGCGGCGCGCAGCCTGCTCGAGGCGGGCGCCAAGGCCTCTGGGCGGCCGTCCGCCGTGGTCAACATCTCCTCCGTCGCCGGCATCAGCGGCGTCGGATCGTCGATCGCATACGCCGCGAGCAAGGGCGCGCTCAACACGATGACGCTGTCGCTGTCGCGCGCGCTGGCGCCGCTGATCCGTGTCAACACGGTATGCCCGGGCTATATCGATACGCCCTGGTTCACCAAAGGCCGTGGCGAGGCGGGCGCCAAGCAAGTGCGCGACAGCGTCGTGGCCAAGGTGCCGCTGAAGGTCGCATCATCGGCGGAAGACATCGCGCAACTCGTCTGCTTCCTGGCGATGCCGGCCTCCAGCAACATGACCGGCGAGGTCGTGCGCATGGATGCGGGCATGCATTTGGTGACGTGAGGGCGCGGCTAGCGCGGCAAATACGGGCGTCGTCCCGGCGAAGGCCGGGACCCATAACCACAAGAGGTAGTGAGGCGCGAAACCGGGAATTGCTAGTCTTCGCCAAACTGAATTCGGTGGCTATGGGTCCCGGCCTTCGCCGGGACGACACCGAGTATGTTGATAGCTCACACTGGCGCGCTACCCCTTGATCACGCCGCTCGCCACCAGCCGGTGCCAGATGAATAGCACCACCACGGCGCCGATGGTGGCCATGATGAATCCCGCGCCCTGGTCGGGACTGTAGTGCCCGATGGCCTGGCCGATGAAGGTCGCGAGAAACGCGCCGGCGATGCCGAGGATGGTGGTGAGGATGAAGCCGCTCGGATTGTTCGGTCCCGGCGCCAGCCAACGCGCGATGAGGCCGGCGACGAAGCCGACGACGATGATCCACAACAAGCCACCCATGCTCATGTCCGTGCTTCCCTCGTTTGACTAAACTAAATCAGACTCTGCCCGCGATCTCATGTTCGGTCGGCAGCCGTCCGTCCGGCGTCAGATGATCGACCACCTGCGGCAGATACTGGCTGAGGCCGGAGAGCAGCTCGTCACGAGACAGGCCGCTTTGGGCGGACAGGCTCTCGATCTGGTCGGCGCCGAGCGCATTGGCGAGATCGCCTGGTGCGATCGCCTTGTTCTCGCCCTTGCCGACCCAGGTATTGGCAGCGTCGCCATGACCGCTCTGCTGGAGCTGGTTGAGGAGATCGCCGAGCCCGCCGCTGAGCACGGTGCCGGCCGCGCCGCCCGCGAGCAGGCCGCCAAGGCCGCCCTTCAACAGGTCACCGAGGCCACCGCCAGCGCCCGCATTCACCGGCGGGGGGAGATGCGTCGGTGCCGGAGACGGCTGCGGCGCGCTGCCGGTCTGGTTGCCGCTCAAATGCTTGAATGCCTTCCAGGCGAGCAGGCCAAGGAGGGCCATGGTCATGGGCGACATGCCGCCGCTGGATGAGGATTGTGAACTCGGCGTGCTTGGGCCGCGCGGGCCGTTCTGCATGCCGTTGAGGACGTCGAGCAAACCCATGGCGTTCTCCTTTGGCGCTTTCTTGCCGGTAACAAGCCCCGTTCGAAAACATATGAGGCTGTCATGACGGTTACAAGGCGATTGCGCCGCAACTGCGGGAATGGGCAGCAGGCACAGCCTCTGCTATCGAGGGCAGATCGTTAAAGGGGGCAAGCCGAGGTGATGACGGATCGACCGATCGTGGTGGCCGGCGCAGGCGCCATCGGATGTTTCGTCGGCGGCACCCTGGCGGCTGCCGGCCACCGCGTCGCGTTCCTGGTGCGGCCGCGGGTGAAGACCGAGATCGAGCGGTTCGGCCTGGTTCTGACCGATTTCGACGGCTCCGAGACGAAGCTCGACCCAGGCCGCCTCGCGCTGTCGGAAGATCCCGCGATCTTTCACAGCGCCGGCATCGTGCTGGTCACGGTGAAGAGCGCCGACACGGCAGGTGTCGCCGACCAGATCGCGCAGCATGCGCCGCAGGACGCCGTCATCGTCTCGCTGCAAAACGGCGTCGGCAATGTCGCGGTGCTGCGCGAGCGCCTCGGCGACCGCCGCGTGCTCGCCGGCATGGTGCCTTTCAACGTGGTCGGGATGGGCGAGGGCCGCTTCCACCGCTCGACCTCCGGCGACATTCATGTTGGCGAAGACGACGCGAACACGGCCGCAGCGCTGTCGGTGCCGGGGCTCGCCATGCGCGCGAGCCGCGACATCACCGGCGTACAATGGGGCAAGTTGATCATCAATTTGAACAACGCGCTCAGCGCCTTGTCCGATATGCCGCTTGCCGCGCAATTGGCGAACCGCGACTGGCGAAGGCTGTTCGCCGACCAGATGGCGGAAGGGCTGGCTGCGATGAGGGCCGCGGGCATTACACCGGTCTCGGCGACGCCGATCCCGTCATCCTGGACGCCCAGCTTGCTGAGACTGCCTGATTCGATTTTCAAGCTGATCCTGGGACGGACCATGAAGATCGATCCCGAGGCGCGTTCCTCGATGTGGCAGGATTTGAAGCAGGGCCGCAAGACCGAGGTCGACTATCTCCAGGGCGCGATCATCGCGCTCGCCGAACAAAACAATGTCGACGTGCCGCTGTCGCGCCGCATTGTTGCGCTGATCAAAGAGGCTGAGGCTGCGGGCAAGGGCTCACCGCGGCTGACGCCGCAGCAGGTTCGCGGATAACGCATGAGTTCAGGCTGCGCGACGGGAGGAGCAACGATGAAACGTCGTCTGACGATCGGATTCGCGTTGACCGTGCTCTGCGCCGCGTCCTCGGTCGCGGAGGCCCGGCCGCCGACGGTCATGAACTCTCCCGGCTATGACAGGCGATTGCAGGAGAGCAGGTCGCAATTGGGCAGTTCTCCGACGACAACGGCGCCTGCGAATGCGCCCGTTGCGTCTCCCAAGCGCAGCAAGAAGAAGCCTCCGAACTGAGGATGTAAGCGCGGTCTCCATCACCCCGTCATTGCGAGCGCAGCGAAGCAATCCAGAATCCCCACGCGGAAAGACCCTGGATTGCTTCGCTGCGCTCGCAATGACGGCGGAGACTCAGCCCTTCTTCGCCGGCTTGCTCGGCGTCGGGCTGAACAGCTTCTTGATGTCGTTCAAACCATCCGACAGCCGCGGCCATTCGCAGGAGAACGAGCCCTTGGTGCAGGGCGCGCCCTTCGGCCGCGGCCGCGCGTCGCCGATGGCGGCCTGCTGGACTTTCGGCCGCTCGACCGGCACCGGCACGCGCTCGACCTCGGTTCGCAACGCGACCCGCTGGAGCTGCTGCACTTGTTGTTCCTGCTGCTCGCGCTGCTGGCGCGCGGTGGCCTGCGCGGCTTCATTGCTGCGGCGCTGATTGGCGAGATAGGCGGTGTAGGCTTCGTCGATCTTCTTCTGCTCCTCCGGCGTCGGATTGGGGCCGGCGATATCGAAGGTGCGGTCCTGGAGGAAATCGTAATAGGAATAGCCGCCGCCTGCCTTGCGCCGGCCGGCGAATTTGGCGTTGCAGTCGGCAAGCGCAGCCGTCTTCTCGGATTTGGTCGTGGCTTTTTCGGCGGCGTCGGCGCAGGCCTCGAAGTCAACAGGCGCGCGCTTCCACCATTGTGCCTGGGCATGCGACGGCGCCAGCAGGAAAAATCCTGCTGCGGCAACCACAAGCGCCGCACGACGCGATGCAACTACGTCCGACATTCTACGAGAGCATTCCTTGCAAAACTCAACCCGAGCTGAGTCGGACTGATTTTTGCCCCTTTATGGCCGGCTTGTCACCCATGGAACCCGGGAATTTCATGGCTGCGATGCTGACATTTTTTGCTTGACGTGGCTCAGGAGTCACAGCGTCACTTCATCCTGCGGTCGCCTCATTGGCGACGCCAAGAAAACGAAGTGGAAACGCCTGATGCTGCTGCCCCTGTCCGATGTGCCGCGCTGGTACGCCGAGCGCAAACCGCAAGGCACGATCGCCGTCCGTCACGGGCAGGATACGCTGACATGGGATGCGCTCGAGCGCGGCGCCAACCGGCGCGCGCGGGCGTTCATGGCCAAGGGCGTCAGGCCCGGCGACTTCGTCGCGATCGGTTTGCCGAACGGCAATGCGTTCTTCGAGACCTCGTTTGCGGTGTGGAAATGCGGAGCGACGCCGACCTCGCTGTCATGGCGGCTGCCGCGCGGCGAAGCCGCCGCGGTGCTCGACATCTTGAAGCCGGCCCTGGTGGCTGGCGGCGAAGTCGACTGGAACGCGCCGAACCGACTGCCTGCGGATTTCGTGCCGGAAGGCTTTTCGGACGAGCCGCTCACCGCACCGGTGGCGCGCTATTGGAAAGCCATGACCAGCGGCGGATCGACCGGCCGCCCGAAGGTGATCCTCGATCACCAGCCGGCGGTGACCGACACCATCGCCACGCCGCCGCTCAACATCCCCTTCGGGGTCTCGCTGCTCAATCCCGGTCCGCTCTATCACAATGCGCCGTTCATCGTGTCGCATTACGCGCTGTTCACCGGCGGCCAGCTCACCGGCCTCGTCAAGTTCGATGCCGAGGAGGCGCTGCGGCAAATCGCGCGCGAGCGCGTGCAATGGGTCAATTTCGTGCCCACCATGATGCACCGGATCTGGGCGCTGCCGGAGCACGTGCGCAACGCCTACGACGTCTCGAGCCTTCAGACCGTGTTTCATATGGCTGCACCCATGCCGCCCTGGCTGAAGGAAAACTGGATCGCCTGGCTCGGACCTGACAGGGTCTGGGAGCTCTATGGCGGCACCGAACGCCAAGGCTCCTGCATCATATCAGGCACGGAATGGCTGACGCATAAAGGCTCGGTCGGCAAGATCGGCGAGACGGCGAAGCTGCGTGTCATCGGCGAGGACGGCAACGACGTCGCGCCGGGCGAGACGGGCGAGATCTATTTCCTCAACAATGACGGCCAAGACGCCACCTATCACTATCTCGGCGCCGAGCCGAAGCGGCGCGCCGATGGCTGGGAATCGCTCGGCGACATCGGCCGGCTGGACGCCGAAGGCTATCTCTATCTCGGCGACCGCCTTGCCGACATGGTCTTGCGTGGCGGTGCCAACATCTATCCGGCCGAGGTCGAGGCGGCGGTCTCCGAGTTCCCCGGCGTGCGGTCCTGCGTGGTGGTAGGACTGCCCGATCCGGAATTGGGCCAGCGCGTGCATGCCATCGTCGAGCCGGAGCCCGACGCGGACGGCCAGACGATCGCCGACGGCATGGCGGATTTCCTGAAGGATCGGCTCAGCCGCTACAAGCATCCTGAAAGTTTTGAGATCGTCAGCGCCCCGCCGCGCGATGATTCCGGAAAAGTTCGCCGCACCATGTTGCGCGACGAGCGCGCAACATGGATGAAGGAAGGGCGCGCCTTCCGGATTTGGCCGGCGAAGGCGCGGGCGCACGCAGAGTAAAGGGCGCACGCCAAGTGAGGCAATGACAAGGATTTTGGGACATGACCATCACCATCGCTGCGAACTCCGTGCCGAAGCCACCGGCCGCGATCATCGAGGGTTTTCGCGGTGCGCCGACCTCGGTCATTTCGGACAATCTCGGGCGGCTGCCGGGCGCAGTGGGCCTCAAGCCCTATCATCACGGCGCCAAGCTGGTGGGCACGGCCTTCACGGTCCGCACCCGTCCCGGCGACAATCTCGCCATCCACCGCGCGCTCGAGCTGGTGGGCCCCGGCGACGTCATCGTGGTCGACGGCGGTGGCGACGAGACGCGCGCGCTGGTCGGCGAGATCATGAAGACCATCGCGAGGTGGCGCAAAGCCGAAGGCTATGTGATCGACGGCGCCATCCGCGATGTCGCATCCTTCGCGGCCGACGACTTCCCCTGCTACGCCCGCGCGGTGATCCACCGCGGCCCCTACAAGAACGGCCCCGGCGAGATCAACGTGCCTGTTTCGATCGGCGGCAGCGTGATCTCGCCCGGCGACATCGTCGTCGGCGACGAGGACGGCGTGGTGTCGTTTGCCGCCTCCGGTGCCGCGGCGTTGCTGGATGCCGTGCGGGCCCAGGTCGCGCGCGAGGAGGAGACGCTGAAGGCGATCCGCGAGGGCCGTTATCAGGGCTCGTATGGCAAATCCTGAACAGAGAAAAAGAAGGGGAGGATGGCGTGAGCCAGAAGGACGAATTCCACAATCTCGACGACACAGCCGGCGGATTGTTTCGCGAGCTCGCGGCAGGCGTGACCACGCGCATCTTCTCCGGCGAGCAGGCCATGCTGTCGGTGGTGACCCTGGCGCCGCATGCGCAAGGCACGCTGCACCATCATCCCGAGGAGCAATGGGGCGTGCTGCTCGACGGCTCCGCCATCCGTGTCCAGGGCGATGAGGAGATTGCCGTGAAGAAGGGCGATTTCTGGCGCACGCCCGGCAACGTGCCGCACACCATGCGCGCCGGCCCCGACGGCGCTCGCGTGCTGGACATCTTCAGTCCGCCGCGGCCAGAATACAGAAAAGCGGGATCCGGTTTCGGAACGACCTAAAGCGCCAAGAGCAAAAGCCGGGCGCGAGAAAACAGGGGAGGGATACCATGACGATCACACGACGGACGCTGCTCGCAGCGCCGGCTATTCTCGCGATGACGCCGGCGTTGGCGCAGGCTTCAAAAATCACGCTGGTGGTGCCGTTTCCGCCGGGCGGATCGACCGATGCGATGGCGCGGCTGCTCCAGAGCCATCTGCAAACCAAGCTCAACCGCATCGTCATCGTCGAGAACAAGTCGGGCGCCGCCGGCGCGCTCGGTGCGGCGCAGGTCGCCAAGAGCCCGCCTGATGGCTCGACGTTCCTGGTCACCTTCGATTCCCACGCGGTGATCCCCTCCATCCTCGACAAGCCGCCCGTCGATGTCGAGCGCGAGCTGATGCCGGTGTTGCTGGTCGGCACCGCGCCATATGTGATCGCGGCCGGTGCGGGCCGTCCCTACAAGAGCTTCGCCGACGTGGTGGCGGCCTGCAAGGCGACGCCCGGCGCGGTGAAATATGCCTCCGTCGGCATCGGCACGCTCGGCCATCTCGCCATGACCGTGCTCGGCAACAAGGCCGGCGTCGAGATCATGCACGTGCCCTATCGCGGCGGCGGCCCCGCGATGAACGACGTGCTCGGCGGCCACGTCGATCTGATCGCGGGATCTGCGGCGCTGGTCGCAGCCCAGCTCGGCACCAACATGCTGCGCCCGATCCTGCAACTCGGCCGCGAGCGGCTGCCCGGCCTGCCGGATACGCCGACCGCGATCGAGGCCGGCTTCCCGGATTTCGAGACGCTGGCCTGGTGGGGCATCTTCGCGCCGACGGGGACGCCGCCGGACATCGTCGCAGCCCTCACGACGGCGTCCAAGGAGATCCTGAGCGAGCCCGCCACCGCGGCGCAGCTCAAGGAGACCCAGCAGATGACGCTGCTGCTTGAGGATGGTCCCGCCTTCAAGACCTTCTTCGACAGGCAGGTCGCCACTTGGGGTAAGGTGGTGAAGGACAACAATATCCGGGCGTGAGGCTGTCCGGCTGGCGTTTGCATTGATCGAGGTGAGGGCTTCCGATCCCGCCTCCGCTTTGATATGAAGCCCCGGTAACCCGCTCTGCGGGTTCCGCGGTCCCGTAGCTCAGCCGGATAGAGCGACGGTTTCCTAAACCGTAGGTCGCATGTTCGAGTCATGCCGGGATCGCCAGCTAAAACAGTCACTTATAAAGAACTGGCTGTCGAAGATTAGTAGATTCACGCGGCCTGGGTAACAAACGGGGTAACGCACGGAGTCCTTACCCGGGCATCCGCGGGCCCTTGCCACTAGCAGCAACGGTTGTTGAAAGAGCGATAACCTCTCCAGGCTGTAACAGGGGTTTGATTCCCCTAGGGAGCGCCATCCGTCAAGTGAAATCCAGAAACTACATAGGTTTAGCAATAGCGCCTGGCTAACCGGACGAGCTGGTTAGCCATGCTTTTGTTCGCGCTTCGGTCTTGCGCATCCGTTTACGATCTGGAAGGGATCAGTAACGGAGCGAACATGAACTTTAAAAGCAGTACAGATCAAAGCTTGCTTGCCATGTGGCAGAGCATTCGGCGGCAAGTGGCCGCCGATGATGCCACCGGTGGTCGCTACCGCTTCATTGGACCGAACGTTCGCGCTTACGCCGAACAGCTTCAAAACGAAATTGAGCACCGCAAGTTGCGGTATACGCCCATCCGCTGGCAATAAAATGCGACATCAATATTTGGACGTGCCGCCCGACGTGCGCGAGCTTGTTGAGAAGACTATTGACCAGACCGAGAGGCATTCTCGTTCTTTTTTTGAGCATGCCAAATTGCCGGGCGATCTTGCACTGAACTTCGCGCAACAGAACGTCGCCACTTCATTGGAATACGCGCGGCAGCTTGCGGCGGCGAAAAGCCTTCAAGAGGTTGTTTCACTTCAGGCGGAATACCTGCGGAATCAAATCGAGCACGCAAGCCAGTTCATGCGTGAGTTCACGCCAAAGGTTTAGAGCTTCCTGTAAGTAACGTGCGCCGTTGCGAACGGAATGCCAGCACGACTGGCACTTCCACGGACAATGCACGCGCGATCATCAATCGCGTAGAACCAATCATCGAAGTTCAGCTTGAACGACTTGTGCAGCGAAGCCCGCCGTATGCCTGCGCAAGCCAAGCGCTTGTTGAGCAACACCGGCACATGCGTGCATGACGGACCCGGCGCTGTTATGGCGCCTGAGCCAAGCCCGTCGCCAACGCAATGACTCAGAGGCATCTTCCGGCGCTCAACGAAAAGGGCCACCCAGGCGAGGGGCATCCCATTCGCCTTAGCGACCGGATATGGTGCCGGGGGGCTGCAGAGCTTTGCGGAATGCCCCGTTCTTCAGAAGCCCCTTCCACTTGAAGAGCTTCAGCGATGCTTAGGGTCGCTGTTGCCCTAACAAATGCCGGTCGTTTGTTGCATCACTCGAGCCAAGTCATTTTCGGTGAAAGGCTTTCTAAGCAATGGTAGTCCACCCTTCCGTTGCTCGCGCCCTGACAGTTGAAGCATCTTCAGGGATGGACGAATGCGTCGCGCTCGTTCGGCCAGTTCATGACCATCCATCCCCGGCATGTTTATGTCGGTGATCAGGATCGAGATTTTTTCGTTAGTGCGAAGCTTGTCCAAAGCTTCGAAGCCGCTATGGGCGGTGACTACTTCACCCAATATTTTCCAGCATGCTTGCGATCACATCGAGCACGTCAGGATCATCGTCTACTATCAAAACCGTGTGGGTCATGGCGACGGCCCCTCGCCAGGTTAACATATGTGAATGGCGTATGTTCCTTGGGAAGCTCGCGTGGCGAGTGTGCACTTTGTAACCAAAGCTAATTAGGGGAGCGGCTAGGAACGCGAAGAATTGAGTCCCGTTAAATCCGTATGCCGCGAGAGATAGCAATAGCATTGTGGTCGTTAGCCGCCGCCTCCGTGGTGGCATTCAGTTTGGCGGCGTTGGTCTCTCCTCACTAGCGCTGCCTTGGAGGGATCGCCCGCCAGGCGGCCCTTCCTCTCACAGCCATGCGAAATAGATTTGCACTCCGTCGATGAGGCGCGCTTAACCATCCGCTAACCAACGGTCTTCCGTTGAATTTTAACGCATTTCGGGTTTCCTTGGCAGAAATCGGGAAAATCCGGCATGGCGGAGTCTGCTATTCAAAGTGCGGCGGTGGCGGACGCTCGCACCTTCAATCATAAGTCTTCTAAAAAGCGCGCCCGCTTGCGGCGGCAGATGTACCTTGCGCAGATGGTCAGCTTCATCTTGGATGCTGCTATCCTATTTCTCTACTCCCTCAACGGCACCATACCGGCTTTCGCTTCAGCCTGGTACCTCGCGGCAGGAGTTGGGTGGACCGCGATAACGTTGATCCTGTCAGAAATGCACTTCAATGACCGCTTCCAGGATCACTACCTCACGGTGCCGCAGAGTCTCGGAAGCATAGGCATCCAACTAGCCGCAATCTATTTCATTCCCCAGGTCGGATTCTATTTCGCCTGCATCGTCTTCGTGGTCCTTGGGTTTGGGGCACTCCGTATGTCTGCTCGGCAGACCGGCATCGTTTGGGCGTATGCTGCGATTGGCCTTACGTCCATCTTTACTCTGACTCACCAGCCCATCGCCATGCCTATGGAGTCGTTTGCAGAGCGGCATCTAACTTTGCTGTGCTTTGTCACTGCTCTTGGCCGATGCGCGTTCACCGGTCTCTATGGCGCTTCTCTCCGCGAAGCGCTTTACAAGCGCGGCAATGAACTGAAGGTTGCGCACGCCAAGATCGAAGAGCTTGCACACATCGATGAACTCACCGGTGTGCTAAACCGGCGCTACATCTTGCGCGGTTTGAACGATGAAATGGCACGGGCGCAACGTGCAGGTACGCCGTGCGCAGTCGCTATTTTGGACATAGATTTCTTCAAACGCATCAACGACGGCTATGGTCATCCAACCGGTGACGAGGTTCTGCGAGGCTTTGCAATCACGCTTGCTGCCAACATGCGTTCCATAGACAAGCTTGGCAGATATGGCGGCGAAGAATTTCTTGTGGTCATGCCGCTTGGCTCGAAGGATCAAGCCCTTTCGGCAATGGACCAACTGCGGCAAATTATTTCAGAACTGGACTGGAATTCTATTTCAGACGAATTACGCGTGACGTTCTCCGCAGGCATAGCGCAGGTTCGCCCCAATGATGCGCCGGAGGACATCTTGGCGCGCGCTGACGCAGCCCTGTACAAGGCGAAGGATGCAGGCCGCAATCGTGTCATGACTAGTTGACGCCGCTAAACCAGCTTGAACTTGTCTAGCGGTGCTTGGTGAACAAGCTCGCCATCTGCGTCGGTGACGAGGACCTTGTAACCTTTGCCCTGCAATTCGGGCCGGGTCTCGGATAATTCCTGAGCCAACCGATTAGCGACTTGGATGGCAACCGACGAGTCCTCAAGCAACTGCCCGCCCTGATCGGCGACCGTTTTGCTGTCGACTAGATCGAAATGGTAGCGAGGCATGCGCTTTAAATCAGCCATGCCGCTTTCGTTCCAAGGCAAGCCCCGGCCGATAGCTTTCACCACCTGCCGGGCCGCCGCGCTCAACGTCCGGACGCCTCAGGTTGAGTTGCGGCGCTGATCAATTGGTGAACAAGTTGAAGCTTGTCCCGGCCGGGCGCGCCTCATCGCCGCCGGATGCCATGACAGGCGCTTCTTGAGACCGATGATTGGGCCGGGCAGCCAACCGTTTGGCTTTGCGTTCTGCGACTCGCTTCCGCCGCTTATCAGCATCGGCCTTCTTGCTATCCGACTTCTCAGCATTGTCGGGAGCCGGTTGCGGTTCTTTCGCCGGTAACTGAATTTGCGGTGTCGCGGCGTGCTGTTCCGGTCGCGCGATCATCCTCGGCTCTGCGGCTTCGGCTGAAGAAGGCAAGACCACGCGAATAGCGGCAGGTACTTCCTCTTTCGCCCCGACGTAACTGTTGGGGTCCTTCAGCGCCGAGTTCGCCATGAGCAGTCCGCTACCGAACCCCGCGCCAAGGATAAGGAACGTAGTTCCCACTCCTGCGAAGAAAATGCTTGCCTTCGATGCCATGCCGCGCGCCTCCCCGATGCACGAAAAGAACGCCGAAAACTGGTTAGCGTTCCGGGCGAGGAAAAAGAAGCAAGCGGCTTGCGTTTGAACTGCCAGAAGCTGTGGTGTGCGACGGCGCGTTGCTGTCCTGATCAGGAGTGTCAGATGATGTAGACGAATCAGACCGACGCTTCAAAACGCGGGAGAGCATGCGGGTCTGGGGACTGTCGGAACGGGTGAAGATGTTTGCCCAGCGTGTAACGGCAAGGGGGAAGGTCGATCGCACCCACCTGCTCGAACTCTAGCGGCAGCGGCAAGGTGACAAGGGAGTCGGTGGCGCATAGCCGTGTCCTGATCGGCCTAACGAGCGGCCACCTCATAGGCCATGCCGATTGAAGGACATGAAATAGGGTCGCCGCTCTTCGTAATGCCATAGACGAAGAACTCTGAACCGACTTCCCATATCTCAATCTTACCGCGCTGGAAGATCAGTCTCATCCGCGCTCCTTCCCACAAGTTCACACCGTTCCCGAGCATACGCCCAGGCGTCAAAATCGACCGCTGGTGCGTCTTTGGGATCGACGGGGATAACGAAGGGATCGTCGCCAAAGTGCATGTAGACCTCGTACAAGGCCGCTGAGGCCATATCTGGCCTATGGGCATCAGCCAGCCATTCATCAATAATCTTCTGGCAGGCTGACACCGCCTCTTCTGGTTTCGAAAGTGCCATGGAGGACGCGTCCTGATTCGTCCTGGTAATGATAATTGTCGTCGATAAGGACTCGGTAGCTCACAAACCATCCTAAGCCGCCGGATGCAAAATGGCTAGTCAGACACACGGATCGTGATGCACTTGAATTCGTAGTCTAAGCGCCCGATTTTGGGCTCGAAGAGGTTTGCAAAATATCTTGCTCCCGAAGGATGCTAACTTCAGTTGTTGGACAGTAAGGAGTCTTTCCCCTGCGCAGGGAAGGTGCAAAGGCAAAACACAGATTTATCAATGCCGTGTGACGTTGTATCTACATTTGTGTCGCGATCCGGTGCGGTCCGGCTGCGAGAAAATTATATGAATGCCTATCAAGCGCTGTGGATAAGGCTAGAGGCTGGCGGTGGGCCTGACGGTCGCGCTACGATGACACTTTGGGGACGGGATCTTTCATGAAAGCGGTTGTGGTCGCGCTGTTGGCTGCGGCGATTTGTGTGGGTAGCGGGCTGGCTCAAGCGCAAACCCTAAATGACCAAGCAAAATGCGCGGCACAAGCACGCCTCGCGTTCAATGAAATCGAGACACGCACAAGGCCGGAGATGCTGAAATATCTCAACACCGACATCAGCAGCACGTTCGCCAGTTATCTGAACACCCGCTTGCAGCGTTGCTTCATCATGCTCGAGAGATCGTTCACTGACATGAACCGCAGGCTGTCCACGCAAGTCGACCTGACCGACGCGATCTCGCGCCACGGTTACGCCTTTTGGACGGATACCGGCGGAACGATGTTGACGTGCGATCTATCTCCGCCCGGCAAAGCAAGGGTCCTCTGCGCGTCCCGTGAGGAATTCGATGCATTCACCGCAAAATACTTGGAGTGATAACGCAATCAATGACCAAGATACTGCTCGCATTCCTGACGTTCAACGTTCTAGCGACCGACGCTTCAGCCGACGTGTTGAAGTGCAAAATCGACGGCCTCAGCGACAACATTTTCATCACTTCTGCGCCCGACACCAATCAAAATGACGGTCAATACGCGCGGATCGGCGTATCCCCCGGCATCGGAAACAAGGCCTTTGTTGTTGCGGACCGCATGGGCGCTGTCGCGTTTGTTGAGTTGAATACTGACGGCACGCCAGTCGGATTGCTTACGGTGCAGAAGGACTTGCGTGTGATCAATTCACGTCATTCAATCGATCCCTTCGGCATGGTCATGGCACCATCCCAAAGTGCGGGCGTGTGTAGTCGATGCGAGTCGCTAAAGGCCTGCTCGCCGCGATGACCAAGATGAACACGCCTCCGGAAACGCCACCCTTCGGCTCACCCGAATGGGAACAGCAACTGCGCGAGGAAGTGAGACGCAGGGGCCATCGCAACATTGAGCGTGACACGCACCGCATCGAGCGCGAGCTACTGCGGTCCGCCGCACCGTCGTGGCAGCGGTGGGCGGTGCGGGCTTTTTTTTTCTGCTCCTTTTGGTAGCGCTGTTCTTCGGGTTGAAATGGCTGTTTTACGGGTGAATACATGGCAATCGTTTTATGTCCCGTCTGCAAAGGGAAGTGCCTGTGCGTCGCATGTGACGGGCGGATGGAAATCTACAACGAGGGCAAAAAGGAATGGCTCACTTGTCCGGTGTGCAGCAGCCAAAATAAGAACGTGTCCGATACGGTGTGTGTCAGACTTGCAGAGGCATCGGCACCATTGATGACACTGCACCCTTGCGTGGCGGAGCGCCGTGACCACGTCGCAACGAGATCACTTGTTTGCCATCCCCGCAGTCAAAAGAACATTAAGCTGGTTTTGGCTGCCCCAACTCGCTTTAGCATTCGACCGTTCCATACCCGGCCAACCCCGCGTGGAGAAGTAAATCGCCGCCTGAATGTAAGGAGAAACCGAACCGTAGTAGGAGACAAGCGCCTTCCGCCGCTGATGATCACCAAATCGACCCACATAGATAGCAGCCACCGCTCGCAGTGTTTCGTGCCGGTCGCCATCCTTGAGGATGCCCATGGCGACCTTAACCGAGGAATCATCAGCTTCTGAGACCTGCGACAAGGCCGCCAAGATCCAAAGTTTTTGCCAGTCCACAAGGGACCTATTCGCGAGCAATTCCAGCAAAAATTCGCGCACCTCGTTGTTATCTAGAAACTTGGCAAGATATGACGCATAAATTTGGGACATTGCGGGCCTTTTTTCAAAGGCGTCTAACACACTCGCAACGGCATAATCAGATCCCGCTTTGGAGAACAGGGGGAGACAAAATCTCTCAATATTCTCTTCGTGGCCCGGATACGCTTCAATAGAATCGAACAGCCCTTTGGTGGCCTTTAGTTCTAGATCGTCGTCATCTTCAGCGACCTCGGCCTCATCCCAATCGGATTGAAATCCGTAGTCAGCATCAAAGTCCTCATCGTCCACTTGCGACGCGATCTCACTCACGGCGTCAGCAAACAAGGATTCTAAGTCCGGCTCCTCGGTCATGAGAGATGACTTTGGCATCACCACTGATTTCGCTTCATTCAAGACAAGATCGTAACTGCGTAACGCGGGAATCAACTCCCTCAAGAGCCTCTCGGCTCCATTCATTGTTCTGACAAAGATATAGATGTCATCGACATATCGCGCCGACGGCACCCCCAACTCTCGCAAGATTTTGTCAACGGGAGCCAGATAGAAATTTCCAAACAAGTCGGATGGATACATTCCTTGGAGTATGCCACGGGAGCTTCTTTCTCCCGTGAAACTTGTCAAAATGGCCTCGAGCCGCGAATGAAGCGCTTTGGGAAAGCCGGAATCACTTAGAACGTTAATCAGGATGTGCTGGTTCAGGGATCCAAAATAGTTCGCTACGTCAACTTTCAATATATATCGCAGCTCCTCATCCTTAGAGTATTTGCGCAGCGCGCTTTGCAGCTCGCTCCAGCACGTCCTGGTCGGCATGAACATACTAGCGCTGTCAGATGCAGCGAGTTTGTGACTGAAGGACCGGGATGGATTAGTTTTCGTTTTTATGATGGGAGCGGCCTGATCAGCTAAGGCTTGGTAGAGCATCCGATCTCGCGGCAACAATATGCTGCCAGGTCTAGAGTAATTAGGGCCTAGCCGTTTTATTTGGGCAGCCACACGAATTCGAAAAGATTTCGGAACTTCAATCGTGAGAGGGAGACCCGGACTGTAGTTCCCTGCCTTCAACTCGGCTACCAGTGCGGTCTCCAGCTCAACTCCCGCTTTGCTATAGATAAAATTCAGGTGAGGTGCGTAGATGAAATCGGAGCGGGAATCCTGTGTGATCCTCCTGCGCGCTAAATCCCAATCGATCTTTGCGAGATAGCTGGACTCCATGCCAAAGGGTTCACCGGACTTTATGTCTGCCATGTTTCAAAGGGCCTATCCTCAGTAAAAAAGAGATCGTACAACCTCTGCGAGATATACTGAAGCCCTGAACCGCTCAAAACGATGAAAATATGAAGTGCCAACCTATGGCGATAGCTAGAGACCCTAGACATGGCCTAGCGCGGCAATCGGATCGGGCTCGAATCTCGACAAGCCGGCGGCCTTCAACCGGCGCAGCAAGGCGTGAGCTTCCGGCGTACCGGCGTAGACCACTGTCGATTCCCACGGCTGCAGATGCAGCGCCTCGATCTAGCAACGGTAGGCAGGATCTTGCGGCTCGCGCCCAGTCCTCACCGGCGGCGAGCTTGGCGGCAACCTGCCGCAGTCGTGCCGGGTCGTGGCAGTTGACCTCGACGGCTCGCCGCAGGGCATCGAGATCGGTGTCAGTGATCATCGCGCGCCTCCAGTAGGCGCTGGCGTTCGTAGTACGAGCGCGGCGGCTCTGGCTCGGCGGGCTTTGTTGCCACGCGACCGGCCGGGTTGATGTTCAGCCGTCGCGCCAATGTCGTGCAGGCCCTGAGCGCTCCAAGCCACACCGGGAGCCATGGGCTCGGCTTGTCCCCGGTCGGGGTGCTGACGATAGGCGTGGCGTCTAGCTCACCGGCTGCGCGTCGCTCGGCGAGCACGGCGCAGGAATAGAAGGCAATGGTCGCCATGGCCAGAGCTTCGGGCCCAGTCGTCCATTCTCAGGGAAATCATCATCGGCGCTGGCTGCTCGGTTGGCTCTGCGGAAGTCCGGCAATGTCAGTTTGGCCCCGATGTGGGACAATCAACGTGTCATCTTGGCTACAAGGTGCGGATCGAGTCCCTCTGACTCGAGGGCAGTAACTCCGCTCTCAAATCCTTTCAACGGGCTTTGGCCAGCACCGACTGCATCGTAGAACCCTTTGGCGAATACGATTGCCTCTTCGTCGTCTATGTCATCGACCATCGCGATCACAAGCGGCGCAAATGCTGTGCTTAACCCCTGCATCGCGCTACATGCATTGAGAACAACGCATTTCAAAGTTTCTTGTCCGGCAAGCATCTTTCCAAAAGCGTCGAACGTAAGGTTATGGACCCCATCGTCGCCAACCAATTCTAGGCCCGCCGCATCGGCGTGTCCCGCGAAGTGGATGATGTCGTAATTGTGGGATAGTAGGGCGAGGCGCAAACTGTCCACGGTGGCCGCTGTCAACGTCTCGATATGAATTCGATCTCGAGCCGCTCCGAGCCTTACCCTAAGGCGAATAGCACTGACCTCTTTATCCAGCCGAAGGGCTTCATTCTTGCCGCGCGGATTGCCGGTAACGATTAGAACGCGGGTTTCTAAGATATGGGCCAGTTTACCGAGCTCGGGTTGTTCAATCACGATCGATTGCTGCACGGCGGGATCGGCCTGAAGCCATGCTTCCTTGAGGACGTCGAGAATGTCAGCGGTGATCTTATGCGCAACCGTTCCGCTTGGCCGCTTCTCGCGTCCCAATTCAATTGCTAATGCGAGTAAGCGGTCGGCAGTATCCTTGTGGTCGATCTCCAGCGCATTGGCGAGCCGAAAGGCGAGTTGAGTTAGCGCCGTATTCATGTCGCCACGGTCGTAGGGCAAGTACTTGGCAAGCGCCGGTACGCGGCCAATGCTCTCAAGGACCTTATCAGCGGTCTCACGACCGGCAGCGTCAAACTTAGCAGCATCTAAGATGCCGGGCACGCTAATCGGCATCTCCTTAGCCATCCGGCCAACCGTTGCCGGAGGTACCGTGGGACATATGCAAACTCGGCCCCCGCAAGCAATGCAAAGCCCCGGATATCGGGACAGAAACTCCAGTTCGTAGTTGAACGTCTCTCCCCGCTCCGCGCATTGGATCGCATACTCGTTCGCCAACCCCATGAGGTACGAAAAAACGTCTGCGGCTTCCCCATAGAAATAATGTGGATAGCGGTCGAATACGCGAATCGCCTCAGCCAGTTCACCGAGTTCTTCGAGCAGAGCGATGATACTAAAGCCTCCCGTGGCATTTAGGGAGCGTGGGTAGATATCGGCGAACATGCGCTGCCAGTCGTTAAGGCCCGTAGGTCGGGACTCCCAATTGGCCTCGGTCAGTTCGCGAACGAGCGCGTGCGACACAACTCCTTCCGTTCCTTTGACCAACTTGCATTGCTGCTCGGCGTGCGGCGACTTCCGGCAGTAAGGGCAGACCGCCGGATACTTCGTGAAAAGGAGGCGCTCAACGCTCTCCACTCCCATTTTAGCCAGCAAAGGAAAGTACCAGCCCAACGCCTTGCAAAGTGCCCCAGGGACATCAACCCGATCACGTTTCTTCTTTCGATCAAGGAGCGTCAGCATTCCGCAGACCTCGACGAAGTGGAGCAAGGTCGCTTCGCGGCTTCGTCCGAGATTGCCATCGTGATAAATAAACGATGTCATCCGGTACAGATCGTCCAGCCGGAGTTTCAATTCGCCTCCTGCTGCCTCTGTGTTCTCCCGATCCAAGTCAATTCCCTCAGGTCATGAATGAAGATCGGTTCCTTTACTAAATGCGCGCCAGAGTTGCAATCAAATCGATACTGGTGTAACCACGACTCCACCACGCCCATGGATCACTCATTCGTTATACCGCCCCTCTGAATGAACTGATGCAATATCGCCGGGCAGCCGCAATGCGTTCATCTAATAATTTGAAGTTTAGCTCGTGCTGGAGCCGACGATCCGGGCACTCCGTACATCTCAACGAACTCGCTTTCATGAAGTCGGGCGAGTTTTGCAAGGTCTTCCATCGAGTAACCGAGGTCGGAAAGATAAGCCTTTACGATTGAGGGCAATACCGTGGGCATCTCTTTCGCAAAATCCAGTTCTGCCGGCTCGCTTGTCCGCCATCCTCTTGCGCTGATCTGTTGCCAGAGATAGCGGCTTTGATTGGCGCTAACGAGGCCAAGGCCGCTCGCACGCATCAGCAAGGCCTGCATCGCGACCTGCCATTCGGGCTTTAATGCAGCAAGCAGTTCAAGCGTTATCTTTCGTCCACGGAAAGATTGTTTGATCTCGGCTGCTGGCAGCAAGAAAGCTGATGCAAACGTATTAGCTTCCGTTTCCATGTCGTCGGTCGGGAAGCGATGCATAACCAAATGGCCGATCTCGTGAGCAAGCGTAAATCTTGCTCTATCTGCTGGGTGGGTCGAATTTAGCAGTACTAAAGGCGGCCTTCCTGGCACTTTGAACGTGACTCCGCTGACGGACGCGCCTCCAAATCTGGAGAAGCCAACAACAACCCCGGCGCGCTCTACCCACTGCATCAGATTCTTCACCGGACCCGAAGGCACGCCCCAGTGCGCCCTAACAGTGGCCGCGATCTTCTCGGGGTTGCCGTATTGCTCGACGTCAAGCGTGGGAACATTCGCTGTTGCGTTGAAATCAACGCCTTCTAGAAATCGTGTTAAGTGCATGAGGCGGATATTTAGTTCGGCTGTTATCTGATCTAGTTGATAGGCCGTGACATCGCTTTTTGCTCTGGTCATCGCATGCACGCTGACGGGCGGCCCATATACTGGGTCGCGCTGCTCAAAAAACTCTGGTGGAACCTGATAGACCTGCGCTGCCCTTAGCAGGATGGCGCTGTCGGGAGCGGAGAGGCCGTTCTCGATTCGGGAGATTACCGGCTGGGGAATACCGATACGCTCGGCAGCCGTCTTCTGGTTGAATCCCAATCGCTGCCGCGCGAGGCGCAGCATATCTCCCGGTGACGACATTAGCCGTTTACTCTTTTTCTTCGGTCTTCTTGATCTCGGTGGTCTTGGGCGTGATCAAACTGGCGACGCTGGGCGGCTCGGGTGTGGGCGCGATAGGGAGCGCCACCAGCATCCCGACGACAGAATCAATGTCGTATTCCCAGAGAAGGCGATCTCCATCGCGTGCGATCACCAGCACACGCTCAAGTCGGGTGTTCAATTCGTTGGCCAGCCAAATGAATTCAACCTTTGCGGTTTCTGGAGGAAACCAAAGGAGAACGGCATCGGCTATCTCGAATGCGAGTGACGCCTGTGTTGGTTGGTTCTGACCGAGCTTGTTGTCGTCGCCTTTCTTGAAGCGAGCGCAGACGCCGCCCTTAAAGAACAGCTTAATGGTCTGCGGCTCGACCTTCACATGAACCGAGGCATCCCCGGCAAACTCGTTCACGGCAATACGGGCAATCGCGTCAAAGATGTAATTCGCCACCGTGCGAGAATAGAGCAGCGGGTCCATGCCGTTCTCGGCGCGCCATGCAGCCTCCGCCCGACGCTCTTCCCATGCCTTCTCCACGACGCCCCGGATACGCTGGTGATAGGGATCGAGAACTTTCTGAACGTCGTCTTGCGTGGCCATTTGCAATGGAGCCCCATGATTCGGTAGCTCACTATAAGGCAGCATCTGCAAAAAGACATAAAAATATACTGATTCTATTTTACCAAGCATTTACAGCGTCTTGTGACTCACGAAGATGCCTGAATTCACGCGACACGCAGCAACGCGAATGTTTTGCCATCAGCCGAACTGACGTACCCGAGCCGCGCGAGTGAATCCAACACATCCGCGACCTTCTTGTCGGTCGTCTTTGTTCGCTTGAACTGCGCTGCCAATCCTTTGGCGTCCAACGCCTGATTTGCGGCGGCCAAACGGTGCGAATACTGCTGCGGTCTGCTCGACCGCATCCCGATGGAAACGACGGCTTCTGCCATCGGCGGCCGCGACTTAGGCACATTCAGGCGAGGTGCGTTCGGGCAGAACAGCCCTTGTTGAGGCATGTAAAACGAAGACGTACCAGTCCTGGTTTTCAAGGAAATGCAGGCTGAAAACCAAAGCAGGCCACGCTGTAGTATTGATAACCGCACTGATTGCCATCAATGCTTCCACCGACGGGTGTATAGGAGTGAGAGTATGCGCCGGTTTTTATCTCGCAAGTGTCCTTCGCCTTTTGCTCGAAATCTTGAGCGGTACGGTGGTCGCAATCTAAAAATAGTTCACTTTGACAACCTGGATCAGCGATTTGCCCGTCCTCCGAGTGGTATTGACCGGTGCAAAGCTTGTGCTCTCCCAACAGTAGCGTCGAACCACTCGGCGGATTGGCGTTCCCGATCATCGTTTTTACGATTGCATCGTATAGGACCCGCCTCTCATCGGGAGTGAGACATTCACTGAATAATCGACAACGTACCTGTTCGACACGTTCGACCCAGTGCCTAAAAACGTACTGAGAGTACGCATTTCTTCTTACATCAATTGCAGAACTCATATCGAGAAGAGAGTTGATTGCCGACTGGGGAATGGAATTCTGTGGGATCGGAAGCAAGCTCCAAAGAGAGTAATCATCAAAACTATTGGTCTCTTTGATGAGGTCATTTGACGCGTTTTCACAATCATCCTTGCTTTTGTTAAAGCGGTTGAGTGAATCTTCAAAGGATTTCCTCGAACCATCACCTGCAAAAGACGCGACCGGAGCTGGATTACACTTAGGGCCGTTCAAGATCGCCAGAACATTTTGTACCAGAGCCAATTTATCGGCGATCTCTTTAGCTATTTCTCCCAGATTTTCGAGACGAAGTCGGTGTCTGTATGAATAGAAGTAAAGATCATCTACTGCATCGGCGCTACGGCATATTCCACCGGGCTTACAATCCGGCTGGGACGGAAGACTTGCTCGGTCGCGATAATAATCCTCTCGAATGTTCATGACCTCAAAATAAATGCTTCGCAACCGGATGGCGTATCGGACTGCGCGCTGCCGAATGTTAGACGTGTCTAACAAGTAATAGCCCGGCCAGTTCGGCAGCTCAGAGTAAGGAACGATACCAAGAAAAATTGGACGAGGTCCCGCGAACTCTTCTTTCGCCAAGCCTTGGATTTTCAACCGTGCATCATTGAGGTTCGTCGGTATGGATTCAATGATACCGCCATTTTGAATGAAACTAATTTCGAGTGATCCTCGATCGGAGAGCAGGTCGATAGTTGACTTCAACTTGCTCGACCCTTTCGCGCTAAAAACGTCCGCAATTCCGGCAGATGCTTTGGAATCGAACGACAGCTCTAGACGGTCATGAATGTTTAGGTGGTGGAAGTGAAGAAGTAGATTGAGGTCTGTTCCAAAACCTACAGACCCTACGAAGCCATCACCGCACTTAGCTCTAAAGGCTGGTGGATCCTTCCTGGCGAGAGCCTCCATCTCAGAGGTCAATTTGACGGCTTGATTATTCTGCCCGTCTTTTTTCCATGCGTACTTAATTCCGCTCGTAATCGATGCATGACTGGTAAAGATCAGGTCGTTGGACGTCGTGTGGTGTAACGAATTCAAAGTCGATGTGGCGTCCGCCTTGGCCTCGACTATCTCAATCGTTCCTCCGACAGAACCAGAAAATTCCGCATTGAGAGTTATATCGATGGTCTCGTCGTCCGTGACTTCTTGGAGGCTTACGTCAGCGGTTTGATACTTATTTTCATCGATCTGGTCGAATGTGATGCACGAAGCGTACTTTTTTTGGTTGATCAGGAAGTCCCAACCTACGCCGACCGAAGCGCCATGCTGCGAAGGATAGGTAACCGTCCGAACGGACAAAACGCTGCCCACATCAGGATGGTCGGTACGTTCTGCTGTGCTCCTAGAAAGGTGCGGTAAACTGGGACCTAGTGTTCTTATTCCCAGCTCGGGCCCAGGTTTGCCGCTCTTATCAACGTGCTTTGTCGGCGCGATATGAACTGGGCCGCGAGGGTACGTTTGCTCCCAGGCTGCGGAGGGTACAGGTGCAGAAAGAGGCAAAAGACCAACGAAGAGAACCAGGAGGTTTCTATTCACTTTTACTGTCCCAAATTATTAAGGTAAAAGATCATCAACGCGCGGAAAATGTGCAATAAACGTGGCTGCCGGACGCTTCGAGTTATGTAATTCAAAACTAGAAGAGCGCTTTCGGGGAAGCGGGCATTTTCCCATGTTTCCGCATGTCCCACCATAAGCGTCGTCGCATTCGTTAATCGACTCCACTGTGCAGACGTAGCTCGTGCCGCCAATGCTGTTCGTATATCCGCAACAGCATTTATTCTGTCCGCAACCGTCATGCGCGACAGCGTGTGTGAATCCCATAAGAAAAAATGCAAAAAACGGAAAGGTTAAGCGCCACATCGACAACCCTCCTCGCATTTTTCTTATGCGCACTTTTAAATTGTACTACTGTTGACCAAGTAACTCAATGGAGTATTCAACGTGTCGGGTAGGTAGCCCCCGCATTTTGTGTGGCGCTTTCGAGCCGGCGGACCGGGTGCCTGCCATCGTCGCCGGTCTGCAGTCGGGGCGAGAAAATTCAGCCGCGCTGGCGACCCCGCTTTCGCAATTTCGATGCAGGTGTTTTTCACCGCAAGAGCGCCGCACCACCGACGCCCATCTGCGCCGTATTGACTCGCCAGGTCAATGAGAATGCTACCCAAGCGTTCAAGGGCGGGAAGGAGTCCCACATGGGCGGCTGCGATCATTGCATCAGCGGGGGCACGCGGCTCGGCAGGATGCGGTTCTGGAAGGGCGCGCGCGCTAGGTCAATATTTTCAGATTAGGTGGCGGGGCGGTGTCGTTGAATCGGAATGGAGCCGCTCGCGCCCGTGGATTCAACCCTGGTCGAGACGATCTTAACAAGGCTCATGTGCGATACTTGGAAGCACGGCTGATCGAGCAGGCCAAGTCCGTCGGACGAACCCCACTCGACAACGGGACCAATCCACCTCGTCCAACCCTTAGCGAGCCGACGTCTCGAAGATGGAGGCCTTCCTGGAGAATATCTTTATTGTTCTGCCCGCGGTGCGCGTTGACCTCTTCATTCAGCGCACACGGTCTACGGCGACCGTAGCGCCAACTGCACAGGCTCCCTCAGCTGAGTTCGTTCTTGAAACAAAGAAGCATAGCTTGAAGGCCAGAGCTGTGCTGGTGGACGGCGAATTTGTCGTGGAAGCAGGATCAACGGCGCGCCTCGCGTGGGAAGGCGTGGGCTCCGAGATGACGAGCTACGGCCAGCTTCACCAGGAGCTTCGGAACGAGGCGTCCTGCAGCCCCAGGGCGCAGTGTGCGTCTTCGCGAAAAATTACGCCTTCAAAAGTCCCAGTGCTGCGGCGGCGGTGGTCTATGGACGGCCGGCGAACGGCACGATGGAATGGAAAACGCTAAGCGGACAAACCTATAAGGAGTGGGAGGCGGAACAGCTCAGTTCGGAGGCTGTGAGCTGAAGTCGAAGCGCTTCCTTAGCGCCCGAGTTAATACTATTCGCCGAGGGGTGCCGACTTTTATGACATTTGCAGCGGCAAACGATTCCGCGAATCGAAATGGCCCGAGCATTCTGCGATCAAGCTTCGTTCAACTTGGGCGCGTTCTTCTGGCGCGACAAGCACGCATACCGTCGTGGTCGCTACACCCGAAGGTGTGTCCGTAGAACCCCTTAACGGTGTAAAAAGGTTCGCTCGTGGGAGGTGAGTGCTTTTGAAGGCGCACTCGATAGCCCAGGGCCCTCAGGTACCGAGCCAATCGGCGAGCAGCGGCATAAGTCATGGACCATTATAGCGTTCAACCTTGGGTTGAAAAAGTAGATTTTTATGTACCCCATTGTTACCCGGCTGTTGCCGCTTTGGCCATTTATGGTGCAGATGCAAATGCTTAGAAGCGCTGAGCCGCGGTTTAGCTAACCGCCGGTCCGCGAGTCCTGCAGGCCCGCGTGCGGCGGCTGCAGGCGCCGGGCTCGCCGCCCGGTCGGGTCCAGTTGCGAGCACCAGAGAGTCGCTAAAGGGCGGCACGGAAATAAGCACGGCCGCGCCCCTACGCCCGCAAACAGGTATTATATTACCGCTAGGCAGTTTGGCAGAAGTGCGCCGGCCGTTCAGGTCAGCCCATGCCGCCCAGGCCGGCCGCTCCCCTTCGAGCATGACCACCGCGGTCACGCCGGCTTTGAGAGCGTTCACAATGCCGCGTGACCGTGTGGTGCAGGTTGATGGTTCTTTGGCAAGCCACCTGCGCTGCTCGGGCCAGTTGTCGTCTAAACCTCATCGCGGTAGCGAGCGATGCGGCAATCTTGCTCCGGGTGATCGCTGCGCCTACGAACCGACCGACGAGGTAGGCCGCCCAAGACTGAGCCTGAGGCTTCTTGTTTCCGAGCACTGGCCCGCCCAGTGCAGCTTGACAGGCGTTCAGCCAATAGTCCGGCTGCATCGTCCTGGCCGCCGATAGGTCATCTAAACGCCCCGTTGCGGTGGCAACTGATCGCGCCGGTTGTGCGGCTTAATCCTCCCCGAAGATCGTTACCGCAGGCCGAGACGTGCGTCCTAACGCGGCATCGGCGCCTCAGCTGGCTATTGGACGGTGCAAGGTCGACCAGGACCTTGGACGCACTGTCGCGGGGCTGGCGCAACAAACCGCGGCGGCGGCGGCGGAACATAGCGGGAAGCTGGTGCCGCCCTGTAGATAGGGCGAGGTTCTCGGTAAGGCGCCGCCGGAGGATTATATCGGGGCGACGGGGCGGGGTTCTGATAGCTCGGCGCAGCGGATTGCTGAGTACCGTACCCGAGAGGTGCGTCATCGAAATACTGTGGCTCGTGAGTCCGCCTCGGCACGTACCGCCCTGACGATTGTTCGCGAACTTCTTGACGCTCCACTTCCTGTTGCCTTTTCTCTTCTCTCCTTACCCGCTCTCTCGCAATTTCTTGCGTCTGACTGCGCTCTGCGCGAGCGGTACAAGCGCCGGCCGTATACCTCAACGAGACCGACGTGCTATCGCAATTTTCGCTCCTCAGCATCCGACAGTAATCTTCACATTGTGTTTTGGCGGCCTGATCGGCATTCTTCATATCATTCGTACGCTCTTCGCATGCAGCAACCATGTGGGGACACCAACCCGGCGACGTCCCAGCGTCTTTTGATTGCGTCTTTAGCCTCTCCTTTTCTGAGTCGTCTGGATTTCTGGACGACGCGGCTTGGGCAGCCGCTTCCCTGGCCTTGCGCCTTGTTTCCTCGGCCTTAAGACTCGCGTCCTGAGCAGCCTTTGCAAGTGCCATGCCCGACGGCCGATCTTTTTCCGCAGCGCCGTGGCTGGGCAGGTGGCACGCCCTGTACAGCGCGTTGTACTTCAGGGCGAGTTGCCAAAAATGGCTTTGCTCATCTTGGCACTCGTTTACCTTTGTCCAGTCGGGCTCATATTGCGTACAGAGCTTGAAGTTCGGCATTCCTCTGGTGTCGATCGCTTCTGCCGGGCATTCATGCTTCTGAAGGGCCCCCTCGATTTCACGCTGGTCGATGGCAAACGCCGCCGGGGCTGTGCAAATCGATATGAAGAATACGGCCGCGAGTTTTCTGCACACTGAGAACCCCGATACTCATGACGCCACTATGAATATCCTATCGTCGCGCAACCGTCGTCAACCCCCCGTTGCCTTCGTTGCGAGGCTCTGGTTAAATCACCACGGCTTGAGGGGCGGAATTTGACTAACGGCTCTGCGGGTTTTGCAAAATTAATCTGGCTGGCCGCTGTGGCGGCGGCGAGTGCAATTGGATCTGCCGCTGATGCCCAACAGCTCGAAAAGTTTGTGGTCGACGGCCTCGCGCTCGGTGCGAAGGTGCGCACCGAGAGTTCGGTTTATGGCCAGTACACGTGCGAGGACAGCTCTCAATTTCGCGATTTCAGATCTTGCAGGCGGGTGAAGTCTGAGGTTCGGGGGGGCCGCAACATCACGACGACGACGACAATATTGCACGCCGCCGATGGCAGCGTTGCTTATGTGAATCAATCCATCGACCCCGCCTTCTTTACGCGGGAAGAGCTTGAAAGCGAGATAAGTAGGCTCTCGAGCAGATACGGCGAGAAACCACATAGGCAGGAACTCCCTAATCGTACGGCCACCATCGCGACGTGGGGAACGATTGAACTAGCATCGCTTCCGGACGCTGACATGGCGATCTTGCGCCGCGACGAGCGGGTCTTAAAGGGCATTTTGGTCGACTATATCGGCGACTATACTCGCTCCGCTCAGGCAGGTTTGCCCGTCTTTAGCATACAGGGCGGTGCCGGTTATGCATGGGTAGGCAGCCATGACGGTCAAGGCCGCGGCAGGCTCAGAGTCTTTGCCATTGATGCCGCACGACTTGCATCCGCACGCCAGCTACCTAAACCGCCCGCGCCGCCAAACGTCGTCGCCGCGCAGAGTTCGGTCCATATGAAAAGGCAGCAAGGCGCTGCTCAGCAAGCCGAGCTTGAACAGCGATTGCAAGAATGCGGCGAGTCCTGTCCAGATAAGCCAGATCTGGACAAGACGCGCCTCGAAACATTAGAGGCCATCGAACGGGCTAGCCGCGAGACCGAGGATTCTGAGAGCTTCACTTCGGCACTTGGGAATGAGGAAGCGCTGAGGGCGTACCTTTCTGCGTGTGAGACCAACAAATGCAAATTTGCTGGCGACGCCCTGGCCGAATTAGATGGAACTCGCAGAAAGAAAGAAAGCAAGCTTCAGGCGCAGATTGAGGACGGCCAGTATCGGACTGCACGGGGCGACTTCAAAGCGCTCAAGCAGTATGTGGCGAGCTGCAGCGTATGTGAATTTGCTAGGGATGCCCTCGACGAAATCAACCAACGTGTAGCAGAAGCGAACGGCAAGGTGTTTGATCTGGAGATTTGTAATAGCGACTACGCAGACGTTAAGGTCGCCGTCGCTGGCCGAAGAGACGTTTTCTCACAAATGATGACTACGGAAGGCTGGTACTCGGTCGGATCGGGCAAATGCAGAATAATCACGAAATTGGTAAGAGGAGAATTCTATCTGCGTGCTAAAAGCGCGCGAGCCGAATGGATGGGAAACGAAAAGCGATCCTTCTGCACAGAAAGCAAACCCTTTACGCGGGTAAACGTATCTGATGACGAGTGTATAGGTGATGAGCAAAGTCAGACCTTCGGTCGCCATTCCAACCTCGGCGACAACCGAGAAACGTATACTTGGCGGCTTGATGCTAAGCCATGGACCTTCGTCGCGTTAGCCTATTCGCCTACTGCCGCAGTCTGGGGATGGTCAGCGCAGCAGCCTTCAGTGGAAGAGGCGCAAAAAATTGCGTTGGAATACTGCAGCCAGCACGCCTCTGACTGCGAGGTGGCGAGATGGGTTCGTGACGACGATTGCCTTGTGCTCTTCGGCGGTAGCAAATCGTTAGGATGGGCGACGGGGTCTAACGCTCAATCCGAAGCTTACCAAAACTGCAAAGATGCTGACGGCGTGCGTTGCCGTCTGTTGAAGTCTTCGTGCAACTAACATTGCAGATACCTTTGCTTAAGGTCTTACGGATGCGGTCGAAGTGCGACGGCTTTGTACCTGCTGCGAGTGGCTCGCGAGTGTTGCCGCTTTTGGTGGTTGGCTTCCTCGTCGTTCTGCTAACGACCGCCGTCACCCAAGCGGGGCCGCCAGACATACCGGCGAAGCCGAAGAGCGAGGACGCGTGTCTGAATTGGGGACGTTCCTATCAAGCGCATTTCGACGAAATCATATCGCGGGCGCGAGCCGCTGATGCGCTGTGCAAGCAGTCGTATAAAGGTAGCTTCCAAACGGTGTCGGGCGGCTGTCCAAACACGAACGGTGGTCCGGTGACTTACCAAAATCCGTGCGACGAAGCTTCAAAATGGGTTCAATGTGCTTCGCTCGGTTACTTTAGAGGTCTACATGGGTGTGCATCCAAGCTGACAAAGGTTGAAAAAGGGCCCGATCAAACAAGCCAGACCGAGTATGTTCTCGACCAAGATGATATCAAATTTCTGAAAGACTTGCAGGGGCGGGATGAATTCCTGCGTCAGCTTGCCAATAGCTCTCAGGGTATCGAGATACTAGGAAAGATCCTGGAGTATGGCGCTGAGGGACCGGCCAAGCTTCTCGCCCAATGGAATCTCGGCCTGATCAAGGGTTGGAGAATTGCCAATTCGAGACTCGAGGGCATTAACAAGGCAAAGGTTTGCGACGACATCACTGCCCATTTTGTTTCCACAAAAGCGTTGCTCTATTTTGATGGGCTCTACAAAGCACGCGGCTGCGGATGAACTCTATCTTTCCATGCCACTGCCACTGCCACTGGCCACCGCCAGCTGTCGGATTTTCGCAGGCCTTTTATTGCCACCAGATTAGCTGGATGTCCCACAGGATGATCCCGGCTGGCTGACCGAGTGAAGCAAGTTCTGCTCCTGAACCTAGACCGATGCTTCACGCTGAATAAGGCTGCATCTCCGCTCGATGCTTAGCGCCATCAGGCGGGACGACGACGGGCGAAGGTACTGGCAGCCCCCGTTCTTTCATCCGCGCTGCGGCTTCCGCCACGGTAAGCCGGCCTGTCGTCGCTCGGTCGCCGCTGCTTCCATCGGCAGAATCTTCTCAAGCAGCCGACCAAATACGGCTGGCTCGTGCTGCGCTAAGGAAGTTAAGAACCCAACAAGCCCGTTCTTGCCCCTGCCGTCTTCACCGCTTGCCTCGGCCGCGAAGAGTGCCGCCTCTCTCAAGACGAGGGTTGTCTTGTTGCGGGTACCTTTCATTCGGCCGCTTTTGGCGGGCTTGGCCGTGCCCTTCTTGAATGATGTCGTGCGAGCGAGCTGCGAGTTGCCCATTGTCAAAGGTCCGCCACAGAGCGAGGCTCAATTTCAGATTGTATTGAAAGTTAATGCAAGCCCGTCTGTTGTGCAAGCGGGCCGCTAATTGGCCGCTATTTTCCGACCGCCACCTGAAATTGCCATCACAAGGCATGGCAGAATAGCCAGGCTGCAAACCTGGCGCAGGCCAATGCAGGTGTGCAGCAAAAATCGCTTAACGGTGCCACCATTGCAAACCTGCTAACCTACCTACCTACTTCGAGAAAAAGGTGTGCCTAGCGCTGTTGTACCCCTTGCCCCGCGGGCAAACGCTGTTGGCATAAGGTGCGCAGGCGTGCAGTAGCCCGTAAGTGCCTGTAGCAGCGGCGCTAACCCGCTGCCACCTGGTGCGCGGTGCCTGGCGAGGTACGCAGTTGCAGGCCAATGCAGCCAAAATACCTGTGTGTAACTGCACCCGGCCCAGGCGCGCGCTTGCGCGAACTTGGGCGCACCTAGTTTGCTACCCACTGCAGCCGCCACGGCACCCGTAACCACTCGAGGTCTACCGCTGGCCCTGGCATCCTGACGGCGTCCTTTGGACGCAACCCCCCAATCACGCGCGCGGATTTTCGCGATCAATGGCGATCGCTTTCGCGCGCCTATTTAGAGGAGCGAATGTCATGGCGATGGCCAGCAATCATTCATCTCGAGCTGATTCACCGCGCCTGCGGCGCATCATCAGCTACCGAGAGGTCTGCGACGCGATCGGGAAAACACGAGCGACGGTAGCCAGGCTCGTGAAGCGCGACCCAAGATTCCCCAAGCCCCTTCGCGTGGGCACGTTCTCGACAGGCTTCTACGAGGACGAGGTCGCGGAATACCTGAACGGTCTCTTGCCCGCAGTTGACGCACCCGTCCACCACAAGGGCCAAGTTCACCTGCATCGCAAGGACAGGAGATCCGCTTAGCGCAATAAAAAGGCCCGAGCAGCTACGAACTGCGCGGGCCATTTCTCTCTTTTCCCAACTGGCAAGCTAGGAAAATCAACGTGGCTAACATTAGCGCACAGCGACTCGCCGCACAACCCACATTCAACCACCCTGCCTGCCACTTGGCGATGGCGCGTGGCTGGCATCTCTTCCCCGTAATAGAGGATCAACGACTCGCCAAGAAGATACCCGCGTTCAGCGGCCGCCAGACGAACGGCAGTCGATGGGGCAGTTCAAATGACCCAGCCTACCTCGACAGGCTATTTGCTCGCCCGAGGGCCCAAAATGCATGGATCGGTCTTGCAACCGGTCCTGACTCGGGAGTGTTCGTGGTCGACATCGATACGATCAAGGGGCACGGCGAAGGGCGCGACGGTCATGCATCCCTAGATGAACTCACGGCGCATCATGGTCCACTGCCCCGTACCTTGACCGCTCTGACGCCGAGCGGCGGAGAGCATCTCTACTTTTTCTACCCATGTGATGGTCGGAAGGTGGTGAGTCGTGCCAACATTCTACCCGGCATCGACATTAAGGGTTGGGGGGGCTACGTGGTTACCGTACCATCGCGTGGCCGAGCGTGGCGCGATCCTAAGACTCCCATTGCAGCCGCACCTTCTTGGCTGCTCAACATCGTCTGCGAAGTACGGCGGGTACAGCGCTCGGCAACGCCAGGTTCTCATCTTAGTCAGAGGCGGGCTGCGCCTGTACGACGGAACCCTCCACCCCCACCCCCGAAGTGGTGGGTGCGTGCGATGATTCGCCATGCTGGCCTAGGCCTCTCGTTTGATCCTCGCGATAGCGACGACATTGAGCTCAAGATTCAATACGCACTCGACGCTATCCCAAAGTCGCGAAGCAACATCGGCTATTTGGACTGGGTTAAGATCGGCGGAATGATCTTCTGTGCTGTCGGGGAGGACGGTTTCGACATATGGCACGAGTGGAGCGCAGCAGGCGAACCGGGAACTTACTTGGGAGAAGAAAGCTGCCGCGACAAGTGGATCGAATGCTGCAAGTTCACTGAGTTCGGACGGGACGGCGCGTCGATATTTATGCTCGCCGACAAGTTTGACAGCCGTCGAGTGTGGCGCATGGCCTACGCAACAGCGCATGCCAACCAGCTCAGAGCCGATCAGGCGCGGTGCATCCTCGCGAGAGGAGGACAGTGATGACGCGGCATACTAGAGCGGAGCGTGAGCAGCTTGTCTCTCAGGTCGACCACATCGGCGAGATGAACAGGTTATACGCCCTGGTGAGAACTGGGAGCGGCGTGGCCATACTGGTCGATGGTCCCGAATTCGAGCTGATGACAGTAGAGAGCTTCAGCAAATGGGTGGCCAACCGTAAGGCTTACCTCGAAGATGGCAGCGGCAAACGGAGCGTTATTGCTATGGCCAAATATTGGATGGAGCATCCCGACAGACGCCAGTACAGTGGCATTGTATTCGAGCCGCTGCGGGATACGCCCGGCAAGTACAATCTCTGGCGCGGCTTCCCGATTCAGCCCAGGAAGGGCTCCTGCGAGAAGTTTCTACAGCATATCCGCGACAACATATGCCGTGGTGAGGAGGAGCTTTATCTCTGGGTCTTGGGATGGTTTGCCGACATATTCCAAAACCCGGCGCCGAGAGCTCCGAACAAAAAAAGCGGGACCTCTCTAGTCCTGCGCGGCCCGCAGGGCGCCGGAAAGTCGAAAGTAGGTGAGGTCTTCGGGTCACTGCTCGGCGACTATTTCACGTCCGTCGCAAAACCGAGTCTCATAACCGGTACTTTCAACATGCACCTCCGATCCACGCTCCTCTTTCAGGCCGAGGAGGCATTCTGGGCCGGCAGCAAGGAGGCAGAGGGCATCTTGAAAGATCTCGTCACGGGAGACACTCATTGGGTCACCCAGAAATACGTCGATTCAATCCGAATGCGCAACTACATGAGATTTCTAATTAACGGGAATGCGGAATGGCTTGTGCCGAGCGGCTTCGGAGAGCGTCGCTGGGCCGTTCTCGATGTCGGCGAAGGTCGCGTCCAGGATGCCGAGTACTTCAGGGCTATCGACGAGGAGATGGAGAACGGCGGCCGCGAGGCGCTCATGTGGGAAATGCTGAACTTCGATCTCAATCAAACCAACATTCGCAAGATACCTGAAACGATGGCGTTGCTTGAGCAGAAGCTCGAAACCATGACGCCGGAACAGAAGTGGTGGATGGATTTTCTGCAAGCAGGGCGCTTGCCGTTCGGTTGTTCAGAGCCAGGATATGCTCCCAAGGCAGCGATCTACGAAGATTATCTCACGCGCAGCCGCAAGCGGGGCGTCGGACACAAGTCGATGTCAACCATGCTTGGTATCTTTTTAAGCAAGAACGCTAAGGTGATAACGCGCAGAACAAAGTACCGGCGCCTCAGTGAGGATAGAATGACCCTACTGCCAGACTTCGGAGGGGTTTACGAATTCCCATCACTCGCGGAGTGCCGTGCCCTGTTTGCGAAGAAGGTGAAACATGAAATCAAGTGGGACGATTCCGATGCCGAATGGGTCACGGTGCAGGAGGAAGCATCGCATATCTAACCGCCCGCTTGCGGGCAGCGAGCCAACTTTCAACCCTTTGGCACTTTCGGAGTTGGGTATGTAAGTGCACACGTCCGCTCCGGACGGCAGACTCTTCTCAAGAGCAAGCGAAGTCCTGCTCGTACGCCCGGATCAGGTTCCTGAAGCGCGAGCGGCTGGGCTGCGCCCGTCCACGCCCATGAGCAGTTGCGTCCCGTTGGTTACGCGGGACCGCGTCGTAGGTAAACCGCCAGCGATGGGCTTGCGAAGGCGCTGCATGATTGAGCGCCTAACGGTGCTTTGCTCCTCCGGGCAAACGCCGTGCAACAAAAATAGATTTCGTGCCGGGTTCATCCGTTGCTGGAACACGAAGCTTCAGACTAACGCGGCCGCCATAGCGCGAGCTTGCTGCCGGAAGGCCCACAGCGCCAACAGCAGAGCCCCCAAGCGTGGAACACTAATGGTGCCCGGGGGGAAGACTGTCGCGCAAAAACTCAATCTTTCCTCCGGGAATTCCCTGTGCTGCGGGTACTACCGAGATAGTGGTGTGCCCAACTACATCCTTGATCACCGGGGCGAAGTCTTCCCAAGCGTTCGGCTCCCTAAACTCCTCTTTAGCTACCGCGTATTTGGTTGAAAAAGAGGTAGCGAGTTCGTTGAACTTTCCTACGTCTCCCTCTCGCAGATAAGCCCAACCCTCAAGCTGCTTTGCAGCTTTCTGCAGGTTCAATACCTCGGGACCTTTGGATGGTAGCTTTTGCGTGGCAGCATCGATGAATGTGGCGCTGCTAATTGTTTCGGAATAGCGTCGCGCTCCATAAGACGAGCGCGCCACGTTCTTGACCCAAATCAGCTGCTGTGACGGTTCACTCGTGCTCGACGCTGCCACCGCGTAGAGTTTAGCGCTCTGGATGGGATCGGGCACTCCGGCAGCATACAACGCAACATCGTTAGTCTTGTATCCCATTAACGCGAGCGCCTTTGTATTAATTTCAATAGCGGCCTTGTCATCTCCTTTCGACCAGACTGTCGGGTCAAGCGACACCGGAATTAGCTTTCCAGATGCTGCGGTCTCCACCGTTAGAAGAGAGGCAAATTGCGTATTTCCATTGACCATCTGAAGATCCGCGCGCCGGGTTGCATTGGCATACAAATCGTCAATCAGTTGAAGCACGGCAGAGCTGTTGATTATCGAAACGTGATCGGCTTGCACCTCCGTAGTCTGCCGCGTGCTACTCATTAAGTAATTTTGGGCGCTATAAATAGGGACTGTTCCGTCCCCCTCAGTCATGACTGAATTGTCAATCGAGTCTGATGCGCCTGAGTGAAGATGAAACCAGCCGTACGTCGTGACGTCTTTCTCTCGGCCATACAAGTAGACGACATCCGCTACAGAAGCAGGATCGAAATCGGCGATGTCGCACAGCAGCCGCTCCGCGTTGGCCAATAACGGTGCGAGATCATGATCGTAGTAACTGCGGCGCACTACCGGTGCGCCAATCCGGCGTAGCAGGTCGTATCTTCGCCAGGTCTCAATGTCGAACAGATTCACCGGCGCATTATTGTCGCCGGCGACCGGGACAGATGCCTTGGCAAGAACAGGCTTCAGTTTCATACAGTATTCGCTGCTTCGGATGGGAAGCAGCTCGTACAAACTAGGAAATGCGACACCAGCTTGGTTTATTGCATCGAGTAGGTAATTGCGCTCGAACCAACCCAAGTAACGCTTCAATCCGGTCAACTCATCGAAGAAGATGTTATAACCTTCTGCAATTGCCTTAACGGACTTAGGCGAACCGAGGTGCGGCGTCGCCACGAAGACTATCTGCGAAACGGCTGGCGCTGTTCCATGGGCGCAAGGTTCTTTTGCATGCTTTGCCGCCCACACTTTAGTTACGAGGCCACCCATGCTATGTGCGATGATGACGATCGGTGAAGATCCGGCGTGCGCGCGCATGTCGCAGATGCGCTGGCGCAGGAGGTTCGCATTTTCTGCATTGGACGCCCGCCAGTCGTAAGGAAATATGGTAACAAGCGGATCGCTTACACTCTCGGCGACAAGTGTTTCGGCCCGTTGCCTGATATAGTCGATTATCCCGCCGTAGACGTCCTTGAAGAGCAAGCTGTCGACAACGTCGGTACGGTAGACTCGGTCCGTTCTTAAACCCAAATCGACGTCCCTTCGCCGAATCGCGTCGACAGTGCCCCAGATACTCTTGCATTGACTGCCATCCGCGCGACACTCGTCGATCTTGGAACCAAGGATGCCGGGCACAAAAAGGATGCGTGGCACGCTCTTTCGCAATGTCTCACGCCGGGTTGAATAAAAGTCGTCTTGGGCCGACTGCGATATATTCAACGACTTGAGGTCTACCGAAGCGTTCGGTGGAATTGTTTGCGAATACCCCGCTGCGGTGCCGAGCAACAAAAGACTGAGCCCGAGCAAATACGCAAATTTCATCGCTTTCCCCAATTTTTCGTGCTGCCTTAGCCACGGAATTAGTCAGCAAAAATACCCGACCATTCTTTCGCAACTCACGGCAGCTCGCAAGGAACGATGCTGCTGAGCAGGCAACACTTTTAGCTACCTCCGGTGCAGCAAGCTATGCTAGTCGCGTAAGAGGCCAAATTCTACCCCGGCGAGCATTTCGTGCTTGGCCACGAGCCTTTTTCTACCGTAAGCTTTTTCCCGTTCCAGGAGGCACGAATTGACAGATCGGCTGTTTGTTGGAGTGCTCAAGGCGGGTAGAGGTCTGATGAATGTGCAGATCAGAACGCGTCTTTATTCTTCGAACTGCGGGCCGATGAGATCGTCCAACTCAGCCTCCGCGTCCGCAGCAAGGCGACTGCGGGCCTCCAGCCAGTTTACGGCCGACTCCTCGACGGCATGTTCGCTCGCCATGTGATCCATCGTCGGCAGGAATTCGTTAGGATCGCCGGGTGGATGGCAGATTGAAGCGCGGAACGTTGACCGGGATTTCGCTCATCCTGATCTCTCCGTCGTACGCGCCCGACGACGACAGCGCGACGGAGATGCCGACGAGCCGGCCAATGCGCGCCTCAAGCTCCTCGACGGCCGCCTTGGCCTTGACCAGCTCGGCCGCGAAGAAGCGCAGCCGATCGCGGCCGTCGTGGGCAGGATGTCTGGCGAGAACAGAGGTCGCGTCTTTCTTGTCCTTCACCTTGAAGATCATGCCCATGCTCCTATCGCTCCAAGATGCCGTTCTTGCCCATCGCGGTCGTGATGCGGAAGCGATCCCCGCTACGCACCACAGCTCCCGACCCGGCTTCCCGGAAGAGCATCCAAGCTCCGCCCTCATCTCACGCTGCCAGACCACCAGTCCCGGTGCCGATATTCTCGGACTGCATTAACGTAGCCGCGTTGGTCTAAATTTCCGCTTCGGCTTTCCCTCGCCGAGAGTGCCGCGCAAATATTTGTCGATCTCACAAAGGCAGTTCTGAAGATCTTGGCAGTGCAAATCGCCAAGACCTAGCCGTTTCAGTTCCGGCCTGATGGCAACTTCGAATTGACTAAACGCGCGTCGCCAGGCCGGCTCGGTCCAATGCGCATCGGTCGGATTGCCCATAATTCTGTTAAGCCCCCGCCTACTGCCCGGGCCGCTTATGACAAACGACGTCCAGTCCTCCGCGGAACGCAACGGCTCAACATATTTCAAATCCGCGACAACCTGAGCTGCCAGGAAGCTACCAACACCATCAAATTCCATCAGACGCGCGCAGTATGCAGCGAGCGTCCCGCCTCTTGGAGACATGTGCTCGCGCGCTTTCCATAGTCGATGCAATATAGCATCAGCAAGGTAGTCGACCTTCGGCTTGCTGCTGCCGCCGTTCGGGATTACGTAAGCCGGGCCGAAGACTAACTGGCCGCGTTGCATCCTCGATGAGAGCACATTTTTGAAATGCTCTCGATTCCATGGTACAAGATAGCCTAATTCGTCGAGTGTATCCGGCCAATTGATAAGACGCGCGAGCGCCATAGCGAACCAAAGATGTGGATCTTCTTTGTGGGGCTCCCGCAATGTCTTAGCAATGTGACGTGTTACGGTGTCGTACTCCCTGCGCACGTTGCAAAATCGGTAATTTCGTAGGATCGGGTCATTGGTCCATGGTGCTAACTCGCCCGCCTCTCGACGCTTGCGAATAGCTTCGCGCTCGGTAATCCAGTGTACGGCGTGATCGATGTTCATTGATCAGCTCCCTTCGCGTGTAGCTCCGAAAGGATCTGTCGAACGGTTGGGCAACTACGGAGATTGTGTTTAAGCTCATCGTCTTGGTTCACCCAAATCTGCGCGCCGCAATTTGCACATGTAAACACCACCTCTCCGCTCACGCTCTGCGCATTAAAGGATTTCAGAATTGCGATTTGGCGGTCTAGGATAATCTTGTCGCTCTTGATGCGCTCAGCCTCGGCCCTGCGGCATCTATCTAAGATCTCGGGCGTGTTCTTCATGAAAGTTCACTCCGCTCGGAGCGAGCTCGAATTGCTCCCATAAGCAACCGGCCCTTGAAATCTTCAATTGCCAAGCGAGAACGGTAATTCTTGCCGCGGATCTTGATAACGGGCGGGAACGTCAGATTGCGATCGCGAGACCATCGCCAAAGCGTCATGAGTGTGACGCTAAATTCCTTCGCAATGATCGGGTCTGGAACCAAGTGGTCTGGACAAGAGGGTGTATTGGGGGCGTTTAGCATCGATTGCTCCAGCATGTTGATGGATCGAACTGTGCTGGATCGGAATAGGGCAATCTACCGCGTTAAATATCCTATTTAAGGCGGGAATTCGTTCGGGAGCTCTTGCGCTTGCCGCTCGGCTTTTTGGCTGCCAAAACGGCGCGCATCGTCAAGCCGGAGTTGCCTACCCAGCCATTATAAATGTCCAATGCGAATTGCTCAGCAGTTTTCTCGCCCCGCTTTCGAACGACTAGGCCGTAGTTGTCACGCCAGAGCTTCCGAATGCGCTTTGCAAGACCAACAACAAACTTAACTGATGAAATGCTATATCGGAGTTGAGGTGGCTTGCCGCGCCTTTTAGGAGATTGAATGCAATCTGCGAATTTCGGATAGCGTTCTCGTAGCTTCTCCGGCTTCCCATGTCGCGCCAACAGAATATCATAATCTTCGCCAAGGGGCATGAGCCGCCAGTTTGCCGAAGCATCGGATAGCTCGCGCGAGGTTTGTTGCTCCAACTCCAGGTCAAGCCAATCCAGCATAGCGTCGTTGTTCGCCCGCTGAGTCTTGAGACTTGCTCCCTTTTTCGGTCTAAAAAATTCCGGCGGCATTGGTTTCATACTCGGCCTCGCTTGAACGCTACTACGTTCGCTGCGCCGCAAATGATGCTCTCTACATGCTTGGCCCAGCATTCTAAGGCCACTTTCTTTTCTGCGGCGTACAGCGCTCTGTTGTAAACACCGGCAACGCCGGATTTGGTTCCACTTATATGATTGAGAGCTGCCTCTACTATATGTGGTTGAATGCCGATATCAGCCATGCCCGTTGCTGTGGTGCGGCGAAGGTCATGCAATCGCCAATCAGCCACCTTCATTCGGTGATCTAGACGCCGTTTGACCTTGGACCAGCCGCTAACGGGAGACTTGTTCGTCGTAGAAAATGCCAGTTCGTTCGATCCTCGCTGTTCCAGGGCACCTTGGAGAATTGTCTGGGCGAATTGAGATAGGGGTACAGAGTGCGCTCGTCCATTTTTGGTTCGCCCACCGGGAATAATCCATGTGGATTGATCGCTATTCAGCTCAGATAATTGCATGCCTGCAACCTCGTTGAGGCGGCATCCAGTCAGCAGCAATAATTTTAGAGGTGCAGCAAAAACTGTCGGCTCCGCATCAGCAGCTTCCCAAAACACTATAATCTCCGGGTCGGACAGCACTCTGTCGCGGGATTTGGGGGTGTCGGGGCGATGCACGCCTACGCAAGGATTCTGCAACAGCCGTCGGTGCTGAACAAGCCAACGGAACATTTTCGACAAGACGCTAAACATGGCTCGGGCGCGGGCCTCCGTGGGAGCCTCGCTCCGTCTCCGAAGTCCAGGAGCGCCGCTGTGGCGCGTCTCGTCAACAATCGAGTGAATGTCAAAACCGTCAATCTCGACGACAGGACGTTTGGCCCACCTGCTTGCAAGGCCATTAGGGATCAATAAAAGGTCATCGGGTCGGAATCCAAGGAGGCGGGCCTGTTCGTGCCAGCGGCGCGTTTTCTTGCGCGCATGTTGCTCGATAAATTCACGCGCCGAGTTGTCGAAGGTATTTTTCAAACGATCGGCAAAAGTTGCGCGGGCGGAGTCTTTTTCCGCGAAATGAATCGCAGCAGGATCGCGACCCTGAGCAATCTGATGCTGCAATTTGGCGACGAGGCTGCGCGCGCCGGCCAGTGTTAGATGTCCGCCGATTACGGGCGGCTCCTCGGTTGCTCCCTTCGCTAATTCGACAACCGGACCAAGCACGAGTTTTGCTGGCCGCTTATCTGGTCTCCGATATCGCAAGGCCCAAGACTTGGCGCCGCTTGGTTGGATGATGAGGTACAATCCCTGGCATCCGCCATCAGGAATTTCCCGTCGGACCGCGCCTTTGCAAAACTTATTAACGGCCGCCGCAGTAAGGGATTTAGCCATTTAGACCTACGCCGGGTAACGGGCGGGTAACGCAACCGGTGCGTTTTGGCTCGTTACGCCAATTGGTATTCACGACTTTACTTATACCGTGAAATCAGCGACTTAGCCCTGTATAACGCTGGATTTGCTCCAAAAAGGTTAGCTTAGGTTAATCCTCGTTAACCATGACTGCCTAATTCCTAAACCGTAGGTCGCATGTTCGAGTCATGCCGGGATCGCCAGTTTTTCAGTGAGCAATCGTCGCGTTTGCCACGCTTGTCGGCGCAAAAATTGCTAGAAGCGCGAAGCTTCCTTCCTGGCCCGGACTGACTGCCGGCCCGCCTCACCGCCCCATCCGGAGACCACGATGCCTTTCGACTTGATCCTGCGCGGCGGCCGTGTGGTCGATCCGTCCCAGAAGCTCGACGCCGTGACCGATGTCGCCTTTTCCGGGGGCAAGGTCGCTGCGATCGGCGCCGGGCTCAAGGCCGATCCGGGCACTGACGTGCGCGACGTCTCGCAGTTCATCGTGACGCCGGGGCTGATCGATCTCCACACCCATGTCTATTGGGGCGGCACTTCTCTCGGCATCGATGCCGAGGAATTCTGCCGTCTCTCCGGCGTCACCACCGCGGTCGATACCGGCAGCGCGGGGCCCGGCAATTTCGCGGGCTTCCGCAAGCATGTGATCGAGCCAAGCCAGGTCCGCATTCTCGCTTATCTTCACGTCTCGCATGCCGGCATTTTCGGCTTCTCGCACCGGATCATGGTGGGCGAGAGCGAGGAATTGCGGCTGATGAATCCGATCGAGGCGGCCAAGGTGGCCGATGCCAACCGCGATCTCATCGTCGGCATCAAGGTGCGCGTGGGCTTGCACTCCTCGGGCACGTCGGGCGTCGTGCCGCTCGACATCGCGCTCGAGGTCGCGAACGAGGTCGGCATGCCGCTGATGGCGCATATCGATCATCCGCCGCCGAGCTACGAGGAGGTGCTGGCGCGCCTGCGCCCCGGCGACGTGCTCACCCACGCGTTCCGGCCCTTCCCCAACACGCCCGCGACCGCGCAGGGCACGGTGAAGCGGGCGGTGCTCGACGCGCGAGAGCGCGGCGTGCTGTTCGACATCGGCCACGGCAAGGGCTCGTTCGCGTTCAAGACCGCGCGTGCCATGCTCGCCAACGGCTTCTATCCGGACACCATCTCGTCCGACATTCATCAGCTCTGCATCGACGGCCCGGCCTTCGACCAGGTGACGACCCTGTCGAAATTCCTGTGCATGGGCATGCCGCTATCCGACGTCATCGCAACCTCGACCGTCAACGCCGCGATGGCGCTGCGGCGGCCCGAACTCGGCAGCCTCAAGCCGGGCAGCGTCGGCGACGCCACGCTGATCTCGGTGAGGGAAGGCCAGTTCGACTATGAGGACGTCGTCGGCGAGCACCTGATCGGTGATCGCAAGATCACGTCCGAAGGCGTCGTCATCGGCGGCCGCTGGTGGCATCCGAATTGAGCGGCAGGCCGCTCACAGCGACCTGATTACAGCGACCTCGCGATCAACAGCTTCATGATCTCGTTCGTGCCGCCATAGATCTTCTGGATGCGGGAATCGATGAAGATGCGCGAGATCGGATATTCCTGCATGTAGCCGTAACCGCCGAACAGCTGGAGGCATTCGTCGGCGGTCTCGACCTGCTTCTCCGAGCACCAGTATTTCGCCATCGACGCCGTGACGGTGTCGAGGTCCTTGGCGACCAGTCGCTCGATGCACCAGTCGACGAAGACGCGCGCGATCATCGCTTCGGTCTTGCGCTCGGCGAGCTTGAAGGCGGTGTTCTGGAAATCCATCAGCGGCTTGCCGAACGCCTTTCGCTCCTTGGTGTAGTCGACGGTGAGTTTTATCGCGCGCTCCATCGCGGCGACCGCGCCGACGGCGAGCGCGAGGCGCTCCTGCGGCAATTGCTGCATCAGCTGCACGAAGCCCTGGCCTTCCTCGCCGCCGAGCAAATTGTCTGGCGGGACCGCGACGTTGTCGAAGAACAGCTCGGACGTGTCGGAGGCATGCAGGCCGATCTTGTCGAGGTTGCGCCCGCGCTTGTATCCATCCGCTCCTGAGGTTTCGACCACGATCAGCGAAATTCCCTTGGCGCCGACATCGCCGGTGCGCGCGACCACGATGACGAGATCGGCGGCCTGGCCGTTGGTGATGAAAGTCTTCTGTCCGTTGATGACGTAGGAATTGCCCTGCTTCCTGGCGGTGGTCTTGACGGCCTGCAAATCCGAGCCGGTGCCGGGCTCGGTCATGGCGATAGCGCCGACCATCTCGCCGGTGGCCATCTTCGGCAGCCAACGCTTCTTCTGCTCCTCGGAGCCGTAATTGAGGATGTAGTGGGCGACGATGGCGCTGTGCACGGAGACGCCGGTCGTCAGCTCCGGTACCGTGCTTTCGAGGTCGTCGAGCACGGCGGCGTCATAGGCGAACGTCGCGCCGAGGCCGCCATATTCCTCTGGCACGCTCGCCAGCAGCGCGCCCATCTCGCCGAGCCCGCGCCAGGCAAAGCGGTCGACCATCTTCTGCTCGCGCCATTTTTCGGCATGCGGGGCCAGATCCTTGGCAAGGTATTTCCGGAACTGGTCGCGGAAGATTTCGAGCTCTTCGGTCATCCAGGAGGAGCGGTAGGACATGGAAACCTCGGTTGATGCGGCTGGCCGGCTTGGTAGGCCAGTCGGCAGCGGCAATTATTGTGTTTTCAGGCTGCGCCGGTGACGCTACCAAGGCGGCCGGAGTAGCGTCTGTCGGAATGGTTGATTGTGGCTGCCAAAACCAAAGAGCTCAAGCTCGACATCGCGCGCATCGGCACGGTCTCCGCGATCCTGATGCAGCCGGACAAGGCGCGCGGCTGCTACGTGCTGGCGCATGGTGCCGGTGCAGGGATGCGGCACGCATCGATGGACAAGATTGCGGAGGGGCTCGCTGCTCGCGGCATCGCGACTTTCCGCTTCAATTTTCCCTACATGGAGAACAAGCTGGGCCGTCCCGACCAGCCGGCGGTCGCCCATGCCACGATCCGCGCGGCAGTCGAGGAAGCCGCGCGGCTCTGCCCAGGTGTGAAGCTCGTCGCGGGCGGAAAATCCTTCGGCGGGCGCATGACATCGCAGGCGCAGTCCAAGACGCCGCTGCCTGATGTCAAAGGGCTCGCCTTCCTCGGCTTTCCCCTGCACGCCGACAAGAAGCCGTCGACGGAGCGCGCCGAGCACCTGGCCCGTGTCGAGATCCCGATGCTGTTCCTGCAAGGCACCCGCGACGGGCTCGCCGATCTCGGCCTCCTCAAGCCCGTCATCGCCGCTCTTGCCCCGAAAGCGACGCTGCACGAGGTCGAAGGCGGCGATCACTCCTTCGCGGTGCTCAAAAGGTCCGGCCGCAGCAATGAGGAGGCGCTTGCGGAGGTGCTTGATGCGCTGGTGGTCTGGATCGACAAGCTCGCCTGAAATCTCACGACGAATAAAGCCCTTTGTCGCGCGCTTTCTGGATCGCGAGGGCGGCGATCAGGTCGAGCGTTGGCGTGGACAGGCCGGCGGTGCGCGCGAAGGCTTGGGGCGCCTTCACCAGGACGTCGATCTCCATGGCGCGGCCGAGCTCGTAATCCTGCAGCAGCGACGGCTTGTGATTGGGGGCGGGGCCGCTGCGTGATACGCGCTTGACCTCGGGGATGAAGTGCTGGGCGATCTCGTTGGCCTCGTTCAGCATCCGCGGGATAACCTCGGCGAACGCAGGATCGTCGCGCACGCCGCGCGCGGTCTGGCCGGTGAGCAGGCACAGCACCGACAACGACATGTTGGTCAGCAGCTTTGACCAGATCGCCTCGCGGATCTCGGCGACCGGCGGCGATTCCAGCCTCGCGTCTGTGAAGACACCGCGCAGCGTCGTGATGCGCTCGCAATTGCGATCGTCGCATTCGCCGATCAGCAGGCGGTTGCGGTCCGGCGTCAGGTTCTGCACCACACCGGGCGCGATCACCTCGTTCGAGGAGAAGACCACGCCACCGATGATCCGCTCCTTCGGAATGCAGGCGCGCAAGCGCCCGCCCGGGTCGAGGAAGGAAATGTCGGGCGGAGTCGGGTGTCGCGGCGGCAGGCCGATCCCGTACCACCAGGGAATGCCGTTCTGCGCGAACACGATGGCGGTGTCGTCCTGCAGCAGCGGCTTGAGACTGGAGACCAGCCCGGTCAACGCGGTTGCCTTCAAGGTGCTGATCACGACGTCCTGTGGGCCGAGCTGGGCCGGATCGCCGGAGGCGTTCACTTTGGCGGAGACCTCGGAATCGCCGACGCGCAGCTTGAGGCCGTTGGCCCGGACCGCCTCCAGGTGGGCGCCGCGCATCACGCACGAGACCTCGTGGCCGGCGCGGGCCAGCCTGACCGCGAGATGGCTGCCGACGGCGCCCGCGCCGAAAATGCAGATGCGCATGTAATGTCCGTCCCTGATCCCTTGATGCCGCCCCGCGGCAGCATGACACAAGCCGCCATGCGATGGACGCGGCTGCCCTACGCTCGAAAGATATGGATCAAGGTGCGGAGCCTCGGTCATAGTGCGCGCCAAACAAACGAGCGGAGGAACACCAATGACCGACAGCCCCGTCCTGTGGACCCTGGACGCGCGTGGGGTTGCGACCGTCACGTTGAACCGGCCGGAGGTCAACAACGCCTATGACGGCGCATTGATCGCGGGCGTGCTTGCGGCCATGGACGATCTCGGCAGCAAGCCCAACCTTCGCGTCGTCGTGCTCCGGGGCAATGGCAAGCATTTCCAGGCCGGCGCCGACCTCAAATGGATCAACGGCGTCCGGCCGCAATCGACTGAGGCGAACGAGGCCGCGTCGCGTGCGACGTTCGAGGCCGTGCAGCGGCTCAACACGCTGCCGATCCCGACGGTTGCGCTAGTGCAGGGCGGCTGCTTCGGCGGCGGCACCGGCGTGATCGCAGCCTGCGACGTCGTGATCGCGGCCGACAACGCCCTGTTCTCGATCACCGAAGTGCGCTGGGGCCTGACCGCGGCCATCATCATTCCGCAGCTCTGCGATGCCATCGGCGTACGGCAAGTCCGCCGCTACGCGCTGACAGGTGAACGTTTCGGCGCCGAGGACGCCCGCCGCATCGGCCTCGTCCACGAGGTCGTGCCGCTCGCCGATCTCGAGGCCGCCGGCGCCAAGGTGGTCGAGCAGTTGCTTGCCAACGGACCTGAAGCGATGGCCGAGACCAAGCGGCTGGCGCTGGAGAGCTCGTTCGGCGGAATGGCAGTCGACGATGCCGCTTACAAGCGGCTCGTGCACCTGCATTCGGTCAAGCGACAGAGTGCGGAAGCCGCGGAAGGGCTGGCGTCGTTCGCCGAAAAGCGCGCGGCGAATTGGAGCGGCGGCAAGGCATGAGCGCGCCGCTCTGCGGCAGCCCGATACGATCTGCATCGTGCATCATCCCCAAATCTTGTCCGCGGGACCGATTCGAATCCCCGTAATTCCGCGGGGCCATCCTTAAGAGTTCAATCATTCCCGGCCATTATGGTTACGACAATTGTCACGCCATGGTGTCGAATGCACAGAGAAGTTCTGGGGTTTTGGAAGGCCGGATCGATCGTCGCGGCGGCAACGCTGCTGGTCCTGCATCCGGTTGCCGCTTCACCTCGGCTGGTCTCTCTGGCGTTCAATTCCCAGCTCGGAAGCCCGCAGCAGATCGGGGCGGATGAGTTTCGCCAGAAGCTGGTGGCATTGTCCGGCAAGCACATCGTGATCGACCAGCGCGCCACCAATGCGCTCGGGAGCGAGAACGCCATTCTCGCAGCGACGCAGTCCGGCGCCGTCGATATGGCGGTGCTGTCGGGTTCGGTGGTCAGTGCGGTCGTCCCCGAACTCGGCGTGTTCGACATTCCCTTCCTGTTTCGCGATACGGCTCACGCCAAGGCCGTGGCGCAAGGTCCGGCCGGCGCGGCAATCGCCGCCAAATTCGGCGATAAGGGGCTGACCCTGCTGGCGATTGGCCGACAGGGCTTCCGCAACGTCACGAATTCAAAACGGCCCGTTCGTAGCCCCGACGATATCAAGGGTCTGAAGATTCGTGTCATCCCGAACCCGATCTATCAGATGACGTTCAAGGCGCTCGGTGCCGAAGTGGTCCCGATGGAATTTCCGCTGGTCTATACCGCGCTCAAGGACGGCCGGCTCGATGGGCAGGAAAATCCGGTGCCAACCATTGCCGGCTCCCGTCTCTATGAAGTCCAGAAATACCTCACATTGACCGGCCACTTCTTCGCGCCGATCGTGTTCATCGCCAACCGTGCCATGTTCGAGCAGCTCACTCCGGCCGACCAGGCAACGCTGATCGCGCAGGCAAAGGCGGGGGCGGAGGCGACATGGCAGGCAAAGCTCGATGCCGCGTCGCTCGAGCAGGTGCGCAACGGCGGCATGGACGTGATCGAGAAATTCGATCGCCAACCCTTCGTCGACGCGGTCAAGCCGCTCGATCAGGAATTCGAGAAGCGGTTCGGCAAGGATCTGCTCGCCACCATCCGGTCCACCCAGTAAGAATTTCGGGATTCCCATGAAATTATCGCACATGATGTCCCGGGTCGGCATCCGTCCGCGCGTGTTTGGCGGTTTCGCGCTGGTTCTCAGCTTTCTGGTCCTGCTGGCGGGCTTTGCCGTAGTCCAGGTCGAGCGGATCGGAGGAACGGTCAATGACCTCGTGACCAGCGCTGCTGGCGACGCCGGCATGTCACAGGCGCGTGCCGCGCTTTTGGAAGCGAACTCGGCGGTCGAGAAATTCATCCGAACCTGGAATGTCGGCGACAAGGATGCCGCGGCCAAGGCGATCGACGGCGTGGGCAAACTGGCCGATCAGGCCGATCGGCAATTCGGCAAACTGCAAGCGATCGCGGAAGGCATCGGCCCGGTCAAGACGGCGCTGGAAACCTATCGTTCGTCGTTCACCGCGGCGGCGGATGCCGCGGATCGGCTGCGCGCCGCCACCACGAAGACCGACGCCCAGGGCGCGGCCGCCGGCCTCAATGTCAGCGGCATTCAGGTTGCGCTTGCCAATCGCTCGGATGATGCGGAACGGCTTGTCAACCCGATGCGGCTGGCCGGCGTCGTCGACGCGCTGCGCGTCACCGTGATGCGCTACGGATCCACTTTGTCGACGGGCGATGCCGACGACGCCAGGCAGGCGTTGTCCTACGCCCGGTTGGCGATCGCAGACACCGAGGCTGAGCTGGCGACGGCGGACGCCCCCAAATTGAAGACGCTGGTCGCAGCACTCAAGACCGCGATCGCCGCCGACACGACGGCGCTCGAAGAGGTCATCAAGGTTGCCGCCGATCTGCGCGCCAGGCAGGCCGAACTGAAGAAGGCGAGTGCGGCGATCGACGATCAGGTCAACAAGATCAATGCGAAGCTCGGCACCGTGCGCGCCGAGCAGGGTGACAAGACCTCGGCAGCGGTCGATCAAACCAAACAGACCGTCATCGCGACCGCGGTCGGCGCGCTGCTGCTGGGAGCGGTGCTCGCATGGCTGATCGGCGCCAGCGTATCCGGCCCGATTCGCGGCATGACAGACCGGATGCAATCGCTGGCGGCGGGCGAGCTCGATGATCCCATTCCGGACGGCGAATCGCGCGACGAAATCGGCCGCATGGCGCGTGCCGTCGAGGTGTTCCGCGAAAACGCACTGGCGGTTCGTCGTATGGAAGGCGAAGCCACGGCACAGCGCGAAGCTACCGAGGCCGACCGTGCCCGCATGATGTCTGATCTTGCCGGCCGCTTCGGGCAGGGCATGCAGGGGGTGATTGCCGGTGTCGGTGGTCGCGCCGACGACATGGGGCGCAGCGCCGAGGAGTTGGCAAAGGTCGCCGAGCGTGGTCGCGGGCTCGCCGAAGCGGTCGCGACCCGCGCCGAGCAGGCATCGATGAACGTGCAGACCGTCGCCTCCGCCACCCAGCAGCTCGCGGCCTCGATCCGCGAAATCTCGAGCCAGGTGCATCGCTCCGTCGCGGTCTCGAACCGGGCGACCGACGAGACCAACCGCACCTCCGATTTGATCCATGGGCTCTCGGACGCAGCCGAAAAGATCGGCACCATCATTCAATTGATTCAGGCCATCGCCAGTCAGACCAATCTGCTGGCACTGAACGCGACCATCGAAGCGGCCCGCGCCGGTGACGCCGGCCGGGGCTTCGCGATTGTCGCCAGCGAGGTCAAGAGTCTCGCCACCCAGACAGCGCAGGCGACCGAGCAGATCGCCAGCCAGATCGCGACGATCCAGAGCGCGACCGGCCAATCGGTCCAGGCGATCAAGCAGTTCGGCACCACCGTCAAGGAAATGGCTGACATCGCCACCGCGATCGCCGCGGCGGTCGAAGAGCAGGGCGCGGCAACGGGCGAAATCGCCCGCAACGTCGAAGAGGCGGCCAACGGCACCACGGCGGTGACGCGGGAAATCGGTCAGGTGCGCGCGGTGGCGGGCGAGACCGACGCCGGTGCTGAAGCCGCTCTTACGGTCGCGGCGGCCCTCAAGCAGCAAGCGGATTCAATGAAGTCGAACGTCGACGATTTCCTCCACACCATCCGCTCGGCGGCCTGAATTCCCGGAGAGATCGGCGACGCCGCCGGTGCAAACGAAACGGGCCTTACAGCACCGGCAACAGCGAACTCTTCAATTCGCGCAATAGCGCCTGAACCGCTGCAGCCTGGACCCGTCGCTCGGGAATGGTTGCCTTGACCCATAAATCGGGGATTGGAAAATCCGGCAACACGACCTGCAACGTGCCTTGGCGTAGGGCCTCTTCCACAAGGTAGTGCGAGATGAAGGCGATGCCGTTGCCGGCGATCGCGCTCTTCACGAGCACGTGGCCTTCGTTCGAACTCAACAGCGGGCGGACCTGAACGGTGATACGGTCGCGCGGCCCGTCGAACACCCAGTCCGGGCCAGTGGGAAGAAAACTCAGGCAACGATGATCGACCAGATCGCGCGGGTGGCGCGGCATCCCGTGTGCGCCGAGATAGGCCGGCGACGCGCATAACAAGCGCTTCAATCGGCATAGGGGTTCGTCGACCACGCCGCCAAACGAATGCGGGAACGCGCCGATGGCGATATCGAATCCTTCCGTCACCGGATCGACGGGACGGTCGATCAAGACGATTTCGAGTTTCAGCTTCGGGTTTTGGGTCTGGAACGCGCTGAACACATCGGCAAGCCGGGCGATGGTCAGCGATGTCGGTGCCTTGATACGCAAATGATCGATGAGATCATGTCCTTTCTCGCCCATGCGCGACAGGAGATCGCCGACATCGGCGACCACGCTCCGCGCCCTCTGGACATATTCCTGGCCGGCCGCGGTCAGCCGCAATTGCCGCGTCGAGCGATGAAACAGCGGCGTGCCGATCCGCGCCTCCAATTGGGTGACCCGCTTTGCGACCACCGAAGTCGCGACGTTGAGTTTTCTCGCCGCGGCGGAAAATCCGGCGGCGTCCGCGGTGGCGAGGAAGGCTTGGAGGTTCACGAGGACGTCCATTTTTCACCTTTCTCGATTCGCGAAAGCTGATCGTGTATTTTGGTGGATTGTAGCCCGGCACGCGTTAATTCATAGTCGGCTTAAGCAAGAGATTTCGGGAGCAGAACGCGCCATGCAGGCCATGACCATCGAAGAACCGGCGCGCCATGTGCCGATCTATGGCGAATATGAAGTGGTCGTGCTCGGCGGCGGTCCGGCCGGCATCGTGGCGGCGGCCTCAAGCGCACGCGCGGGACGGAAGACGCTGCTGATCGAGCGCTACGGCTTTCTTGGCGGCATGGGCACTGCTGCCGGCGTCACCAATTTCTGCGGCCTGCACGGCAATGTTTACGGCGAGGCCCACCGGCTGGTGCAGGGCATGGCGTCCGAGATGCTGGCGCGGATCGATCGCTTGAACGGCCTCAATGCGCCGCATCTGATTCTCGGCAAGGTCTTCGCCCAGGCTTACGACACCGCCGCCTACAAGATCGCGGCCGACCAGCTGCTCGCCAGCCACAAGGTGCACATCCTTTTCCACGCGCTCGGTGCCGGCGTCGTGATGGGTGATAACAGCCGCATCGATGCGCTGATGGTCGAGACCAAGGCCGGCCGGCAGGCGGTGCGATCGGAGATCTTCATCGATTGCTCCGGCGACGGCGATCTTGCGGTCTGGGCCGGCGCGCCGTTCGAATTCGGCGACGAGCACGGTCATCCGATGTACCCGTCGATGATGCTCCGTCTCAACGGCATCGATCCCGCGAAGGCCGGCGATGCCTGGCGCACCATCCCGCAATTGATGGAGAAGGCAACCGCCGCCGGCACCCACACATTCCCGCGCAAGAGCGCGATCGTGCGGCCGCAGAAGTCCGGCATCGAATGGCGGGTGAACTTCACGCAAGTGGCGCGCGAGGACGGCCATGCCATCAACGGCATCGAGCCTGACGATCTCACCCGCGGCGAGATCGAGGGCCGCAAGCAAGCGCTCGCCGCATTCGAATTCCTGCGCACCGTGCCGGGCTTTGAAAAATCCTACATCGTCGACCTGCCGCCGCAGCTCGGCATCCGCGAAACCCGCCGCATCACCGGCGGCTATCAGCTTAGCGGCGAGGACGTGCTCGGCTGCGCCTCGTTCGAGGATTCCATCGGGGTCAATGGCTGGCCGATCGAGGCCCATGTCCCCGGCGACGTCGTCTTCACCTTCCCGCCGATCCCGGAATCGCGCGGCTATAACGAGCTGCCTTACCGCATGCTGGTGCCCGAAGGCGTCGACAATCTGCTGGTCGCCGGCCGCTGCGCCTCGATGACCCATGAGGGCCAGTCGGCGGCCCGGGTCTCCGGTGCCTGCTTCGTGATGGGGGAGGCCGCCGGTTCCGCCGCCGCGCTGGCGCTCTCCGGAAACCGGATCCCACGTGACATCCCCGTTGAAAAGCTGCAGGAAACGTTGAAACAACAGGGCGCCTTCATCGGACGGGACCAGCCCGTGCCCGAGGGCCTGTAACCGACTGCAAGATAACGACGGCAAGGAAACGAAATGACCGGAATTGTGCGGCTCGCGCTAGCTGGCCTGATGGCGATCACAGCGATGGGCACGGCCCGAGCCGAGGACGCGCTGAAAGCCAGGATCGGGGTGCTCAGGCTATCCTCCTCCGCGCCAGTCTTCATCGCGCAGGACAAGGGCTATTTCCGCGAGGCCGGCCTCGACGTCGAGCTGAAGTTCTTCGATGCGGCGCAGCCGATCGCGGTGGCCACCACCTCAGGCGACATCGATTTCGGCGTCACCGCCTTCACCGCCGGTCTCTACAATCTCGCCGGCAAGGGCGTGCTGAAGGTGATCGGCGGCATGAGCCGCGAGAAGGCCGGCTATCCCCTGATCGGCTATTTCGCCAGCAACAACGCCTATGCGAGCGGCCTGAAGACGCCGAAGGATCTCGCGGGCAAGCGCGTGGCGATGACGCAGGTCGGCTCCTCCTTTCACTATTCGCTCGGCCTGCTTGCCGACAAATACGGCTTCAAGCTCGCCGACGTGAAGATCGTGCCGCTGCAATCGCTGTCGAATGCGGCGGCGGCGCTGAAGGGCGAGACCGTGGATGCCGCGCTGCTGCCGATCTCCACCGCGCGAAAGCTGATGGACGACGGCGGTGCGAAGTTTCTCGGCTGGGTCGGCGACGAGACGCCCTGGCAATTGGGCGCGGTGTTCGCCTCGCCGAAGACGCTGACCAACAAGGTGCTGGTGACGAAGCTGCTCGGCGCTTTGGCAAAAGCCGACCGCGAATATCACGACGTCATCCTTGCCGCGATGAAGGACGGCGTCGCGCCGATCAACGACAAGACAAAGCCGCTGCTGGAGATCATCGCCAAATATACGAACCTCCCGGTCGAGCAGGTGGTCGGCAACTGCGCCTATATCGATCCCGACGGCAAGCTGGATGTGAAGAACGTCGACAACCAGATCAAATGGCTCCAGGAGCAGGGTTTTGCCGACAAGGGCTTCGACGCGAATGCGATCATCGCAAAAGAATTCGTGAAGGCGGATTGAGAGTAGAACGCAGCCTATGGACCTGATCGCCAACCACATCACCCATCGTTTCGGCGAACTCGCGGTGCTCAACGACGTCTCGTTCACCGTCAGCGCGGGCGAGGTGGTGGCGATCGTAGGGCCCTCGGGCTGCGGCAAGAGCACGCTGCTGTCGATTCTGGGCGGGCTGTTGCTGCCGACCTCCGGCGCGCCCGAGCTGCGTGGATCGCCGCCGGCGGACAGTCTCAATCCGCTCACCTTCGTGTTCCAGGACTTCGCGCTGCTGCCCTGGGCCAATGTGGAGGAGAACGTCGAATTCGCGCTGCTGCACACCCAGCTCTCGGCCGTGCAGCGCCGCGCGCTGGTCGACGACGCCTTGCGCCGCACCGGCCTGACCGATTTTCGCAAAACCTATCCAAAGCAGCTTTCCGGCGGCATGCGCCAGCGCGTCGGCATTTCGCGTGCGCTTGCTGTCAGGCCGGCCATTCTCCTGATGGACGAGCCGTTGTCGGCGCTGGATTCGCAGACCCGCGAACTGCTGATGGAGGATTTCGTCCGGCTGCTCGCCGATGGCGGCATGGGGGCGGTCTATGTCACACATAATCTCGAAGAGGCGGCGCGGCTTGCCGATCGCATCGTGGTGCTGTCGCGGCGTCCTGGCCGCATTCGCGAGGTCGTGAGCGTGCCGATGACGCGCACCGAGCGCGGTGACATTGCAGCCCGTGAAAAGCTGCTCGCGCTGCAGAACCAGATCTGGTCGCTGATCCGCAACGAGGCGATCGATGCCGAGCGCGAGGTTCAGCATGCTTGATCGCGCTCCGGCGGGAACATCTGTGAAGGATGAATTGGTCCGGCGCGTCCGTTTTCGCGGCGCCGGCTTCGTGCCGGAGAGCAGCCGTTTCGGCGGCTGGATCGCGCTCGTGCTGGTCATTGCGATCTGGCAGGCGGCGGGCAGCGGCGGTCTCGTCAATCCGCTGTTCCTGCCACCACCATCGGCGATCGCGCGTGCGATCTACCAGCTCGCGATCTCGGGTGCGCTGTGGCAGCACCTTTCCGCGTCGCTCCTGCGCATCGGTGTCGGCTGGCTGCTCGGCACGGCGGCCGGTGTCGCGGTTGGCTTTGCCATCGGCCTGTCGCGGCTGGCGCGCAGCGTCGGCATCACTTTCATCTCGGCGCTGTTTCCGATCCCGAAAATCGCGCTGCTGCCGCTGTTGATCCTCTGGCTCGGCATCGGTGAAGAGCCCAAGATCGCGACCATTGCGCTCGGGGTGTTCTTCTCGACCGCGATCTCGGTCTATAGCGGTGTCGATGCGGTGCCGCGCAACCTGATCCGCATGGCACAAAGCTTCAACGTGCCGTTCGCCACCATCGTGCGCAAGGTGGTCTGGCCGGGCGCGCTGCCCGCGATCCTCGCCGGCTTCCGCATCACGTCGTCGGTGGCGCTGCTGCTCGTCGTCAGCGCCGAGATGATCGGCGCGCAATACGGCATCGGCGCGTTCGTGCTGCAGGCCGGCAATTTGATGCAGACGGATCAGCTGCTCGCGGGCGTGGTGATTTTGTCGGTGTTTGGATTGATGGTGGGGCGGGTGATCAACTGGCTGGAGACACGGCTGTTGCACTGGCGGTGAGGTTTACTCCGTCATTGCGAGCGCAGCGAAGCAATCCAGACTGTCGCCCCAGAAAGATTCTGGATTGCTTCGCTGCGCTCGCAATGACGATGGGGCTGACAGCGCAGCCTAAACGTTCCCACGATCCTCGCGGAACAGATCCAGCTTCTGCTGCACGGGCCGATCCGAGAAGCTGAACAGCACCGCATCCATGTCAGCCTCGTGCGTCACCCATTGCCAGCTCGGCACCACGAACAAATCGCGCGGGCCCCATTCGAAGGTCGCTTCCCCGATGCGGGTACGGCCGTGGCCTTCGATCGGACAGAACACCGTTGCGTCCGTCGCGCGATAGCGCGCGGTCTTGAAGCCCTTGGGCAGCAACTGGATGAAAGTACCGATGGTCGGCATCGCGAAGTCGCCGGTCTCGGGGTTGCTGAACTTCAGCTTCAGCCCGTGACATGCGTCCCACTCCTGGCTCGCGCGGGCTTTCTCCAGTGCCTCGCGCGTGTAGGCATAGGGATAGCTGAAGATCGGCGAGGTCTTCGAGCTCCGCTTCACGTCGACTGGCAGCAAATTGTGGCCGTAGCGCGCGAAGCTGTCGCCGGCGGGCCTTGTAATCTTCTGCTGATCCTCGTTGGAGCCTTCCGCGAAGGAGCAGTCGAAGAACTGCACCAGCGGAATGTCGAGACCGTCGAGCCAGAACATCGGCTGGTCGGTCTCGTTGGAATGATCGTGCCAGGTCATCGACGGCGTGATGATGAAGTCGCCGGGCTCCATCGCGGTGCGCTCGCCGTCAACCGCTGTGTGGGCGCCCTTGCCTTCGAGCACGAAGCGCAGTGCCGATTGGCTGTGCCGGTGGGCGGGCGCGACGTCGCCGGGCACCACCATCTGCACGCCGGCATAGAGCGACGTGGTGATTTTCGACTGCCCGCGCAGGCCGGGATTTTCCAGCACCAGTACGCGCCGCTCGGCTTCTTTCGCCGTGATCAGCTTGCCGGCTTCCGTCATGTAGTCGCGGATGATGTCGAACTTCCACAGATGGGGCCGGCAGGCGCTCTTCGGCTCCGGCGTGATCAAATCGCTCATGACGGTCCAGAGCGCGGTGAGATTCTCGCCGTCGATCTTCTTGTAGAACGCCTCGCGTTCCGGCGTCTTGGGCACGGCTTCCATGGTGCGCTCCCGTCGTTTTGTTGATTGACAGTATACTTACGATCTAGGTAGCGTCAACGTGCGAACGAGAACGAAACGGGAGGGTTCCGATGAAGCTGCACGGCTATTTCCGCTCCAGCGCCGCCTACCGGGTACGGATCGCACTGAACCTCAAGGGTCTCGGTGCCGAGCACCTGCCGCATCACCTTCGCAAGGGCGAGCAATGCGCGCCCGCCTATCTCGCCATCAATCCGCAGGGCCTGGTGCCCGCGCTGGAGAACGATGCGGGCGCAGTGCTGACCCAATCGGTTGCCATCATCGAATGGCTCGACGAGACCCATCCCAACCCGCCGCTGCTGCCGAAGGATATTTTGCAGCGCGCCAAGGTGAGGGCGTTCGCCTTGGCGATCGCCTGCGACACTCACCCCGTGCAGAATCTGAAGGTGCTGGCGCGGCTGCGCGAGCTCGGGCTGCCTGAGGAGAAGGTTCAGGACTGGGCGGCCTGGGTCAACCGCGAGGGGCTCGCGGCCTGCGAGACGCTGATCAGCGCCGAGCCGGGCCCGTTCTGCTTCGGGGATGCGCCGACGCTCGCCGACCTCTGCCTGGTGCCGCAACTCGCCAATGCGCGCCGCTTCGGCGTCGACGTCTCCGCCTATCCGCGCCTGCTTGAAGCGGAAGCTGCGGCCAAGGCGCTGCCGCCGTTCGTCAACGCCGCGCCGGAGAAGCAGCCCGATGCCGAGTAAGCCGCCTCCGATCACGATAGACGCGGTCTATGCCGCGCCGGGCTATCTGTTCCGGCGCATGCAGCAGATCGCGGTCTCGATCTTCATGGAGGAGTGCAAGGCGTTCGACCTCACGCCGGTGCAATACGCGGCGCTGATCGCGATCCACACCCACCCCGGCATCGACGCGACGCGGCTGTCCGCGGTGATCGCCTTCGATCGCTCCACGCTGGGCAGCGTGATCGAGCGGCTTCAGGCCAAGGATTTCGTCGAGCGCAGGCCAGCGCCGGAAGACAAGCGGATCAAGCTGCTCTATTTGACCAAATCAGGCGCGGCGATCCTGCGCGACATCGTTCCCGCCGTCGAACGCGCCCAGGCGCGGATGCTCGAACCGCTCAAGCCGGCGGACCGCAAGGCGCTGATGGGGCTCCTGGTGCAGCTCGTCGATCTCAACAACGAGGCATCGCGGGTGCCGCTCCGGGCTGAGGACGCGCTGGAGCATCTGGGGAAGGCGGGGTGAGGGTGGGGCGTCAAATACCGCCGTCGTCCCGGCGAAGGCCGGGACCCATAACCACCTAGTTGGGTTTGGCGAAGACAGGTGGTGACCAGCTCGCGCAATAACTCTCACTCGGCGTATGGGTCCCGGCCTTCGCCGGGACGACAGCGAGAGTGTGGCCACATCCTTCCTCACATCCGCAACAGCGCCTGCCGGTCGATCTTCCCTGTCCCCGTCTTCGGCAACTCGTCGATGAAGATCACCTCACGCGGATATTTGTACGGAAGCAGCTTGCCTTTCACGTAGTCCTGCAGCCTGCGGGTCGTCTCGCTCTGATCCGCCGCGCGGCTGTTCATCACCACGACTGCCTTCAGCGTCATGCGCCGGTCCGGCAGCTCGGCCGCGAACACCGCGCATTCGCGGATGTCCGGGTGATCGGCGAGGCACAGCTCGACCTCAAGCGGGTAGACCCACTGGCCGGAGATCTTGATGAGATCGTCGGCGCGGCCGCGGAAGAAGTGAAAGCCGTCGGCATCGCGGACGAAGCGGTCGCCGGTGTAGATCCAGCCGCCTTCGCGGATGGTCTCGGCGGATTTGTCCGGCCGGTTCCAGTACAGCGGCGTGTTGGAATCGCCGCGCACCCACAAGACGCCTTCCTCGTCGTCGGCGACGTGCCGGCCGTCCTTGTCGCGCAGCGCGACCTCGTAGCCGGGCACGCGCAGGCCGGCGGCTCCGAGCTTCTTCCGCTCGGGGCGATTGGAGAGATAGATGTGCAGCACCTCGGTCGAGCCGAGGCCTTCGACGATCTCGAGACCGGTGAGCGTCTTCCAGCCGTTGAAAACGTCGGCCGAGAGCACCTCTGCGGCTGAGAGCGCCATGCGCAGGGACGAGAAGTCGGTCCTGTCCGCACCCTCGGCCTTGGTCAGCGACGTATAAAGCGTCGGCAGGCCGAAGAAGACCGTCGGCTTGTATTGCTCGATCGCCTTGAAGATCGCCGCGGGCTTCGGCTGGCCCGGCAACAGCAGCGTCGTCGCGCCCGCCGAGAACGGGAAGGTGATCGCGTTGCCAAAGCCATAGGCGAAGAAGATTTTCGGCACCGAGAAGCAGATGTCGCCGGGAGCCAGCTTCAGCACGTCCCGGGCAAAGGCGGCCTCGCTATAGGCCATGTCGTGCTGGAGATGCACGATGCCCTTGGGCCGGCCGGTCGATCCGGACGAGTACATCCAGAACGCCATCTCGTTGCGGTGCGTGTCGGCTTCCGCGAGCTCAGTCGGAAATTGCGGGAGCCAGCCGGCGGCAGAAATGGCGTTTGGTGCTGCGTGATCGCTCACCGCGCCATTGACGACGACCAGCGTATGCAGGGCCGTGTCCTTGCAGGCCTCGGCGTTGAAACGTGCACAGAACTCGGCATCCGCCACCGCGACAGAAGCGCCGGAATCGGCGAGATAGAATTGCAGCAGATCCGGCGGCGTCAGCGTGTTGATCAGCAGCGGCACGAAGCCGGCGCGCACCGCGCCGAAGAACGCTGCCGGATAGGCCGGGGTATCGTCGAGGAACAGCAGCACGCGGTTGCCGCGCTCGAGGCCGAGCGAGGCAAAGCCGTTGCCCCAACGCCCGGCTTCCGCGCAGAGCTCCGCGTAGGTGCGCGTGCCCGCAGGGCCAATGAGCGCGAGCTTGTCGCCGCATCCTCTTGCGAGATTGTCGAACAGCACGCGGCTGGCATTGTAGACCTGCGGAACGGAAAAGCCGATCTCGCGCGCGCCCGCGCTGTCGGCGGGCACCTGATCCTTAATCTGCCCGCTCATGCCTCATCCCCACCGTTCTTGGCGGCTTCGTAGCGCGCCATGAAGGCCGGCGACATTGCGCGCAGGCGGGAGTCGTCGATGCGGCCGGAGCGGGTGATGTAGCTGTAGGCAAAGTCCATCAGGCCCTGCTGCATGTGCTGAGCAAAGTGCTCGTACCAGAACGCGCTGGTCCGCGCGGCGTTGACGAGCTTCTGCACCACCGGCTTTCGCGCGGCCTGGTAGCGATGCAGGGCGGTGGAGAGATGGGCATCCGATTCCAGCGCCTTGACCAGCGCAATGGCGTCCTCGATTGCGAGCCGCGTGCCCGAGCCGATCGAGAAATGCGCCGAGTGCAGGGCGTCACCGAGCAGCACCATGTTCTTGAACGACCAGTGCTCGTTCCAGACCCAGGGGAAGTTGCGCCAGACCGATTTATTGGAGACCAGCGAGCGGCCGCCGAGCGTGTCGGCGAACACCTCCTCGCAGACACCCTTGGACTGCTCCACGTCCTTGTAGGCGAAACCGTAGGCCTGCCAGGTCGCGTGGTCGCATTCGACCAGGAACGTGCTCATGGTCGGCGAGTAGCGGTAGTGGTGGGCGTTGAAGGCGCCGCGGTCAGTCTTGACGAAGGTCTGCGACAGCGTGTCGAAGCGCTTGGAGGTGCCGTACCAGACGAACTTGTTGGAGGAGTAGGACAGCGAGGTGCCGAAATCGCCCTCGAAGGCGCGGCGTACCAGCGAGTTCAGCCCGTCGGCGGCGACGATCAGATCATGGCCGTTGAGCTGGTCGATGGAGTGGATCGGCGTGTCGAAGCGTGGGGTGACGCCGGCATCGAGCGCGCGCTGCTGCAGGAATCGCAAGAGTTCGAGCCGGCCGATCGAGGAGAAGCCGACACCGTCGATGGCCACGCTGTCGCCGCTCAGGTTCAGCGTGATGTTCTCCCAGCTCTCCATGTGCGGCGCGATCGCGTCGACCGTCTCGGGGTCGTCGGCACGCAAGAATTCCAGGGCCTGGTCCGAGAACACGACGCCAAAGCCCCAGGTCGCGTCGGCCGGGTTCTGTTCGAACAGGTCGACCTGATCCTCGGGATGACGCTTCTTCCAGAGATAGGCGAAGTAGAGCCCACCGGGCCCCCCGCCAATCACGGCGATCCGCAACGTCTGTCCTCCCTGATTGACAGTATACTTACTATCTAAGGGTAGACTAATGTGCTCCGGCTTCCCGCGCCAGCGGAATTATCGGCGAAGCGCGCGGCACGCCGAAGCTCATGTCCGGACGCGCGTTTGGCGCGTGTCCGAAGCAGTGACGTGCGAAGCATAGCCAAACCGCGCCGGCTTGGCCATCCGCACCGTCAGACGCAGCGCTTGATCCAGCCGCCGTTCACCAGCGCCGTGGTGCGGCGGGCCGCCGGATGGCTTGCTTCTCTAGCGTGCAGCAAACGGCGCCAGCACGTCCTTGCAGGCGGGCGACAGCGAAGCGGCATTGTTGGCAACGCATTGGATGATCCGACCGCCACCTGGCGCCACGCTGCCGCACAGCGCGCGGACATCCTCGCGACATGCGGACTGGACGATGAACAGCTCTTCGCGTGGCCGCAGCGGGCGCAGCACGATCACGGCGGGCGCGGCTGCCGGTGCTGCTGCCGCCGCAGGAGCTGCGCCCGCAGGTGCCGCTGTTGCTGCCGCGCCACCGCCGCCGGCCGCGGCGCTCACGGCCTTCTCGCAGGCCGGCGAAACCTTTGCCTTGTTCTTCTCCAGGCATTCGAGCGCGGGCGCGCCGCCCGGCGGGACGCTGGCGCACACCTTGGGATAATCGGCGCGGCACGCGCTCTTGACGGCAGCGACCTGCGCGCTGCTCGGCTGTTTGGTCGCCGGGGCGGCTGCGGCAGCCTTGGGCGCGGCAGCCGGCTTTGCGGCGGGAGCGGTTTCAGCCTTCGGCGCGGCAGGCGTGGCCTCCGCCTTCGGTGCAGCCTCCTTGGGTGCAGCCTCGGTTTTCGGCGCGGCTTCGGTCTTCGGCGCCGCAGCAGGCTCGACGGCGCGAACCGCGGATTGGCATCCGGAGGACAGGCCCGACATGTTCTTCTGCAAACATTGATACGCTTCCACACCGCCCGGCGTGACGCTCGCGCAGTGCGCCATGAAATCCGAACGGCATGCGGAGCGGATCGCGCTCTTCTGCGCCTCGGTCGGTGCCGGTGCGAATGCGCCTGCTGCAGTTGCGAAGAGAGTCGCCGCCAGCAACGTCCCGCGTGCCGACGCATGTTTCAACATGTTGAACATCTGAGTGAATTCCCGCCCTATCGGTAATGCCGACAATTTTTCAAATGTGATGCAAACAATCGTCGCGAGTGATGCCGCGCGCGGCATCATTGGCCGCCGCGACCTCTACCGCAAGTAGATATTGGCTTTGCAATTGCGACGTAACTACGTCGTCAGAGCTTGACCATCCGCTTGCCGCGGTTGTCGCCCGCCAGCAATCCGATCAGCGCCTTCGGCGTGTTCTCGAGGCCGTCGATGATGTCCTCCTGAACCTTCAGCTTGCCGGATGTGACCCATGCCTGGAGGTCGGCGAGCGCGCGCTGGCTTTCCTTCATGTAGTCCATCACGATGAAGCCCTGCATGACGAGCCGTTTCACCACGATCAGGCCGGGCACGCCGCGCGGGCCGTGTGCCGAGGGCGCGCCGTCATATTGCGAGATCGCGCCGCAGCAGGCGATGCGGCCGTAATTGTTCATCTGCGGCAGACAGGCCTCGAGAATGTCGCCGCCGACATTGTCGAAATAGACGTCGATGCCCTTCGGCGCCGCCGCGCGTAACGCCTTGAACACCGCGCCGTCCTTGTAGTCGACGGCGGCATCGAAGCCGAGCTCGGAGGTCAGCCAGTTGCACTTGTCGGCGCCGCCGGCGATGCCGACCACGCGGCATCCCTTGATCTTCGCGATCTGCCCGACGATCGAGCCGACCGAGCCTGCGGCCGCGGAGACCACGACCGTCTCGCCCTCTTTGGGCTTGCCGATCTCCAGCAGGCCGAAATAGGCCGTGAGGCCGGCGATGCCGAACACGCTGAGCAGATGCGTCATCGGCTCGAGCTTCGGCATCTTGGTGAGGTGCTTGGCGGGCACTGCCGCCAACTCCTGCCAGCCGGTGTCGCCGAACACGATGTCGCCCGGCGCAAGCCCCGGCGCCTTCGAGCTGACGACCTCGGCGATGGCGCCGCCGGCCATCACGCTGTTGGCTTCGACTGCTGAACGGTAGGTCGCGCCGTGCATCCAGGCGCGGTTGGCGGCGTCGAGCGAGATGTAACGCACGCGCAGCAAGGCCTCGCCGTCCTTCGGCTCGGGCACCGCACCTTCGACCAGCTTGAAGTGCTCGGGACCGAGCTTGCCGCTGGGCTTTTCCACCAAAAGAATCTGACGATTGACGCTGCCGCTCATGATGTTTCCCCTCGATCGTTTGACGATTATTGATGCAGCTGCCGCAAGAAAAACGTGCAAGCCGCTTTCGTTGTGCGCTGCATGAAGGCTAGATCGCGGGCGCCAGTTTCGCAACGGGAACATCCGCCCCGACGATCGCACGCCAAGCGTGTTGCGCAGCCGTCATATCTGCGACATCATGAAGCGGTCGGTGTAGCGGGGGTGTTCAATGTCGAACAGGTTTACGCAATTCATTCTGGTGGCGATGGTGCTCGGCATCATCATGGGCGCGGCGATCTACAATTTCCTGCCCGATACGCGGGGCGATTGGGCCTCGTCCATCAACCTGATCGCCGTGATTTTCCTGCGCCTGATCAAGATGATCATCGCGCCGCTGGTGTTTGCGACCCTGGTCGGCGGCATTGCTCATATGGGTTCGGGCTCCAAGCTCGGCCGCATCTTCGCCAAGACCATGGGCTGGTTCGTCAGCGCCTCTTTCGTCTCGCTGATGCTCGGCCTCGTGATGGTCAATCTGCTCCAGCCCGGCGCGAATTTCCCGGGTACGCTGCCTGACAAGGCGCAGTCGACCGGCCTGCCGGTTTCCGCCTTCTCGATCGAAAAATTCCTGACCCATCTGATCCCGACCTCGATCGCGGACGCGATGGCGCAGAACGAGATCCTGCAGATCGTGATCTTCGCCGTGTTCTTCTCGGTGGCGATGGGTTCGATGCCCGAGCGCTCCAAGCCGATCCTGGCGCTGATCGACGATATCGGCCACATCATGCTCAAGGTGACGGGCTATGTGATGCTGTTCGCGCCGTTCGCGGTCTGGGCCGCCATCACCGCGACGGTTGCCAAGAACGGCCTGCTGGTGCTCTGGAAGCTCATCGTCTTCATGGGTGGCTTCTATCTCTCGCTCGCGCTGCTGTGGGGCATCCTGGTGGTCGTGGGCTTCATCGTGATCGGGCCGCGCTACGCCCATCTGCTGAAGCTGATCCGCGAGCCGCTGATGATCGCGTTCTCCACCGCGAGCTCCGAAGCGGCCTATCCGAAAACCCTGGAGGGGCTGAACAAGTTCGGCGCCTCGTCGCGGATATCGAGCTTCGTGCTGCCGCTCGGCTATTCCTTCAATCTCGACGGCACCATGATGTACTGCACCTTCGCGAGCGTCTTCATCGCGCAGAGCTACCACATCGACATGCCGCTCGGCACCCAGCTCGCGATGCTGGCGACCCTGATGATCACCTCGAAGGGCGTCGCCGGCGTGCCGCGCGCCTCCCTCGTGGTGATCGCCTCGACGCTGTCGCAGTTCGGCATCCCCGAGGCGGGGCTGTTGATGATCATGGGTATCGACACCTTCCTCGACATGGGCCGCAGCGCCACCAACGTGATCGGCAACACGCTCGCGACCTCGGTGGTGGCCAAGTGGGAAGGCGAGCTCGGGCCCGAGCACGAGCTTGAGCCGGGCGATGCCGTGCCGGGGGACATGATCCCCGGCGAAGTGCCTGCGATGGCCGGCCATTGATCGGAGTGCATCATGCGCCTTTCAATGGCGATATCGGGCGGCTTGTTGCTGGCAGCGTGCCAGCTGGCCACGGGTGCCTCCGCCCAGACCGGTGGCAGCGAAGGGCTTAGCCCGACGCTGTCAGCGATCAAGACCACGCACACCGTGCGGCTCGGCTATCGCGAGAGCTCGCCGCCGTTCTCCTTCCTCGATCAGGCCAACCGGCCGATCGGCTACAGCCTCGAGCTTTGCGAGGCCATCGTCGAGGAGATCGGCGTCGAGGTCGACGATCCCAATCTCAAGATCGCCTACGTCAAGGTCACCTCGGATGACCGCATCGACGCCGTGCTCCAGAACAAGATCGACCTGGAATGCGGCTCGACCACGGCCAATGCCGAGCGCGGCAAGCGCGTCGCCTTCTCGCCGCTGATGTTCGTCGCCGGCACCAAACTGATGGTGCCGAAGGCGTCCAGCGTCCAGTCGCTGGCTGATCTGAAGGGCAAAACTATCGTGGTGACGAAGGGCACCACCAACGAGCAGGCGATCCAGGCGGCCGACAAGAAGTCCTCGTTGGGACTGACCATCGTTGTCGGTGCTGATCACGAACAGTCATACCAGATGCTCGTCGACGGCAAAGCCGATGCGTTTGCGACCGACGACATCCTGCTGTCCAGCCTGATCGTGCGCCACAAGGCACAGGACAAGTTCCGCGTCACCGGCGATTACCTGTCCTACGACCCCTACGGCATCATGTTCCGCAAGGGCGAGCCGCAACTGACGGCCGTGGTCGACCGCACCTTCCGCAAGCTCGGCTCCAACCACGACCTCGTTCCGCTCTACAATAAATGGTTCACCGCAAGGCTTCCGACCGGCGAACGGCTGAACGTGCCGATCTCGCTGCAGCTGGAGGAAGCCTTCAAGGCAATGGACGATTCCGCGAGCGCGAATAACTAGCGCCTGTGCGACGAGCGAAAGTGCGCCCTCTCCCTTTACAACGGAGAGGGCCTGGCAACGATCAGCGCGTGCTCACGCGCCTGCGGGCACCTGGTCCAGAAATCCCGTGATGCTCCTGATACGGCCGTCCTTCAGCACGGCGAAATCCGTCCCCTTGATCGGGCTGTCGATGCCATCGGGACCAAGGCCCCAACTGAAGCGGACATGGTCGCCGTAGCCGTTGGGCTCGCCGATCAGCTTGAACTTGAAATCGGGGAAGCGCTGCTGCACGCCTGCGATCAGCGCATCGACGCCGTCATGGCCGTCGCCCTTCATCAGGGGATCGACATAGCTCGCATCCGCGGTCCAGTTCTGGCTCAGCAGTTCGCGCCGGCGGCCGGCTGCACGCTCGTTCCAGAGATCGATGTAGCGGCGGGCGATGGTGATGGGGTCGGTCATTGTCGTCTCCTTCGATGGCGCCGTGTCGTTCGGCTAACCTGACTATCGAAGGTTTGCGCGCGCTGATCGATTACCTCGGAGGTCATGCGCATGATCCGGGAAGGCGGTTTCCCGATCGGATCATGCGTCGACAAGCGCGCGCAAATGTCGTCGCGAGCTTACTTCGCCGCGGTGACCATGATTTCGACGGTGTATTGGGCTGCCGCGAGCTTGGCTTCGACGGTGGCGCGTGCGGGCGTGTTGCCGGGCGAGACCCAGGCGTCCCACACCGCGTTCATCTCGCCAAACGTCTTCATGTCGGTGATGTAGATCGTGGCCGAGAGGAGCTTCGACTTGTCGGTGCCCGCTTTGGCGAGATGGCTGTCGATGGTCGCCAGGATGTCCTGGGTCTGCTTCGTCACGCTTTCGCCGGCGGCGTTGTTGGCGACGACACCGGCGAGATAGACGGTGTTGCCGTGCACGACGACCTGGCTCATGCGCGGGCCGGTTTCAAGACGCTGAATGCTCATTGGGAGTCTCCTTTGAATGGCGGCTCTGTCTAGCGCAGCGGCCTGCCTCGTGCCACCCCAGGCACGCATGCGTTGCCAGGCACGCATGCGTCGCCGGCTATGCATGCGCTGCACTTCAAGGAAACTGGCCGAAGAACGTCCAGATCGTCTCGGCGGCGTCGATGTCGCCGTTCTGCGATCCGAGCAAGCTGGCGGCGACCTTCGGGAAGCGGGCATCCGGAGAAAATCCGGGCATGCGGTGACCGCCTTGATTGATGCGATAAAGCACGACGTCGTGCCCTCCAGGACAGCGCGACGAGATCCGTGTCACCGTGGACTGATCTGCGGGCGCCCTGTCGGGCAAATCGGTCGCGTCGGCATTGTCGGTCTCGCAGCCGTTGAGCTTGCGCCAGAACGCAAGCGTCTCGTCGGTGGACCAGAACCCGTCTGCGGCATAATAGCTCGATCCGCGGCCGCCTTCGTAGGGGACCAGCGGATCGGCGGTGCCGTTCATCAGCAGCATCGGCAGCGGCCGCGACGGATGGCACGTGACCGCGGCCTCATCGGTGAGGTTCATGCTCACGCTCGCGCCGGCAGCAAACAGATCAGCGCGGGCACAGACCAGCGTCATGGCCATGGCGCCGCCATTGGAGATGCCGGTGACATAGACGCGGCGAGGATCGGCGGTGCCGCTCGCCACCAGCTTCTCGACGAGCTTTGCGATGAAGGCGACGTCGTCGGTGCCCGCGGGCGGGCCACGGAGCGCCGGTCCCGCCTTGGTCCTCGCATCGGCCCATGCGTGGTTGAGGCCATCAGGAAAGACCACGGCAAACCCTTCGCGCTTTGCGACCTGCGGCCACGCCGTCCGTGTCATCATGTCGGCGCCGCGCTGGGTCTTGCCATGCAGCACGACGACGAGCGGCACGAGCCGCTTCGTTGGCAGTTGCACAGTGTAGGACCGCTTCACGCCGTCGATGTCGATCGTGTCGGCGGACGCAGCCGAAGTGGCGGCCAATGCCGCGACAAACGCCGCGATGCGCGTTCGCCGCCGCATCATCTAGCCCACGGCTTTCGCCGCGGCGCGGCCCGCATTGCGGCCCGAGAACAGGCAGCCGCCGAGGAACGTGCCTTCCAGCGAGCGATAGCCGTGCACGCCGCCGCCGCCGAAGCCGGCGGCTTCGCCCGCTGCATAGAGACCGGGGATGACGCTGCCCTCCTCGCCGAACACGCGCGAAGAGAGGTCGGTCTCGAAACCGCCCAGCGTCTTGCGGGTGAGGATGTTGAGCTTGACCGCGATCAGTGGCCCTTGAGCGGGATCGAGGATGCGGTGCGGGGAGGCGGTGCGGATCAGCCTGTCGCCGATATAGCGCCGCGCATTGTGGATGTTCATCACCTGCGCATCCTTGACGTAAGGATTGGCGATCTCACGGTCGCGCGCCTCGATCTGCATCTTGATGTGCTCGAGCTTGAGGAGGTCGCTGCCGGTCAGCTTGTTCATGGCCGCAACGAGGTCCTCGATCTTGTCGCGCACGATGAAGTCGACACCATGGCTTTTGAACGCTTCCACCGGCGCCGGCGCGCCCTTGTTGGTGGCGCGCTTGATGGTCATGCGCCAGCTCTTGCCGGTGAGGTCGGGGTTCTGCTCCGAGCCCGACAGCGCAAACTCCTTCTTGATGATGCTCTGGGTCAGGATGAACCAGGAATAATCGTACCCGGTGGACATGATGTATTGGAGCTGGCCGAGCGTGTCGGAGCCGGGAAACAACGGCGCCGGCAAGCGCGTGCCGGTGGCATCGAACCACATCGAGGAGGGGCCGGGCAGGATGCGGATGCCGTGGCGCGGCCAGATCGGTGACCAGTTCTGGATGCCTTCGACATAATGCCACATGCGGTCGCGGTTGATCAGCCGCGCGCCTGCTTTCTCGGTGATGCCGATCATGCGACCGTCGACATGCTCGGGCACGCCGGAGATCATGAATTTCGGCGGCGCACCGAGCCGCTTCGGCCAGTTCTGCCGCACCAGCTCGTGATTGCCGCCAATGCCGCCGGACGCCACGATCACGGCTTGGGCCTTCAACGCAAACTCGCCGACGACGTTGCGCGATGAGCTCTTGCCGCGCTCGACATTATCGGGGGCGAGAATGGCGCCGCTGACGCCATCCACCGTGCCGTTGGTGATCGAGAGCGCATCGACGCGATGGCGGAACCGAAAGCTCAGCCGGCCGGTTCTGACGGCCTCGCGCGCGCGGCGCTCGAACGGCTCGACGATGCCGGGCCCGGTGCCCCAGGTGACATGAAAGCGCGGCACCGAATTGCCGTGGCCCATCGCGTCATAGCCGCCGCGCTCGGCCCATCCGACCACGGGGAAAATGCGATGGCCCATCGCGCGCAGCCACGCACGCTTCTCGCCGGCCGCGAACGCCACATAGGCCTCGGCCCATTGCCGCGGCCAGAAATCCTCGTCACGGTCGAAGCCGGCGGTGCCGAGCCAGTCCTGCATCGCGAGGTCGAAGGAGTCCTTGATGCCGAGCCGGCGCTGCTCCGGCGAATCGACCAGGAACAATCCGCCGAACGACCAGAACGCCTGGCCGCCCAGCGACTGCTCGGCCTCCTGGTCGACCACGATCACGCGCTTGCCGGCGTCCGCGATCTCGGTTGCGGCCACGAGGCCCGACAGTCCTGCGCCGACAACGATGACGTCAGTCTCTTCAGCCATCTGTTCGGCCATATGTTTCCCCCTTCATGTGTCTCCCCTTCACAGGTTCCCCCCTGTAGTTGCCCGGATTGAAGCCGGCGGTTGCAACTGAGATCAAGAGTGTGCCGCGTAAGACATCGTTAACTTGTTCCACTTCGGGAAAAAGACCGGCTGAGTGCAGCGCCGGCGCAACACTGGATGTGAATTTGTTTTGAGCGAGCCGGCATGCCTAGACAAAACCGCGGTTACGACGGACCCTAGCAGGGCATCACCACCTGACACACAGATTCGAATTCGACTGGGGCGGGGGCCAATGAAGTTTCTGACGGGGTTGCTTGCGGCGGTTCTCCTGATCGCGAGCATGGGCGCTTCTCACGCGGTGGTTCGGATCGCGGATGACCGCGGTGGCCGGATCGGAACCTACGTCGACAAATACCAGGACCTGCGACAGTCGGGCGACACCGTCATCATTGACGGTCTCTGCGCCTCTGCCTGCACCATCGTCCTCGGCGCCATCCCGCCTGACCGCATCTGCGTGACGTCGCACGCGACACTGGGCTTCCACGCCGCGTGGGATTTCGGCAGCAACGGCCGCGCCGTCACCAATACCGAAGCGACCCAGATGCTCTATGCGATGTATCCTTCGCAGGTGAAACGCTGGATCAATCAGCGCGGCGGCCTCACCCCGCATATGCTCTTCCTGAAGGGCAGGCAGCTCCAGGCCATGTACAAGCCCTGCTACCTCGACGCGCAGGCCTCCGCCAACAAGCCATCGCCGCGGTAGGGCGCGGCAGTCATTCGCCTTTCACTAATTGATCGTCATGGCCGGGCGTAGCCGTCCGAAGGACGGCGTCGCTTTCGCTCGCCTATGTCCCGGCCATCCACGTTTTTGGCCCGGCTGGAAAGTCCGTGGATGCCCGGGACTTCGCCTCGCCGGAGCGGCTTCGGCCGCGCAGGCGGGACAAGCCCGGGCATGATGGAGATCCTCCGCCCCAATTGATCTCCGGCCCGCCGGCTGCGCTTGCCCGGTCCCGTCCCAGCGCCTATTTGAAAGGCAGGGAATTCCGGCCTTCACCCCGATCGTTGTCATGGCTCAACCACTGCACCCCGCACATCCTGTATCGGACAATTCGCCCACTGCCGGCCGGATGCCGTTCGTGCTGCTGTTGGCGGGTGCTGGCGTCGGCGGCCTGGTCGTGCTCGGCGTGCTCGCGCTCTGGTTCCACTACGGCAGCCAGGTGTTCTTCGAAATGATCAGGACCGGTTTCGCCGCCTGCTTCTGACCCGCGACAGGAAGTTTTCCGCCATGAGCTCCGCCGCCCGTCCGCTGGTGATCGCGACCGCCTTCGCCGCAAGCCTCATCCTCGGGCTGCTGATCGTATTCTGGGCCATGGGCGGGGTCAGCAAGGTGGCGCAGCCGGCCGCGATCGGCGGCCCGTTCCAACTCACTGACCAGAACGGCAAGGCCGTCACCGACAAGAACCTCAAGGGCAAGCCGACCCTGATCTTCTTCGGCTACACCCATTGCCCCGACGTCTGCCCGACCTCGCTGTTCGAGATCTCGGAAGTGCTGCGCGCGTTGGGCAAGGACGCCGACAAGGTCAATGCTGTCTTCATCTCGGTCGATCCCGAGCGCGATACGCCGGCGGCGATGAAGGATTATCTGTCGAGCTTCGACCCGCACCTCGAGGGCCTCAGCGGCGATCCTGCCGAGACCGCCAAGGTGATCACCTCCTACCGGGTCTACGCCAAGAAGGTCCCGACCAAGGACGGCGACTACACCATGGACCACACCGCGCTGATCTATCTGATGGACCGCGACGGCCGCTTCGTCTCGCCATTCAACCTGAAGCGCACGCCTGAAGAGGCCGCGGTGGACTTGAAGCGGTATCTGTAGGCTTCCCTATTGGCCGCAATCCGCGCTCGCGTTCCCGGCCGGATGGGCTATAAGGCCCTCCGATCCCAACGAAATTCGTTCATTTTCAGCCGATGGCCCCATCGCAACAGGCGAAATCGTCCAAATCCGCCCGTGGCTTGCTGACCGGGCTGGTCGTCGGCGTCTGCCTGCTCGCTGCCGCGCCGCGCGCGCAGGCGCAGGCCCCGGCCAAGCAGCCCCCAACGGCGCCGCAAGCCTCACCCCAGGTCGCGCCGCAAGCCGCCCCGCAGGCCGTGCCGGGCTTTTGGGACCCGCGGCGGCGGCCGGAGCGGCCGGATTTGTCGCGCCTGACCGTGATCCGCTTCCTGACCGAGACTGATTATCCGCCCTTCAACTATACCGGCGCCGACGGCAATCCGGCCGGCTTCAACGTCGACTTCGCCCGCGCGCTGTGCGAGGAGATCAAGGTCACCTGCACGGTGCAGATGCGCCGCTTCGAGACGCTGGTCGATGCGCTCGCCTCCAACCGGGGCGACGCCATCATCGCCTCGATGGCGGTGAGCCCGCAGCTCCGCGCCCGGGTCGATTTCACCGACCCCTATTACCGCGTGCCGGCGCGCTTCGCCTCGCGCAAGGACGCGGTGATGCCGGAGATCCGTCCCGAATATCTCGAGGGCAAGAAGGTCGGCGTCATCGCCGGCTCCGCGCATGAAGCCTATCTCAAGGCGATGTTCACCGACGCCGAGCTGCACCCCTATCCCAACGACGATGCCATGCGCGGCGCCTTGCGCAAGGGCGAGGTCGATTTCATCTTCGGCGACGCCATCGCGCTCGCGTTCTGGATCAACGGCACCGATTCCGGCGATTGCTGTGCCTTCTCCGGCGGTCCCTTCGTCGAAAGCCGCTTCTTCGGCGAAGGCATCGGCATCGCCGTGCGCAAGGGCAACGACGTGCTGCGCCAGGCCCTGAACTGGGCGATGTTCCGCGTCTGGGAAAAGGGCCGCTACACGGATCTGTGGCTGCGGTACTTCTCGGTGAGCCCGTTTTAGCTTCGCTGTCTGCTCTGCCGTCATTGCGAGGAGCCCTTGCGATGAAGCAATCCAGGCTGTTTCCGCAGTGGAATGCTTCGCTTCGCTCGCAATGACAGCGCGGTGGCAGTACCCCGCAAAATTGCATTCTGCCTGGAAATCGCTATTTTCCGCGCCCCGGAGGCCCCTTAGATGTCCGTTATCGATCTTGCCGCGAACCCGAGCGATCTGCGTGCGCTCGCCGAACAATCCAACGCCTGGCCATTCGAGCAGGCGAAGGCCATTGTCGCGCGGCTGAAGAAAAGCCCGAAGGACGAGGTGCTGTTCGAGACCGGCTACGGGCCATCAGGCCTGCCGCATATCGGCACCTTCGGCGAGGTCGCGCGCACCTCGATGGTGCGGCACGCTTTTCATGTGCTGACCGAAAACAAGATCAAGACCCGCCTGCTCGCGTTCTCCGATGACATGGACGGGTTTCGGAAAGTGCCCGACAACGTCCCCAACAAGGAGATGCTGGCGGCGCATCTCGGCAAGCCGCTGACCCGCGTGCCGGATCCGTTCTCCAATGAATATCCGTCGTTCGGGCACCACAACAATGCGCGGCTGCGCGCCTTCCTCGATCATTTCGGCTTCGACTACGAATTCGCGAGCTCGACCGACTATTATACGTCCGGACGTTTCGACGCGACGCTGCTCAAGATGTTAGCTGCCTACGACAAGGTGATGGCGATCATCCTGCCGACGCTCGGACCCGACCGCCGCGCGACCTATTCGCCGTTCCTCCCCATCAGCAAGACCACGGGTGTCGTGCTGCAGGTGCCGATGATCCGCCGCGACGTTGCGGCCGGCACGGTGACCTATCTCGATCCCGATACCAACCAGGAAGTCGAGACGCCGGTCACCGGCGGCAACGTCAAGTGCCAATGGAAGGCCGACTGGGCGATGCGCTGGGTCGCGCTCGGCGTCGATTACGAGATGGCCGGCAAGGATTTGATCGACTCGGTCAAGCTGTCCGGCGCGATCGCGAGGGCACTCGGCGCCACGCCGCCGGAGGGCTTCAACTACGAGCTCTTCCTCGACGACAAGGGCCAGAAGATTTCGAAGTCGAAGGGCAACGGCCTCACCATCGACGAATGGCTGCGCTACGCCTCGCCGGAATCGCTGTCGCTGTTCATGTATCGCGAGCCGAAGGCGGCCAAGCGGCTGTATTTCGACGTCATCCCGCGCAACGTCGACGACTACCAGCAGTTCATCGACGGCTTTGCCAAGCAGGACGCCAAGCAGCAGCTCGGCAATCCGGTCTGGCATGTCCACAGCGGCCATCCGCCGAAGTTCGATATGCCCGTCACGTTCCAGCTCTTGCTGACGCTGGTGTCGTCGTCGAACGCGGAGAATGCCGAGACGCTGTGGGGTTTCATTGGCCGCTATCGGCCCGGCGTGAGCCCGCAGACGCATCCCAAGCTCGATGCGATGGTCGGCTATGCCATCAACTATTATCGCGACTTCGTCGCGCCGACAAAGACGTTCCGCGAACCGACCGAGACCGAGCGCGCGGCGCTGCAGGATTTGCGGGATGCATTATCGCAGCTTCCGCAGGACGCCTCGGCCGAGGACATCCAGAACGTCGTCTACGAGATCGGCCGCCGCGAGCCGTTCCTCGACCAGGTCAAGAAGGGCAAGGACGGCCGTCCCGGCGTGACACTCGACTGGTTCAACATGCTCTACCAGGTGCTGCTCGGCCAGGAAAAGGGCCCGCGCTTCGGCTCCTTTGTCGCGGTGTATGGCGTGCAGAACGCGGTGAACATGATCGACGGCGCGCTGGCGCGGAGTGCGTGAGTCCAGCACTCACCGTCATCGTCCGCGAAGGCGGACGATCCAGTATTCCAGAGACCGCCGTGCTGAACCGAGACGCCGCGGCGTACTGGATTCCCCGCTTTCGCGGGGAATGACAGCGGAGCACCCCTCACTGGCTCGCCCACACGATCCTTGCGATCCACGCAACCTCGCTCGCTGCCATCGTCCGCTCGGGCTGTGGCGGATCGAGCGGCTGCAAATCCAGAACCTTTGCTGTGCGGCGCTTCAGCGTTGCCACCGTGACCTCGCCCGCTTTGGTCTTCACCACCACGCGATCGCCTTTGCGGACCGGTGTGCCGGGTGAGACCAGGATGACGTCGCCGTCGCGATAGGCGGGCTGTAGCGCTTCGCCGGAAATCTGCAGCGCGAAGCTGTGGCTGTCTTCGGCGGTGGGAAGCGCAAACTCGGTCCAGCTCTTGCCGATGGGAAAGCCGGACTCGTCGAAGGCGCCGCTCGCGCTCGCCAGCGCGAAGCCGAGCAGCGGCACCGAGCGGCCGCCGCCCGTCTCGTCGCCGACCAGCCTGGCAAAGGTGTCGATCGAGGAATCTGCCGCCGCCAGCGCTTTCGCGATCGATTCGGTCGAGGGCCAGCGCTCGCGGCCGTCGGAGGTGACGCGCTTGGACTTGTTGAAGGTGGTGGGATCGAGCCCGGCGCGCTTGGCAAGGCCCGACGGTGACAGGCCGGCACGCTCCGCCAGCCGATCCAGCGCGCCCCAGATCTGGTCGTGGGTGAGCATCCTCTGCGCTTTGGCCTGTCTGACCATGGAAGGTCCAGCCCGTCGCAACTCAGGAAAACTATCCTCAAATCAATCGGTTTTCCGCTTTTCGTGCAAGGGGCGCGGTGAGCGTGTTGTCGAGCCAAGTGGATACCGGTTCGCGCCGGGAAACGCGTCAAAACAGGAATTTGGAGCCCCGCTTCGATTTCATCGGACCGGAATGGCTCTAAGTCTTGAGTTCGGAGGGGGCGGCCATTACGGTCGCGCCCGGGTTTCAGGGACCCGCACGACCCAAAAACCCCAAAAGACTCAACGAGCAAACAGGACTGCGTAGGCGGTGGTCAAGATCTACAAAATCTGTCCGGCCTCGGCCTGGCGTGAGGCGGAACGGCAGGGTGTCTACCGCGGCAGCGCGGACGATTCGCGCGACGGATTCATCCATTTCTCGACCGCATCCCAGGTTCCCGAGACCCTGCAGAAGCATTATGTCGGGCAGCGCGCGCTGTTCCTGGTCGAGGTCGACGGCGATGCGCTCGGCAGCGCATTGCGCTGGGAGCGTTCGCGCAATGAGGAGCTGTTTCCGCATCTCTATGGCGAGCTCGATCTCGGCGCTGTGATGGCCGTGATGAACCTCAACACGCGCTCCGACGGTGGCCACGACGTTCCGGAGCTTGCCCCGTGATCCGCGCTTTCGACGCTCTCTCGCTGCCGGTGTTGCGTTGGCTCGATCCGGAGGATGCGCATCGCCTCGCGATCCAGGGCCTGCGCTTCCTGCCGCCGGGCAAGCCGCACGCTGACGATCCCAAGCTCGCGGTACGTGCCTTTGGGCTCAACTTCCCCAATCCGATCGGCATGGCCGCGGGCTTCGACAAGAGCGCCGAAGTGCCGGATGCGCTGCTGCGGCTCGGCTTCGGCTTCGTCGAGATCGGCTCGGTGACGCCGAAACCGCAAAGCGGCAATCCGCGGCCGCGGCTGTTTCGTCTGGAGCGCGACGAGGCCGTGATCAACCGCATGGGCTTCAACAATGACGGCGCGGAGACCGCCCTGCGCCGGCTCGCGGCGCGCGCGCAGCACGGCGGCATCGTCGGCGTCAATGTCGGCGCCAACAAGGATTCGCCCGATCGCGTCAATGACTACGTCAAGCTGATCGAGACCTTTGCGCCGGTCGCGAGCTATTTCACCGTCAACGTCTCCTCGCCGAACACGCCGGGCCTGCGCAATTTGCAGGAAGGCGCGCTGCTCGACGATCTGCTCGCCAGGGTGATCGACGCGCGCCAGCGGGTGCGCGAGAGCGCCGGCGACACGCCGGTGCTGCTCAAGATCGCGCCGGATCTGAGCCTCGCCCAGCTCGACGACGTCGTGCAGGTCGCGCGCTCGCGCCGGGTCGACGGCATGATCGTGTCGAACACCACCATCGCGCGGCCGAGCACGCTGCGCGAGGAGATGCGCGCCAAGGAGCAGGGCGGCCTGTCCGGCCGGCCGCTGTTCCGGCTGTCGACGCGGATGGTCGCCGAGACCTATGTGCGCGTCGAGGGCGCATTCCCCCTGATCGGCGTCGGCGGCGTGGATTCGGGCGGCGCCGCGCTGACGAAGATCCGCGCCGGCGCAAGCCTGATCCAGCTCTATTCGTCGCTGGTCTACAAGGGCCTAGGCCTCGTCGACGAGATCAAGCGCGACCTCACCTCGACCCTATTGCGCACCGGGCGGGATTCTCTCTCCGAGATCGTCGGCTCCGACGCCGCCACGTTGACGGCGGAAGCCTGGCCGGGGATGTAGCTCTTCGCCGCGTAGCCCGGATGGAGCGAAGCGCAATCCGGGATTCGATCCGCGGACGCGAAGGCCCCGGATTACGCTTTCGCTCCATCCGGGCTACGCGTTACAGCGACTGCTTCGAAAACGTCTTCCTGTACAGCGCCGGATAGCGCGCGGCCTGCAAGCCGCCGCGCGAGACGTAGGAGGCGATCAGCGCGCTCCACAGCCCGGCATTGCCGAACGATTGCAGCGCCCACCATGTGGCGAGGAAGATCGCGAGCGAGGCCAGCATCAGATTGCGCATCTCGCGCGCCCAGGTCGCGCCGATATAGATGCCGTCGAAGCCGAAGGCGAACACGCCGGGAATGGGCGCGAGCACGACGAACGGCAGGAATTCCCGCGCGCCGCGACGGACGCTTTCGCTCGCCGTCATGAAATCGATCAAATTCGGCCCGAGCAGCGCGAACAGCGCGGACACGACCAGCGCGAAGCCGAGGCCCCATAGCAGCACCAGCCGGGTCGAATCCGCAAATCCCCTCGCGTCGCGTGCGCCGAGCGTACGGCCGCAAAGCTGCTGGGCTGCGTTCGCTAGACCGTCGAGGAAGAAGGCGCTGACCAGCAGAAAATTGTTGAGCACGGAGTTGGCGGCTAGCGTGACGTCGCCGGCCCGTGCGCCCTTGGCGGTGAAAAACAGGAACACGGCGATCAGTGCCGCGGTGCGGATCAGGATGTCGGAATTCACCGCCAGCAGCCGCATCAGCTTGGTCCGGTCGAACAGCTCTGCGTATGGCACCGCGAACCCGCCGTCCGCATAGCGGCGGCAGACCATCATGCCGAGCCCGAATCCGACCGCTTCAGACAGCAGTGCGGCGATCGCAGCACCCGCGATGCCGGTGTCGTAGACCAGCACCAGCAGGATCGTCGCCGCCGCGTTGACGAGATTGATGACGACCTGGAGCGCGAGCGCCGGATTGGCGCGGGCCTGGCCGACCAGCCAGCCGAGGATGACATAATTGGCGAGCGCCAGTGGCGCCGACCAGATCCGGATCACGAAATAGGTTTTCGCCGCGCGCGTAACGCCTTCGCTGCCGCCCATCAGGTCGAACAGCACGGCGGCCAGCGGCAGTTGCAGCGCGATCAGGGCTATGCCGATCAGGCCCGCGACGATGAAGCCGCGCACCAGAATCGCGGTCAGCTCGCGCGTCTCGCCGGCGCCGAGCGCCTGCGCCGTGAAGGCGAGCGTGCTCATGCGAAGGAAGCCGAATAGCCAGAACAGGCAATCGAAGATGACGGACGCGATGGCGACGCCGCCGAGCAGCGCGGCATCGTCCAGCCGTCCGATCGCGGTGGTCGAGACCACGCCGATCAGCGGCGTGGTGAGGTTCGCGACCATCGCAGGTCCTGCGATGGCGAAGACCTGACGGGAACCGATCTTCACGTGAACGGGTGCGTGCATGTCAGAACACGAGCACCATGCCGTCTTCGGCGGCGAGATGGGCGATGTCGTCGAGGCGCGACAGCACGTCTTCGCTCATATGGGTGAGCACGAGCCGTTTTGCGCCGATTTCGGGAAGGTGCTGTTCCAAGGTCTTCAGGCTGAGGTGATTCTTGACCACCTTCTCGTACATATAGGCCTCGGCGATGAAAAGGTCCGCGCCATGCGCCAACGGAATGAGCGTCTCCGTCCATTCGGTATCGGCGCTGTAGGCCAGCGTGCGGCCTTCCGCTTCGACGCGATAAGCGAGGAACGGTCCGCCGGATTCACCGTGCACGACGGGGTAGGGCGTCACCGTCACCGCGCCGAAGCTTTGGCTCTGCTCGGGCGCGAGCTCGACGACCGACAGCTCGAAGCGCTGTTTCGTCTTCGAGGAGTGCTCGAACAGAGCCTCCATCACTGCACGCAGCCGCGTCTCGATGCCTTTGGGGCCGGCGATCGTGAGCGGCCGCGTCCGCCGCGAGAATTGCGCGTCGAGCAGAACAAACGGCAGCCCCGCAAAATGGTCGCCGTGGAAATGCGTGATCAGGATGAGATCGATCTCATTGCAGTCGATCTCAAGCCGCTTCAGCGCCGGCAAAGCCGACGCGCCACAATCGATCAGGAAGTTGGCTTCGCGCCCCGAGACGTGGAAGCAGGTGTTGAGCCTGCCCCCCGATCCGAAGGCGTCGCCGCAGCCGACAAAGCGCAATTGCATCGGCTGCGAGCTCCCTAGAGCATGATCCGGAAAAGTGTGAAGCGGTTTTCCGACAAGATCATGCTCAAAACTAACGGCCTACCTGCGCGGCGCGCCGAAAACGCGCATCAGCAGCCAGATCGGGATCACGATGACAGCGCCGAGCAGGAAGTAGCGCCACAGCCAGTTCACGGTATCGAAGCCGAGATCCCACAACCGCTGGAACAAGAGACGAATGCTGTAGAGAATATTCCAGGGATCGAAGCCGATCGTCGCCAGCACGACGCCGACCAGGATCGAGAGCAGCACCAGGCGAAACGCGACCGCCAGCGGCGAGCCGCCGAGAAAGCGGTTCAGGCCATCACTGCGGCCGGCCGGCAAATCTCTGACGTCGTGGGCCATCTCAAACTCCTCAGGGGATTCGACCCTATCATAGGGCAAGGCGGTGGACATGGGGAACCCGTGAGGGGGCGTCAATCGGCTTACGGGATTTTAATTCGGGCAAGCACACGCCCGGGGCTTCTTAAGCCTCAATCTCCGCCGCCTCCGCTTTCAGCATCTTTTCCAGCGTTTCCAGCCGGTCGGCCTCCCGCGGCGGCTTGTCCCAGCGCAAGCGGCTGATGCGGGGAAAGCGCATCGCGACGCCGGATTTGTGCCGTGGTGAGCGCTGCAGCCCCTCGAAGGCGACCTCCAGCACCAGGCCTTTGTCCGGCTCGTGCACGACGTGGCGGACGGGACCGAATTTTTCGGTTGTATTGCGACGCACGAAGCGGTCGATCTGGAGCAGCTCCTCGTCAGTGAAGCCGAAATAGGCTTTCCCGACCGGCACCAGCTCGTCACCGCCCGCGCCTGCGGTCCAGACACCGAAGGTGTAGTCGGAATAGTAGGACGAGCGTTTGCCGTGGCCGCGCTGCGCATACATCAGCACGGCGTCGATGATGTGCGGATCGCGCTTCCACTTCCACCACTGTCCCTTCGGCCGTCCCGGCAGATAGGGGGCATCGCGCCGCTTCAGCATCACGCCTTCGACGGCGTCCGCGTCTTCGCCCGCACCGGCGCTGGCGGGATCGGCGCGTGCGGCGGTCAGCGCCTCCCAGCTTGCGAAGGGCACGGTGGGCGAGAGATCGATGCGGGAATCGTCGAGCTTGCCGATGAAGGTCTCCAGTCGCTCGCGGCGCTCCGCGAACGGCAGCTCGCGCAGATCATTCTCGTCGTCCCCGAGCAGATCGTAGGCGCGCAGATGAATTGGAAACTCCTTGATCAGCTTCGGAGACACGACCTTGCGGTTGAGCCGCTGTTGCAGAACATTGAAACTCTGCACGCGCCCTTCGCGCAGAATCAGAAGCTCGCCGTCAATGGCGCCGGGTAGCCGCAACGATGGCACGAGATCCGGAAAGCTTCCGGTGATGTCCTCGCCGGTGCGCGAATAGAGCCGCGCGGTGATCTGGCCGTGCTCGTCGCGGCCGGCGACCGCCTGCACGCGGATGCCGTCCCATTTCCATTCGGCGATGTAGTCGGCGGGATCGAGCGCGGCGAAATCGGTGTCCTCGATCGCATGCGCCAGCATCACGGGGCGGAACGGGGCGGGATCGCGATTGACCGGCTTGTCGCCGCGGCCTTCCAGCCAGGCGAACAGGTCGAGATAGGGCGGCGCGAGACCGGGCCAGATCAGCTCGACCTCATGCGGGTCCTTGTCGCCGAGTGCCGCGGCCGCAGTCTTGGCCAGGCGCGCGGAGATGCCGATGCGCAACGCGCCGGTGACGAGCTTCAACAGCGCCCAGCGGCCGGTCTCGTCCAGCTCGTCGAGCCAGCGCTCGAGCTGTTTTGGCAGCTCGGTCTTGCCGAGCGTGCGCAGCGTGGTGACGACCTCGGTGAGGGTTGGGGGTGGCGGGTTGTTGTGGACACCCATGGCCTTCGGCCACATCAGCGCCACCGTCTCGGAGAGATCGCCGACATAATCGTAACTCAGCCCGAACAGCACCGGATCGGTGCGCGAGGCGATCAGGTCGCGGATCAATGCGGGCTTGGCGTGCTTGAAGCTGAGCGCACCGGTCAGCGCGGCCAGCGCGTAGCCGCGGTCGGGATCGGCGACCTCGCGAAAATAGCTGGTGATCAGGCGCAGCTTGTTGTTGCGGCCGGGCTCGTAGGCGAGGCGGTCGAGCAGTTCGGCGAAGCGGTTCATGCTTCGGCCTCGTCAGCGAGCGGGGTCTCGGTCTCCTCCTCGTCGCCATAGCCGACCAGATCGAGCGGCCGCGCCCGCAAGCCCTTGCTTTGGCACCAATGCACCAGCGCGTCTTCCTGGCCGTGGGTGACCCAGATCTCGCCGGCACCGGTCGCCGCGATCGTGGCGGTGAGGCCGTCCCAATCGGCATGATCCGAGATCACCAGCGGCAGCTCGATGCCGCGTTGCCGCGCGCGGGCGCGCACCCGCATCCAGCCGGAGGCGAATGCCGTGACCGGATCGGGAAACCGCCGGGTCCAGAGATCGGATGTCGCAGAGGGCGGCGCCAGCGTGATGGTGCCGGCGAGCGCCGCCTTCTTCACCCCCTTCACCGGCCGCAACTCGCCGAGCTCGATCCCGCGGCTCTGATAGTAATGCGTGATCTTCTCCATCGCGCCATGCAGATAGATCGGCGCGTCGTAGCCGGTTTGGCGCAGCAGCGCGATCACGCGCTGCGCCTTGCCGAGCGAATAGGCGCCGACGAGATGCGCGCGCTCCGGAAACAGCGCCACCGAAGCCAGCAGCTTCTTGACCTCGTCGGCCGCATCGCCATGGCGAAACACCGGCAGACCGAACGTCGCCTCGGTGATGAAGACGTCGCAGGGCACGAGCTCGAACGGCGTGCAGGTCGGGTCGGGTGCATCCTTGTAGTCGCCGGAGGCGACGATGCAGGTGTCCTTGCAGGTGACCGCGACCTGCGCCGAACCGAGCACATGGCCGGCCGGGTGAAACTTCACGCTGACGTCGCCGAGCCGGATCTCCTCGCCATAGCGGATCGCCTGCGTCGAGCCGGCGAAATTCTCGCCATAGCGCAGCCGCATCATGTCCAGCGTTTCCTGCGTCGCCAGCACCGCGCCGTGGCCGGCGCGGGCATGGTCGGAATGGCCGTGGGTGATCACGGCCCGCTCGACCGGCCGGACGGGGTCGATATGGAAGCCGCCCGGCTTGCAGCATAGGCCGGCGGCAACTGGCAGCAGGATGTCTTGCGGACGCATGCCTGTTATATAGGTCGCGACCCCGCATCTTCGAGTCACCCGCTCACTTCGCTTCCTGGTTCCCCAATGCCCCTGCGCCTGTTCCTGACTTCCGGCGATCTCATGGCCGACCGGCGCTTCGAGTTCGCGCGCGATCTTCAGCTCAAGGGCGATCTGGCGGCCGCTGCCGATCTGCTGGAGCAGACCATCGAGCTTGCGCCGAATTTCACCTCGGCCTGGTTCACGCTCGGCGAAATCTGCGCGCAACTCGGCGAGCGCGACAAGGCCATTGCGGCCTTTCGCAAATCGCGCGAGTCCGACCCGAGCGATCAGCACGGCGCTCATCTGCATCTGATGCGCCTCGGCGACGCGCAATTGTCCGAGATGCCAAAGGCCTATGTGCAGGCCTTGTTCGATCAATACGCGCCGCGCTTCGAGCACGTTCTGATCAACGATCTCGGCTATCGCGCGCCGTCGTTGATCTTCAAGGCGGTGGTGGCTGCCCGCGTCGCCGCGAAGAAGCCCGCCCTGTTCAAGCGCGCCATCGATCTCGGATGTGGGACGGGGCTTGCGGCCGCCGCCTTCGCAAAACAGGTCGACCAGTTCATCGGCATCGATCTGTCGCCCGGCATGGTCAAGGAGGCGCGCGCCACCGGCCTCTATGCCGAGCTCGACGTCGCCGACATGATCGAGGGCCTGCGCAGCAGGAGCGATGGGAGCGCAAACCTCGTCGTCGCGGCCGATGCGTTCGTCTATCTCCCCGATCTCGCCCCGGTGCTCAGTGAAGCCAGGCGCGTGCTCGCGCCCGGCGGCGTGCTTGCGTTCACGCTGGAGACCCATGACGGCAGCGGCATCGTGCTCGGCGAAGGCCTGCGCTATGCCCATTCGGCGGAATATGTGCGCGATACGATGGCGCAGGCCGGCTTCAAGCTCCTCACTTTGGAGCAGGCTTCGCCACGCACCGAGAACAACGAGCCGGTGCGCGGCCTCGTCGTGGTCGCCGAGAAAACTTGAGTCTAGGCGCTATATGCGGCGCTTTAAGCGTCATTGCGTCGCAAAGCCGTGACTTCCCACTTGCGAGCCGTGCGGCGATGCCAGCACAATGCGCGCACCAGGGAGAAACGAATAATGACGAAGAATCCATCGCGGCGCGATTTCAGCGCCGCCGCGCTCGCCACCATCGCGGCATCCACCTTGCCCGCGCCCTCCGTCTGGGCGGCGGAGAAGAAATACGATGCGGGGGCCAGCGACACCGAGATCAAGATCGGGCAGACCGTGCCGCATTCCGGCCCCGGCTCGCTCTACGGCGTGCTCGGGCGCATCGGCGAAGCCTATTTCCAGATGCTGAACGAGAAGGGCGGCATCAACGGACGCAAGGTCAAATTCCTCACCATGGACGATGCCTACAGCGCGCCGAAATGCGTCGAGGCGACGCGGCGCCTGGTCGAACAGGAAGAGGTGCTCGCGCTCTACGGCTCGCTCGGCACCGCGCCGCAAACCGCCGTGCACAAATATCTGAACTCAAAGGGCGTGCCGCAGCTTTTGCTCAACACCGGCGCCTCCAAGTGGAATAATCCGAAAGAGTTCAAATGGACGATGGCGGGCCTGCCGCTCTATCCGACCGAAGCCCGCATCCTGGCGCGGCACGTCCTCAGCGTGAAGCCGAATGCCAAGGTCGGCATCCTCTATCAGAACGACGATTTTGGCCGCGACTTCCTCGGGCCCTTCAAGAAAGTCTTGGAAGACGCCGGCGGGGCCGCAAAGGTGATCATGGAGCAGACCTACGATCTGACCGATCCGACCGTCGATTCCCAGCTCATCAATCTCTCGAAGTCCGGCGCCGACGTCTTCTACAACATCTCCACCGGCAAGGCCTCGTCGCAGTCGATCCGCAAGGTCACCGAGCTCGGCTGGAAGCCGCTGCAACTGCTGTCGGCCGGCTCCACCGGCCGCTCGATCCTCAGTGCCGCCGGACTCGAGAATGCGACCGGCATCGTCGCGATCCGTTACTCCAAGGATGCCGGGCCCGGCCCCTGGGAGGCGGATAAGGACGTGATGGCGTTCGACGCGCTGCGGAAAGCCTATTTGCCGAGCGTCGATCCCGACAACACCATCGCCTACGCCGGTTACGGCCAGGCGGTGACCATGGGCGAGATTCTGCGCCGCTGCGGCGATGAGCTCACGCGCGAAAACGTGCTCAAGCAGGCATCGACCCTCGACGGCTTCCATTCGCCGTTCTTCCTCGACGGCGTCAATTACAACTACACGCCCGGCGACTACACCCCGATGAAGACGTTGTTCATCTCGACCTTCAACGGCAAGGATTGGATCGTGTCCGACAAGCCTGTGACGGAGTAGAGGCGAGCACTGCTGTATCTTACCCTCTCCCCGCAAGCGGGGAGAGGGTAAGGAAGGTCTCCCACCCCTCGACGAACCCCGCCCCACGGCTTACCTGTCATGCCGTGCCTCCCCGTATCCGCAAAATATCGGCCCAGCCGGCCACGCTGTTGCCCGACCGCTTCCAGGCGTGGTTCGCGGCCCGCGGCTGGTCGCCGCGCGAACATCAATTGGCGCTGCTGGAGAAAGCCCGCGAGGACCGTTCCGCGCTGCTGATCGCGCCGACCGGCGCCGGCAAGACGCTGGCCGGTTTTTTGCCGACGCTGGTGGAGCTGAGTTCCGCGCCCGCAGCTCCAGCGAAATCCGTCGTCTCCACCGACCGCAGCCTGCAACGCAGCGGCGGCCTGCACACCCTCTACATCTCACCGCTCAAGGCGCTCGCCGTCGATATCGCGCGCAACCTCGAGCGTCCCGTCGCCGAGATGGCGCTGCCGATCAAGATCGAGACCCGCACCGGCGACACGCCAACATCGCGGCGGCAGCGGCAGCGGCGCTATCCGCCTGATATCCTGCTGACGACGCCCGAACAGCTCGCGCTGCTGCTGTCGTCCGACGACGCGCCGTTCCTGTTCTCCTCCTTGAAGCGCATCGTGTTCGACGAGCTGCATGCGCTGGTGACGTCCAAGCGCGGTGATCTTCTGTCTCTTGGGCTCGCGCGGCTGTGGCGATTGGCGCCGCAGATGCGCGCCATCGGCCTGTCGGCGACCGTGGCCGAGCCGGAATCGCTGGCGCGCTTCCTGGTGCCGCAGCCCGGCGGCAAGGAAGCGGCGGCCGACATCGTCATTGCCGGCGGCGCGGCGCCGCCGCTGGTCGAGATGATGGACACGCGCGAGCGCCTGCCCTGGGCCGGCCACAGCGCGCGCCATGCGCTTCCCGAGATCTACGAGCTGATCAAGGCCAACAAGACCACGCTTGTTTTCGTCAACACCCGCAGCCAGGCCGAGATGCTGTTCCAGAACCTCTGGAGCATGAACGACGACAACCTCGCCATCGCGCTGCATCACGGCTCGCTCGACGTCGCGCAACGTCGCAAGGTCGAGGATGCGATGTCGGCGGGCAAACTGCGCGGCGTGGTCTGCACCTCCTCGCTCGACCTCGGCGTCGACTGGGGCGACGTCGATCTGGTCGTCAATATCGGCGCGCCCAAGGGCTCCTCGCGCCTGATGCAGCGCATCGGCCGCGCCAACCACCGGCTCGACGAAGCTTCGCGCGCGGTGCTGGTGCCCGCGAACCGCTTCGAGGTGCTGGAGTGCCGCGTCGCGATCGACGCCATCGCGGAGAATGCGCAGGACACGCCGCCGCTGCGGATCGGGGCACTCGACGTGCTGGCCCAGCACGTGCTCGGCTGCGCCTGCGGCGAACCGTTTTTCTCCGACGAGCTCTACGACGAGGTGCGCACCGCCGCGCCCTACGCCGATCTCACGTGGCAGGATTTCGACGACGTGGTCGATTTCGTCGCCTCCGGCGGCTACGCGCTGAAGACCTATGAGCGCTTCGCCCGCATCAAGCAGGACAAGGAGGGGCGCTGGCGCGTCGCCAATCCCAAGGTGCGGCAGAGCTACCGGATGAATGTCGGCACCATCGTCGAGGACGACATGCTGAAGGTGCGGCTGGTGCGCTCGCGCGGCGGCGGCCAAGGCAAGGCAGGCGGCTCGACGGGCGTGATCGCGCGCGGTGGCAGGCTGCTCGGCGAGATCGAGGAGGCCTTCATCGAGGGCCTCAGCCCCGGCGACACTTTCGTGTTCTCAGGCGAGGTGGTGCGGTACGAAACCCTGGTCGAGGACCAGGTCTATGTCTCGCGCGCCAACGACAAGGACCCGAAAGTGCCGTCCTATATGGGCGGCAAGTTTCCGCTGTCGACCTACCTTGCCGAACGGGTCCGCCGCCTGCTCGATGACGGGCGCGCGTGGGGCGCCTTGCCGGAGCAGGTGCGCGATTGGCTGTCGTTGCAGAAGGATGTCTCGCGCGTGCCTGAAGTGCGCGAGCTGCTGGTCGAGAGTTTTCCCCGTGCCAACAAGCATTACATCGTCTGCTACCCCTTCGAAGGCCGTCTCGCGCACCAGACGCTCGGCATGCTGTTGACTCGGCGGCTGGAGCGCGCCCGCGCCCGGCCGCTCGGTTTCGTCGCCAACGAATATGCGATCGCGGTCTGGGCGCTCGGCGACCTGTCCTTCATGATCCGGGACGGCAGGATCGACCTCGACGCGCTGTTCGATCCCGACATGCTCGGCGACGATCTCGAAGCCTGGCTTGCCGAATCCGCGCTGATGAAGCGCACGTTCCGCAATTGCGCGATCATCTCCGGCCTGATCGCGCGCCGGCACACTGGCGAGGAGAAGAGCCGTCGCCAGGTGCTGTTCTCGACCGATCTCGTCTACGATGTCTTGCGCAAGCACCAGGCCGATCACGTGCTATTGCGTGCCGCACGGGCCGATGCCGCCACCGGCCTGCTCGATCTGCGCCGCCTCAGCGACATGCTCACCCGCATCCAGGGCCGCATCACGCATCGGGAACTCGACCGTGTCTCCCCGCTCGCCGTCCCCGTGATGCTGGAAATCGGCCGCGAGTCAGTCTATGGCGAAGCTGGAGACGAGCTCCTGGCCGAAGCCGCCGACGAGCTGGTCAAAGAGGCGATGGGATAACAGCAGGTTTTGACGTGACGGCAGGCGCGCTGGGTTCAGGGGATATCGAGGACATGCGCGTTTCGAATGTCAGCATCAGCAGCGTGACGTTCGCGGCCGATCTTTCCGGCGCGCTGTTCTGGGAAGAGCAGCGCCTGCTCGTCGTCTCCGATCTGCATCTGGAAAAAGGTTCCAGCTTCGCCATGCGCGGCGTGCTGCTGCCGCCTTACGACACCATCGCGACGCTCAGTCGTCTCGCTGCTGTCATCTCCCGCCATGATCCGCGAATCGTCATTGCGCTCGGCGACAGTTTTCACGATCGCACCGCGCATGGACGGCTGTCGGCGGAGGATCGCGACGCGGTCGCCGCCATGCAGGCCGGCCGTGACTGGATCTGGATCTCAGGCAATCACGATCCGGCGCTGCCGCGTGATCTCGGCGGCACCGTCGCCGACGAAGTCGCGATCGGCGCGATCACCTTCCGCCACGAACCGACCGGCGCGAGCGGCGAGATCGCCGGCCATCTTCATCCCAAGGCTCGCGTCTCCGCGCGCGGCCGTTCGATGGAGCGCCGCTGCTTCGCCTGCGACGGGATGCGCGCCGTGATGCCCGCCTTCGGCGCCTATGCCGGCGGCCTCAGCATCCGCGACGCGGCGTTTGCAAAGATCTTTCCAAAGAACGGTTTTGTCGCGCATTTGCTCGGCGACCGCCGCGTCCACGCGATCGCCGCGTCACGGTGCAGTTAAGCCGCCTTCGCCTGCACATCGTCGCAGAACTCAGCCAGCCGATCGGCGAGCCGCAGCGTCGCGGGACTTGCGCCCGGCGCGGCCATCAACGCGACTTCCGTCCGGTTGATTGGCGCAAAGCCGTCCTTTGCGGTCAGCACGCGATGGTCGGACTGGATCGCCATCTCCGACAGGATGCTCAAGCCCATGCCGGCGGCGACCGCGGCCTGGATGCCGGCGAGGCTCGATGACGTATAGGACATGTGCCAAATGCGGCCCGCGCTTTCCAGCGCGTGGATGGCGCCGGCGCGGTAGAGGCAGCCGAGCGGAAAGCCGATCAGCGGCACCGAGGCGACATCGGCATGGATCGGATGGCTCTTGCTGGTGACCCAGTGCACCTGCTCCGGCCACACCGCAATGGCGCCCTTCTCACCGGCCGCGCGCTTGAACAGCGCCAGATCCAGTTCGCCGCGATCGAGATCGCGCGCCAGATGCTTGCTCTGGTCGGCGCGCACATCGAGCCGCAGACCCGGATGCGAGCGCGAGAAGGCGCCGAGCAGCTTCGCCAGCCGATACGCCGCGAAATCCTCGGGAATGCCGAGCCGGATCGCGCCTTCGCCGTCGGGCTCGCGCAGCACGTCGCGCGCCTCTTCCGCAAGCGACAACAACCGCCGCGCATAGGACAGCAGCCGCTCGCCGGCTTCGGTCGGGCGCACGTCCTTGCCGTCGCGATGCAGCAGCACCTGGCCGACATCCTCCTCCAGCCGCTTGATCTGCTGGCTGACGGTCGATTGGGTGCGATGGACGCGCTCGCCGGCGCGGGTGAAGCCGCCGGCATCGACCACCGAGACGAAGCTGCGCAGGAGCTCCAGATCGAGCATGGACGGCCTCCATTCGAAAATCCACTGATCGGTAGTTAATCATTTAATTTCCAAATGGCAAGCGGGCTCTCTAGATCGAGGGCTAGGAGAATGTCCCTCATGTCGCTCGCCCCTTCGATCTCCGTTCCCCGCAGTCGCTTCAACACGCTGCCGCTTGCGATCGGCCTGTTCTGCCTGCTCTGGAGCTACGCCTTCGTCGCCGGCAAGATCGGCGTGACCCATTGCCCGCCGCTGATCCTGCTCGCCGCGCGCTTCTCGCTGGCCGGCATCCTGATCCTCGGCGCCACGCTGGTTCGCGGCGATGACTGGTCGCTGTCGTGGCGCGATGCCGCGATCTTCGCCGTGCTCGGCGTCGCCAACAACGCGCTCTATCTCGGGCTCGGCTACACCGGCCTGCAGTCGGTTTCGGCCGGCCTCGGCGGCCTGATCGTGTCGGCCAATCCGGTGTTCACGGCCGGCCTCGCCGCGCTGCTGCTCGGCGAAGGCATGACGTGGCGCAAGGCGAGCGGCCTCCTGCTCGGCATCATCGGGGTGACCTTGATCGTCTGGCACAGGCTGTCTGTCGGCACAGACTCATTACACGGCATCGTGTTCACGCTGGCCTCGCTCGCCTCCCTCGTCGCCGGCACCATTTTGTTCAAGCTGCTCGCGCCAAAAGGCTCGTTGTGGATCGGCAATGGCGTGCAGAATCTCGCCGCCGGCATCGTGCTGACGCCGGTCGCGGTGACCTTCGCCGATGTTCATGCCATCGACTTCACGTCGGGCCTGATCGGCGCCTTTGCTTTCCTCGTGCTCGGTGGCTCGATCCTGGCGTACTGGCTCTGGTTTCATCTCCTGAAAGTGTGTGGCGCGACGGCTGCGAGTGCCTATCATTTCCTGATGCCGCCGCTCGGCATGCTGTTTGCGTATCTCGTGCTCGGCGAGCACGTCGAGGCGCGCGATCTGCTCGGAATCATTCCGGTCGCACTCGGCATCTACCTGGTGACGCGGCCCGCCAAATCCGTCTCGTAACAGGAGTCCATCATGCCCATTTCCATCACCCTGATCGGCGGTCCCACTGCCCTGATCGAGATCGATGGCTTTCGCCTGCTCACTGATCCGACCTTCGATGCGCCGGGCGCCTATCAACTGCCGCACGTGAAGCTGGAGAAGACGATTGGACCCGCGCTGAAGGCAGACGCAATCGGCCCGATCGATGCGGTCCTGCTCAGCCACGACCAGCACTCGGACAATCTCGACAATTCCGGCCGCGACTTTCTCAAACATGTGAAGCACGTGCTGACCACCGAGGCCGGCGCGCAGCGCCTCGGTGGGCATGTCGAAGGTTTGGCGCCGTGGGGCACGGCGCAGCTGAAAGATCGTGACGGCAACTCGCTGACGATCACCGCGACCCCGGCGCGTCACGGCCCGGCCGGCATCGAGCCGCTGTCAGGCGATGTCATCGGCTTCGTGGTGACGTCGAGCCGGACCGACACCACATCGGTCTACATCAGCGGCGACACCACCTGGTTCGACGGCGTCGCCGAGGTCGCGCGCCGCTTCAAATGCGGCGTGGTGATGCCGTTCGCCGGCGCCGCGCAAACGCGCGGGCCGTTCCATCTCACCATGGACACCAACGACACCATCGAGACCGCACGCGCCTTCCCCGATGCGATGATCGTGCCGGTTCATACGGAGGGTTGGGCGCATTTCCGCCAGAACAGCGGGGATCTGCGCAAGACATTTGATGTGCTGGGTTTCGGGACGCGGCTGCGGTTGCTCGAGCCCGGCGTGCCGACGGTGGTGCAGGCGCCGTAGTTAGCACCACAGCCGTCATTGCGAGCGCAGCGAAGCAATCCAGAATCCCTCCGCGGCGACAGTCTGGATTGCTTCGCTGCGCTCGCAATGACGAGCGTATGCGGCTAATCCTTCCTGAACACAATTGACGCCATCCACCCCGTCATCAGCGCCATCGCCGCGGTGACGAGGCCGTAGATCAGCCCGTTCTGCCGCGCGGTGGTTGCGACGAACTGCTCGAAGCCGACCTTGACGATCTCGAACGCGGTCTCGGTCTTGCCGATGAACGCGCCGTCGGCGAACAGCTTGATCTCGACCTCATAGGTGCCGATCGGCACCTCCGCCGGCAGTGGAATGCCGGTGCGGAACAATGTCGGTGTCAGGAACGTCACCGCGCTCGGATCCTCGCGGTAGAGACCGCGCTGGGTGCGCAGGCGGATGAAGGCGGAGCGGAACGCGTCGTTCGGCACCACGTCGGCATAGTCGCCGCTGACACGCTGGGTCAGCAGCACGTTATTGAGCCCGATCTGCTGGCGCCGCGCGATCTCGGGCGAGGTGATGACATCGAAGGAGCGGTTGGCGAACAGCGCAAGATAGCTCGGCACCGCCAGGAACTGACGGTAGTCGGTGTTGATCCAGATCCCGAAGGTACGCTCCTTGCGCCGCGTCACCATGTCGGCGCGCGGGCCCATCACGGTGACGACGAGATCGTAGGTCTTGCGGTCGGCGGCCGTGGAGGCGTCCTTCTCAACCGAGCCAAACAGTACCAGCTCCTCGCCGGAATAGTTTGGCGTCACCGTGACGCGATGGTTGGAGACCGACACGATCAGCCGCTCGGCGCGCGCGGCGGAGCCGAGCAGCAGCACGAGCAGGACCGCGAGAGCTGCGCGCATCATCCGTTCACTCCCAGCTCCCGAATGGTGAAGAGATCCTCTGGCCGGATCACCAGCTCGATCGCGAAGCGAACGCCGACCGAGAGGATCAGCAGGCCGAGCAGCAGCCGCAACTGCTCGCCGCGGATCTTCTGGCCGGCGCGTGCACCGAACTGCGCACCGGTGACGCCGCCGACCATCAGGATCAGCGCCAGCACGGCGTCGACCAGGTGGTTGGTCACGGCATGCAGCAGGGTCGCAAACAGCATCGTGACCAGCGTCAGGACCATCGAGGTGCCGATCACCGTCGAGGTCGGCACCCGAAGCAGGTAGATCATGATCGGCACCAGGATGAAGCCGCCGCCGATGCCCATGATGGCGCCGATGAAGCCGATCAGGATGCCGACGATCACGACCGGAATGACCGAGAGGTAGATCTTGGAGCGCTTGAACCGCATCTTCAGCGGCAGGCCATGAATCCAGTTATGCGTGCGTCGTGGCGCCAGCGCGCCGCGCCGGGTCCGCATCAGGGCACGCAGGCCTTCGGAGAACATCAGGCTGCCGACGGTGGTGAGCAGCACGACGTAGGACAGTGCGATCATCAGATCGAGCTGGCCGAGCGCGCGCAGCTGCGTGAAGGTCCACACGCCGAGCGCCGTCCCGGTGACGCCGCCGCACAACAACACGCTCGCCAGCGCGGGGTCGATCGCGCGGCGCCGCCAATAGGCAAGCGCGCCGGAAAAGGACGAGGCCGCGATGTGGCTCGCGACGGAGGCGACCGCGACCGCCGGCGTGATGCCGATGAAGATCAAAAGCGGCGTCATCAGGAAGCCGCCGCCGATTCCGAACATGCCGGAAACGAAGCCGACCGCGGCGCCCATCGCCAGCACGAGGAAGACGTTGACCGGAAGATCGGCGATCGGGAGATAGAGCTGCATCGAGAGACCACGCTTCCCGCGAGACGGATCGGTTGCGCGGAATGCTCGCAGGAGGGCAGAACGATTGCCGCGTCCCTCAATAGCGGAATTCGGCGGCGGGCGGGACCAGGAATTTCGGGCGTGGTGAATGGGGGTGAGGAGGGTGATCGAGGAGCCGTGGCTCCTCCAATGTCGTCCTGGCGAAAGCCAGGACCCATTATCCCGACTGGTAGTTATCGCGGCAGGCTGTGGCCACACCGTCCTCCAACAACGATCGCTTGTGGTAATGGGTCCTGGCTTTCGCCAGGACGACCAGTCCAGATTTTCGTCAGAGACGGTTGAGTGACCGCTCTCAATGCACCGCCGACGCCGCGCGCTTGGCGGCAACCGGCTTCGGCGCAGGCTTCACGTTGGCCTGCGGCGCGCTGTCCCAGCCGCCGTTCGGGGCCGCAACATTGACGGCGTCGTCGGGCTGCGGCTCGGCGCTGAAGGTCTGGATCGCGAGCTTGGCGGCGGCGAGCGATTGCGGGTCGAGCCGCTTGGCAACATCATCGCGCTTGGTTGCTGCGTCCGCATCGCCCTGGGCGGCGGCGAGGGTGAACCATTTGTAGGACTCGGCGAGGTTCTGTTCCACCCCGATGCCGCGGGCATAGAGGATGCCGAGGTTGAACTGGCTGTCGGCGACGCCGCGGTCGGCGGCCTTGCGGAACCACAGTGCCGCGCTCTTGTAGTTGGCGCCGCGTCCGCCGCCATCGGCGTCGAGCACCGCGAGATTGTGCATCGCCTTGGCGTTGCCGCGCTCGGCCGCCTGCGTGTAGTAGCGGCGGGCGATGTCGGCGTCCTTCTTCACGCCGAGACCCTTTTCGTAGAGTGTCCCGAGGCGGAAGGTCGCGGGTACGACGCCGGCCTGCGCCGCGCGGTCGTACCATTTGGCGGCTTCTTCATAGTTTGCAGTCACGCCCTTGCCCTCGGCAAAGCGCACGCCGATCTCGTAGGCCGCGGTCGCATCGCCCTTCATCGCGGCGGTACGCAAGCCGGGGCCACCGATGCCGTCAGGAAGCTTTTCGGTCGGCGGCACCTGGATCATCGCGAGTTTCGCGCGGCTCGTGCCCGACAGCGCGCCGGTGACGTCGCTGGAGGCCGGCTGCGGCGCTGCGGCAGGCACCGGCGGAATTTCGACCGAGGCCGAGTTGCCAGAATTGGCGGCAGCAGGCGCGGCATTGTTCTGGGATTGCCGGCCGATCGGGGTCGGCGAGGTCATTGACGGCGTGACCTGCTCGGGCGTGGCGGGCTTGTTCTCGACCGGCGGCGATGCCTGCGGCGCGGGTGCGGGCGACGAATTCTCCATCGCCTGCGGCGACGGTGACGAGCTGCTGCCATCGAGCAGGTTCATCGCCATCTTGAAGGTGCCGAGCACGATCACGACCACGCTCGCGCCGACCAGCAGCGAGCGGATCTTCGAGGTGATGGTCGAACCGCCGTCCTTATCGCTGGCCTTACCCTTGTCCTTTGCGCCGCCGGCAGACGCCTTGGCGGCCCGGCCTGTTTTCTCGGGCGGCTGCGCGGCGGCGGCTTGCGCTGCGCGGCGCGCGGCCGCGATGAAGCTCGACGACGACACCGGCTCCTTGGGCGCGGCCGGGATTTCGCTGATCGCGCTTTCGGACGCAGCAATGCGCTCCGACGGCGTGGCGATGCGTGCACCCGGCCTTGTGCCCGGCTCGAGCGGATGATCCGGCGGCAGTTCGGGCGCAAGCGCGGCGCGCGTGGGCGCCGTATGCGGCTCCAGGATTTCGCTGATCGCGCGTGGCGGAACCGGCGGCGCCATCGGCATCGGCGGCGGCGCTGCCGGCGCGGCGGCATGGAATTCGCGCGGCGCGGCGGCGAAGGCGGCGTGAGCCGCCTGCGCGGCGGCCGGATTGGGCAACTCGGGCTTCGGATCGTATTTCGGGTGCTGCTGTGGCTGCGGCCGTGGCTCGCGCGCCATCGGCGCGGGCTCCATGGGAGCGGCCATCGGCATCGGCATCGGCTGCGGCGCAGGGGCGGGCGGCGCGGTGCGCACATTGCGAAGATCGCCCTCGATCATCGAGAGACGATCGACGACGTGGCCAAGGGCGTTGTGGACGGCCTCCAGCGAATCCTGGGTGGTCCGGTTGGTCTCGGCCTGGCTGAAGCGGATGTCGGAGAGCTCGCGCTTGACGAGATCGACCATGCCGGAATCGGCAGGCGGCGTGGAGTTGCGGCTCTCGGCGAGCGCTGAATAGGTCGCCTGCTGCCGCTCCAGATGGCGCAGGATGTCGTGCAGCCCGTCCTCGACGCGGCTGAAATTGCCGTTGCGCGGATCGGCGGCGGCCTCGAGCCGCTCCAGCAGATACGAGACCCGCTGTTCAAGATGAGCAAAGGTCGAAGCCGAGTCGTTGCCGACCTGCATGCGGTCGAAACGGTCGGACAGGGCGCGGATCGCGCTTTCGAGCTGCTCGCTGCTCTCGGATGGCTGAGGGCGCTCGCGCGTTTCCAGAGCGGCGGTGAGCGCCGCGATGCGCTGCTCCAGTACCGCAAAACTGTCGCCTTGGCCGGACGCACGGGTGACCTGGTCGACCTTGGACGACAGCAGCTGCACGTCGTCCGAGAGCCGTGCCAGCGCTTCGTTGGAGGCGACGTTGGAGACGATGCCGCGCAGCGCCGAGATCGCGCCTTCGAGCTGGCGGACCGTCGAGGGATCGTCATTGGCGCGCAGGATCAGATCGAGCTTGGCGCCGAGATTGCGGATCGCCTCGTCATAGCCGGTGAGCTGCTCGGCCGGGGTCAGCGTGCGGAGCACCTGCTTGATCTCGGACAGCGCGTGCTCGATGCCGGACAGGACCTGACCGTCGGTGCCGTTGGAGCGGGTCTCGTCGATGCGCCGATGCAGCGAGCGGATCTCGTTCTCGATCGATTCGATCGCGCGGCGCGGCATTGCCTCGGTGATGGCGTTGCGGATCTCCGCAAGCTCGCTGCGGAACGTGTTGATCGCCTGCTCGGTATTGTCAGGGCGCTGCAGCGATTCGATCTGGCTCGTGATCTTGAGCAGATGGCGCTCGAGCGCAGAGAAATCCGGCCCCGGCTGCGGTGGCGGCGGAGCGTAGGCAGGCGGCGCGGGGGGCGCGTAAGGAGCTGCCGCAGGCGCGATCGAGGGCGCGGCGCGCGGCGGCATCTGCCTGGGCGTAAAGCCGTCGAGCTCGCTCTGCCGTGCCGTGATCTCGGCGACCGCGACGTCGAACGAAGCGGGGCTCAGGGGCGGTGAGCTGCGATAGACCTGCGCTGCCGCGCGCTCGACCGCATCGGCCTGGCGCTGGCGCGTTTCAACGGGGGCCTGTCGCGGTGCCGGAGCCTGCTGCGGCTTCGAAATTTGCGACAGCCTTGCATCGAGCCGTGAGATCGCGTCGTTGAGCTGGCGCGCAACGCCCTGCTCGCGCGAAACGTCTTGCCGCGGAGTGTCTTGCCGCGGAGTGTCTTGCCGCGAAGGATCTTGGCGCGAAGAATCTTGGCGCGGCGCCGGCTTTGAAATCCGTTCGATCTGCTGGGTGATGGCGTCGAGCCGCTGGTGGATGTCGGCGACTTCGCGGCTTTCCTGGCTCGGCACGTGACTGGGGAGTTGGCTCGGCAGTTGACTCGGAACGTGCTGGGCTTGCGGGCGCTGGTCGTAAAGTCCGCGAAAGTTCGGCGGGGCGGTCTCGCCGAGCGTGGAGTTCAGCCAATCGTTGAGTGACATTCCGGCGCGACGCGCAGCAGCTTCGGCCCGCTCCCGGACGGATGGATCGATGCCGTCAACACTCCACGATACGCGCGAATTCATGACTCTGTCCGGTTCCGACTCCGGCGCCCCACCCGGCGCCTCCAGTCTTCCCTCGCGTGCCGGTTGCAAAGACAATCGGATTTGGCGCGGGTCGTCTGCCTCGAAAACCGACTTTTGTCTGTTACGGTAAATAACGGGTTAAGGAACCCGTTGACGGTGTCTTAAAGTTGAGCGGCGGGGTGCGGGTGGCTTGCACACAAGCCCGGCCATGACGAAGCAGAGACACCTCAGCCCTTGCCCTCGCGCTTGCCGTCCTCCAGCGCCACCACGGTGCCGCTTGCGCTCATCGCCGACAGGGCCTCGAGCGCCTCTTCACAGAAATCGGCCACCATCTGCTCGTGCCGGGCGCCGAGCTGAAGCAGCAGCAGGTTACCGAGGTCGAGCACGCCGGAGGCTGCCCCTTCCGGAAAACGCTTCTTCAGGATGCGCTCGTAGTTCTCGTGGCGATCGCGGTGGTGCTCGAGCCGGGCCATCAGGTCGGTGCGCATGGGCTCGAGGCCGATACTGTCCAGCGCATGCAGCCGCACCAGGAGGTCGTCCTTGATGGAGGGGGGCGTGCTTGGCCGCGCGGCCCAGTGCCGCAGCGCTGTTCGGCCCTCCGGAGTCAGCGTATAGATCAGCTTGTTGGGCTTGCCTGTCTGCACGACCTCGCGGCCCTGGATGTAGCCGCGGTCGCGCAGCTTGGAGAGCTCGCGGTAGATCTGCTGGTGGTCGGCCTTCCAGAAGAAGCCGATCGAGGAATCGAATGTCTTGGCGAGCTCGTAGCCCGTCATCGGACGTTCCGTCAGGCATGCGAGGATTGCGTCGCCTAAAGCCATGACCCGGTCCTCCTGTTCCCGACCTTAACCAATTGGCTTGACTTTATGCGCATCGGCGCATATGCGTCAATGTGCATATGAGGCGACCCAAAAAGAGGGCAAACACCGCCCCGAAAACCTCAATGGAATCAACCTTCGCGCTACTGTGCATGGGGTTGTTTTCGCGTTTTTTGCCGAAGCCTTAGTTGCTTTGCCTTTAGGGAGGCACCTGAATGACCGGCCTCGATTCCTGGTACGGCTACATGAAGTCGCATGACCGGGCAGCGCTCTGGGACCTGCTCCATCCCGACGCCGTCTTCGAAAGCCCCGTCGTGCACGCGCCGCAGCGCGGCCGCGACATCACCTTCAAATATCTGGCCAGCGCCGAGAAGGTGCTTGGCGGTCCCGGCTTCACTTATGTCGGCGAATGGAAGAGTGAGAGCGGCGCCGTGCTCGAATTCAAGACCATGATCGACGGCATCGAGATCAATGGCGTCGACATCATCAGTTTCGACGGCGAGGGCCGCATCACGCATTTCAAGGTGATGGTGCGGCCGCTCAAGGCGATCAACATGCTGCATCGCCTGATGGCGGAGCAGTTGGCCGCCGCTCAATCATAAGCCAACACCGATCACTTCAAGGCCTGCCGGGAGACCACCATGCCGATCTACAGAGCCCCCGTCGAAGACGTGAACTTCCTGCTCAACGACGTCTTCCAGATCGACCGCTACGACAATCTGGCCGGCTTCTCCGATGCGTCGAGCGACGTTCGTGAAGCCATTCTCGGCGAAGCTGCCAAGCTTGCCGAAGAGGTGCTGCAGCCGCTCAACCGTGTGGGCGATCTCGAAGGCTGCAAGCGCGCCAATGACGGCAGCATCACCACGCCGACGGGTTTCAAGGAGGCGTTCAAGCAGGTCGCCGAGGGCGGCTGGCTCGGCCTGTCGGCGCCGACCGAGTTCGGCGGCCAGGGTCTGCCGGTGACGCTCTCCCAGGCCGTCAACGAATTCCAGATCTCCGCCAACATGGCGTTCTCGATGTATGGCGGCCTCACCATGGGCGCGACCGCAGCGCTGATCGTCCACGGCACGCCGGAGCAGAAGCAGACCTACGTGCCGAAGATGGTGGCGGGCGAGTGGACCGGCACCATGAACCTGACCGAGCCGCATTGCGGCACCGACCTCGGCATGCTCCGCACCAAGGCGGTGCGGCAGGCCGACGGCAGCTTCAAGATCACGGGCACCAAGATCTTCATTTCGGCCGGCGAACACGACCTCGCCCCCAACATCATCCACCTCGTGCTCGCCCGCGTCGAGGGCGCGCCCGCCGGCATCAAGGGCGTGTCGCTGTTCGTGGTGCCGAAATTCCTCGTCAATGCCGATGGCTCGGTCGGCGCACGCAATGGCGTGGTCTGCGGCTCGATCGAGCACAAGATGGGCATCCACGGCAATTCCACCTGCGTGATGAACTACGACAACGCCGTGGGCTGGCTGATCGGCGAAGAGAACAAGGGCATGCAGGGCATGTTCGTGATGATGAACGAGGCCCGCCTCGGCGTCGCCGTGCAGGGTCTCGCGCAATCGGAAGTGGCCTATCAGAACGCGGTTGCCTATGCCCGGGATCGCATCCAGGGCCGTTCGCTCACCGGTCCCAAGGCGCCCGACAAGCCGGCCGATCCGATCATCGTCCATCCCGACGTGCGCCGCACGCTGCTGTCGATCCGCGCCTTCAACGAGGCCGCGCGCGCCTTCGTGATGTGGACCGCGCTGAAGAGCGACGTCGCCCATCGCTCCGAGGATCCCAAGGACCGCCAGGCCGCCGACGATCACATGGGCCTGATGACGCCGGTGCTGAAGGGCTTCCTCACCGACTACGGCTTCGCCAATGCGGTGCAGGCGCAGCAGATGTATGGCGGCCACGGCTACATCGCCGAGCAGGGCATGGAGCAGTTCGTGCGCGATGCCCGCATCGCCATGATCTACGAAGGCGCCAACGGCATCCAGGCGCTCGACCTCGTCGGCCGCAAGCTGCCGCGCGACGGCGGCCGCGCCATCATGGCGTTCTTCGGCGAGGTCATGGCCTTCGCCAAGGAGAACGGCGGCGACGAGGCGATGAAGCCCTACGTTACCCCGCTCTCGGCTTCGCTCGGCCATCTCCAGCAGGCCACGACGTGGCTGATGCAGAACGCGATGGCCAAGCCCGACAATGCCGGCGCCGCCGCGACCGATTACCTGAATCTCTTCGGCTTCGTCGCGCTCGGCTACATGTGGGCGAAGATGGCGAAGGTGACGCAAGCCAAGATTGCCGAGAGCGGGGCGACTCCCTATCTCTCGACCAAGCTCGTCACCGGCCGCTTCTTCATGGAGCGGATGCTGCCGGAGACCGCCGCCAATCTCGCGCGCATCCAGGCCGGCTGCGCGACCATCATGGAACTGCCGGCGGAAGCGTTCTGAAGCCGCTTTCGCTGCGACCCGATCAAGACCAGAAGATCATCACATCAGGAGGGCGTCATGCCTGAGGCATTCATTTACGACCACGTCCGCACCCCGCGCGGCCGCGGCAAGGCGGACGGTGCGCTGCACGAAGTCACCGCGCTCGCGCTCGCGACCGTGCCGCTCAAGGCGCTCAAGGACCGCAACAACCTGCCGGAAGATTCCGTCGATGACGTCATTCTCGGCGTGGTCGATCCGGTCGGCGAAGCCGGCTCCGACATTGCGCGCTTCGCCGCGCTGAAGGCGGGCCTCGGCGAAGCGGTACCGGGCGTGCAGATCAGCCGCTTCTGCGCCTCCGGCCTCGACGCCGTGAATTTTGCCGCAGCCCAGGTGATGAGCGGCCAGCACGAGCTCGTGATCGGCGGCGGCGCCGAATCGATGAGCCGCGTCGGCATCGGCGCCTCCGGCGGCGCCTGGCCGATGGACCCGTCGATGGCAGTGCCGGCCTATTTCATGCCGCAAGGTGTCTCGGCCGATCTGATCGCGACCAAATACGGCTTCTCGCGTGACGACGTCGATGCCTATGCGGTGCAGAGCCAACAGCGTGCGGCGAAGTCCTGGGATGAAGGCCGCTTCGACAAGTCGGTCGTCCCGGTGAAGGACACCAACGGCCTCACCATCCTCGCCAAGGACGAGCATATGCGTCCTTCGACGACGATGCAGTCGCTGGCGCAGCTGCAGCCGGCGTTCACGATGATGGCACAGATGGGCGGCTTCGACGGCGTCGCGGTGCAGTCGCATCCGGAAATCGAACGCGTCAATTACGTGCACCACGCCGGCAATTCGTCGGGCATCGTCGATGGTGCCGGCGCGGTCCTGCTCGGCAGCAAGGAAGCCGGCGGCAAGTACGGCCTGAAGCCGCGCGCGAGGATCCGCGCGTTCGCCAATATCGGGTCCGAGCCGGCGATGATGCTGACCGGTCCGGTCGACGTCACCGAAAAGCTGTTCGCGCGCTCCGGCATGAAGAAGTCGGACATTGACCTGTTCGAGCTCAACGAGGCTTTCGCCTCCGTCGTGCTGCGCTACATCCAGGCCTTCGACATCGACAACGCCAAGATCAACGTCAATGGCGGCGCGATCGCGCTCGGCCATCCGCTCGGCGCGACCGGCGCCATGATCCTCGGGACCGTGCTCGACGAGCTCGAGCGCACCAACAAGGCGACCGCACTGGTGACGCTGTGCATCGGCGGCGGCATGGGCACCGCGACCATCATCGAACGCGTCTAAGGGTAGGGAGCAACCAGCATGGCTTACAAGAACTTCAAGGTTGAGACCGATTCCGACGGCATCGCGCTCGTGACCTGGGACATCCCGGGCCGTTCGATGAACGTGCTCGACGAGACCTCGACCAATGAGCTCGACGCGATCGTCAAGGCAACCACGGCGGATGCTGCGGTGAAGGGCGTCGTCATCACCTCTGCAAAGGAGGCGTTCTGCGCCGGCGCGGACCTGTCCATGCTCGAGGGCATGAACCAGGCCTACGCAAAAGTGTTTGGGGAGCAGGGCGAGACCGCCGCAAACCAGATGCTGTTCGAGCAGAGCCGGCGCTTCTCGCAGGTGCTGCGCTCGATCGAGACCTCCGGCAAGCCGTGGGCAGCGGCGATCAACGGCCTCGCGCTCGGCGGCGGTTTCGAGATCACGCTGTGCTGCCACTATCGCGTGGCGGCGGAGAATCCCAAGACGCGGCTTGGCCTGCCCGAGGTCAAGGTTGGCCTGTTCCCGGGCGCCGGCGGCACGCAGCGCGTGCCGCGCCTGGTGCCGCCGCAGGACGCGATGACGATCCTGCTCAAGGGCGATCCGGTCACGATCGAGAAAGCCAAGGCGCTGAATCTGATTCACGCCGTCGTTCCCGCCGCCGATCTCATCAAGGCGGCAAAGGACTGGATCAAGGGCGGCGGCAAGGCCATTGCGCCCTGGGACGAGAAGGGCTTCAAGCTGCCAGGCGGCCCGGTGTTCTCCAAGGCCGGCATGATGATGTTCCCCGCCGGCAACGCGATCTATCGCCGCGAGACCTACGACAATTATCCGGCCGCACGCGCGATCATGAGCTGCGTCTATGAGGGCCTGCAGCTGCCGATCGACGCCGCATTGCGCGTGGAATCGCGCTACTTCACCTCGGTGCTGCGCTCGAAGGAAGCGGCGGCGATGATCCGCAGCCTGTTCCTGTCGATGCAGGAATTGAACAAGGGTGCGCGCCGTCCGAAGGATGTGCCGCCGACCAAGGTGAAGAAGATCGCCGTGATCGGCGCCGGCTTCATGGGTGCGAGCGTCGGCTATGTCTCGGCCCGTGCCGGCCTCGACGTCGTCCTGATCGATCGCGACCAGGAGAGCGCCGACAAGGGCAAGGCGCATGCGCAAAAGGTGATCGAGGAGCAGATCAAGAAGGGCCGCGCCAAGCCCGGTGACGCAGAAGCGCTGCTCGCCCGCATCACGCCGACCGCGGACTATTCCGCGCTGAAGGACGTCGATCTCGTCATCGAGGCCGTGTTCGAGGACCGCAAGGTCAAGGCTGATACCTTTGCCAAGGCGCAGGAGCATATGAAGCCGGACGTGATCTTCGCGTCCAACACCTCGACGCTTCCGATCAGCTCGCTGGCGGAATCCTTCAAGGACCAGGGCCGGTTCGTCGGCATCCACTTCTTCTCGCCGGTCGAGAAGATGATGCTGGTCGAGATCATCCAGGGCAAGAACACCGGCGATCTCGCGATCGCGACCGCGCTCGACTACGTCCGGCAGATCGGCAAGACGCCGATCGTCGTCAACGACTCCAGAGGCTTCTTCGCCAATCGCTGCGTCGGCCGCTACGTCGCCGAAGGCAACGAGATGTTCCTCGAAGGCGTGCCGCCCGCGATGATCGAGAACTGCGCCAAGATGGCCGGCATGCCGGTCGGCCCGCTCTCGCTGTCGGACGAGGTGGCGCTCGACCTCGGTCTCAAGATCATGAAGGCGACGGAAGCCGACCTCGGCCCCAACGCCATCAATCCCGATCAGAAGAAGCTGATGGTGGAAATGGTCGAGAAGCAGGGCCGTCTCGGCCGCAAGAACAGCAAGGGTTTTTACGACTACCCCGAGAAAGGCAAGGGTCAGAAGAGCCTGTGGCCGGGCTTGTCCGCGCTGCAACCCAAGCAGCTCGACCCTGATACCCTCGACGTCGAGGAGCTGAAGCAGCGCTTCCTGGTGGTGCAGGCGGTGGAGGCCGCGCGCACGGTGGAGGACCACGTCATCACCGATCCGCGCGAAGCGGATGTTGGCTCGATCCTCGGCTTCGGCTTCGCGCCGTTCACCGGTGGCACGCTGTCCTACATCGACTTCATGGGTCCCAAGAAGTTCGTCGAGCTTTGCCACAAGCTGGAAGCGAAATACGGCTCGCGCTTCACCCCGCCGAAGCTCCTCGAGGAGATGGCCGCGAAGGGAGAAACCTTCTACGGCCGCTTCGCGCCGAAGAAGGCGGCCGCGTGATTCTCTGAACCCCTAGCCGGGATGAAAAATACGAAAGGGCGGATCTCGATCCGGCCTTTCGCATCTGCGCCTCAGGCAGCCTGAATCAGCCCTTCCTTCTTCATCGCTTCCTGCACCTGCGGCCGCGCCGCGACGCGGGTCTTGTGCGCGGCAAGGTTCGGCATCGCCGAGAGGTCGAACTTCATCCGGTCGCCCCAGGTCAGCATCGTGAAGAGATAACCGTCGGCCACCGTGAACTGCTTGCCCATGAGGTAGTCGCGGCCGGCGAGCTGGCTGTCGATGTATTTCAGCTTGCCCATGACGCGGTCCTTGAAGAAGGCCTTGGCCTCGTCGTTCAGCGCCGGCGCGAACATCGGGCCGAAGCTCTTGTGGACCTCCGAGGTGAGGAAGTTCAGCCATTCGAGCAGCTTGTAGCGCTCGGAGCTGCCGTGGGCCGGCGCCAGCGCCTTGGCTGAGGCCTGATCGGCGATCATCTGGACAATCACCGGGCCTTCGGTCACGATCTCTCCGCTATCGAGGCCCAGCGCAGGGACCTGGCCCTTGGGGTTCAGCTTCAGATAATCCTCACCGTTTTCGAGCTTCTTGGCCCGGATATCGACCTTGACCAGTTCATAGGGCAGGCCGGCCTCCAGCAGCGCGATATGGGGGGATAGCGAGCAGGCACCGGGCGAATAGTACAATTTCATGGAATTTCCTCCTCTTGTTGCTTGGCTCAGGCGAAAGAACGACTACATGCATCTGCTTGAAATAGTCAAGATTGATGCAGGTGCATCGAATAGGGTAAGAGACGGGCGACGAGCTTGAGCGGGACCATGAAACGCAAACCATCGACCGAGGCGACTTCCGCCTGGATCCGCTTGATGCGGGTGCAGAGCCGCGTGCTCAATTGCGTCGAGCAGGACCTGAAGAAGGCCGGCTTCCCGCCGCTGGCATGGTATGACGCGCTGCTTGAACTGTCACGGGCGCCCTCGGGCGAGCTCCGGCCGGTCGAACTCGAACGGCAGATGCTGATCCCGCAATATTCGACATCGCGGCTGATCGACCGTCTGGTCGACGAAGGCCTCGCCTCGCGGCGTGAATGCAAGATCGACAAGCGCGGCCAATTCGTGGAGATCACGGAAGCCGGCCGCGAATTGCAGAAGCGGATGTGGGGCGCCTATTCGGCCGCGATCGAGAAATATGTCGGTTCGAAACTGTCCGATGCGGATGCCGTGAAGCTCAGCGGTCTGCTCGACCGTCTCGGCTGCTCGTGCGGCGAGATGAAACTGCCGCCTGCCCACGTCAACGAAACCACGCCGTCGCGATGAGCGCGCGGCACACGAGCTCGTCCGTGCAGCCGGTGGCTGCGCGGACCATCCCTGTCACCCACGCGCGTTCGATCGAAGCGCTTTTGATTAGAGTCTGATATGGCGCGAGACCAGATCGATATGACGCCGTTGCAATCGCGTGACGAGCTCGTCAAGTGGTTCGAGGAAGGCTGCAAGGACCCGTCCGAATTCCGCATGGGCACCGAGCATGAGAAGACGCCGTTCACGCTCGAAGGCCACCGCCCGGTGCCCTACGAAGGCCCGCGCGGTATCGGCGCGCTGCTCGAAGGCATGAAACTCCTGCTCGGCTGGGAGCCGATCATGGAGAAGGGCAACATCATCGGCCTCTACGACGTCACCGGCGGCGGCGCGATTTCGCTGGAGCCCGGCGGGCAGTTCGAGCTTTCGGGCGCCCCGGTCGAGAATGTGCACCAGACCCAGAGTGAGCTGATGGCGCATCTGGCGCAGGTGCGCGAGATCGCGACGCCGCTCGGCATCGGCTTTCTCGGGCTCGGCATGACGCCGTCCTGGTCGCGCGCCGACATCCCGGTGATGCCCAAGGGCCGCTACAAGATCATGACCAATTACATGCCGAAGGTCGGCCAGTACGGCCTCGACATGATGTACCGGACCTGCACGGTCCAGACCAATCTCGACTTCTCCTCCGAAGCCGACATGGTCAAGAAGCTGCGTGTTTCGCTCGCGCTCCAGCCAGCCGCAACCGCCTTGTTCGCCAACTCGCCGTTTACCGAGGGCAAGCCGAATGGCTTCCTCTCCTTCCGGTCCGAGATCTGGCGCGACACCGACAACGCGCGTGCCGGCATGATGCCTTGGGCATTCGAGGATGGCATGGGCTTCGAGCGCTATGTCGACTACGCGCTCGACGTGCCCATGTATTTCGTCAAACGCGACGAGGACTACATCGACGTCTCGGGCTCCTCGTTCCGCGCCTTCTTCGATGGCCGCAACAACAATTTGCCCGGGGAACGTCCGACGCTGTCCGACTGGGCCAACCATCTTTCGACGATTTTCCCGGAGGTGCGGCTCAAGCGCTATCTCGAGATGCGCGGCTCCGATGGTGGTCCGTGGGGCCGTCTGCCGGCACTATCGGCGTTCTGGGCCGGGCTGCTCTACGACGATGTGTCGCTGGATGCCGCCTGGGACCTTGTGAAGCACTGGAGCGCGCATGAGCGCCAGGCCCTGCGCGACGACGTGCCGCGCTTCGGCTTCAAGGCGCGGATCAAGGACCGCTATCTGTTCGAGATCGCCAAGGACTGCCTCGCTTTGGCGCATGCCGGCCTGCGCCGGCGCGGCCGGATCGACCAGCTCGGCCGCGACGAGACCAGGCATCTGGAGCCGCTCGATCGCATCATCGATTCCGGCCGCACGCCGGCTGAGGAGATGCTCGAGAAGTTCAAGGGCCCGTGGAACGGCTCGGTGGAACCGGCGTACGCGGAATACGCGTTCTAGACCAAGGTCCCAACGGTCGGGAGACGAGCCGTTCATCGCCCGTACAGGTTTGCGGCGATCAAATGGCCGGCTGAAAAACCCGAGCGTCGTCAATAACTCGAAAGCTGTTCCGATGGGGAAGGGCCGCCTGGCCGTCATGGCAAGGGTCCTGGCAAGCGTCTTGGCAAGCGTCGTGGCCTGCGCCGCGCTGCTTTCGCTCGCGTTTGCGAGCTGGCCTGCGCGCGCGCAGACGGCGTTCGATCGGCCAGGCGGAGACTATTTCAGCACCCCGGTCACGTCGGGCGATCCGGAGGATTGCGCGCTGCTGTGCGAGCGCGACCGTCGTTGCCGCTCGTGGAGCTTCAGCTACCCTGACGTCGAAGGCGGCTCGGCGGTGTGCTGGCTGAAGAACACCGTGCCTGCGCGGGTGCCGGGAAGCTGCTGCATCTCCGGTGTGCGCGGCGCCGGCGTGATCGAGCCGCGTGTCGAAGGCGTGGAGACCTCGATCGACCGTCCCGGCGGCGATTTGCGCAATTTCGAGATGAAGGACGGCGAAGGCGAAGAAGCCTGCAAGGCCGCCTGCACCGCCGACAACAAATGTCGCGCCTTCACCTATGCCCGCCCGGGCTACACCGGACGCGAAGCGCGCTGCTTCCTGAAAAAGGAAATCAAGCCGCCGCGGCGGAAGGCGGGGTTCACGTCGGGCGTGGTGCGGTAGCATGCAGCTCTCACCACCGTCATTGCGAGCGTAGCGAAGCACTCGAGAATTGCTTCCGCGGCGGCAGTCTGGGTTGCTTCGTCGTTTCGCCCTCGCAATGACGAGGAGGGTAAAGCGGACATCTCACTCGGCCGCGATCACCGTGATCTCGGGCCACAGCGTCTTCCAGCGTGCCGCCTTCGCCACGTAATTGGCCGCGGAAAAATTCGGCGCCCGATTGGGTCGCACGATCAGCTTCGCCACGTCGTCGAACCCGTGCGGCGCGTAGACGTCGAAATCCCCACCGGCAGGGCGAATGCCCAATTGCGTATTCTCCGTGAGGAAGCGGTCGATACCGTCGGTCGCGCGCATCAAGGGCGGATAGGGCAGACCGTGCTTGCCGGGATACCAAAGATGCACCCGCGCCTGGTTGCGGATTTCGACCTTGGGACTGAGATGCGCGAGCTGCGCGTGCAGCTTGCGGATCACCGCATCTTCCGCCTCCCATGAGGTGTCGGAATCGAAATAGAACACGTCGTAATCGGCGATGCCGTGATCGATCGGGCGGCCCGTGAGCACGTTCCACACCGTCTGCACCAGGCAGCCCGCGACGAGCCACGCATCCGGCAGCGCGAGGCGATGGAGTTCATCGAGGATCGCTGCGTTGAACGGATTTCGCAGGGCGAGACCCAGAAATTCGTCGCGGATCATTACTGTTGCGCTCCCTCTCCTGCGTGCAGGAGAGGAGTGAAGACATTCCGGCCTTCAATGCACGGCGGTGAAAAACCGTGCCATGCGAAATCCGGACAGCCAGGTCCACACCGGCTGGCCCCGGATGCCGAGATCCCAGGATCCGAGCACGGCATCCGCGCGGCCGACCAGATTGTCGATCGGCAGCATGCCGACGCCGCCGGAGCGCAAGGGCACGCGGCTGTCGGCGGAGTTGTCGCGGTTGTCGCCGAGCACGAAGAGATGGCCGGCCGGCACCGTCACTTCCTGCGTATTGTCGAGCGGACCGTTGTCGCGCATCTTGAAGATCAGATGCGAGACGCCGTTCGGCAGTGTCTCGACATAGCGATAGGCGGGTTCGCTGCCGCCATTGTCGTCCTCGGCGGCGCCAACGCCGTCCGGCTTCAGCTCGGCGGGGCGGTCGTTGACGAAGAGCTGGCCCTGGCGCAGCTGGATGCGGTCGCCGGGCAGGCCCACGACGCGCTTGACCCAGGCCTGCGAGCGGTCGCCGGGCCAGCGGAAGACCACGACGTCGCCCTGCTTCGGTGTCTCCGCGAACACGCGGCCGCTCTCGGGCAGGTTGATCTGGATCGGCAGCGACGAGGTGCCGTAGCCGTAGGGGAATTTCGAGGCGATCAAGGCGTCGCCGATCAACAGTGTCGGCTCCATCGACCCCGACGGCACGTAGAACGGCTCGGCCAGCGCACCCTTGGCGATGAACACCGCCGCGACGATGCCTGCGAGCTGCACGAGCTGGCCGCCCCAGCCGCTGCTCTTCCGCTTGGTGGTGACAGTTATCTTCTCGACACTCATCCGCCTGTTCCACCCACCGTAATGCGTTCCATCAACAGCGACGGCTGGCCGACGCCGACCGGCACGCCCTGACCGTTCTTGCCGCAGGTGCCGATGCCGGTATCGAGCGCGAGGTCGTTGCCGATCATGCGGATGCGATGCAGGTCGGTCGGCCCGTTGCCGATCAGCATGGCGCCCTTCAGGGGCGCACCGATCTTGCCGTTCTCGATCTTGTAGGCCTCGGTGCACTGAAACACGTATTTGCCCGAGGTGATGTCGACCTGGCCGCCGCCGAAATTCGCGGCGAAGACGCCGTTCTTCACCGAGGCGAGGATCTCGGCCGGATCACGGTCGCCCGCGAGCATGTAGGTGTTGGTCATGCGCGGCATCGGCACATGGGCATAGCCCTGGCGGCGGCCGTTGCCGGTCGGTTTCATGTTCATCAGGCGCGCGTTCTGACGGTCCTGCATGTAGCCGACCAGGACGCCGTCCTCGATCAGCACGGTGCGGTTGGTCGGCGTGCCCTCGTCGTCGATCGACAGCGAGCCGCGGCGCGAGGCAATGGTGCCGTCGTCGACCACGGTGACGCCCTTGGCCGCGACCTGCTGACCCATCAGGCCGGCAAACGCAGACGTCTTCTTGCGGTTGAAGTCACCTTCGAGGCCATGGCCGACCGCCTCATGCAGCATTACGCCGGGCCAGCCGGCCCCGAGCACGACGTCCATCTCGCCGGCGGGGGCGGGAACCGATTCCAGATTGACCAGGGCCTCGCGCAGCGCGCCATCGGCGGCGTCGCGCCAATTCTTGCTTTCGATGAATTCGGCGTAGCCGGCGCGGCCGCCATAGCCCTTGCTGCCGCTCTCCTGGCGGTCGCCCTGACCGGCGACGACGGAGACGTTGACGCGCACGAGCGGGCGGATGTCGCGATAGCTCTCGCCGTCGGGCCGCAGGATCTCGACCACCTGCCAGGTCGCGCCCAGGCTGACGCTGACCTGCCGCACCCGCGGATCCTTGTCGCGCAGATAGGCGTCGATCTCGGCGAGCAGCTTGACCTTGGTCTCGAAGCCGGGGGCATCGAGCGGATTGTCGTCACTATAAAGCCGCACGTTGGTATGCGCTGGAGGCGCGGCGAAGCTGCCGGAATAACCACCGCGCACCGCCGCGACCGCGTCCGCAGCGCGAATCAGCGCCGGCAGCGACACGTCGGAGGAATGCGCATAGCCGACGGCGTCGTCCTTGACGGCGCGCAGGCCAAAACCCTGCGAGGTGTCGTAGGTCGCCTGCTTCAGCCGTCCATTGTCGAACATCAGCGCTTCGGTCTGGCTGTATTCGAGGAACAATTCGCCGTCGTCGGCACCGGCAAGCCCGCGCGCGAGCTCGTTGCGAACCTGGTCGCGGTCGAGATTGGCGCGGTCGAGCAGGGAGGTTGTGGCAGGGTTGGTCATGCGTCCGTCCATTATCGGGGGATGTGAGGCAAGATAATGGTTTCCCGGCAGTTCCGCGAGGGCGCCAAGTCTCACATTACGGAAACAATAGGATTCGCGGGTCTAACCGCCCTTCACCCTACGGCAGCTTGTCATATCCCTCGCCGAGCCCGTTCAGGCTGAGCGGGAAGCCGATGCCTTCTTCCGGGGTCTCGAAGATGATGAAGGTCGCGGTCTTGGCGGTGCGGAGCTGGCCGAGCAGCTTGTCGTCCATCACGACCTCGGCGACGCAGCCATTGGGCAGGCAGCGGACAAAGCCGGCACGGCCGACATCCTGGTTGTCGAGCTTGAGGCCGAGGCCGGAGGGCAGGAGAACGCCGAGGGGGGCGACCACCCGCATCAGGCGGCTCTTCTGGTCGGCGGTCTTGAGAACGATCACGGTCAGGCCGGCGTTGGAGCGGTCTTCGGCCACCACGCTCTGGATCAGGGCGCATTGCTCGGACTGGGCGCCCGGCGGGGTGTCGCAGCGGATCTGCCAGTCGCCATGGACGGAGCGCACCGCGCCCTGCGCATGGGCGAGGCCCGGAAGCGCCAGGACGGCGACCGCCGCCAGCAGGGCAACCAGCATCGTGAGGCTGCCAGCCTGGCTTTTAGCTCGCCTTGCCATGGATCTCGAAAACCCCATCGGGTCGGTCCCTCTGCTCGCCTGGGTCGCTCGCGCCGGGCGGACTGATACGGGAATGACGGCGTCTTGGAGGCGATTCGCAAGCAAATTCCACGCCGCCACGGCCGCCGTCGCCCGCACGAATCAGGTTCCTGTGCGGCTGTCTGCCAGTGCCTACCGCGGGCAATTCCGCTGTCAAGCCGCAGCATCCCGGGAAATGGTAATTTTGTCTGATGTTACTAGGAAATATCTTGCGGGTGATGGCTGACAGACGAGGCTCAAGACTGCATTGCGATAGATCAAGAATTATGGTTTGAGAGGCTTGATTTCGGCGTTCTAGCGATCTGGCCCCAATTCCTCTTAGAGGTATTCTTGCGCGGCGGTTTGTCAGACGGGGGGATCGAATAAAGCGTTTCCCGAAAATAGGGGAATGCACTTGGGGTGATTTCGTTAGGGGAGCGCGAACGGCATGAAGATGTCGATGGGCCCGGTGGGCCGGCACTTGCTGGGATTGGCCGTGGCGGGTCTGACGCTGGCGACGGGCGGCGCGGCATTTGCCGAGCTCGGGCAACCGGCTGCGTGGGAGTGGACTCTTCAGCAGTCCGCGTCCCCGGTGATGGACAACATCGTCTGGTTCCACAATTTCCTGTTCGTGCTGATCACGCTGATCACGCTGTTCGTTCTGGCGCTGCTCGTGATCGTGGTCGTGAAGTTCAACGCGAGAGCCAATCCGGTGCCGTCGCGGACCACGCACAACACGCTGATCGAGGTGGCGTGGACGCTCGTTCCGGTGCTGATTCTGGTCGGTATCTCGGTGCCGTCGTTCCGCCTCCTGTTCCTCGAGCTCGACGTGCCGAAAGCGGATCTGACCATCAAGGCGACCGGCAAGCAGTGGTACTGGTCCTACGCCTATCCGGATAACGGCAAGTTCGAGTTCGACTCGCTGATGGCCCAGGACAAGCAGCCCCGTCTGCTCGGCGTCGACAACGAGATGGTGGTGCCCGTCAACAAGGTGGTCCGGGTTCAGGTGACCGGGGCCGACGTGATTCATGCCTTTGCTCTGCCGGCCTTCGGCGTCAAGATCGACGCCATTCCGGGTCGGCTCAACGAGACCTGGTTCAAGGCCACCAAGACCGGCATGTTCTACGGCCAGTGCTCGGAATTGTGCGGCAAGGACCACGCCTTCATGCCGATCGCCATCCGCGTGGTGAGCGACCAGGAGTTCGCCTCCTGGGTCGAGACCGCGAAGAAGAAGTACGCGAGCGGCGGCACCAGCACCTACGCCTCCACGGCCGGCCCGACGCAGTAAGCGCCGGGTGACGGGGTCGAGGAAACTGAAAGCGACATAAGGCGGGACCTCCAGAGGTCCGATCGGGACGCAAGGCAGGATTAGAAAATGGCAACGAGCGCAGCGGCACACGGCGATCACGCGCAAGACCACGGACATGACGAGCACGCCCATCCGACCGGATGGCGGCGCTACGTCTATTCGACCAACCACAAGGACATCGGCACGATGTACCTGATCTTCGCGGTCATCGCCGGCGTCATCGGCGCCGCGATGTCGATCGCGATCCGTGCCGAGCTGATGTATCCGGGCGTGCAGATCTTCCACGAGACGCACACCTACAATGTGTTCGTGACCTCCCATGGTCTGATCATGATCTTCTTCATGGTCATGCCTGCGATGATCGGCGGCTTCGGCAACTGGTTCGTGCCGCTGATGATCGGCGCGCCCGACATGGCGTTCCCGCGCATGAACAACATCTCGTTCTGGCTGCTGCCGGCGTCGTTCGCGCTCCTGCTGATGTCGACCTTCGTCGAGGGCGAGCCGGGCGCCAACGGCGTCGGCGCCGGCTGGACCATGTACGCGCCGCTGTCGAGCTCGGGCCATCCGGGCCCGGCCGTCGACTTCGCGATCCTGTCGCTGCATCTGGCGGGCGCCTCGTCGATCCTCGGCGCTATCAACTTCATCACCACCATCTTCAACATGCGCGCGCCGGGCATGACCCTGCACAAGATGCCGCTGTTCGTGTGGTCGATCCTGGTGACGGTGTTCCTGCTGCTGTTGTCGCTGCCGGTGCTCGCCGGTGCGATCACGATGCTGCTCACTGACCGCAATTTCGGCACGACGTTCTTCAACCCCGAAGGCGGCGGCGATCCCGTGCTGTTCCAGCATCTGTTCTGGTTCTTCGGTCACCCCGAAGTGTACATCCTGATCCTGCCCGCCTTCGGCATGGTCAGCCAGATCGTCTCGACCTTCTCGCGTAAGCCCGTGTTCGGCTATCTCGGCATGGCCTACGCCATGGTCGCGATCGGCGGCATCGGCTTCGTGGTGTGGGCGCACCACATGTACACGGTCGGCATGTCCTCGGCGACGCAGGCCTATTTCGTCGCCGCCACGATGGTCATCGCGGTCCCGACCGGCGTGAAGATCTTCTCGTGGATCGCCACGATGTGGGGCGGCTCGATCGAGTTCCGCGCGCCGATGATCTGGGCGGTGGGGTTCATCTTCCTGTTCACCGTCGGCGGCGTCACTGGCGTGGTGCTGGCCAATGCCGGCGTCGACCGCGTGCTGCAGGAGACCTACTACGTCGTCGCGCACTTCCACTACGTGCTCTCACTCGGCGCGGTGTTCGGAATCTTCGCCGGCTGGTACTACTGGTTCCCGAAGATGTCGGGCTACATGTACAATGAAGGGCTCGCCAAGGCGCACTTCTGGGTCACCTTCATCGGCGTGAACCTGGTGTTCTTCCCGCAGCACTTCCTCGGTCTGTCGGGCATGCCGCGGCGCTATGTCGATTATCCCGACGCGTTCGCGGGCTGGAACCTGGTCTCGTCGGTCGGCTCCTACATCTCCGGCTTCGGCGTGCTGATCTTCCTCTATTGCGTGATCGACGCCTTCGCGAAGAAGGTGCCGGCTGGCGACAATCCGTGGGGTGCAGGTGCGACCACGCTGGAGTGGACGCTGCCCTCGCCGCCGCCCTTCCACCAGTTCGAAGTGCTGCCCCGCGTGCAGTAAGCCAACGCTCGCGGCGCCCGTGACGGGCGCCGCGGCTCGACAAAGAAGCGAGTCAATCTAGTGTCCGTCCTCGACCACAATGCCGTCGACATCAATCCCCGCATCTCCGAAGCGGAGGTTGGCGATTACATCGCGCTACTGAAGCCGCGGGTGATGTCGCTGGTGATCTTCACCGCGCTGGTCGGAATGGCCATGGCACCCGGGCATTTCCACCCGGTGCTGGCCTTCACCTCGCTGCTCTGCATCGCCGTCGGCGCCGGCGCGTCCGGGGCGCTCAACATGGCGCTCGAAGGCGACATCGACGCCAAGATGTCGCGCACGGCGAACCGGCCGATTCCGCGCGGCCGCATCACCCGTCCCGAGGCGATGACCTTCGGCATGACGCTCGCCTTCTTCTCGGTGATGACGCTCGGCATCCTCGTCAACTGGATCGCGGGCGCGCTGCTCGCCTTCACCATCTTCTTCTACGTCGTGATCTACACGATCGGCCTGAAGCGCTGGACCGCGCAGAACATCGTGATCGGCGGTGCCGCCGGCGCGCTGCCGCCGGTGGTGGCCTGGGCCGCGGTCACAGGCACGGTCGACGTCGAGCCTCTGCTGCTGTTCGCCATCATCTTCTTCTGGACCCCGCCGCACTTCTGGGCGCTGGCGCTGTTCCGCTCCGACGACTACGCGCGCGCCGGCATTCCGATGCTGCCCAACGTCGCCGGTCCCGACGCGACGCGGCTTCAGATCCTGCTCTATACCATCGTGCTGATCGCAGTCGCGGCTGCGCCCTGGGCGCTCGGCTATTTCGACGCCATCTACGGCATCGTCTCGCTTATCCTCGGCGCCGGCATGCTGGCGTTCGCCATCAATGTCTATGTGCGCCGCGAGCGCAGCCAATCGCTGCGGGCGACCCGCAAGCTGTTCGCGTTCTCCATCCTTTATCTGTTTGCGCTGTTTGCGACCTTGCTGGCCGAGGTCGTGTTCCGGGCGCTTGCGCCGATGGTAGGGGGCGCATGATCGCAGGAATGGCCGACAAACCCGAGATAGATGGAATCGTCCTCACCGAGGCGCAGAAGAAGAGCCGTCGTCAGCGCTCGATCGCGATCGCGCTCGCGCTCGGCGTGCTCGTGGTGCTGTTCTTCGCCGTGACCATGGTCAAGGGGCCGGCCGTGCTCGTCCGGCCGATGTAGGAAACATGGATCAGAAGCCGATCATATCGCGGGATCAGAGCCGGACGGCCACCAAAGGCCGCAGGCCTGCCAAGGGGCTTGGCCGCGACGTGGTGGTCGCCTCGATCTGCGGCGGCGTGGTCGCGCTGATGGTCGGCGCCTCCTACGCGGCGGTGCCGTTCTACAACTGGTTCTGTCGCGCCACCGGCTTCAACGGCACGACCCAGGTCGCGACCTCGGCGCCGGCCGGCGGCCCGATCGCACGGAAGATCGCGGTGCGTTTCGATTCCAACGTTGCGCCCGGCCTGCCCTGGAAGTTCGAACCGGAGCAGAGCGAGATCGAGGTCAATATCGGCCAGGTCGTGACCGTCTTCTACACGGTGACCAACCAGGCCGCGCGGACCACCGCAGGCCAGGCCGCCTACAATGTCGCGCCGCTGACGGTCGGATCCTATTTCCAGAAGATCAACTGCTTCTGCTTCACCGAGCAGACCATGGCGCCCGGCGAGAAGCGCGAGATGCCGGTCGTGTTCTACGTCGATCCGTCGATTGCCGACGACCACGAGAACGACGGTCTCAATACGATCACGCTGTCCTACACGTTCTATCCGGTGAAGGATTCGGTGGTGAAGCCGCTCGCGGCCAGCGAAGACGACAAACGCAAGGGAAATCTCTGATCTCCGGGCTCACGCGCCGGGGTTGGAATAAGGGGATAAGTGCCTGACAGGCACGGGATTGAGGAGCGAGACCGCAAATGGCAACGGCGCACACCAAGCATCACGACTACCATCTGGTCGATCCCTCGCCATGGCCCGTCGTCGGCTCCATCTCCGCCTTCATCATGGCGGTCGGCGCGATCACCTGGATGCACCACATGTTCTCGGCTGCGCCGATCATCTTCGGTGTCGGCACCGTCGGTGTGCTCTACACCATGGCGAGCTGGTGGGGCGATGTGATCAGGGAAGCCCAGTACAAGGGCGATCACACCCGCGTGGTGCAGCTGCATCACCGCTACGGCATGATCCTGTTCATCGCCTCGGAGGTGATGTTCTTCGTCGCCTGGTTCTGGGCCTATTTCAACGCGGCGCTCTTCCCGGCCGACGCCGTCCACGCCACCCGCGATGCGGTGTTCGGCTGTGGTCTCGGGACGGCAGCCGGCGCCTGCGCCGTGCCGGGCACCTGGCCTCCGCACGGCATCGAGACCTTCGATCCCTGGCATCTTCCGCTCCTGAACACGCTGATCCTGCTCACCTCCGGCACCACGGTGACCTGGGCCCATCATGCGCTGCTCGAGAACGATCGCCAGGGCCTGAAATATGGCCTGATCCTCACCGTCGTGCTCGGGGCGCTCTTCACCTGCGTGCAGGCCTATGAGTACAGCCACGCGGCCTTCTCCTTCGGCGGCAACGTCTACGGCGCGACCTTCTTCATGGCGACCGGCTTCCACGGTTTCCATGTGCTGGTCGGCACCATCTTCCTGCTGGTGTGCCTGTTCCGCGCCTATGCCGGCCACTTCACGCCGACCCAGCATCTCGGCTTCGAGTTCGCCGCCTGGTACTGGCACTTCGTCGACGTGGTCTGGCTGTTCCTGTTCCTCTGCATCTATGTCTGGGGACACGGCGCCGAGACCATGGCCCACGGCGCGCACTAAGCGGGCTGACTTCGGATCGAGAAAGGGCGGCCTCCGGGGCCGCCCTTTCGCTTTTTTGCGCGCAGGGGTTTCGGCAGAAACTGTGATAGACCCTGTCATCATGAACGAAGCCGCCGATACGTCCGAGCCGCAAGCCACCGTCCTGCAGAGCGCGCTGCGCGGGCTTGCCTGCAAATGCCCGCGCTGCGGCCAAGGCAAGCTCTATGCGGGCTTCCTGACGCTAGCGCCGTCCTGCGAGCGTTGCGGCCTCGACTATGCCTTCATCGATTCCGGTGACGGTCCGGCGATCTTCATCATCATGCTGGCCGGCGCGATCGTGGTCGGCTGCGCGCTCGTCGTCGAAGTCAAGTACCAGCCGCCGTACTGGCTGCACGCGGTGTTGTGGCTGCCGCTGATCCTCGCGACGACCCTGCTGCCGTTGCGCGCGATGAAGTCGCTGCTGATCGCGCTGCAATTCCACCATAAGGCGGCGCCGGGCCGGCTGGTCGACCGCGCGAAATGAACGAGACCGCGCGCAAGCCCCGCGTGGCCGGCTTCGCGCTGTTCACGCTATTCCTGACCGCGGTCTGTATCGTGCTCGGTGTCTGGCAATTGCAGCGCCGCATCGCCAAGCACGAGCTGATCGCCGCACTGACCGAGCGCCTCGCGGAGGCACCGGTCGCTCTGCCGCCGCCGGCACGATGGGCCGCGCTAAGTCCCGCGCGCGATGAATTCCGCCGCGTCAGCTTTACCGCGATCTATGCGCCCTTGCCCGACGCGATGGTCTATTCCCCCGGCTCCGCCGTGCGCAAGGACGCGTCGGGCCCCGGCACCTGGGCGTTCCTGCCGGCGCGGCTGCCGAGCGGCGAGACGGTGGTGATCGATGCGGGCTTCGTCGAAAACACCATGCAGGATCGCAGCGTCGAGGATCGCGCGGTCAAGAAGCTCGTCACGGGGCAGGAGGTCTCGTTTACCGGTTATCTGCGCTTTCCCGAGGCGCCTGGCTGGCTGACTCCGGCGGAGAACCGCGACAAGCGGCTGTGGTTCGTGCGCGATCACGTGGCGATCGCGAGCGCGCTGGGCTGGGGCGCGGTTGCGCCGTTCTATGTCGACCTTGAGCAGCCGGCGCCCGAGAACGGCATTCCGCGGCCGGGACCGCTCGACGTGCATCTCAAGGACGATCACCTGCAATACGCCATCACCTGGTTCACGCTTGCAGGCGCCGTGCTCATCGCCTTCGCCGTGTGGGCAAGAGGGCGGCGGCGGGGCTGAGCTCCGTAGATCCACCTAGGGAACCCGGTATCGCCCGGGGTTTACCATTCAGCGCACATTCACGAGTGTGGTCCTAAGCCGCCATCGTTTTTTCGCGGCAGACAGGATTGCAGCGTGAGCGATTTCGACCAGATGGGAATTGTCGTCGACTGGGTGGATGCCTGCAGGAAGGGCGACCTCGCGACGCTTCTCGACCTCTACGCGGACGATGCCCAGGTCGAATGCACGTGCAACGGCACGCAGCACTATCGCGGCCGGAGCGAGCTCGAAGCCTATTGGCAGCCGCGGCTCAGCGCTTTCTCGTCGGCCGGTTTCGGGCTGGAGGAAATCCATCCTGCGCCCCACGGCATCGATCTCGAATATTCCGTCGCCGGCGCGCTGCGCATCCGCGCCTCGTTTTGCTTCAGCCCGGACGGCAAGATCCGCGCCACGCTGTGCGAACCGGCGCGACAGAACGCGCAGCTTGGCTGTGCTTGCTAGAGACTCCAGATTGTTGTTTTGACGCGTTTTCTTCACGCGAACCGGTATCCACCTCGCGAAAACGCTAGCCGGTGACCGGCGCCTCGCGCGCCGGTCCGGCGGGAAGGCGGCAGCGCACATAGGTCCAGTCGTCCACGCGCAGCAGTGACAGCGATCCGCTGAGTGCGCGCACGCGCTCATGCATGCCGGTCAGGCCGCGACCGAACAAATTGCCTTCGGGGAAGCCGCCACCGTCGTCGGAAATCTCGATGACGACCGCCTCGCCGGCGAAGGTCGCCTGCACATGGGCATTGCTGGCGCCGGCATGACGCAACACGTTGGTCAGCGCCTCCTGAATCACGCGATAGACGGTTTGAGCCAGCGGCCCGTCGATCGCGTTGAGATCCGGATCGATCGTGTCCGTCAGGTCGAGTGACGGCGCCTGCTTGCGGAAATTCCGGAGCAGCGTCTGCACGGTGGTCTCCAGACCCAATTCCTCGATGTAGAGCGGTCGCAACCGGTCGAGGATGCGGCGGTTGGTCTGCTGGAGCGCCTCGACCGATTGCAACACATCCTGCGCCGAACTGCCGGGATTTCCCGCCGGAGGCGAGGCGTCGGCCAATGCGATCGTGCCGGCGCGGATGCTGAACAGCAGCGGACCGAGTTCGTCGTGCAGTTCGCGCGCGAGATCGCGCCGCTCGTCGTCCTGGAGCGACACCAGGCGGTGCAGCAGGTCGCGATTGTCCTGGCTCAATTGCGCCAGCGTTTCGGCCAGCGCGTTGGCCTCCTCGCAGCTTTGCCGGATTTCCGGCGGTCCTCCGACCGGGATCGGCGTGGCGTAGTCGCCGCGCCGCATCCGCGTGAGCCCTTCGCCGAGATATTGCAGCGGGCGCAGGGCCGATCCCGCGAAAACATAGGCAATGGTGCCGGTGAGCACCATCAGCACGGCAACGAGGCTGGTCAGCGCGAGAAAGCCGATCCATTTCTCGAACAGGTCGGCCGACAGGTCCGGCCGGAAGACGAGATCGCCGACACGTTTTTCGCCGATCGTCACCGGAGCTGCCGCCTCCATGTCCGGAATGGTGAGCAGGTCGACAAACCATTGCGGGACGCCATGCGGCTTGCGCGGGCCGTCCCTCGCTGAGGACGCGGGACCCATCTCCGCGGCACGGAATTGGATATCAGAGGAGTTGTCCAGAGAATGGACAAAGGCGTCGAGCGTCTGCCGCGGATTGTTCGAGGTGCGCAGGGCGTTGTTGAGCGCGGCGGCAACGGTCTGGATCGAACGCCGCCCCGGCTCGTTCTCGTCCGCCAATTGGTCGGTCGCGAAGATCTGGAGCAGCACGCCGCTCATGATCAGCGCGGCGAGGAAGCTCAGGCCGAGCGGCAGAAACAGTTGGGTTCGGAACGAGAGGCGTTGCCACATTAGGTCAATTCTAACGCGCATCGGTCGGATTTGCTCTTTCCATTTGTTCCCGTCGGTTTATGAGTCGAAAAACTAGAGAGTTACAATGCAAGATACTGCCAAGCCGGCGACCCGCGTCCTGATTGTCGACGACCATCCCGTGGTCCTGTCCGGTTGCCGCACCCTGTTCGCCTCCGACCATTCGATCCGGATCGACGAGGCGACCGACGCCAAATCCGGGCATCGCGCCTATGTCAGCAAGCGGCCCGACGTCACTGTGATCGACATCAGCCTGCCCGACGTCTCCGGCTTTGAACTGATGCGGCGCATTCGCAAGGACGATCCCGCCGCCAAGATCATCATGTTCAGCATGAACGACGATCCGGCCTTCGTGGTGCGGGCGGTCGAGCTGGGCGCGCAGGGCTACGTCTCCAAGGGCGACGATCCCCGGATCCTGCTCAAGGCGGTGCGCAAGGTCATTGCGGGCGACAATTTCATCTCACCGCAGCTCGCGGAAGCCGTGACGTTTTCCGGCGCGGCGATCAAGGCCAATCCCGCCTCGCAGATGACGCCGCGGGAGCTCGAGATTCTCCGCCTGCTGGGGCGAGGCGACAAGATCGTCGAGGTCGCCGAGGCGCTCGGTATCTCTTACAAGACCGTCGCCAACACCACCTCCCTGCTCAAGCAGAAGCTCGGTGCCAAGAACCATTCCGACCTGATCCGGATCGCGGTGGAAATCGGGATGAACTGACGCCCGGGGCGCCGAACCGGCTGCTCCAGGATGCTGCCGGTTCGGCGGGCGGACCGGTCTCGGCGCTCAGCCGGGCAATGCATGGATAGCGCCGACACCATCCGCCGACACAATGAGCGCAGCCGTCGTTCGTTCCCGAACGGTCTGTCGCTCGGGATATAATGGCAATGTGCGATGCGATGCCGCTGGCGAATGCTTGTCCGAGCCGAAACCTGTCGGGAAAAACAGGAACATTTTCTCACACATCCCGTTTTGTCCCTTGACGATGTCGTGACAGCCGACGAAAGCTTGCGCGAACAGTTTTTGCGGGTCGGTGACCCCAAGAGGCCAAACCGGTCTGCACACAACGACAGACCTTCCAAGAGAGGGCTGCGGCATTGCCGCAGCCCTTTTTGTTGGCAGCCTTTTTCCTTGGATGGCCCCAGCCGCGAAGCGGTTTCCTGATGCCGCAAAACACTTTATGGTGGCTCAAAGCCTCTGGCTGTTGACAAGTAATTTCGTAAAATCAAAGGCTTGCGGATCGAGCCCAGGCTCGGCCGGCCTTTGGAGGGCAGTTTGACTCGTTATATCTCGACCCGGGGCGAGGCCCCCGAACTCGGCTTCTGCGATGTGATGCTGACCGGGCTCGCCCGCGACGGCGGCCTGTATGTGCCGGCCACCTGGCCGCAACTCTCGACTGACGCCATCGCCGGCTTCTTCGGTCGTCCCTATTGGGAGGTCGCGGTCGAGGTGATCCGCCCCTTCGTCGCCGGCGAGATCTCGGACGCCGAGCTCGGCCGCATGGCGAACGAGGCCTACGCCACTTTCCGCCATCCGGCGGTGGTGCCGCTGCGCCAGATGGCGCCGCACCAATTCGTGCTGGAGCTGTTCCACGGTCCGACGCTCGCTTTCAAGGACGTGGCGATGCAGCTGATCTCGCGGCTGATGGACCACGTGCTCGCCAAGCGCGGCCAGCGCACCACCATCGTGGTCGCGACCTCGGGCGACACCGGCGGTGCTGCAGTCGACGCGTTCGCAGGGCTCGAAAATGTCGATCTCATCGTGCTATTCCCGCATGGCCGCATATCCGAGGTGCAGCGGCGGATGATGACGACGACGGGCGCGGCCAACGTCCATGCGCTCGCCGTCGAGGGCAATTTCGACGATTGCCAGGCCCTCGTGAAGGCAATGTTCAACAACCATCGCTTCCGCGATGCGACGTCGCTGTCCGGCGTCAATTCCATCAATTGGGCGCGGATCGTCGCCCAAGTGGTCTATTATTTCACCTCCGCCGTTGCCGCCGGTGCACCCGCGCGCGCGGTGGACTTCGTCGTGCCGACCGGCAATTTCGGCGACATCTTTGCCGGCTATGTCGCCAAGCGCATGGGTCTTCCGGTGCGGACCCTGGGCATTGCCGCCAACGTCAACGACATTCTGGCGCGCACGCTGAAGACCGGGATCTACGAGGTGCGGGAGGTCCACGCGACGGCGTCGCCGTCGATGGACATCCAGATCTCCTCGAATTTCGAGCGGCTGCTGTTCGAGGCTGGCGGCCGCGATGCTGCCGGCGTGCGCCGTCTGATGGATTCGCTGAAGCAGTCCGGCCGCTTCGTGCTGCCCGATGCGACGCTGGCCGCGATCCGCGAGGGATTCGACGCGGGCCGGGCCGACGAGACCGAGACCGCGGCCGCGATCCGCGCCGCCTGGCGCGAGGCGGGCGAGCTGGTCGATCCCCATACCGCGGTCGCGCTTGCGGTCGCCGACCGCGACACCACGGACAGGACGGTTCCCAGCATCGTGCTGTCCACCGCCCATCCGGCCAAATTCCCCGACGCGGTCGAAGCGGCCTGCGGCCAGCGGCCGCAACTGCCGGCCTGGCTCGATGGCCTGATGACCAAATCCGAACACATGAAGGTGATGAAGAACGACCAGGCCGAGGTCGAGCGGTTCGTGCTGTCGGTCAGCCGCGCCGCGAAACAGGGAGTTGCCGGATGAGCGTCGAGATTTCCAAGCTTGCGTCCGGCCTGACTGTCGTCACCGACAAGATGCCCCATCTCGAGACTGCGGCGCTCGGCGTCTGGGCCGGCGTCGGCGGGCGCGACGAGAAGCCCAACGAGCACGGCATCTCGCATCTCCTGGAACATATGGCGTTCAAGGGCACGACGAAGCGCTCCTCGCGCGAGATCGTCGAGGAGATCGAGGCAGTCGGCGGCGACCTCAACGCGGGCACCTCGACCGAGACCACGTCCTATTATGCGCGGGTGCTGAAGGCCGACGTGCCGCTTGCGCTCGACGTGCTCGCCGACATCCTGGCCAACCCGGCCTTCGAGCCCGACGAGCTTGAGCGCGAGAAGAACGTTATCGTGCAGGAGATCGGCGCGGCGCAAGACACGCCTGACGACGTCGTGTTCGAGCACCTCAACGAGCTCTGCTATCCCGACCAGCCGATGGGCCGCTCGCTGCTCGGCACTGCCAAGACCTTGCGTGCCTTCAGCCGTGACTCGCTGCGCGACTATTTGTCGACGCATTACCGCGGCCCCGACATGGTGGTGGCGGCAGCCGGTGCGGTCGATCACAAGCAGGTGGTCGCCGAGGTCGAGCAGCGCTTTGCCAGTTTTGAGGGGACGGCGGGTCCCAAGCCGCAAGCCGCGCAGTTCGGCAAGGGCGGTACCAAGGTGGTTCATCGCGAACTCGAGCAGGCGCATCTGACGCTGGCGCTGGAGGGCGTGCCGCAGACCGATCTGTCGCTGTTCTCGCTCCAGGTCTTCACCAACATCCTCGGCGGCGGGATGTCGTCGCGGCTGTTCCAGGAGGTGCGTGAGAAGCGCGGCCTCTGTTACTCGATCTACTCGTTCCACGCGCCCTATACCGACACAGGCTTCTTCGGCCTCTACACCGGCACCGATCCGGCCGATGCGCCCGAGATGATGGAGGTCGTGGTCGACATCATGAATGATTCGGTCGAGACCCTGACCGAGGTCGAGATTGCGCGGGCCAAGGCGCAGATGAAGGCGGGGCTGCTGATGGCGCTGGAGAGCTGCTCCTCTCGTGCCGAGCAGCTCGCCCGGCATGTGCTGGCCTATGGCCGGCCCCAGACCGCCGAGGAGCTGGTGGCCCGGATCGACGCCGTCAGCGTCGAATCGACCCGGGATGCGGCGCGTGCACTGCTTTCGCGCAGCCGCCCTGCGGTTGTCGCATTGGGCAGTGGCAGGGGTCTGGACACGGCGGTGTCTTTTGCGGAAGGATTGACCCGGGCACGCGCCAAGGCGCGGCTGCATTAGGAGCCGCGCACGGGTTGATCCGCCCCCGGGAAGCATCACCATGGCCCTCTTTCGCCTGCCATCCAGTGGACCCGCCGCTCTCGCGCCGCGCGGCAACGGCCTGTTGCTACGCGCGCCGCAGATGTCGGACTTCCTGCAATGGGCCCATCTGCGCGAGTCCAGCCGCGATTACCTGACGCCCTGGGAGCCGATCTGGCCGTCGGACGATCTCACCCGCTCCGGCTTCCGCCGTCGCCTGCGCCGCTATTCCGAGGACATCGCCGCAGACCGGTCCTATCCCTTTCTGATCTTCCGGGAGCTCGACGGCGCCATGGTCGGCGGCATCACGCTCGCCAATGTTCGCCGCGGCATCGTCCAGGCCGGCACCATCGGCTATTGGGTTGGGAAGCCCCACGCCCAGCGCGGCTACATGACGGCCGCGCTGCGGGTGCTGCTGCCGACGCTGTTCGGCGAGCTCAATCTGCACCGGGTCGAGGCCGCCTGCATCCCGACCAATGCGCCGTCGATCCGGGTGCTGGAGAAGTGCGGTTTCTCCCGCGAGGGGCTGGCGCGCCGCTATCTCTGCATCAACGGGATCTGGCAGGACCATTTGCTGTTCGGCCTGCTGCACGAGGATTTCCGCGGCTGAGCCCGCTTATCCATGTGACCAAAGTCTGCTTGTTTGCTGCCTTGGGTTCGCCGGTTTTGACGATATAACGGCGCAGCCCGGCCGGTGATCGGCCGTGATGTCGTCATGGAGTTTGGGTGTTGATGGTGCAGGAGCTTCGGTCACCGCGGAATGCGTTGCGGCGGGGGGCAGCGGTCGCGCTGGTGTTGTCAGTTGCGCTCGTCTCCGTCTCGCCAGTCGCGGCGCAGTCGCTGACCGATCGATTCAAGGGCCTGTTCGGCGGCAAGTCGGACGAGCCGGCCCAACCCAAGCCGGCGCCTGCACCGGGACAGCCGGCGGCTGATGATGATCTTGATTGCCCGCAGGTCACGGTGCGTGCCGGAGCCTCCACCTACGCGGTCGGTGCCACCGGCAAGCCGGCCGTTGGCAACGAGATCCGCTTCCAGGCCACCATCACCAAGATGGCCCGCGAATGCACCCGCAATGGCGGCGATATCACGGCCCGGATCGGCATCCAGGGCCGCGTCATTGCCGGTCCCGCCGGCGCGCCTGCGAGCGTCGAGGTGCCGCTGCGCGTCGCCGTGGTGCATGGCGGCATCGGCGAGAAGGTGATCGCTTCCAAGGCCTACCGGACCACGGTCGGAATGTCGGAAGGCGGCAGCGTCCCCTTCACCTTCGTGGCCGAGGATCTGGTCTATCCGATGCCTTCGGCCAAGGACGCCGATAGCTACATCTTCTATGTCGGCTTCGATCCGCAGGCGCTGTCACCCGAGCCGAAGGCGCGGGCGAAGAAGAAGTAGCGAATGATTTTGCAAGTGACCGTCATGGCCGGGACAAGCCCGGCCATGACGTCGAGAAAGCAAACTATCAAACAAAAAAGCCGGCGCTCATCGCGCCGGCTTTTTTTGATGAGTGAAGGCGAAGCCCCTCAGTTCAGCTTCTGCCTGACTTCGGTAATGCCCTTGGCGAGCAGATCGTCGGCGACCTGGCCCCTGACCGACTGCGACAGGATCGTGGAGGCGGCCTGGACGGCCGCTTCCGCGGCTGCGGCGCGAACATCGGCCACCGCCTGAGCCTCGGCGAGCGCGATCTTGCCCTCCGCGGTCTTGGTGCGGCGAGCGACGAAATCTTCCACCTTGGCCTTGGCCTCGATTGCGATGCGCTCGGCTTCGCTCTTCGCGTTCGCGATGATGTCGGCGGCTTCGCGTTCGGCCGAGGCGGTGCGCGCCTTGTAGTCGGCGAGCACCTTGGTGGCTTCCTGCTTGAGGCGCGTCGCGTCGTCGAGCTCGGCCTTGATGCGATCGGCGCGATGGTCGAGCGCAGTCATGGCCTTCTTGAAGACCCCGAGATAGCCGAACACGACCATCAGGATCACGAAGGCGATGGCGACCCAGGTTTCAGGATCGAAGAACATATCGATTAACCCTTCAAGGACGCATCAACGGCGGCATTGACCAATGCCGCGTCCGGAACCACGCCGGTGAGCTGCTGCACGATGGTGCCTGCCGCATCGGCCGCGATGCCGCGGACGTTGCTCATGGCGGTCGCACGGGTCGAGGCGATGGTCTTCTCCGCCTCGGCGAGCTTGGCCGCCAGTTGCTCTTCCAGCGCCTTGCGCTCGGCGTCCGCCTGCGCATTCGCCTTGTCGCGGGATTCGTTGCCGATGGCCTGCGCGCGCGAGCGTGCCGAAGCAAGCTCGCTTTCATAGGCCTTCAGCGCCGCTTCGGACTGGTCCTTCAGCTTCTGCGCTTCGGCGAGGTCGCCCTCGATCTTGTTCTGACGCGCCTCGATCGCACCGCCGACGCGCGGCAGAGCGAGCTTGGACACGATCACGTAAAGCGCGACGAAGAAGATCGCGAGCGACACCAGCTGCGAAGCATAGGTGCCGCTCTCGAACGGCGGAAAGCCGCCACCGTGACCGCCTTCGGACCCGGTGTGAGCGCCCGCCGCCGGACCTTTTGCGCCGCCATGACTCTCAGCCATGGAGTACTCCTGTTGCTGTCATGCGCGTCGCTCCGGTCGAAGCGGCGCGAAAATCGTCCTCAGAGCGGAACGAACAGCAGCAGCAGCGCGATCAGCAGCGAGAAAATGCCGAGCGCTTCGGTCACGGCGAAGCCGAAGATCAGATTGCCGAACTGGCCCTGAGCGGCCGAGGGGTTGCGAACTGCTGCGGCGAGGTAGTTGCCGAAGATCACGCCGACGCCGACGCCCGCGCCGCCCATGCCGATGCATGCGATGCCCGCGCCAATAAGTTTTGCTGCTGCCGGATCCATTTTAGACTCCTTGGAAGAAAGATTGGGTTTTGGGTGGAAATTCCCCGGACCGCTCAGTGTCCCGGATGAATAGCGTCGTTGAGGTAGATGCAGGTCAGGATCGCAAACACATAGGCTTGCAGGAACGCGACCAGAATTTCGAGAGCGTACAGCGCGACCGTGAGCGCCAGCGGCAGCACGCCGCCGACCCAGCCAAGGGCGCCGAGCGAGAAGCCGAGCATGGCGACGAAGCCCGCGAACACCTTCAGCGCGATGTGGCCGGCCAGCATGTTGGCGAACAGACGGACGCTGTGGGAGACCGGCCGCAGGAAGAACGACAGGATCTCGATGAACATCACCAAGGGCAGGATGTAGCCGGGGACGCCGTGGGGCACGAAGATCGAGAAGAATTTCAGGCCGTTCTTGGCAATGCCGTAGATCAGGACCGTGAAGAAGACCAGCAGCGCCAGAGCGGCGGTGACGATCAGATGGCTCGAGATCGTGAAGGTGTAGGGGATGATGCCGACCAGGTTCGAAACGCAGATGAACATGAACAGCGAGAAGATCAGCGGAAAGAACTTCATGCCTTCCGCGCCGGCCGTCGAGCGGATGGTCGAGGCCACGAACTCGTAGGAGATTTCGGCGACCGACTGCAGGCGCCCGGGAACCAGCTGCGTGCCGCTGGCGAGCATCAGGATCGAGATGATCGCGACCGCCACCAGCATGTAGAGCGACGAATTGGTGAAGGCGATCGTGTGGTTGCCGATATGGCCCAGGGTGAAGAGAGGCTCGATGTTGAACTGGTGGATCGGATCGATTTTCATCAGCGCGGCATCTCTTGGTCTGCCGGGCGATGCCGGCGGGTCTCGGTCTGCCGGTCGGGCCCGGCCCGTACCGGCACGAGCCGGCACGATCATTCCTCTCCTGGTGTGGATCGCTTAAGAACCACCGCGCCTGTTTTGACCCGCGCCTGCCGTTCTCACCACATTCACCACGCCGGCGACGAAGCCCAGCAGCAGGAACACGATAAATCCGAAAGGCGACGTCGACAGCAAGCGGTCGAACCCCCAGCCAATCCCCGCTCCGACAACGACCCCGGCGACCAACTCGGAGGATAACCGGAAACCAAGCGCCATCGCCGAGGCTCTGGCCGCTCTGTCCTCACCGTCACCTGCGGGTTGCTCGGTCTTGACGTGGCGGCCGCGAAATTCGGACAACCGCTGATCAAGATTTCCGAGCCGATCGGAAAGCGCAGCTTCCTCGGGCGATCTATCGCGATCTCCATTCTCGCCGTGTCCCGTGCCCTGTGTCATGCAACGAAGACCCGAAACGCCGCGGCTGAATGGAAATTACGCCCGCCACCCTCAAAAGCCGCGCGGACCATACTGATGGCCCATAATCAAGTCAAGCCAAGTCACGATTGTGTCCATTCCAGTTATGTGACTGATTTATTTGACAATATTGGCGCAAGCGGCAGCGCTGCACACAGCGTGACGCCGCACCGCAGCAGGTCTCCGCTTGATCGGCGGACGCAGTCGCCATTTCGCGCGGCTGCCGGGATCAAAGGGGGCGCCGTGATCGTTCATGTCAGAGGCGCGTTTTGAGCGGCGGATCGCCTCGCCGGGGTGTAGAATTTGCAAGAAGTGCCACCCTTATGATTGCCACCTTTATGAGCGCCATCTTTGGACGTGCTACCGGCCCGTCGTGGCGGAGAACGCGATGAGACCAGCGAATTCATCCACAGCATCATGGCTTGCGGCGGCGGCGTTCGCGGCGGTGATGGCGGTCAGCGCCGGCGGCCTCGCCGCGCAATCCGCGCCCGACGGCGAAAGCGGCCGCTACAGCATGACCCCCATCCCCGAGGGCGTGCTGCGGCTCGACAGCCGCACCGGCACGGTGTCGACCTGCACACGCAGCGGCGCCGGCTGGGCCTGCTACGCGGTGCCCGATGAACGTACCGCGCTCGACGCCGAGATCGGCAGGCTCCAGGCCGAAGTCGAGACGCTGAAGGGACGGCTCGCGGCGGGTCCGACCGTCTCGGGCAAGATCGACGAGGCGCTGCCGAAGACCGATCCGCTCAAGAAGGCGGAGCCGCAAGCACGAGAACCAAAGGCCGCCGAGGGCGAGCGCAGGATCGAGATCCCGCTGCCGAGCGACCAGGACGTCGATCGCGTGATGTCGTTCCTGGAAAGGGCCTGGCGCCGGCTGATCGACATGGCCAATCGCGTGCAGAAGGACGTGTCGGGGAAGATTTAGCGCGCGGCGAGATGCCGTAGGGTAGGCAAAGGCGCGACGCGCCGTGCCCACCATCTATCCGACTATGCAGGGTGGGCACGCTTTGCTCACCCTACGGCAGCTTTCGATCAGGCGAGACTTTCATGACATCAGCCAAATCCATCACGCGCTCGGCGCCATCGTCGGTGCAGGCCACCACCCTCACATCGTCGCTGTTGACCGTGCGGACGCCGGGCCGCGGCTTCACCGACCTCACGGGCGAAGCTGCGAAGTTCGTTGCCGAGGCAGGCGCGCGAGATGGCGCGTTGACGCTGTTCGTCCGTCACACCTCGGCATCGCTGACGATCCAGGAGAACGCCGACCCTTCCGTGCTCGTGGATCTCACCACGGCATTGTCCCGGCTCGCGCCGGAGAACGCCGGCTGGACGCATGATGCCGAGGGACCGGACGACATGCCGGCGCACGTCAAGACAATGCTGACCCAGACTTCGCTTCATGTGCCGGTCCTGAGCGGCAAGCTCGCGCTCGGCACCTGGCAGGCGATCTACCTGATCGAGCACCGCAAGCGCCCGCACCGACGCGAAATCGTGCTGCAATTCATCGGCAATCCGTAGAGCGTTTTCGAGCGAAGTGGATACCGGTTCGCGTCAAGAAAACGCGTCAAAACAAAGAATTTGGAGATCAAAACAAAACCGGCCGCGGAGACCGCGGCCGGTTGGTGGTTGATCTGGATCTGCGTCGATCAGGTCGACTTGATATCGACGTCCTTGGTCTCCGGCAGGAAGAACAAGCCGATCACGACGGTAATCGACGCGAAGATGACCGGATACCAGAGGCCCGCATAGATATCGCCCGTCGAGGCCACGATGGCGAAGGCGGTCGCCGGCAGCAGGCCGCCGAACCAGCCGTTACCGATGTGGTAGGGCAGCGACATCGAGGTGTAGCGGATGCGGGTCGGGAACAGTTCGACCAGCATCGCGGCGATCGGGCCGTACACCATGGTGACGAAGAGCACCAGGACGAACAGCAGTCCGACGACCGCGGCCACCTGCGGACGGAAGATGTCGAACGGATGCGCCATCTTCACGATGCTCGCATCGCCGGGCTTCGGATAGCCGGCTCCCTGCACGGCGGCGAGGACTGCCGGGTTGCCGTCCTTGGCGTTGGCGTAGGCAACTTCCTTGCCGTTGACCATCACCTTCACGCCGGAGCCTGCCGCACCCGGCGTGGTCGAGTACTTGACCGACGACTGCGACAGATAGGCACGTGCGGTGTCGCAAGGCGAGGTGAAGACGCGGGTGCCGACCGGGTTGAACAAGTCGCCGCAACCTGCGGGATCCGCCACCACGTCGACCTTGACCGTCTCGATCGCTTTTTCCAGCGCCGGGTTGGCGTTGGTGGTGATCATCTTGAAGATCGGGAAGAAGGTCAGCGCCGCGATCAGACAGCCGCCGAGGATGATCGGCTTGCGGCCGATCCTGTCGGAGAGCATGCCGAACACGATGAAGAAGCCGGTGCCGAGCAGGAGCGACCAGGCGATCAGCAGGTTGGCAGTGTAGCCGTCGACCTTGAGGATCGATTGCAGGAAGAACAGCGCGTAGAACTGGCCGGTGTACCAGACCACGCCCTGGCCCATCACGCCGCCAAGCAGCGCCAGCAGCACGAGCTTGCCGTTCTGCCAGTTGCCGAAGGCTTCCGTCAGCGGGGCCTTCGAGCTCTTCCCCTCGTCCTTCATCTTCTGGAAGATCGGGGATTCGTTGAGGCGAAGCCGGATCCAGACCGAAACGCCGAGCAGCAGCACCGAGACCAGGAACGGAATGCGCCAGCCCCATGCCGCGAACTCGGGTTCGCCGAGCGCGGAGCGCGTGAACAGGATCACCAGCAGCGACAGGAACAGGCCGAGCGTCGCCGTGGTCTGGATGAAGGAGGTATAGTAGCCGCGCTTGCCGTTCGGAGCATGCTCTGCGACGTAGGTGGCCGCACCGCCATACTCGCCGCCGAGCGCCAGGCCCTGGGCGAGACGCAGCGCGATCAGGATGATCGGGGCCGCGATGCCGATGGTCGCCGCGTTGGGCAGCAGGCCGACGATGAAGGTCGACAGACCCATGATCAGGATGGTGACGAGGAAGGTGTATTTGCGGCCGACGATGTCGCCGACACGGCCGAACACGATCGCGCCGAACGGGCGCACCAGGAAGCCCGCCGCGAAGGCCAGCAGCGCGAAGATGTCGCGGGTTGCCGGCGGATAGGCCGAGAAGAACTGCGCGCCGATGATGCCGGCCAGCGAACCGTAGAGATAGAAATCGTACCACTCGAAGACGGTACCGAGCGAGGAGGCGAGAATGACGAACCGTTCGTCCTTCGTCATCCCTCCCGCGCCTGCTTGAGACACAGCCATTGTCGACATATTGAGTCGCTCCCCGAAAAATCGTTTCCTCGCGTCCTGGATGTCCGGTCATGCCGGATCAACCCAAGCCTTGTCCCCAAGGTAACATTGGCGTGAAACCCGCCCCAATACGACTTTCGGCCTTTCGCACTGACGCGCACCTGACGTCGCGGGCGTTCCATTCGGCAACATAGTGCCGGCCCGTGGATTAACCCCGTTGCCGCAAAGGGATAATGTCCACTTGCATGCCACGGCTGGTCGGGAAACAATTGACCAAGGCCCCGCGCCGGCCTACTGGCCCGGTGCGATTGCCAGCAAGAGAACGATGAACGCTCCCTCGACCCATCTCGTCATTGCCGATGACCATCCATTGTTCCGCGCCGCGCTGCGGCAGGCGGTGGCGGGCGTCCTGAGCTCGGCCAAGATCGACGAGGCTGGATCGTTCGAGGATTTGACCAAGCTTTTGGAACAGACCTCCGACGTCGACCTGATCCTGCTCGACCTCTCGATGCCCGGGATCTCCGGCTTTTCAGGCCTGATCTATCTGCGCGCGCAATATCCGGCGATCCCGGTGGTGATCGTCTCCGCTTCCGACGATAGCGCCACGATCCGCCGCTCGCTCGATTTCGGCGCGTCCGGTTTCATTCCGAAGCGATTTGGCGTCGAGACCTTGCGCGACGCCATCCTCAAGGTGATGGAGGGCGACGTCTGGGTTCCGGCCGACACCGATCTGTCGGCCGTCGCCGATCCCGACATGACGCGCCTGCGCGACCGGCTGGTGACGCTGACGCCTCAGCAGGTCCGGGTCCTGATGATGCTGTCCGAGGGATTGCTCAACAAGCAGATCGCCTATGAGCTCGGCGTCTCCGAGGCCACCATCAAGGCGCATGTCTCGGCCATCCTGCAAAAGCTCGGCGTCGAAAGCCGGACCCAAGCCGTGATCGCCGCCGCGAAGATCGCCGGTGGCCAGTGGAAGCAGGGCACCCCGACGGGGTGAGCATGGAGCGAGCGTCCCGTAGTCCGGATGCGCTCGCTGTGTCGCCCCCCTGTCAATCCCACCGCGCAAAAATATCCCACTTTACCGAAATTCGGTTTTGGCGTATGTGTCGCCCATCCCGGCTCATCCTTGAGGGGCGATCTTGTGGTCGTCACGTTCGCGAGCCGGGCTTGCGGTGGACGCGGCAGCGTTCGGCTACGAGAGGCCAAGGGCAGGGCGGATTGCTCTCCGTGAGCCCAAAACTTCGTGCCGACGAGCGGCGCTGCTAGGCTTCGACGGTGCGCTGCAGAGCCGGGGCCCATGTCGCTGCATTGTACCGTGTCGCTCGTGGATCCCGGCTCTGCGCAGCAGCGCAAGAGCGTTGCAGTGCGCCCGGGACACGAGCGGCACCGAGTCCGCGTCATAATGTTTGCAACAACTTGTCGGCGGCCCGGATATCCGCTGTCTCCGAGCCCGCGGCGAAGCCTTCATACGCCAATTGAAGCCACCGCCTCGCTTCCTCGCGCCGGCCGCGTTCGGCAAGGAGACCGGCGAGATCGATCGCGGCCCGCAGCTCCCAGGCTTTGGCGCCTTTGCGACGACTCAATTCCAGTGATTGGACGAAGTGGGCTTCTGCCTGATCAGCGTCGGGCCTGGGCCTCGCCAAGAGAACCCTTCCCTTCATGCGCAGCAGCTCGGGCATGTACAGATGATCGCCGCTTTGCTCGACGAGGCGGATCGCATCGTCGATCAGGCACGCACTCCGCTCGATCTGCCCAAGCGCCATCAAGCCCTGAACAAGCGCGATATTGAACGTCGTGGTGAGAAGCTCGTAGCCGGCATCGTGGAGCTCACGCAGACACGTCCCGATCGTTTCGACGCCTTCGGCGGCATGGCCGCGCCGGATCGCCAGTTCGCCTTTGACGCCGCGGCCGACCGCAAGATAGGGGCCCATGGAGCGCGATTCGGCATGGGCGATGAAGCGGTCGATGTTCTCTTCCGCGGCATCGAGGTCTCCGCTCCAGAGATCGATCGAGACCGCCCAGATCAACGCAATGCAGAGCGTGATCGGATGGTCCATCTGCGCGGCCTCGACGACCGTCTGTCGGGCCAGTTGCAGCGCATCCGCGGGGCGGCCCTGCAACCAGAACTCGCGCGCGAGCGAGATGCCGGCCCGGTTGCGGTGATCGAAGCCGTAGAGGGTGCTGATCCGTTCCGTGCCCGGCCCATGCCAGGCGGCCTCCAGCATCGTCAGCGCGTCGCGATGCTCGCCGGCAAGATGCAAGGAGACACCGAGGAGCGAATGGGCGAGGGCGAGGGAGGCGGCATCGCCGAGTGTCCCGGCGACCGTAAGGCTTTGCTGCGCATAGCCGAGCGCGGCGTCGAACTGTCCCATGCGCTCGTGGAAGATATGCATGCGCCCGAGCAACTGGAGCTGGTTCGGCCCGTCGCCGCGCGCCTCGGCGATCGCAAGGCTCCGGCTCAACGCGGCACGCGCCGCTTCGCTGCCCCCGCGCGTGAACATCAAGGTCAGTCCGAGCGCGGCCTGGATGTGCATTTCCTCGGCGCCGCCGCGCGAGGAGGGATCGATCGCAAGCAGCGCCCGTTCAGACCAGCGCCGGCACTCGACCAGCAACGACATCGCGAGAAAAATTGGCGCTGCAGCTGCGGCCAGTGCAATGCCGATGCTGGCATCGCCGTCCTTGCCAAAACACCAGTCCAGTGCGGCGCGCACGTTGTGAAGGGCGGAGAAGTGGATCGCGCGCTCGTCGGCGCTCGGCACCGTGGCCCACGTCGTGCCGGCCTGCTCCAGCCATTGCCGGTAATAGGTCGCGTGCCGGGCGGCGAGCACCGCGTCATCAGGCTCGATCTCGAGCAGATAGGCGCGCGTCGTGTCGAGCAGACGGTAACGCATCATGGCGCCGATCGGCCGCGCCGCGACCATCGACTTGGCCACCAGGCCGTCGATGGCGTCGAACAGGCGGGAGCGGTCGACACGTTCGTCCGGCACGATCTCGAGTGCGGCGTCGATGGTGAAGTGACCGGCGAAAACCGCGAGCCTGCGTAGCACGAGGCGTTCGAGGTCGGACAAGAGCCCGTAGCTCCATGCCAGCGTCGCCTGCAACGTCTTTTGTCGCGGCGGCGCCGTGCGCTGGCCCTGCCAGAGCAGATTGAGGCGCTCGTCGAGCAGTGCTGCGGTCTGCTCCAGGCCGTAGGCTTCGACGCGGCCGGCGGCGAGTTCGATCGCCAGCGCCATGCCGTCGAGCTTGCGGCAGATCCCGGCGACGATCGCGGCATTGGCATCGTCGAGCGCGATCTGCGCGCCGCCGGCCGTGGCACGTTCGAGGAAGAGTTGAAGCGCGGGATAAGTCTGCGCAGCGGCCGCCGTCAGCCCAGGATTGTCGGGCGGAACGGCGAGCGGCGCCAAGCGATAGACCTGCTCACCCTCGACCCGCAGGGCTTCGCGGCTCGTCGCCAGGATATGGACATGCGGTGCGGCGTGGAAGATGTCGGTGGCCAGCGGCGCCGCCGTGGCGATGACGTGTTCGCAATTGTCGAGGATCAGCAGCATCCGCTTGTCCCTGAGATGCGCGAGCAGCGCAGGCAGGGGATCCTCGGTTTGCGCCGGCAAGCCCAGCATCAGCAGGATCGAGGTGATCACGAGATCGGGATCGCTCAGCGCGGCAAGATCGACGAAATGTGCGGCGTCGGAAAATGTCGCGAGCAGATCGTGAGCAATCGCAACCGCAACGACGGTCTTGCCGACACCGCCCGGGCCGGTGATCGTGACGAAGCGGGAGCCGACGAGCCTGTCGGAGACGGCGGCGACCGCATCGTCGCGCCCGACCATCCGTTGCAGCCGGTTCGGCAGTTTGACGGGCGGCAATTCCGTTCGCGCGGCGGTGCGCCGCTCTGCCGGGATATTCACCTGCGAGATTAGCGCCACGAAGCAATAGCCGCGGCCGGAGAGTGTGGTGATGTAGCGGGCACCGTCCTTGCCGTCGCCAAGGGCCTTACGAAGCGCCGCGACGTGAAAGCGGAGATTGGCGTCCTCGACCGTCATGCCGGGCCACACCAGCGCCATCAGATCATACTTGCTGACGACCTGGTTCGGCCGCGACATCAGTGCGAGCAGCGTGTCGAAGGCCTTTGCGCCGAGCGGCAGCGCGACGCCATCGCGGGTCACGAGTCTTTCATTTGGCATCACGGTGAATGGCCCAAACGAGAGGGTTCCCGTTGCGGTGTCGACCGGCTCGGTCATGGCGAAATCCTGATCCTTTCGAACGGACCGGATAGCCAGATGACCGCAATCCGGCAAGACCGTTCCCCGCGTCGCGATCAGACTGCGGTTGCAGGCCCCTGTGAGGCGCGCGAGCGGAGACCTCACAACTTCTCACAAGTCCCAACGGGTGTGTCGCGGCAGCCGCTGCTAGTCACTTGTGCGACGGCAAGGAGACCTTCATGACCCAGGCGGCAAAGTTGCTTTACACGGCCCGGACCCACACCAGCGGCGGGCGACAGGACGGGATATCTCGCAGTTCCGACGGCCGCCTGGATGTCAAGCTGTCGCCGCCGGGCGGCACCGGCATCGGTACCAATCCCGAGCAATTGTTCGCGGCCGGCTGGTCGGCCTGCTTCGAGGGCGCGATGGAGATCGCGGCCCGCAAGCGGAAGATCGAGCTCCCCAGGAAATGCGCGATAGATGCGGAGATCGACCTGGTGCTCGACGAGGGCGCCTATTCCCTCAGGGCACGCCTCGATGTCAGCCTGCCCGGCCTCGATCGCGAGATCGCGCGCGGGATCGTCGATGAGGCGCATCAGACCTGTCCCTATTCCAAGGCCGTCCGCGGCAACATCGACGTCACGGTCGCGCTGATCTGACGGCACCACCTCCAACCATCAACAAGGTAGCACCATCATGAAACAGATCATCGATCAGCACCGCCGCCAGTTTTTCGGCATCGCCGCGGGAACTGTCGCCGCCGGCCTCGGCGTGATCGGCCTCGCCCGCGCCGAATCGGAAGCGCCGCGCTCGGCCGCGACGAATGCGCCGTTCGGCGCGATCAAGCAGATCGATGCCGGCGTCCTCAACGTCGGCTACGCAGAGGTCGGTCCTGCGAACGGCCCCGTCGCAATCCTGCTGCACGGCTGGCCCTACGACATTCACGCCTTCGTCGACGTCGCGCCGATCCTGGCAAAGGCCGGTTATCGCGTCATCATTCCCTATCTCCGTGGTTACGGCTCGACCCACTTCCTCTCCGCCGAGACGCCGCGCAACGGCGAACCTGCAGCAATGGCCGTCGACATCATCGCACTGATGGACAAGCTCGACATCAAGAAGGCGGTTGTCGCCGGCTTCGACTGGGGCGCGCGTACCGCCGACATCATCGCCGCGCTGTGGCCGGATCGCTGTCGTGCGCTGGTGTCGGTCAGCGGCTATCTGATCTCCAGCCAGGCCGCAGGCAACGCGCCGCTGCCGCCGTCGGCCGAGCTGCAATGGTGGTATCAGTTTTACTTCGCAACCGAGCGCGGCCGCGCCGGATACGAGAAGTACACGCATGATTTCGTAAAACTGATCTGGAAGCTGGCTTCGCCGCAGTGGAAGTTCGACGACGCCACTTTCGATCGCAGCGCGGCGGCGCTGGACAACAAGGATCATGTCGCGATCACGATTCACAATTACCGCTGGCGGCTCGGGCTCGCCCAGGGCGAAGCGAAGTACGAGGAGCTCGAAAAGAAGCTCGCCGCAGCTCCCGTCATCAGCGTCCCGGCGATCACGATGGAAGGCGACGCCAACGGCGCGCCGCATCCCGATCCAAGCGCCTATGCCAAGAAATTCTCGGGCCGGTACGACTATCGCCTGATTACCGGCGGCATCGGCCACAATCTGCCGCAGGAAGCACCGGAAGCCTTTGCCAAGGCCGTGATCGACGCCGACGGCGGTGCCTGAGAATTTTGGCAGCACCTCGGTCCGGCAAGGCCGGGCCCAGGCCTGATATGCGATCGCAGCTCAGTGAGGCGTCATGACGACAATGAAATCTGAAAAGTCAAAATTTCCAACGTCTACGACGATGATCGTGGTGGCCGTGCTCCTCCTCGTCGTTGTCCTGACCTGCGTGCCGTATCTGGTCACGATCGCTTTCGCGCAGGGCGAGGCCGATGCCTCGCCGATCTTCGGCGTCACTGTCCCGGAAGGCTACAAGCAGTGGGAGCTGATCGCGCCGGCCGAAGAGGCGGCTCCCTTGGACGAGCTGCGTGCCGTCGTCGGCAACAGCACCGCGATCGATGCCTATCAAGGCGGCAAGCTTCCGTTCCCGGACGGCACAATTCTGGTCAAACGCGCCTGGAAGCGGAAGCAATCCCCCGAATTTGCGTCCGCGACGATTCCCGGTGAGGCCACCACCGTCCAGGTGATGGTCAAGGATTCCAGAAAATATGCCTCGACCGGCGGCTGGGGATTTGGTCGCTTCGTCAACGGCAGGCCGGTCGACGAGGCTCAGCATCGCACCTGCTTCGCCTGCCACGAAGCTCGTGTGAAGAGCCGCGACTACGTGTTTACGAGGCTTGCGCCCTGAGAGCGGAGGCTCACTCCGCCGCCACCATCTGCTGCGTGCGCCACTGGCCGAGCAGGGCGCGGAGCGAAGCCGGCTTGACCGGCTTGTTGAGCACCGCGACCTTTTCGTCGCGCGCAGCCATTTGCACGGCGGGGCTGCGGTCGGCGGTGATGAGGATCGCGGGAATGCCGTCACCGAAGCGGCGGCGGATGTCGCGGATCGCGGCGATGCCGTTGCCGCGGTCGAGATGGTAGTCGACCAGCAGGCCGGTCACGCGGCGGCCGGCAGTTTCGATCGCGGCGATCGCGCCCTCGGGATCGGCGACCGCGATCACTTCGGCGTCCCACGCCTTCAGTAGTGTGCGCATGCCGTCGAGGATCGCGGCGTCGTTCTCGATGCAGACGATCAGGGTCCCCGAGATCGAGGTGCGTGCGAGCGGCGTTGCGCTGGTCACGGCCGCGGTGTGGGTGATCGCCTTCGCCGTCGGCACCGTCACGGAAAAAACCGAGCCGCCGCCGACATTGGAATCGATGGCGATGTCGTGCTTGAGCACGCGCGCCAACCGCTCGACGATCGACAGGCCAAGGCCGAGGCCGCGGGCGATCCGCGCGCCCTGCTCGAGGCGGTGGAATTCCTTGAAGATCTCGCTGCGTTTGACCGTCGGGATGCCGACACCGGTGTCGTAGACGCAGATCTTGAGCGAGGCGCCGCGGCGGCGGCAGCCGACCAGCACGCGCCCGCGCGGGGTATATTTGATCGCGTTGGAGATCAGGTTCTGGAGCAGCCGCCGCAGCAGGAGACGATCCGACTCGACGGGCAGCGAGCACGGCACGAAGACGAGCGCCAGATTCTTGGCGCGTGCGATCGGAGCGAACTCGATCTCCAGCGAGCGCATCAGGTCGGCCATCTTGAAGCTCGAGATCGAGGTCGTCATCGCGCCGGCGTCGAGCCTGGAGATGTCGAGCAGCGCGCCGAGGATCTCCTCGATCGCCTGGAGCGATTCGTCGATGTTCTCGACCAGCCGCGTCTCCTCGCCGCTGTGCTGGCGCTCGACCAGGCTCGTGACATAGAGCCGCGCCGCGTTCAGCGGCTGGAGAATGTCGTGGCTGGCGGCGGCGAGAAAGCGCGTCTTGGAGATGCTGGCGTCTTCGGCCGCGCTCTTGGCCAACGCCAGCTCGGAATTCAGCCGGGTCAGCTCCTCGGTGCGGTCTCGCACCCGCTTTTCCAGCGTCGCATTGGCGCGCTCGAGCGCTTCGGCCGCCTCGAACGTGGGCGTGACGTCGGTGAAGGTGATGACGAAGCCGCCGCCGGGCATGCGGTTGGTCAAGATCTCGATCACCATGTGGCGGTCGGGCAGGCGCTCGAGATAAGGCTCGCCGTCGGTGGTGTAAGCCACTAGCCGGCGCTCCAGCATGGCCTCGCGCTCGATCGGATCGGCCGGCTCGCTCACGCCCATGAATTCCAGGATTTCACGCAACGGCGTGCCGAACTGGATGAAATGTGGGGGAACGTTGAGGAGATCGCCGAACTGCCGGTTCGAGCAGATCAGTTGCAGATCGGCATCGAACACCGCGATGCCCTGGCGCACATGGTTGAGCGCGGTCTGCAGGATCTCGCGGTTGAAATGAAGCGCCGCATGGGAATCGTCGAGCAGCTTGAGCGCAGCCTTGGCGGAGACCGTCCGCTTGCGCAGCAGCAGCGACATCACCAGACGCGATGATGCCGCACCGATCGAGGAGGCGATCAGGTGCTCGGCGTGCTGCAGCAGCTCGAAATCGGCGGGCGCCCCGGACTCCAGCCGCACATTGCGCCGCGCGGAGAATGCCTCGAAGGAATGCCGCGCCCGGTCAGGCCCGAGATATTGCGCCACCGTGGTCTGGATGTCCTGCACCGTGACGGTGGTGCGCCAGCGCCGGAAGCTCGGGGAGATCGGCGCCAGGGTGTTGGGGACGAACAGATCGGCTTGCACCAGCTCGATCGAAGACGGCCGGCGCGCCAGCGACAGCAGCACGTAGGTGAGGATGTTGAGCGACAGCGACCAGACCACGCCGTGCATCAGCGGCGGCAAATCGGCGCCGAACAGCGCCTGCGGCCGCAGCGCCTCGATCCCGAACGGGCCGTGCTGGAGCAGCAGGATGCCCGCCGTGGAAGTATCCATGAAGCTCGGGATGAACAGTGTGTAGAGCCACACCGCAAAGCCGACCAGCATGCCGCCGATCGCGCCGCGCGCGGTCGCTCGCCGCCACAGCAATCCGCCGAAGAAGCTTGGTGCAAGCTGGGCGATGGCGGCAAAAGAGAGCAGGCCGATCGCCGCGAGCTGGGTGTTGCCGAGCGCGCGATAGTAGAAATAGGCCATCACCATGATGGCGAAGATCGCGAGCCGGCGCGAGCGCAGCAGGAAGTCGCTGAAATCGGCGCCGCCGGTGCGCCCCTCGGGCCGTCGTTGCAGCACCAGGGGCACCACGAGATCGTTCGAGACCATGATGGAGAGCGCGACGCATTCGACGATCACCATCGCGGTCGCCGCCGACAGGCCACCGACGAAGACGGCGACGCTGAGCAGATCCGCGCCGCCCTCCATCGGCAGCGCCAGCACGTACATATCAGGATCGGCGGCGCCGAACGGGAAGCTGACGAGACCGGCGAACGCGATGGGGATCACGAACAGGTTGATGGCGACGAGATAGAGCGGAAACAGCCAGCGCGCGCGTCCGACCTCGGCGTCCGAGGAATTCTCCACCACGCTGACGTGGAACTGGCGCGGCAGCAGCATGATCGCGCACAGCGACAGCAGCGTCATGGTCAGGAAGTTGCCGATCGACGGCGAATAGTTGATGACGCGGACCGCCTCCGGCGTCTTCATCGCGCGCTCGATCAGTTCGTGCGGCGAGAACATCCAGAACGTGACGAAGATGCCCGCGGCGAGGAAGGCGACCAGCTTGATGATGGATTCGGTCGCGACCGCGAGCATCAGGCCGTGCTGGTGCTCGGTGGCGTCCGTCTGCCGCGTGCCGAACAGCACTGCGAAGGCCGCCATCGCCAGCGTCACCATCAGCGCCACGTCGCCGACGATCGGGATGTGGGAGAAGGCCTGGTCTTCGCTCAGGATGGTTTCGAGCGAGGAGGCGACCGCCTTGAGCTGGAGCGCGATGTAGGGCACCGAGCCGATGATGGCGATCAGCGCGACGGTTGCCGCCACCGCCTGGCTCTTGCCGTAGCGCGCACCGATGAAGTCGGCGATCGAGGTGATGTTGTGGGCCTTCGCGAGCTGGATCACGCGGCGGAGCACGCCGGCCCCTAACCCGATCATCAGGATCGGGCCTACATAGATCGCGAGGAAGTCGGTGGAGGTGCGGGTGGCGAAGCCGACCGAGCCGAAGAAGGTCCAGGAGGTGCAGTAGATCGCCAGCGACAGCGGATAGATCAGCCCCGAGGCGCGGCCGCGCCCGGCCGGCGAGCGGCGGTCGCCATGGCTCGCCACCAGGAAAAGGAAGCCGATATAGCCGAAGGCGGCGGCGATCACGCCCCAATCGTGCAGCATGGCGAGCGTGCTTCTCTCTGGGCGCGCTGGCCGCGCCCGATCTCATTTTCCCTGTAAATCTAGCGCGCTGGACGGCCGCAGGCGACAGCGAAATGCCGTGCGGGTGCGGGAACTGGAGTTGTCGTTAAGCAGGACGACCCGGAGCTACTCCGCCGCCAGCGACTTCTGGCGCAGCGGCAGACCCAGGCGGTCCCACACCTGCAGCAGGGCTTCAGCGAGCTGATCGATCAGGCCGTCATCGTGATAGGGCGAGGGCGTGATGCGCAGGCGTTCGGAGCCCTTGGCGACCGTCGGATAGTTGATCGGCTGGATGTAGATGCCGTGCTGCTCGAGCAGGAGGTCGGAGGCCTGCTTGCACTTCTCGGCATCGCCGATGAACAGCGGGACGATATGAGTGTCGCTCGACATCACCGGCAGGCCGGCCGCGTTGAGGATCGCCTTGACCCGGGCGGCGCGATCCTGGTGACGCTCGCGCTCCCAGCTTGACGTCTTCAGATGCTTGATCGCGGCGGTCGCGGCCGAGCAGATCGCCGGCGGCAGCGCGGTGGTGAAGATGAAGCCCGGCGCATAGGAGCGCACCGCGTCGATGATCTGACCGTTGGCGGCGATGTAGCCGCCGAGGCAGCCGAACGCCTTGGCGAGCGTGCCCTCGAGAATGTCGATGCGATGCATCACGCCGTCGCGCTCGGCGATGCCGCCGCCGCGCGGGCCGTACATGCCGACGGCATGGACCTCGTCGACATAGGTCATGGCGCCGTACTTCTCGGCGAGGTCGCAGATCCTGGCGAGCGGGGCGATGTCGCCGTCCATCGAATAGAGGCTCTCGCAGGCGATCAGCTTGGGTCGGCTCGGGCCCGCAGCCTGCAACAGCGCTTCGAGATCGGCGAGGTCGTTGTGGCGGAACACGACCCGCTCGCAGCCGGACTGGCGGATGCCCTCGATCATCGAATTGTGGTTGAGCTCGTCGGACAGGATCAGGCAGTTCGGAATGAGCTTTGCGATGGTCGCGATGCCGGTCTGGTTCGAGACGTAGCCGGACGTGAAGAGCAGCGAGGCTTCCTTGTCGTGGAGATCGGCGAGCTCGGCCTCGAGCTGCACCAGCGGATGATGCGTGCCGGCGATGTTGCGGGTGCCGCCGGCGCCGGTGCCGACGCGGGTCGCGGTCTCGACCATTGCGCCCACCACCTTCGGGTGCTGGCCCATGCCGAGATAATCGTTCGAGCACCAGATCACGACGTCGCGCTTGCCCTTCGGCGAGTGCCAGAGCGCATGCGGGAACCGGCCGGCGATGCGCTCGAGATCGGCGAACACGCGGTAGCGCCGCTCGGTGTGGAGACGATCAAGGGCGGAATTGAAGAACTGGGCGTAATCCATCGTCAAACCTGCAGCGGAACCGACCAAAGACCCGCATATCCTTAGAGCTTTTCCAGCTCCAATGTCTATGCGCTATCCCACATTTGGACCTGCGGGGCATTTGGGCAAAATGCCCTATCGTGCGATTTGAAACTTGATCCGGATCAAGTTCGCGCGAGGCTCAATGTTGCTCTGCACCATTGCGCCCGGGCTAACTGCGCGCCCCGATCGCCTGATGGGCCTGCGCGGCGGACTTGCGCACATGTCCGTCGTCATCGTTCAGCAGCGGGGTCAGCGCAGGCAGGACGTCCGGATCGCCGAAAGTGTTGGCGATCTCGCAGGCCCACAATCGATGCCGGGGAAGCTCATCCCTGGAAAAAGCATCGAACAGCAGCCGCCAATTGCCCGCAGCGGCGCCTCGCCGCAAGGTCCACGCGGCTTCCTTCCGAACTCCGATTTCCGGATCGCGCCTGTAGAGATTGAAGATCGAATGGAAATCCGCCTCATGCCAAATCTCAGCAAGGGCGCGAAGCGCGCACTCCCGCGTCGATGCTTCGGGCGCCCTCAGAAGGGGCAGCACGAGATCATGAGCTTCGGCAAGCTTCCATTGCTCGACGATGCCGCAGGCGGTGCGCCTGACGTAATCCGACGTGTCGGAAAAGGCAGCGGCAATGCTCGTGCGGAGTTCATGCCCCCGCTTGTGTTGTCCGATGACCTCGATTGCGGTTCGCCGCACAAAGGCATCGCTCGCCGTTGACAGTGTCCGAAGCTCGCCCAGCGCTTCGTCGTCGTCCCGTGCTAGCAGGTTGCGGATGGCCTCATGGGTCATCGGCGGCCCCTGAAACTCAAGTCGTCCTGAACTGGAGCACGCCGTCTTTCGTCTCCGCCGTCAGCCGGCCTTCGACGATCATGTAGTTGACGTGGGCAACCAGCTCGCCGGCAGCAAAACCCATCTGATGTTCGTCCAGCACGTGCTTGTTGAACACCACGGGCACCAATGCGCGCGAGGTCTGCGGCACCTCGCGGCAGGCTTCCGCGATCAGGCGGCAGCGCTCCTCGTGGTGATCGGCGAGCTGCTTGATGCGGGTTTTCAGCCCGTAGAACGGCACGCCGTGGCCGGGTAGTACCAGCACGTCATAGGGCAGAGTCGTGGTGAGGCTGGCGAGCGAGGCCAGATATTCGCCAAGCGAGTTCTGGTCGGGTTCGACCGCCCACACGCTGACGTTCGGCGAGATCTTGCTCAGCACCTGGTCGGCGGAGAGGAACAGCTTGTCGTCGGCGCAATACAGCATCACCTGGTCGAGCGCGTGACCGCCGCCGGTGATCACCTTGAAGCGGCGCGTGCCGATCACGACGTCCTCGCCATGCGAGATGCGGCGGTAGGACGGCGGCAGCACCGAGACGCGCTTGAGATAGTCCTGGCCGCGGCCGAGCAGCTTTTCGGTGAGCGACTCGTCCATGCCGTGGCGGCGGAAGAACAGCCGCTGCGCTTCCTGCCGCTCCTCGGTGCCGCGGTTCTGGTGATAGACCGATTGCAGATATTCGACCTGCGACATCACCAGCGGGCAGTTGAACCGCTCGACGATCCACCCAGCCAGACCGACATGATCGGGATGGGAATGGGTCACGATCAGGCGCGTGATGTTGACGCCATTCAGCGGCCCGTCGAACAGCTTCGTCCACGCTTCGATCGTCTCCTCATTGCCGAAGCCGGCATCGATCATGGCATAGCCGTCGCCGTCGGCGAGCAGGTAGATGTTCACATGGTTGAGGCGGAACGGCAGTTTCAGCCGCGCCCACAACACGCCGGGCTTCACTTCGACGACCTGTTCGGGGCCGGGATGCTGTTCCCAGGGATAGCGCAGGGCGTCGGCGGAGGACTGCACGGTGTCGGTCTTTGCGTTCATGCTACCGACTTAAACCCGCCGCCCCCGCCGCGCCAGCCGAAAAAGGACGCTGGCGGGGTCCGCATAGCGGTCATTCCGGGTTACGGAACGGCGCCTACGCCGCCCGCATGTTGTTGAGAAACGCGTCGATCTCTCCGCGCAGCATGTCGGCCTCGCGGCGGAGCGCGTCGGAGGCGCCGAGCACTTCGTTCGCCGCTGCGCCGGCTTCCGCCGAAGCCGTGGAGACGCCGACGATGTTGCTGGAAACCTCGCTGGTGCCGCCGGCGGCATGCTGGATGTTGCGGGCGATCTCGCGGGTCGCCGCGCCCTGTTCCTCGACCGCGGCGGCGATCGTCGTGGTGACGTCGTTGATCTCGCCGATGATCCGGCCGATGCCCTGGATGGCGCCGACGGCCGAAGTCGTCACTGACTGCATGCTGGCGATCTGGCTGCGGATCTCCTCCGTCGCTTTGGCGGTCTGGCTCGCGAGGCTCTTCACCTCGGAGGCGACCACCGCGAAGCCACGACCGGCTTCGCCCGCGCGCGCCGCCTCGATGGTGGCGTTGAGCGCCAGCAGATTGGTCTGCGAGGCAATGGTCTGGATCAGGTCGACCACCACGCTGATGCGGCTCGCGCTGTCGGCGAGGCTCTGCACCGTGGCATCGGTCGCGCCGGCCTCGTCGACCGCCTTCCTGGCGATCGCGGCCGAGGTCACGACCTGCTTGCTGATCTCCTCGATCGAGGACGAGAGCTGCTCGGTGCCTGATGATACGGTCTGCACGTTGACCGAGGTCTCTTCGGCTGCGGAGGCAACCGCGTTCACCAGCGCATTGGACTGGTCTGCCGTGTTCGACATGCTCTGCGCGGTCGATTGCATCGAATTGGCTGACTGCGCGAGATTGTCGAGTGCGGTGCGGACCGCGCCCTCGAATTCTGCAATCTTCGCTTCCATCTGCGCCGCACGCTCGGCCTTGGCGACGCGATCCCTGTCTTGCTCGCTCGCAAGCGCGCGAGCTTCGATCATGCTGTCGCGGAACACCGTCAGCGTTTCCTTCATCGCGCCGATCTCGTCGTTCTGCCGGGAGCGGACGATCTCGGTGTCGAGGTCGCCGGCCGAGAGCAACTGCATGGCGCGTTGAAGCTCGCGAATGCGGCGCAGGATGTTGCGGCCGACATAGAGCCAGACGAACAGCGCCGAGCCGACCAGCGTCAGAGCGCCGAGTGCCAGCATCGCGGTGGTCGCGAGCGAGATCTCATGCCGCGCCTGGAAGGTCGACGCGTTGGTCTCCTTCTGCACGCCCTCGACGAGCTGCTGCACGCTGATGCCGAGGCCGACATTGAGCTTGCGGGTCTCGTCCAGGATGGTCTGGCCGTAGTCGATCGCGTCGAGCTCTTTCTGGCGGATCTTGAACACGCCGGACTTGCCTTCGCCGAAGGCGAACAGCTTTTGCACGGTGTCGCGCACCGCCTGCATCGAGGCCATGTTCGGCAGGTCCTCGAGGTTCGACTTGACGCGGTCGCGCGTCGCCTTGAACTCCTTCTCGATCGCCTCCAGCGTATCGCTGTTGTTGGCCGACAGCGCCGCCATCATGTCGGCAGCCATCAGATTGCCGTTGGCGGAGATGGTCGCGACCTGGGAGACGGTGCGGGCGGCTTCGGTGGCATCGTCGGCGGAAACTTCCGCCGCGCCGAGGATCGCGTTCAGGCGCGTTTGCGCATCCAGCATGGCAGGACCGGCCGCACCGACGAAGGTGAGCTGCGCCTTGCGGAGCGCTTCATATTGCTTGTCGTGCAGTGCGCCGGTATCCAGCCGTTCGCGCGCGGCCGACACCAGGCTCTGGGTCGCCTCGTCGATGCTCTTGGCGGTGTCGCGCAACGCGGTTGCGATCTGCTTGTCGGCGCCGAGCTCGATGATCTCGCCGAGCTTGGCCATGGCGAGCTGCTGGATCTCCTGCACCTTCTTGGTGCGTTCGTTCAGCGCCTCGTCGGACGGCGACGCCAGGAGGCCCGGCCCCTGTGCCGCAAGCGTTGCGCTTTGCGATGCGAGTTGAAGGCTGGCGGAAAGGCGCGGGATGTCGCGGCCGCTCAGGTCCATCATGGTGCTGCCGAGATGGTTGAAGACGAAGCCGGCGCCGGCTGCAATCACGAGGCCCATGCCCGCGATCACCGCGAAGGCCGTGAACAGGCTGCCGCGCACGCCCCATGTCGGCATTTTGAAACGAGGCCGGATACGACCAAGCAAGCGGCCAAGGCCCAGACGGATCGCCATCGAAATTCCCCCACGCGTGATCTTTATGTTTTCGCCGCGGAGTATCCTCGGGCCAGGTTAAAAAATCGCAAGTTGCTCAATCGGTTGCGTACGTTCCGCACAGCGAAAAAAGAAGGGCCGGCAATGATGCCGGCCCTTCATCATGATAAGGTCTTGGTAACCGTTCAGTAGCGCGCGACCGCCGAGTTGGCCCAGTTGAGGCGGTAGTTGACGCCCGCCTTGATGGTGTGGTCGTCGGTGGTGAAGTTGCCGGTGCCCGCCAGCGGACCACCGGTGAAGTGCGCGTCGCCGAAATTGTAGTACTGGTACTCGGCCTTGGCCGACCAGTTCGGCGCGAACATGTATTCGAGGCCGGCGCCGACGGTGTAGCCGTTGCGGTGATCGCCCGTGATGACGAAGGCAGCCGGCACGCCGCCGACGGTCACCTTCTCGTTGTTGTCCGAATAAGCGTAGCCGCCCTTCACATAGAGCAGGCCCGGACCCCAAGTGTAGCCGACGCGGCCGGTGATCGAGCCGAGACCACGCTGGTCGTTGGTGTAGGCGACGCCGCCCGGGAACACCGCGCCGACGCTGCCGGAGAGCCAGGAATACTGGCCTTCGACGCCGACAACGAAGTTCGGGTTGAACTGCCAGTCCGCGCCGGCCTGCAGACCGCCGAGGAAACGGCCGTTGCCGTTGTTGCCGGTGGAGAGGCCGCTGAAATTGTTGTCGCTGGAGAACGCGCCGCCGACATGGCCGCCGATGTAGAAGCCGGTCCAGTTGTAGATCGGCGCGGCATAGGCGGGCGCGGGCGCCTTATAGTAATTGCGGTTACCGAGATCGGCACCGACCGCCGGCGCGGCAGCGCCCACCACGAGCAGCGCAACGGTCGCAAACAGAATCTTCTTCATCGTCCAAACTCCAACACTTAGGTCCGCGGCAGGCGCGCTTTCCGCGCCGTCGTTGGTTCTGCAGATAGCTCGCTTTTGACGAAAATGCTGTCACATCCGTGGCACAGCGGCAGCCAACCTAACTTATTGGGCTGTAAATGATTTTCGTGCTTAATGGCGGCTTAAGAAGTGGTGAAGGAAGGCTTAACTCGGCGCTATCAGGGTAACTTGCGCGCGCATCTCGTTAACCAAGGCGGCGCCGCGCCTCATCGCGCATCTGTTCGCGGAATGCAGCGCGCTTTGCGGGCCGGTCTTCCTCGCGCACGTCATGACGATCGAACACGTCGAACTTCTCCAGGATCGGATAGCGCTCGCTCGCCATCGCGAGCACGCGCAGCACCTTGGTCGCCGACGGTGTCGGGCCGCTCACCTCCCAGCGCCGGATGGTGTCGGCGCCGCCCTTCTCCGGCAATCCGCAAAGCCGGGCCATGTCGGCCGCGGTGAGCTTGCGCTCGAGGACCTCCGAGAGATCGTTGCGGAGTTGCTTTAGTTCGGGACCGGTCATGTCGCCTCAATACGCGAAGTCGATGAGGTGAATGCACTAGCGCTGATTCGGGTCCATCCGAAGGCGGGCAATCCGCGCCTGGCCTCATCCATGTTGCCTCGCCAGCGCGACGCAATCGACCTCGATGTCAAATGGCCCAGGCCACGACGGAACGTGCAGGAAGATGCGCGCCGGTGAACAGTCCTGGAAGTAACGGGCATAGACCTCGTTGAACGTGGCGAAATGCGCGGGATCGGGCGTACAATAGACATTGCACTTGATCACCTCCGCCAGCGACGACCCCGCCGCTTCCAGGCAGCATTTCATCTGGTCGAGCACGATCTCGGCCTGCCGCTCGAACGGTAGTGTTCTGACCTCGCCCGTTTCGGGATCGAATGGCGGCAGGCCGGATAGATAGACGATGCCTTCGACGACGACGACCGGATAGATCGGGCCTCTGCGGCGGCGCTCCAGATAGGTCGATATCGGCTCCACGCGGATGCGTTTCATGCTGGGTCTCCGGATTGTGTCGGAGCCACGGTAGAGCGCGCTCGGCGTCCAATGGTTCGGCCGCGGCCAAACCATCACTGTTGTCGTGCCGGGACGGTCGCGATACGCTTTCTCCATGGTCGCAGCGGCAAACATGGTCGAGGTGGCGGCACTGGTCGGCGATACCGCGCGGGCCACGATGCTGGCGGCGCTGATGGGCGGGCAGGCCCTGACCGCGAGCGAACTGGCGGCGCGCGCGCGAATATCGAGGTCGACGGCAAGCGGACATCTCGGCAAGCTGGTCGGGGCGCGGCTGCTCATCGTGACGCAGAAACGTCGCAACCGCTATTACCGCATCGCGTCTCCTTTGGTGGCCAGGATGCTGGAGAGCATCAAGGCCGTTGCCGCCATCGAGGTTCCGCCGCGCCATCAGTCACGCTCGATCGCCGACGATCAACTTCGCTTTGCGCGCACCTGCTACGACCATCTGGCCGGCTATCTCGGCGTCGCCATCGCCGACGCCCTCGTCGCCAAAGCGCACGTCGTGCTCACCGATGACGGCGGAGAGGTAACGGCCTCCGGAACACATTTCCTCTCCGCGTTCGGCGCGGTGCTGGAGCCGAAATCCGGAAGCAGGCGAATCTTCTGCCGCCCATGCCTGGACTGGAGCGAGCGTCGCTTTCACGTCGCCGGTCACGTCGGCGCAGAGATTCAACGTTGCTGCCTGGAGCGCGGCTGGCTGAGACGGGACCGCGACACGCGGATCGTGCACGTCACGCCAGCCGGGCAAATCGGTTTGCGCAAGACATTCGGCATCCATCTGAGCGGTAACGGCAACCGCTCCCCGGCACCTTCGCCCGCGCACGAAGTTATGAATGGGATGCCCATGGAAATCCGCCGCTGAATGAGCAAATGCCAAGGGGGCCGCAGAATGAAGTGATCAGCCATGACAAGCATCAAACCCGCCATTGCCGCCCTCGTCACCATCGGGCTGCTTGCCGCGCCGTTCGCGGCTGAAGCCAAGAAGCACCGGTCAAGCCGATCTTACAGCACCGGCGTGGTGGCTCCGAATTATGGGAGCGCCGGATCGTTGGCAGCACAGCCCAGAGCCTACGGGTCTAGCGGACAGTCGGTCGGGACGGTCACGGCGCCATCGATCGGCACGTATAATTGGCCGTCCGTCGGCGTGACCAACGCAGTCCCGACCTGGAACAACACCAACCCGCCCATCCGATAGGCGCGCCTGTCCGGCGAGCCAATGCCGGTCACCCTGCGCCGGTCGCAAGGCCAGAGAAGATCAAGCGCGACCAGCAATGATCATGGCGGTGGACCAGGCATTTCGGATCGTTCAGGGACAGCGCAGCCCGATCCTAAATTCCCCGACCGACCTGTTGGCCGATCACGCAGCGCCATCCGGCGAGGCGCTCGGCTGGATGCTGGTTCATCCATTCGGCGAGCTGTGGCGCACCCATCAGGCACGATTGCATCGAGACGTCGGCGAAGTCGGATGTGGTGACGGTTTGCTCATGACAGTTCGCTGGAGAGGCGAGGTTGCAGAGCACGGCAATGATCTTGATCACGCGAGGTTTCCTCCGTCGCTGCGACGCGCGGAGGCTCCGCTCGATCGTTCGCCCACCGGATCAGCCGGCGGGAAGATGCTGTCGTAGATCGCGCGCGCTTCCTGGATGAGGCGAATGCGCTCGCGCTCGGATTTCGAGACAAACTCAATAACCTGGCCCATGTCGGCTCCAATAGATCCTCAATCCATCATCACATGATGGAAATCATTTCATGCGGATGTGGGGTGCCGGCTTCGGCTTTGCAGCCGTGCGGGCGGTCACGAGGGATAAAAAGCCCGTGAGTATTCCGTTCCTGAAGTGGAACGGGATACCTTCAGCGATGTGCCGGTCTCACGACGCATCTGTTCGGCCGGGATCGCTTCGCAGCTTCGTGATGACGTGTTGAGCTCTGCGGTGTGAGGGCATTGCGGCACATTTTCTCGCGCGCGGAGTTGTAAGATCACTCAGTGCACGTGCGCCTGACGAACGGCATTGCGATTGAGAGACCGCCCGAAAGGATCAGCCATGACAACAACGAAACGCTCCATTGCTGCACTCATTGCTCTCGGATTGGCCGCAGCGCCACTCGCTGTCAACGCACAGACGTCGGCGACAGGTACACCAGGCAGCACGAGCGGACGCACCGGAGCGCCGGTACAGCAAGGAACTATCGGAAGTTCCGGGCAGACCGTCGGCACCGTGACGGCGCCGTCGGTCGGAACGTCCAACCAGCCCTCCGTCGGCGTAACAAACTCAGTCCCCACCTGGAACAACACGAATCCTCGAACGAAGTAGAAATCGGGATCAGCTGACTCACGCCGCCGGCGCGCGATGCTTCCGTCCCGGCACCGCCGCGAGCAGTTCGCGCGTATAGACATGCTCGGGCGCGGCGAAGAGCTGCGCGGTCGGCTTCAGCTCGACGATGACGCCGCGCTGCATCACGGCGATGCGGTCACAGATCTGGGCGGCAACGCGTAGATCGTGGGTGATGAACAGCATCGAGAGGCCGAGGCGGGCCTTGAGGTCTTCGAGCAGCCTCAGGACCTGCGCCTGCACGGAGACGTCGAGCGCCGAGACGGCCTCATCCGCGACGATGATCTCGGGCTCGAGCGCGAGCGCGCGCGCGATGCCGATGCGCTGGCGCTGGCCGCCGGAGAATTCATGCGGATAGCGCTCGAGGGCGCCGGCATCAAGGCCGACCATCTTGAGAAGATCGCGGGCGCGGTCGAACGCGACTTTCGGATCGGTACCGGCCGCGATCGGGCCGTCGGCGATGATATGACCGACCTTGCGGCGCGGATTGAGCGAAGCGAACGGATCTTGGAAGATCATCTGGATGCGATGGCGCTCGGCGCGTAGCGCCTTGCCCGCGAGCTTTGTGAGATCGGTCTCGCCGATCCGCACGGTGCCGCGATCAGCCTCGATCAGCCGCATCACCAGCCGGGCCACCGACGATTTTCCGGAACCGGATTCGCCGACCAGGCCGAGCGTCTCGCCCTTGAGAATCGTGAAGTTGACTTGGCGCGCGGCATCGACGCGGCGGTCCTCGCGAAACCAGCCGCCCGAGGTGACGTAGGTCTTGTCCAGTCCGATCACCTCGACCGCCTTGGCCTGGTCGTCGAGGGCGCTGCGGGCGGGCGGGTCCATCGAGGGCACGGCGGCGAGGAGCGCCTTGGTGTAGTCGTGCTGCGGCGCGTTGAAGACGGCCGAGGCGGGGCCTTCCTCGACCACCTTGCCGTGGCGCAACACGACGACCTGGTCGGCGATGTCGGCGACCACGCCGAAATCATGGGTGATGAACATCACCGCCATGTTGCGATTGCGCTGGAGGTTGCGGATCAGTTTCAGGATCTGCGCTTGCGTGGTGACGTCGAGCGCTGTTGTCGGCTCGTCCGCGACCAGCACCGCCGGTTCGAGCGCGAGCGCCATCGCGATCATGGCGCGCTGGCGCTGGCCGCCGGAGAGCTGGTGTGGATAGGCGCGCACGATGCGCTCGGGATCGGGGAGGCCGACCTCGCGCGCCAGCGACAGCGCCTTGGCGCGCCGTTCCCTCGGCGTGAGCAACCCGTGCGCCTCGAACATCTCCGCCATTTGGTCGCCGATCCGCATCAACGGATTGAGCGCGGTCATCGGCTCCTGAAAGATCATCGCGAGCCGGCGGCCGCGCAGATCGCGCCAGCCGTCGTCGTCGAGCTTGAGCAGGTCGCGGCCTTCGAACTCGATCTCGCCGGAGGTGACGGTGACCGTGTCAGGCAACAGGCCCATCAGCGCATGCGCGCACATCGATTTGCCCGAGCCGGATTCGCCGACGACGCAGACGATCTTGCCCGGCCGCAGATCGAGCGAGACGCCGTCGACCGCGAATGGCCGTTCCGCGCCTTTGGGCAATGCGATCCGCAAGTTCTTGATGGAGACGGCGGGCGGTGCGGTCATGATCAGCGGCCCTCCCGTGACAGCCGCGGATTGAGCGCGTCGTTGAGGCCTTCGCCGATCAAATTGAGGCCGAGCACCGAGATCAGGATCGCGACGCCGGGAAATACGGTGATCCACCAGGCCTGGCGGATCACGGTACGGCCCGCACCGACCATGTAGCCCCAGGAGATCAGATTGGGATCGCCGAGGCCGAGGAACGCCAGCGAGGATTCCAGCAGGATCGCGGTCGCCACCATCAGCGAGGCCAGCACGATCACCGGCGACAACGTGTTCGGCAGGATTTCGCGCAGGATGATCCAGGTGTTGCTCTGGCCCGTGACCACCGCGGCCTGGACGTACTCCCGCGTGCGCAACGACAGCACCTCGCCGCGGACGAGGCGCGCGACCGGCGGCCAGCTTACCAGCGCGATCGAGGCGACGATCGAATAGATCGAGGGCTGCAGGATCGCGACCAGCACGATCGCGAGCGCAAAACTCGGAATGGTCTGGAAGAACTCGGTGAAGCGCATCAGGGCGTCGTCGACCCTGCCGCCGAAATAGCCGGCCATGGCGCCGATGGGAACGCCGACGACCAGCGCCACCAGGGTGGAGACCATGCCGACGAGCAGCGAGACGCGTGCGCCAAAGATCATTCCCGCGAACACGTCGCGGCCGAGTGCGTCGGTGCCGAGCGGCACGGTCGCGAGCGTGAACGGCGGCAGGAACGGCCGCTGCACCATGCGCCAGGGTGAGTTCGGGAACAGCATCGGACCAAACAACGCGACCGAGATCGCAAGGAGCAGGATGATGAGCCCGATCACGCCGCTCGGGCTCCTCAGCATCGATTTCCAGAACTGTTTCATGTGGTGAATTCGATGCGCGGGTCGACCAGGCGATAAACCAGGTCGGTGATGAGGTTGAAGATCAGGACCATGGCGGAGCAGATCACGAAGACGCCGAGCAGCAGATTGTAGTCGCGCTGGAGCAGGGCGTCGTACATCAGGCGTCCGATGCCGGGCCAGGCGAACACGGTCTCGGTGATGACGGCGCCGCCGATCAGGGTGCCGGAGTGGACGCCGGCGAGCGTCACGACGGGGAGCAGCGCGTTGCGCAGGACGTGGCGACGCTGGATCACGGCATCGGAGAGGCCTTTGGCGCGCGCGGTCTTGACGAAGTCGAGACGCTTCACCTCCAGCATCGAGGCGCGCGTCATGCGGGTGTAGGTCGCCATGAAGAACAGGCCGAGCGTCATCGCCGGCATGATCAGGTGCTTTGCCACATCGACGGCATGAGCGAAGCCGGTGAAGTTGGCGCCGACGGTCTCGTAGCCGAAGCTCGGCAGCCAATCCATGGTGACCGAAAACAGCAGGATGCCCATCAGCGCCACCCAGAAGATCGGCATTGCGTAGAATATCAGGGCGAAGACGGTGATCGCGGTGTCGAGAAAGGTTCCGGCAAAGCGCGCGGCGAAGGTGCCGAAGAGAACGCCGAGCACGAGCGAGATCGCAAACGCCGTCAGCGTCAGCAGCAATGTCGCGGGCAGCCGCTCACCGATCAGCTTCGCGACCGGTGCCTGCTGGCGGAAGGAGAAGCCGAGGTCGAGGGTAGCAATGCCCTTGACGTAGATGAAGAGCTGCTCAGGCAGCGGCTTGTCCAGGCCGAACTTCTCCCTGAGCTGCTGGACGAAGATCTGGTCGCTCGCCCCGGCCTCGCCCGCCATCACGACGGCGGGATCGCCGGGCGCGAGCCGGATCAGGAAGAAATTGAGGACGACGATCGCAAGCAGGACGATCACGCCCTTCGCGACACGCTGAGCGACAAAGGAGAGCATCTAGAGGATCATATCGGTGATGTGACCTGGAGCGACAGAGATGGAGCGATCACCTCTCCCCGCGAGCGGGGAGAGGTGACGGAGGCAGCCCTCACTTGTCCAGCCATGCGTCCTTGAAGCCGTCATTGACGCCGATGCCGGTCGTAATCAGGTTCTTGACCTTGCAGCGCATGATGGTCGGGAATTGCAACTCGAGCATCCAGGCCACCGGCACGTCCTCGACCAGGATCTTCTGCGCCTTCTCGTAGATCTCCTTGCGCTTGGAGTCGGGCGTCGCCACCGCGCCGTCGGCGAACAGCTTGTCGATTTCCGGGTTGGAGTAACCCTCGACATTGTTGAACACCTGGCCCTTGGCGATGGCGCTGGAGACGTAGTTGCGACCGACGCCGAGGGCCGGATCGCCGTACTGGTAGAGATAGGTGAAGGCGATGTCGTAGTCCCAGTCGCCGATCTTCTGGTTGCCGCCGGCGACGTCAGTGGCGATGGTCTCGATGTTCATGCCGACGTCCTGGAGGTTCTGCTTCACGGCTTCACCCCAGCGCTGCCAGGTCTCGCCATAGGCGAGCGGCAGAAGACGGATCTTCTCGCCCTTGTAGCCGGCTTCCTTCAGCAGCGCCTTGGCCTTGGCCGGATCGTATGGGTATTTCGGCACGTCGTCGGTGTAGTATTTGATGGTCGAGGCCGACGGGCCGGTTGCGACCTTGCCGAGCCCGTTCCAGATCACGTCCTTGGCGAAGTCGCGGTCGATCGCAAACATCACCGCCTGGCGCACCCGCTTGTCGGCGAGCGGACCCTGGCGGTTGTTGAGCCACAGCCAGGCCAGCGGCGAGAAGAACTCCCAGCCGGCGCCGGTGACGCAGGTGTCCTTCAGCTTGGACAGCCGCGGCACGTCGAAATTCTCGACCGAGCCGCCGGGCAGCACGTCGACCTTGCCGGTCTCATACGCCACCGAGCGCGCCGCGGCATCGGGAATGATCTGCCAGTAGATCTCGTCGAGATAGGGCTTGCCCTTCTCGTAATAGTTCGGGTTCTTGACCAGGCGGATGAATGAGCCCTTTTGCCATTCCTTGAACATGAAGGGGCCGGTGCCGACGGGGGCGTTGTTGTAGGGATTGGTCTTCCAGTCGGTGCCTTCATAAAGATGCTTCGGCACCATCGGCATCGAGCCGACCTCGAAGATGCCGAGGAACGGGCCGAACGGCTGCTTCAGCGTGAACACCACCGTGTAGTCGTCGGGAGCCTCGACCTTGTCGACCTGCGCCAGATTGTTGCGGGCGCGCGCGTGGGTCTGTTTCAGCATCTCGAGCGAGAACAGCACGTCGGCGGCGGTGAAGGGCTTGCCGTCATGCCACGTCACGCCCTTCCTGAGCTTGAATGTGTAGGTTTTTGCGTCCTCGCTGACACTCCAGCTCTCGGCGAGCTCCGGCTGCGGTTCGAGCTTGGGGCTGTAGCGAAGCAGGCCTTCGAAAATGTTGCCCGACACCATCTGCACCGGGCCGTTCTGGACCATTGCCAGCATCAGGCCGGGCGGCTCGGGCTGAATCACGGCATTGATCGCTCCACCCGCTTTCGGCTCTTGCGCCAGTGCCGGGGCCGCGAGACCACAAGCCAGGAGGACACCAAGCAACACTCGTTTTGACATGTCGTATCTTTCTCAAGCGAGACCAGCCGCAAACGCTTCGCACGTCATGGCGCGCAAAGCTATGGCCGGCCCATCCCAGTCCCCATCCGGGATCGAGGCTCACACAGTCTCGTTCGGCGCCGCAAGATGAAAGTCTCGACAGTGTTCGCACAAAAAATGTACAGCGCGTCCTGTTATGGCATTTGACGGCCAAGCCGGCGCCGCCGCGCCGCACGGCTTCAGGAGGGCCGCAGCACCCGTTGCAACTCGGCAAGCGCATCCGCGAGTTGCTCGCGGTGCGCGATGTCGTCCTTGGGGATGGCTGCGACACTGCCCGCGAGCTCGCGCAGGATTCCGGCGAGCAGGCCGAAATTGAGGTGCAGGTGCACCGATTTGCGTTCCTCCGCCGTCCCCGGATGCTGCAGCACCAGCGCAACGCCGCTGCCGTCGAGGCGAGCCTCGAACCGCGATGAATGCCCGAAGGTGCCGACATAGAACTTGTCGGGATATTCGAGCGCGATCTCTGCCTTGTCGGGAACCGGCTTGGACATGCGAGCCTCATTGATGTCAGGCTATTCTGGCCGGGAATAAACTCGGCCGCCTTGCGATAGGTCAGAGGCGGGCTCGTTCCGGATTTGATCGGGATCAAAGCCGGGCTGCCGCTTCTGCGATCTGATGGCAGGACGCGTGAAGCCCCGCGTGCCCGGTCAACTGCGAGTGCATCGGCGATGAACGTCCATTCCACCCCACCCGAAGCGGATTCAGACGATATCGCCATCTCCTTCGCGGACGAGGCGTCGGCACGTTGCGCGCAACTGCTCGGCGATGCCGGCCTCAGGCTGACGCGCCACCGTCTGGCGCTTGGTCAAATGCTGTTCCTCTGCCCCCATCGTCATGTGACAGCGGAGGGGCTTTATGAAGAAGCGACGGCCGCCAATCTGCGGCTGTCGCTTGCGACCGTCTACAACACGCTGAACCAGTTCACCGAAGCCGGCCTGTTGCGCCGGATCGCGGCCGACGGCATCAAGTCGTTCTTCGACACCGATACGTCCGTGCATCCGCATTTCTACCTCGAAGGCGAGGATGTGCTGGTCGACGTCACCGACCGCCTGACCTTCACCAGGATACCCGGGGCGCTTCCGGGCCACGAGATCGCGCGGCTCGACGTCGTCGTCCATCTGCGCCGGAAGCGCGACGCAGACCCGGCATGAGGATCGTCTAGCGCAAGCCCGCCCGCCGAAATCCTTCCAGATAGTGCTCGCGGTCGGCCTCGTTGGCCCACGGCAATTGCGTCGCGATCCAGTGCAACGAGATGTTGGGCTGGGTGCGGCGGAGCTCGCCCAGCGCCATCTCCGCAACCATGCCGTCGCCGGTCATACCGGCAGAAACCGCCAGCACGCGGTAGGCGCCGGTGAGGTCGCCGCGGTGGCGGATCGCCTCGCGCGCGAGCGCGATGGCCTCGCCATAGCGCCGCTCGGTGAAGCGGGCATAGCCGGCGATGCCATGATAGATCGCCAGGGATGGATCGCGCGGAGAGAGCCGCATTGCCCTCTGCGCTGCCTCGAATGAATCCTTCGGTCGCCCGGCATAGGACAGCGCCAGTGCGTAATAGCCCTGCGCCAGCGAGAAGTTCGGATTGAGCGCGAGCGCCTGCTCGAACTCGGACAGTGCGTCTGCAAGCCTTCGCGTCGAGAAGTAGACGCTGCCGAGCGCGGCGTGCGCCCAGGCATCCTCGTGGTCGCAGCGCACCGCGGCGAGCGCGGCGACTTCCGCCACCGGCGCCACCAGCGCAAGCTCGGCCCAGCCGAGATGCACGCCGAACATGTGGTTCGCCGCGAGCACCGACAGCGCCTGACCGTAGTTCGGGTCGATCCCGATCGCGCGTTCCAGCAGCACCCGTGCGGTCTCGTGATCCCGCCGCGTCACGCGCCAGTAATGCGATAGCGCCCGCATCAGGAGATCCCAGGCATCCAGGCTCGCGGGGGGCTTGCGATGGGCGCGAAAACTTTCCGCAGCATGAATCTGCGGCTCGATCGCCGCGGCGATCGCGTTGGTGATTTCGTCCTGCACGGCGAACACGTCGACCAGCTCGCGGTCGTAGCGTTCGGCCCAGAGATGGCTGCCGGTCGTGGCGTCGTTGAGCTGAGCGGTGATGCGCACCCGGTTGTCCGACTTGCGCACGCTGCCTTCGACGACGTAGCGGACGCCCAGTTCCTCGGCGATCTGCCGGATGTGGACCGCGCGGCCCTTGTAGGTGAAGGACGAGTTGCGGGCGATCACCATGAACCAGCGCTGCTTCGACAGCGCGGTTAGGATGTCCTCGCTGATGCCGTCGCCGAAATAGTCCTGTGCGGGATCGCCGCTCATGTTCTCGAAAGCGAGCACCGCGACCGCCGGACGGTCCGCCTGGGCGCGCGGCAGAACAGCGACGGGTTGCGCAGGCGCCGTCGCGGCTGCCACTTCTTCCCGGACTTCGCCGACGAAACGAAAGCCCTTGCGCGGAATGGTCTTGATCAGCCGCTGGCTCGCACCGTCGTCGCCGAGCGCCTTGCGCGCGGCGTTGATCCGGCTGTTCAGGGCGGAATCAGAGATGATCCGATCGCTCCAGATCTGGCTGATCAGGTCATCCTTGCTGACCACACGGGTGCGCTGCGCCACCAGATAGAGCAGGAGATCGAACACCTGCGGCTGCAACGGCACGGCGGCGCCGCTGCAGGTGAGTTCCCGCAGGTCGCCGTCGAGCACGTTGTTTTCAAAGCGAAATCGCACGTTTCTGTCGTCTCAAGCAAAAATCAAAGTCGTCTCAGGCGAAAATCAACCGTCCGCGAAAGTCTTGAGACCTCCGGTGCGGCATGGTGCAGCGACCAATGAAGTGTCGGCGTTTTGGCACAACGGAGCTGTTTATGACCCAAATTGATCATCAGGTTCATCCTATCGGCCCGGTTGCGGGCTCACGCATTTTCAAGTTCATCGCATTTCTGTACGGAATTGCGGCGTATCTCGTGTTTTTCGTCACCATTCTGTACGCCATCGGCTTCGTCATGGGGCTGGTGGTGCCGAAGACCATCGACACCGGGACCGACACGCCCGTGGCCGAGGCCGTCATCATCAATCTGCTCCTGATGGCCCTGTTTGCGGTCCAGCATAGCGTGATGGCGCGCCGGCAATTCAAGGCCTGGTGGACGCAGTACGTCCCCAAGCCGGTCGAGCGCAGCACCTATGTGCTGTTTGCGAGCCTGTCATTGCTCCTCCTGTTCTGGCAGTGGCGTCCGCTGCCCACGGTCGTATGGGACGTCGCGAACCCGGATCTTGCTGTGACGATCGTCACGCTGTCGCTGGTGGGCTGGGTCCTGGTATTCACCTCGACCTTCATCATCAATCACTTCGAGTTGTTCGGATTGCATCAGGTGACCAATCATCTCGTCGGCAAGGAGGCGTCGCCGCCGCGCTTCAAGACGCCGTTGCTATACAAGTTCGTCCGTCATCCGATCTATCTCGGCTTCATCATCGCGTTCTGGGCGGCGCCAGTCATGACCGCGGGCCATCTGCTGTTCGCCGCCGTGACCACGCTCTACATCTTCGTCGGCATCGCGCTGGAGGAGCACGACCTCATCGATCTCTTCGGCGACGAGTACCGGCAGTACAAACAACGGGTGTCGATGCTTATTCCCTGGCGCAAGTCGGTATAGCTTCCGCGTCTTCTCGTCGCGTCCCCCGAAAGGAGGACGCGCGGCGGCGCAGAGGCGCGTAACGGATCCTGCCGGACGCAACCTTCAACGTTTCTCGGGGTGAATCCCCCTCATCCCGACGCTATCAGTGCGAGCAAAGCTCGTCGCGACCCCCGCATTCGTTCTCGCCGAGTTATCGGCAAACAGGAGCGGGGAGAGGAATCTGAACAATCATCAACGGAGACGACCTAATGAAACATGTTGGAAACTGCTTCTGTGGCGCAGTCACGATCGAGGTCACGGGCGCGCCGGAGGCGATGGGCTATTGCCATTGCAGCTCGTGCCGCTCGTGGTCGGGCGGTCCGGTGAACGCCTTCAGCCTGTGGAAGCCCGAAGCCGTGCGCATCACCGAAGGTGCTCAGAATGTCGAGACCTTTGCGAAGACGCCGCTCAGCCAGCGCAAATATTGCAAGAAGTGCGGCGGCCATCTCATGACCAACCATCCGCCGCTCGGCCTGGTCGACGTCTTCACCGCCACCATCCCCACCCTCGCCTTCGCGCCCGGCGTCCACGTCAACTACGCCGAGACGGTGCTGCCAATGCGCGACGGCCTGCCCAAGCTCAAGGATTTCCCGGCCGAATTCGGCGGCAGCGGCGAGATGATGCAGGAGTGATGCGCTTTCTTCCTCTCCCCGCAAGCGGGGAGAGGAGAGATTCGCTACCTCATCCCCGCGCGCCGCAATCCCTCGAGATAATGCTCGCGATCCTCGTCCCGCAGCATCGGCAGCTCGCGCGTGATCCAGGCGAGCGAGATGCCGGGTTGGGCGCGGCGCAAGCCTTCCAGGGCGGAAGCCGCGCGCGCGGGATCGCCCGACATTCCGGCGGCGGCCGTCAGCACGCGATGCGCGCCGACGAAATCGGCGCGCTGCCGCATCGACTCGCGCGCCATCTGTGCGGCGCCTTCGTAATCGCGGCCGATGAACCGGGCATAGGCCGCGACGCCGCAATAGATCGCCGCGAGCGGGTCGCGCGGGCTCAGCCGCAGCGCGCGGCGCGCGGCGACATCGCCGTTCTGCCATCGTCCCGCGTAACACAGCGTCACGCCGTAGAAGGCGTGTGCCATCGCAAAATTCGGATTGAGGTTCAGCGCCAGCTCGAACTCCGCCAGCGCGTCGTCGAAGCGGCGACGGAATAGATAAGTATAAGCCAGACCATGATGAGCCCAGGCATCCTCGCGATCGGCCTCCACCGCCGCGAGCGCGGCGCGCTCGGCGACCGGCACGGTCGGGGCCATGTCGGACCAGCCCATATGCGCGCCGAAGATGTGGCTGGTCGCGAGCAGGCCGAGTGCCTTGCCATAGGCGGGATCGAGCGCGACGGCCTTTTCGAGCAGTCCCTGCGCGGCGGCATTGTCCTCGCGGGTGATGCGCCAGTAATGCGACAATGCGCGCATCACGAGGTCCCATGCATCCAGGCTTCCCGGCGGCTTCTGCTGGGCGCGAAAACTCTCGGCGGTATAGAGCTGCGGCTCGATCGCGGCGACGATCGCCTCGGTGATCTCGTCCTGCACCGCAAAGATGTCGGCAAGCTCGCGGTCGTAACGTTCGGCCCAGAGATGGCTGCCGGTCGAGACGTCGTTGAGCTGCGCGGAGATACGCACGCGATCGCCGCTCCGCCGCACGCTGCCTTCGAGCACGTAGCGCACGCCGAGCTCGCGCGCGACCTCGTTCATGTGCACCGCGCGGCCTTTGTAGACGAAGGAGGAGTTGCGCGCGATGACGAAGAACCAGCGCAGCTTCGACAGCGCGGTGATGATGTCCTCGCTGATTCCGTCCGAGAAATAATCCTGCTCGCGGTCGCCGCTCATGTTGGTGAAGGGCAGCACCGCGATCGCCGGCCGGTCCGGTAGCAGCAGCGGGGCCCGCAGAAGCTTCGCTCCGAAATCGGATTCCGGCGCGGTTGCCCCACGCTTGGTTTCGACGTCGCCGACGAAACGAAAACCTTTGCGTGAGATGGTGCGGATCAGCGCCTGGCTTGCGCCGCTGTCTCCGACCGCCTTGCGTGCCGCATTGATCCGGCTGGTCAGCGTGGATTCGGAGACGCTGCGCCCGTGCCAGATCTTGTCGATCAGTTCGTCCTTGCTGACCACCCGATCGCGGTTCTCCATGAGGTGGACAACGAGATCGAACACCTGCGGCTCCACGGCAACGGGAACCTGCTCGCGGCTCAGCTCGCGCAAGTCGGTATCGAGCAGGTGATCCCGGAACAGAAACTGCACGTCGAAAACTCAGACCTCAAGGCAACATCGGGCAATGATGAAAGCAAAACGGATTTCGGCTGATGTCTGTGAGTCCGCCAAGGGGCCTGTCCGGTTCACCACGATCGCGTGATGGCAGCCATGCGATTTACGGGGAGGAATGCAACCTGGATTAGAATAAAGCCGTTTCGGCCGGATTGTCGCGATTTCGTCACGGCGTTGCGAGCAATCCATCCTGCCGCCGCGGAGCTAGCGTGGATTGCTTCGTCGCAAGGGCTCCTCGCAATGACGGTGTTCAGGCAATGGTGTGCGGCAGCTTCCCATGTTGTCCTGGCCTTCGCGACAGCATCGAATACCTGACGAATAGTGAATGTCCATTGCCGAACAGTTCCGTGTGCGTAAGCTGCCCTCACACAAAACACCAACCACGAAGAAACGCCCATGCCCGCTTTTCATGCCTCAACCACCGTGCTCGATTCCATGCTGTTCCGCGATGCCTTCGGCACGCCGCAGATGCGGGAGGTGTTTTCCGATATCGCGACGGTCGCGCGCTATGCCGAGGTCGAGGTGGCGCTGGCGAAGGCGGAAGCGAGATGCGGGGTGATTCCGCAGGACGCGGCCGATCAGATCGCGGCGCGGACCGACGTTGCCGCGCTGGATTTCGACCTGTTGCGGCAGGAGACCGATGTCGTCGGCTATCCGATCCTGCCGCTGGTGCATCAGATGGTGAAGCAATGCGGCGATGCCGGCCGCTATGTGCATTGGGGAGCGACCACGCAGGACATCATGGACACCGCCGTGGTGCTGCAACTGCGCGCAGGCCTCGAGATCGTCGAACAGGATATCGCGGGCTTGCGCAAGATCCTCGCCGACCTCTCGAAGCGCTACCGCGACACGCCGATGGCGGGGCGCACCCATCTCCAGCAGGCGCTGCCAGTCACCTTCGGCTACAAGACCGCGATCTGGCTCGCGATGTTCGATCGCCACGCCGAGCGTATCAGTGAATTGAAGCCGCGCGTTCTGGTCGGCCAGTTCGCCGGTGCCGCCGGCACGCTGGCCTCGCTCGGCGACAAGGGGTTCGAGGTGCAGGAGGCGCTCTGCGCCGAACTGAGGCTCGGCGTTCCCGCCTCGACCTGGCACGTCGCACGCGACGGTTTTGCCGAGGCTGTGAATTTCCTGGCGCTCGTCACCGGCTCGCTCGGCAAGATCGCGCTCGACATCATGATCATGGCCTCGACCGAATTCGCCGAGGTCTACGAGCCCTTCGTCAAGGGACGCGGCGCGTCCTCGACCATGCCTCAGAAGCGCAACCCGATCTCCTCGGAACTGATGCTTGCGGCGTCCAAGGCGGTGCGCCAGCACGCCGGCCTCATGCTGGATGCCATGGTGCAGGATTTCGAGCGCGCCACCGGGCCCTGGCACGCCGAATGGATGGCGATCCCCGAGAGCTTCGTGCTGACCGCTGGCGCGTTGCACCAGGCCAAGTTCGCGCTCGCCGGCCTCATCGTGGACGAAAGCAAGATGAACGAGAATCTCGCCGTCAGCCGCGGTCTGATCGTGGCCGAAGCCGTCATGATGGGGCTCGCGCCGCAGATCGGGCGGCAGGAGGCCCATGACGTGGTCTATGACGCCTGCCGGCTCGCCAATGAGAAAGGTCTGACATTGGCGGACGCACTGTCGTCCGATTCCCGCGTCTCCGTCAGAATCGATCGTGCCACGATCGAGGCGCTGACATCACCGAAAAATTACCTCGGCCTTGCTCCCGCCATGGTCGACCGGGTGCTGAAATCGGCAACGCGTTGAAAACCAAAATGCGCGAAACTGCGTATCTTTGGGGTGTCGCAAGGCACTCGCGCACTTGTGTCTCGCGATGCTAGACTTAGATTGAGCGAGAGACGTTCGGCAGAGGATTCGGCATGACTGATCAACGCATCACCTCCACTCCCATCGATCCCGTGAAGCTCGACCGGCTGGCCGAGGTTGCGGTGAAGGTGGGCCTGGGCTTGCGGCCCGGCCAGGATCTGCTCTTGACGGCGCCTGCGATCGCGTTGCCGCTGGTGCGGCGGATTGCCGTGCATGCGTACAAGGCCGGCGCCGGCATCGTGACGCCCATTCTCTCCGACGAAGAGATGACGCTGGCGCGCTACCGCCACGGCCACGACGACAGCTTCGATCGCGCCGCCAACTGGCTCTACGAGGGCATGGCCAAGGCGTTCTCGAACAACACCGCGCGTCTCGCCATCGTCGGCGACAATCCGATGCTGCTCTCGGGCGAAGATGCATCCAAGGTCGCGCGCGCCAGCAAGGCCAATTCCATGGCCTATCAGCCCGCGCTGGAAAAGATCGTCAATTTCGACACCAACTGGAACATCATCGCCTATCCGAGCCCGTCCTGGGCGAAGCAGGTCTTTCCGAATGATCCTGAAGAGGTCGCGATCGGCAAGCTCGCGGACGCGATCTTCGCGGCGTCCCGCGTCGATCGCGAGGACGCGCCGGCCAATTGGGCGAGCCACAACGCGGTGCTGCGGGAGCGCACCAACTGGCTCAACGGCCAGCGTTTCCGCGCGCTCCAGTATTCAGGACCGGGCACCGACCTCACGATCGGCCTCGCCGACGGCCATGAATGGGAGGGCGGTGCTTCGCTCTCCAAGAACGGCATCAGCTGCAACGCCAATATCCCGACCGAAGAGGTCTTCACCACGCCGCATTGCCGGCGCGTCTACGGCCATGTTGTGAGCTCGAAGCCGCTGTCCTACCAGGGCACGCTGATCGACAACATCGCGGTGCGCTTCGAGGACGGCAGGATCGTCGACGCCAAGGCTTCGCGCGGCGAGGAGGTACTGAACAAGGTGCTCGACACCGACGAGGGCGCGCGCCGTCTCGGCGAGGTGGCCCTGGTGCCGCACTCCTCGCCGATCTCGCAGAGCGGATTATTGTTCTACAACACGCTGTTCGACGAGAACGCGGCCTCGCACATCGCGCTCGGCCAGTGCTATTCGAAGTGCTTCGTCAACGGCGCCCAGCTCACGCCGCAGCAGATCGCGGCGCAAGGCGGCAACCAGAGCCTGATCCATATCGACTGGATGATCGGCTCGGCCGAGACCGACATCGACGGCATTCTGGCCGACGGCAGCAAAGTGCCGGTGTTTCGCAAGGGCGAATGGGCGAAGTAACGCGTCTTGCTATCCATCCTTCGAGACGCCCGCTTCGCGGGCTCCTCAGGATGAGGTTTTTTCTTGCGGTGAGATATTAGACTCTCATGGTGAGGAGCGCCGTTCACGGCGCGTCTCGAACCATGAAGGCCGAGCACGTTCCTATTCTCAAAGCCCGCCTTACGCCGCCGCGTTGCGCAGCATCGGGCTGTTGTCGATGCTGAAGCGGTTGAGCAGCGTCGTGAACGGGCTGCCGTCGGTGGCCCGCACGACGGCGTCGGAGGCCGCTACCGCGTCGTAGAGCGCACCGACCGGATCATTCGCCTCGGGCAAGTCGAGGCCCTTGCGGATTTGCTCGCGGGCCTCGTTGACGTCGTCCTCGTCGTCGAGTGTGGCCTCCAGCGCGTCGGCCGCCCGCCGCATTTCATGGAGGTCACCGCCGGCGGAAAATTTGAGGATGTCGAGCCAATAGGGGCGCGCCACGACGAGCTGGACGAAAGCCTCGAAACTTTCCGCGATGATTCCCGCGCGGCCTTCCGATGAGACGTAGAGCACGTTCTGAGACGGCAGCAGCACGAACGCGCCGCCGGAGCCGTCACTGCCGATCTGCCGGGGGCTGTCGATTCCGTCGACCGTGAACCAGGGCTCCTCTTCGGTTGCGAAGGAGACATCAAGGCTGCCGAGCCAGGCGACGACCTCGCCTTGAGTTGCGAGAACCTCCGGGGTGAGGGGCATCGGCATGGCTCCTTTCAGATAGCTTCGCGCACTTTGTCGCACCCCGGAAAAGAAGGGTTCATGTGCGCGAAATTGCAGGGAAATTGCGACGTTAACCGTTTCGCGTCTGCAACTTGCGGCTGATTGTCGGCCCCTGCGTAAGAAAGAATTAAAAACCGGCTACTAGCGTTCCCGCCATCTTTGAACAATCCGGGCCGAGACCCGGCGGATCATATTTTATCCCCTGGGGAAACAGATGTCGCGTACATTGATTGAAATCAGCAGTTGCAATGTAGACCTCGAGCTGCGGCCGATCGAACCGTCCTGGATCATCGAAGGCAATCCGGTGTCGCGCTCGCACATCCTGTCCACCAGTGCCGACGGCACCGCTTCGACCATCATCTGGGCCTGCACCGAAGGGCGCTTCAACTGGTACTACGATATCGACGAAACGATCATGATCATGGAAGGGTCGATCGTGCTCGAAAGCGACGGCATGCCGCCGAAGCGCTACGGCCCGGGCGACGTCATCTTCTTCCGCAACGGCGCGCATGCCAAATGGCATGTCGAAGGCCACGTCAAGAAGATCGCGTTCTGCCGCAAGACCAATCCCGTGATGATCGGCTTCCTGATCCGCGTCGTCAACAAGCTCAAGAAGATCTTCGTCTCCACCGGCGAGCGCCGTCCGGCCTCGCTGATGGGCGCCGGCTAGAGTTCAATCAGTTTCAAGGACGCTTCCCAGCGGTCACGACGGAACGGGGGCCGGGATCAAGATCCCGGTCCCTGTTCTCGTCATGACGGCAATCCTTTTTAAGGCAAATCGAGCCGGTAGAAGTTGCTCGCGGTCTGCGAGAACAACGCCGTCTTCTCGGTCTCGCTCAGGGGCGCCGCGATACGCTTGAAGGCGTTGAAGATCACCTGGTAGCTGCACTGGCCCTTGTCCGGCGGGAAGTTGCTCTCGAACATCGCGCGCTTGGGTCCAAACGCCTCGATGCAGGTCTCGACGTAAGGCCGCCACGCGGCGGCAAGCTCCTCGGATGACGGCGGCCTCTCGCGCAAATGGAAGTCGTAGCCGAGCAGGCACATCGCGAGCCCGCCGAGCTTCACCACCACGTTCTCGCATTTGGCGATCTCCTGGATCGACGCCCGCCATTGCGGAAACACCTCCTCGCGTCGCCCGACAAAGCGGCCGATTCCGGCCGGGCCGCCGCAATGGTCGAGCACGATCCTGGTGTCGGGAAATGCGCGGGCGAGCTCGGTCAGCTCGCCGATCTGCGGATGGAACAGCCAGGCATCGAAGCTCAGATTCAGCGGCGCGAGACAGGCGAAGCCCCTGCGGAAGGTCGGGTCCTGCAGCAATCCCTGCGGCCGGTTCGCATACATGCCGGCGACAGCAGGATCCGGGTCCCAGGCCGAGGAATGCCGGATGCCGCGGAAGCGACCGTTGCCTGCCGCGATCTCGGCCTCCAGCACCGGCTTTGCGGCATCGCCGAGCAGCAGATTGACGTGGCTGACGATGCCGGCGCAAATCGCGGCCTTGCCGTAACCGCCGCTGGCGCTCATCGCGGCGACGCCATTGGCGAACTCGACCTCGCCCACCGGCCGGAATGCTTCTTGCCCGTGCGCACGATACATCGAGCGGCAATCGACATAGACGGTGGCGATGACGTTGTGGCCGGAGGCGATATCGGCCGCCATCTCCTCGATCAGATAGCGGTGCCCGCGATTCCAGAGATGGTGATGGGGATCGACGATCGGCCGTAAGGGATCGATGATCTCCTCCTGATGCAGCGCGAGCCAGTCCTCGCGCGGCTCGACGAATAACCCGCTCGTGTTGGCGGGCAGACCGCTTGCGGCCATGGGCGTGCGCTCCCCTTATCTATGCTTCTTGTTCGGGGAGCCTAGCACCTCGTCATCGCACGGAGCAGCGCGCGTTGCGCAACCGCACCCGGCATCGCGGGCACAGCGGCGCCGCCGTCAACCGTTGCGCCGCTTCGCCCTCACATCGACCACCAGCCGCCAATCGGTTGCGGTGGCCGGCTTGACCTCGCCGAGCCAATGGAAGAAATCCTCTGTGATTTCTGTAAAACTCCAGCGCGTCAGGTCGCCGGCTTCGGTCGTGCCTTCCTGCACGATGTCGGCATCGCGCGGATGGCCGATCTGCTGGCGGAATATGCAGCGACCGGGATCGACCCAGGAAATCCGCCAGGCATCGATGGTCGGATCGTAGACCCGCAGCGTCGTGCCGTACCAATTGCCGGCGACCGGCAAGGCCGGGCTGCCAGCCGGGCGCGGAATGATCCAGACGTCCTGCACGGCGCGGCCCTCCAGCACCCAGCCGAAATGGATTTCGCCGGGCGCGGTGTGTTTCGTTCCATCGGGTCCATGGGCGGTGATCTCGGCGTCCCAATCGCCGACGAAACGGCCGTAAAGCCGCAGCGCCGCCGCGTGCTCGGGGTTCGGTCCGTCCGCGTGCAATAATCTCGCAAAGTCGGTCATGTCGATCTCCTGTTGCGAGGAGATCAGCACGACCGGCCGGCAGCCGACTTGGAGAAAATTGCGCGGCGCCCGCCGTCAAGTCTTGTTGGGCGACAGATGCCCTATGCCAGGATTAGACTTTTCGTTCGTTGGTCGGCTCGTTGAACGTTCCGCGAGCCAAGTGACGATCACGGAGACAATGACGAGACCCGCACCAAGCAGCATCATGCGCGAAAATGGCTCGTTCAGCACGACAGTGCCGAGCAGCACAGCGATACCGGGTTGACGAAAGTGTAGGTCGACACCAACGAGGTCGAGACGTTTTCCAAAAGCCAGTTGTAGGCGACGAATCCGATCACGCTGCCAGCGATGATCAGCCAAAGCGCCGCTGCGAGCGAGACCAGCGAAACCTCGCTTGGCCTGAAGTTTCCGATCTCGCCTGTCAGCCAACTGATCGCGAACAACACGGTGCCGCCGATCGAAAGCTGGATGCCCGAAAGCAGGATAGCGGATGCCTGGCTCGACATGCTCCGGGACAAGACAGTCCCGGCCGACCAGGACAAGGCCGCAGCCAGCAGCCAGACGACGGGAAAGATGCTGATGCCAGCCTGCTCGACGTTTTGCCACGCCACGAGTCCGACGCCGAAGAAGCCCGGCGCGAGAGCGAGCAGGGCAAGGGGCTTGGGTCGCTGATCGCCGGGGAACAAGATATCGATCAGCAGGATCCAGAACGGGATCGTGGCCAGCACGATGGCCGCGACGCCCGACGGAACCGATTGCTGCGCGAAGGCGAGTACGCCGTGGCAACCGACAAAGAACAGGAGCCCGCACAGGCTCGCCCTTATCCATGCCTGCGCGGATACGTTCGCGACCTCACCGGCACTCATGGCCAGCAACAAGATGCCGCCACAGAACGAACGTAACGCCATCAGCAGAAATGGCGGAATCGATTTCAGGCCCAAAGTGATGGCGAAGTAGGTGGAACCCCACAGCAGGTAAATGGCCGCGAATGAGCCTATGACCAGCAACCGTCTGCTCATGATTGCTCCGATCGTAACTGATCTCGAAGCAACCAAGTCGGAGGAGGCTGATGCGTTCCGACTTCACGCCTCACACCCCGTCGAGGATGATCACCGTCGGCTTCGACGGCAGCGCATCCCGGGACATCCGGAAACTTCGTTCCATGCGGCGATCGATCTCGAACTGCTGGCCGATGCGTTGCATGAAATCGTCGAGCGGGGTGGCGAAGCGGTGCATCGGCAGCACGACCGAGGCGCGCAGCCGCTTGGTGATCTCGGAGACGCCGTCGAGCGACATGGTGTAGGTGCCGTCGATCGGCACCATCACGATGTCGAGCCGCCCGATCTGGGCAAAATGGCTGTCGTCGAGCTTGTGGTGAAGATGGCCGAGATGGCCGATGCAGAGGCCCGCGACCTCGAAGATGAAAATGGAGTTGCCGTCACGGATCATGTCGGCGCCGGAATCGTCGCCGAAATAGCGGCGGATGTCGGTCGTGACGTTGCGAATGAAGGTGTCGCCGATGCGCTCCGACACGATGGCTGGCTTGCCGTCCTCGCCCCAGCCATGCAGCACACGTGGAATGCGCTTGTCGGGATATAAAGAGTAGTGCGTGCTGTGGGCCCGGTTCATGGTGACGACATCGGGCAGCCGGCCCACCTGGTAGGCCCCGCTATAGTCGGTGGCGATGCGCAAGCCGCCGGGCGTGTCGATGAAATAGGTGGAATGGCCGGCATAGGTGATCTCGACCTCGGCCGCGGCCGCCGCCTGCTTGAACGCGACCGACATGAGGCGCGGCGCAGCATTGGCCATCGCCAGGCATTCGCTGCGCTGTGGCTGTTGGGCGAGGGCATGCGACAGAGTTGCGCCGAACAGCGCCAGAGCCACCGAAACCAGTCGCCGCATGAATCCATCCCCGATGACTTCAGGGGAAAGTCTAGCGTGCAATGCAACGCGTGGCCAACAGCGCGCGATCAACAGCGCGTCAGTGTCGCACCCTCACGCCGGCCCATTGTCACTCCCGCCGCGGGCTGAACTTCCAGGTGATGGCGACGAGGCTCGCGGTGATCAGGCTGCTGACGAGACCGACGATGGGCAGCGTGAGCACCAGCGCGGCGCTCGCAGCCCAGCCGATCGAGGAGAACGCCTCGGCGAAGGTCGCAAGCCGCGACGAGGTCTGGCGGCGGCGGAATTGGCTGCGCCGGGCCTGCACCCGGAACCAGAGCTGGATTGCGGTGGCGGAGGCCGCGCTGACGATGACCGCACCGGCGCTGACCGCGGCCTGGAACGCCGAGGCGAAAGCGAGCGCCGCGATCAACGGGCAGAAGATGACGGCGATCGCGATCAGCACCACCTCGATCTTGGCGCGGACGACGCTCGACGGCGTCAATGGCGCGGTGGCAACCAGGTCGGGCGCGTCCTCGCCCGAGATCGTCAGCCAGGCAAGCCCGCCGGCGAGTTGTCCCGCCGCCATGACGATGACGGGCGTGATCAGCGTCAGTGCCGCGGAGCTGTCGGCAAAGTTGCGCCAGAGCAGCAGCGCCGGTGGCACCAGATAGAGCAGCTGCATCAGCGTCTGCGAGATCAGCCAGGGATCGCGCCAGAGGAGCGAAAACTCCTTGCGCCGCAGGGCATGCTGCCGCGATCCGCCGCGAAACGGGCGCTCCTTCGCGCTGCGACGGCCGGACGCGCCATAGGCGGCGGCATCGATCGCCGTGTCTGCAAAGCGGCTCGAGAAGATCGCCATGACGCTTCCGAGCAGCACGAGCCCGAGTGCCAGGAGCAGCAGCAGCGCCTCGGCGTCCCCCATCGCCGCCCGCGCCGGCCACCACCAGATGCTGTCGGCATCGGGCGCGTAAGCGGCCAGGCTATCCGAGGTCAGGATGGTGAAGCGCGATAGCGTGCCGTAGGACATGATTGCCGCGACCTGGAGCGCGATCACGAAGCCGGCGCCGATGATCGCGGCGAGGATCTGGGCGACGAACCGTGTCCGCGCCGGACCGATCAGGCGGAACAGCAGGATAGTGACGGCGATCGCGACCGCTGCGGCCGACAGGCCCATGGCGACGACGACGCCGAACGCTGCGAGCCAGCGCGCGCCGCCCCCGAACACCAGCACGTCGATAAAGGGTGTCGAGAACAGCAGCGCCATCACCGTGACGGTGAGCGCGATCGCGGCGATGCGCACCGAGAACAGATTGGCCAGCGTCGCGGGTGAGGACATGATGAGGTCGAGATCGGCGCGGGCGTAAAACACCCGGGTCACCGATTCGATCGCCTGTGACAGCATCAGCGTCCAGGCGAGAAAAATCGTCGCCGAGATCACGATCAGCGAGGATTTGTCGAGCGGCAATTGCAGGTCGGCGAAGCGGCCGATCACCGCCCAGGCCGGCACGTGCAGCAGCGCCGCGAAGAACAGCAGTCCGATCACCGCGGCACGCGTTCGTTTGCGCCGCCCGCCTGTCATCATGGCGAGCCATTCGCGCCAGGCGAGCCGGAGCTCGTGGCGGGCGAACCAGGACAGCGCGGTGGCCGAGCTCATGCGGCTTCCTGCAGCGTCACCAGTGCGATGAAGAGATCTTCCAGGCTGGTATCGGCGTGCCCGTTTTGCTGGCGCAGCTCGGTCAGCGTGCCCTCGGCAACCAGCCGGCCGGCCGCGATCACGCCGATGCGGTCGGCCATGCGTTCGGCGACCTCGAGGATATGCGTGGTCATGATGACGGTGCAGCCGGCGCGGACGCGCTCGCTGAGGAGTCCCTTGACATGGCGGGCGGAGACGGCGTCCAGTCCCGTCAGCGGCTCGTCGAGGATGATGAGGCGGGGATCGTGCACCAGGGCGCCGGCGAGGGCGACCTTCTGGCGCATGCCCTTGGAAAAACCCTCGCAGCGTTCGTGCCGGTGCGGCTCGAGCCCGAGCGAGTTCAGGAGCTCCGCGGCGACCGGTTCCGAGGCCGATGGTGCGATGCCCCACAGACCGGCCACGAATTCGAGATATTCGAGCGGCGTGAGCTTGTCATAGATCATGGGCTCGTCGGAGACCCACGCCATCACCTGCTTGGCGGCGACGGGGTTTTGGAGCGCATCGATGCCGAAGATGGAGACTGCGCCCGCATCGGGCCGCAAAAGGCCTGCAACCATGCGCAAAGTGGTGGTCTTGCCGGCGCCGTTGGGGCCGACCAGCGCATAGAATTCGCCGGCATGGATGGTGAGATCGAGGTTATCGACCGCCAGACGGTCAAAACGCTTCGTTAACCCCCGGACTTCGAGCGCCGAGTCGTCCCGCTTCATCACGGCCACACCTTGCGGTTTTGCATCGCTCGCGACCATGCCCCGAAGATGTTTCGGCACCGTGAATCGCGCTGCGGCAAATTCCGTCATCCGGATTGGACTAATAGCAAGTCACCGTTTGTTGACAGCGCTTGGCGGTTCAGGCTGAATTGGCGAAGGGACGAATGGCGCGAACGCAGCGAAACGACTGCGTAGCGACTGAACACAAGATGCGGCAAGGCGGTCAGGAAGAACCGCCGGTTGTATCGGGAGGATGCGCGACGATGCTGGATTTCGTTCAGCAGCTGGTCAGCGGTGTTGCGCTCGGCTGCGTCTACGGCCTGATCGCGCTCGGCTTCGTGCTCGTCTACAAGGCCACCGAGGTCGTCAATTTCGCCCAGGGCGATCTGATGATGCTGGGCGGCTTCTTTGCCTTCACCTTCATCGGTATGATGGGCCTGAACTACTGGATCGGCTTTGCCGGCGCGGTGGCGGCGATGGCGCTGTTCGGCATGCTGGCCGAGCGCGTGGTGGTGCGGCCGATCCTCGGCTATCCGCAATTCTCCATCATCATGGCCACCATTGGGCTCGGCTATTTCCTGCGCTCGGTCTCCGGCATGATCTGGGGCACCGACGATTTCAAGATCGACACGCCCTTCAGCCAGGGCGTGCTGCGGATCGGTTCGCTGGTGCTCGCCCATGACAAGCTCTCGGTGATCGCGGCGACGGTCATCCTCTGCGCGCTGCTCTGGCTGTTCTTCAACAAGACCACGCTCGGCACCGCGATGCGCGCCAGTTCCGAGAACATGCTGGCGGCCTATTACATGGGCATCCCGGTCAAGCGCGTGGTGTCGATCGTCTGGGCGATCAGCGCGGCGGTTGCGACCTGCGCCGGCGTGCTGCTGGCGCCGATCACCTTCATCCATTCCAATGTCGGTCTGGTGCTGGGCCTGAAAGCGTTTCCGGCCGCCGTGCTCGGCGGCTTCGGCTCGATCCCCGGCGCCGTCGTCGGCGGCGTTCTGATCGGCGTCATCGAGAGCATGGCCGGCTTCTATCTGGCCGAGGGCTGGAAGGACGTCGCGCCCTATATCGTGCTGCTCGCCGTGCTCTTGCTCAAGCCCGAAGGCCTGTTCGGCCTTCACGTCCGCAAGAAGGTCTGAACGCATGCGCTTCCTGTTCAAGACCGACTACGAGGACGACATCAGGCTGTTTCCGCATTCGGGCTATTACGTCTCGTACGGTCTCCTGCTGGCCGTGCTGCTGATCGCGCCTTATGTGCTCTCCAGCTATCTGATGAGCCAGCTCGTCTTCGTCTGTATCTACGCGACGGTCGGAGTGGCGTTGTTGATCTTGACGGGTTTCACCGGGCAGGCCTCACTCGGGCATGCGGCGTTTCTCGCGATCGGTGCGTATACGGCGGCTTATTTGCAAAAATATGGTGTGCCGTTCCCGGTCTACTTTCTCGCCGCCGGGCTCCTGACCGGGCTGATCGGTGCGCTGGTCGGCTTCCCCGCGCTGCGGCTGCAAGGCATCTACCTCGTCATCGCCACCATCTCCTTCGCCTTCATCGTCGAGGAGATTCTGGCGCGCTGGGAGAGCGTCACCAACGGCAACGAGGGCATGCGGATCAAGGCGGTGTCGCTGTTTGGGGTCGCCGTCTCGCGCGACAGCCCCACCTTCTATTTCCTCTGCCTCGCGGTGCTGGTGCTGACCATCGTCGGCACGCTCAATTTGCTGCGGTCGCCCACGGGGCGCGCCTTCGTCGCGATCCGCGACAGCGAGACCGCGGCGCGCAGCATGGGCGTCAACGTCGCGCTGTACAAAGTGAAGTCCTTTGCGATCTCCGCGGCGATCACCGGCTTCGCCGGCGTGTTGTTCGCGCACAAGCTCTCCTTCATCTCGCCGGAGATGTTCACGCTCCAACTCTCGATCGAGTTCATCATCGTAATCCTGATCGGCGGCACCTTCAGCCTGCACGGCGCGGTGCTGGGGGCGATCTTCATCGTGATGATCGATCCGTTCCTGACCTACCTCAAGGACGACATGCCCGGCATCATCGCCGGCATTGCCGCGACCTTCGGAGCGGGCACGCAGACCGCCGCCAATGTCCAGTCGAAGGTCGCGGCCTTTGCTTCACTCAACGGCCTGAAAGGCGCGATCTACGGCATCATCATCGTATTGTTCGTGCTGTTCGAGCCGCTCGGGCTTTACGGCCGCTGGCTCAAGATCAAACTCTTCTTCCAGCTGTTCCCGCTCTACAAACGCGCCACTTTCAAGCGGCAGAAGATCTACGTGAAGTCGGAGCGCAACCGATGAGCTATTTTCGCGCCGAGAGCTTGTCGCTGCATTTCGGCGGGCTGAAGGCCGTCGATGCGGTGTCTTTCGCGGTCGAGAGGGGCGAGATCCTCTCGATCATCGGGCCGAACGGCGCCGGCAAGAGCTCGATTTTCAACCTGATTTCGCGGATCTACCGGCCGACCTCCGGCCGCATCTTCTTCGAGGATCAGGACATCACGGAGCAGCCGCCCCACGACATCGCAAGGCTCGGCATCGCCCGCACGTTCCAGAACATCGAGCTGTTCGAGAACGCGACGGTGTTGTCGAACCTGCTGGTCGGACGCCACCGGCATTCGACCACGCAGCTTTGGCAGGAACTGTTGTTCCTGCCGGGCGTACGGGCCGACGAGAAGGTGCATCGCCGCAGGGTCGAGCAAGTCATCGAATTCCTCGATCTCGAACCCTACCGCGACAAGCTGATCTCGGGTCTGCCTTACGGCGTGCGCAAGGTGATCGAGCTGGCGCGCGCACTATGCTCGGAGCCGAAGCTGATCCTGCTCGACGAGCCGTCCTCCGGCCTCAACGTGGAGGAGACCGACGACATGTCGTTCTGGATCCGCGACCTCAAGAGCGAGCTCGGCGTCACCGTGCTCATGGTCGAGCACGACATGTCACTGGTCAACCGCGTCTCCGACCGCGTCATCGCCCTGAACTACGGCCGGGTGCTGGCGATGGGCTCGCCCACTGAGGTGCAGCAGCACCCCGATGTCGTCGCCGCCTATCTGGGAGCCTGACGCGATGGATGCCGTGGTGACACCAGACATCATCCTGAAACTCTCCAACATCGAGAGCTATTACGGGCCGATCATGGCGATCCGCGGCATCTCGCTCGAAGTGCCGCGCGGCCGCATCGTCACGCTGCTGGGCGCCAACGGCGCCGGCAAGACCACGGTGCTCAAGACGATCTCGGGCATTCTCGATCCGCAGAAGGGCGCCATCGAGTTCATGGGCAAGTCGATCCAGCGCATGGAGGCGGACAGGATCGTGCGGCTGGGTCTCAGCCATGTGCCGGAGGGACGCGAGGTGTTCCCGTTCCTCTCCGTGCGCGAGAACCTGATGATGGGCGCCTATCCGCGCAAGGATCGTGACGGCGTTGCCGAGGATCTGGAGCGCGTCTACGGCTATTTCCCGCGGCTGAAGGAGCGCATCAACCAGCCGGCCGGACAGCTCTCCGGCGGCGAGCAGCAGATGCTCGCAATCGGCCGCGCGCTGATGAACCGGCCGACGCTGTTGCTGCTCGACGAGCCCTCGCTCGGGCTGTCGCCGATCCTGGTGAAGGAGATCTTCGCTATCATACGCCGCGTCAACGAGGAGCAGGGCATGTCGATCCTGCTGGTCGAGCAGAACGCCAAGGTGGCGCTGGAGACGGCGCATTATGGCTATGTGCTGGAAATCGGCCGGATCGTGATGAACGACAGCTGCGACCGTTTGATGCATTCGAAGGACATCCAGGAATTCTATCTTGGCGCCAAGGAAGCGGGCGCACGAGGCGAGCGGCGCTGGAAAAAGAAGAAGACTTGGCGTTGAAGCAAGCCTTGGCGTTGAAGGAAGAATTGGCGTTAGATCGGGAGACCCGTCCGAAACAATAGACCGCCGGCAAGGCAGGCAGCGGAGGGGAATGCGACAAGGAGGAGACGTGAATGGCCCGACCGGCGGTGCTGACGGTCGCTGACACGATCGCGAAGAGCTTTTTGCGCGCCGCGGAAACGCGGGGCGACAGGCCGGCTATACGCGAGAAGAAATTCGGGATTTGGCAGCCGACCAGCTGGCGCGAATGGTTGGAGATCTCGAAGGAGATCGCCTACGCGCTGCACGCCATCGACTTCAGACCCGGCGACGTTGCTTCCATCATCGCCAACGCAGTGCCGGAATGGGTCCATGTCGACATGGGCATTCTGTGCGCCGGCGGCGTCTCCTCCGGCATCTATCCGACCGATGCCTCATCCCAGGTCGAATATCTCGTCAACGATTCCCGGACGAAAGTGATCTTCGCCGAGGACGAGGAGCAGCTCGACAAGGTCCTGGCCTGTCGCGCACGCTGTCCCTCTCTGCGAAAGATCATCGTGTTCGACATGGAGGGCCTCAGCGGCTTCTCCGACGACATAGTGATGTCGCTCGAAGAGTTCCGCGCGCTCGGGCGCAACCACATGGCCGGCCGTGACGCGCTATGGCAGGAAATGGTCGACAGTCGCAGTGCGAGCGATCTCGCGGTCCTCGTCTATACATCCGGCACCACGGGCCCGCCCAAGGGCGCCATGCACGCCAACCGCAGCGTCACGCACCAGATGCGGCACGCCAACGATTTCATTCCGGCGCGCGAGAACGAGGACCGGCTGATCTTCCTGCCGCTCTGCCACGTCGCCGAACGGATTGGCGGCTATTACATCTCGGTCGCGCTCGGCTCGGTGATGAATTTTGCCGAGAGTCCGGAGACCGTGCCGGACAATCTGCGCGAGGTGCAGCCGACCATCTTCCTCGCGGTGCCGCGGATCTGGGAGAAATTCTATTCCGCGATCACTATCGCCCTAAAGGACGCGACGCCGCTGCAGCAATGGGTCTACCGCCGCGCCATCGATATCGGTTATCGCATGGTCGATTGCAGGATCGAAGCGAAACCGCCGCCGCTGTCGTTGCGTATCGCGAACGGCATCGCTTACCGGCTCGCATTCCGCAACATTCGCCGCATGATCGGGCTCGACCGTTGCCGCATCGCCTTCACCGGCGCGGCGCCGATCGCACCGGAGCTGATCCGCTGGTATCTCGCGCTCGGCATCGACATTCATGAGGTCTACGGCCAGACCGAGAATTGCGGGGTCGCCACCATGATGCCGGCGGAGCGGATCAAGTTCGGCTCGGTCGGCAAGGCGGTGTCGTGGGGTGAAGTGGCGCTGTCGTCCGACGGGGAGATCCTGATCAGGGGCGACTTCCTGTTCATGGGCTATCTGAACCAGCCGGAGAGGACAGCAGAGACCATCGACCATCGCGGCTGGCTGCATACCGGCGACGTCGGCACCATCGACAATGAGGGCTTCGTCCGCATCACCGACCGGATGAAGGACATCATCATCACCTCGGGCGGCAAGAACATCACGCCGTCTGAGATCGAGAATCAGCTGAAATTCTCGCCCTACATCTCGGATTCCGTGGTGATCGGCGACAAGCGGCCATACCTCACCTGCCTCGTGATGATCGACCAGGAGAATGTCGAGAAGTTCGCGCAGGACCACGACATCCCCTTCACCAATTATGCCAGCCTGTGCCGCGCGGCGGAGATCCAGGACCTGATCTGGCGCGAGATCGAAGCGGTCAATGCCAATTTCGCCCGCGTCGAGACTATCAAGAGATTCTATCTGATCGAACGGCAACTCACTCCGGAGGACGAGGAGCTGACGCCGACCATGAAGCTGAAGCGTGGCTTCGTGAACAAGCGCTATGCCGCCGAGATCGACGCAATGTATCCGACGCGGGCGGTGGCTTGAACAATCCTGTTTGAATAACAGCGAAGGAGTGATGGCCCCACCCTTCGCATCATAAGGGCCCCAAGGAGAGGAGACGTCAATGTCGAGATCGTTGAGAACGTTCGGCTTTGCGGCAGGCGCGGTGGTGCTCACCTGTCTGCCTGCCGCGGCGCAGACCAAGGTCACCAATGAAGGCATCTCGGCCTCCGAGATCGTCATCGGCACCCATCAGGATCTGTCGGGGCCGATCAAGGTCTGGGGCGTGCCGGTCTCCAACGGCATGAAGATGGCGGTCGAGGAAATCAACGCGGCCGGCGGCATCAATGGCCGCAAGATCAGGATGATCCTCGAGGACAACGGCTACGATCCGAAGAAGGGCGTGCTGGCGTCCCAGAAGATGGTCGAGCGCGACAAGATATTTGCAATGATCGGCTCGATGGGATCGGCGCCGACGCTCGCCGCGCAGGACATCCTGTTCGATGCCGGCGTGCTCCAGCTCTTCCCGCTGACCGCCGCCGAGTTCACCTTCAAATTCGACCCGGCCAAGCCGCAGGAGCGGCTGAAGTTCAACAACCTCTTGCCCTATGTCGAGAGCACACGCGCCGCGCTGAAATACATGGTGGAGTGGAAGAACTTCCAGAAGCCCTGCATCATGCATCAGGATGACGAGTATGGAAAGAACGTGCTCGACGGCTTCACCCAGCAATTGACGGCCATGAAGCTGCAGCCGGCGTCGGTGACGAGCTACAAGCGCGGCGCCTCCGATTTCAGCGCGCAGATCGCCAAGATGAAGTCCGACGGCTGCGACCTCGTCGTGCTCGGCACCGTGATCCGCGAGACCATCGGCGCGATGACGGAGGCGAAGAAGCTCGGCTGGGACGTCACCTTCCTGGGGGCGACGCCGACCAACGTGCTGGAAGTGCCGGCACTCGGCAAGGACGCCGTCGAGGGCCTCTATGCGGCGAGCGGCTTCGAGATCCCCTACGAGGACACCGCCAAGGGCAAGGTCCACGACTGGCTCATCAACTACAAGAAGATGTTCAACACCGATGCCAACACCCAGGCGATCATCGGCTACAATGCGGTGACGACGTTTGCGTTCTACGCCAACAAGGCGGGCAAGGATCTGACCGGCCAGAAGATGCTGGACGCGCTGGAATCGGGCGACAAATTCCTCGACATCTTCAACTCGCCGCCGACCAAATTCTCCAAGACCGACCACCTCGCCAACACCATCACCCAGGTGCAGCAGGTCAAGGGCGGCCGCTGGGTTCTGGTGAAGGACAATCTGATGTTTTGATTTCTTCGCCTCTCCCCGCATGCGGGGAGAGGCCGGAATTTACGCAGCAAATTCCGGGTGAGGGGGCTCTCCGCGAGTCTAACGTCACCGGATTCGCTGAAGCAGCCCCTCACTCCAACCCTCTCAGCGCCAGCGAAGCTCGTCGCGACCCCGTAAGAACGGGGAGAGGGAGAGCACACAGCCCTACGATCCCCCACTGGCGGTGCCTGAATTCACCGGGGCCAGTTCGTCTTCCCGGCAGCGCCAGCCGTCGGCAGCTTTCACAAACGCAAAGGTGCGCTGGATCCGCAGGCGGCGTGTGACGTTGAAGGCGTCTGCGGAGCGCTCCTTGTTGCCGACGCCAGGCTGCGGACGACCCGTTGTGGCGTTCCAGCAGGTGCCCGTGCACGTCGTGGCGATCTTGCTGCAGGTGGCGAAGGGCGCCAGCACGGCCATCTCGATTTCGCCCGTGACTTGCGCTTCCTGCTCGCCCACCTGGCTGTCGAGCGCGTAGACGCGGTTGATGCGGAGGAAGTTGCCGCAGGAATTGGCCGCGTGGATTCGCGCGGCGCAGAAATCGACGGCATCGGTGTCGGGCGCGCGGGCTGCGACCTGCCGGCCGAACACCTTCTTCGGATCGCCTTTCGCCGCGCCAATCTCGTCGGCCTTGTGCTTCAGATAGCCGGCGAGACAGTCCTCCGCGGATTCGAGCTCCCCGAGCGGCACGTTCTCCTTGCCGACCAGATTGCATTTGCGATCGCGCTCTCGCGTCCACCGGCCATATTCGGCGAAGGCAAAGCGGGCCGCGGTCGGATCGAGCTTGCCGATCAGGCCGAGAACCTGGCTGTTCAACTCGGTCTCGGCAAGCGCCAGCGACGGGTCCGCACAGATCAGCGCGCCCGCGGCGGTGTTGGCCGCGAGACAGTCGAAATCCTGATCGCGCACGATCGCGGCGCGCTCATCGGTCACCTTGAGAAGACATGCCTTCACCCGGTCGAAATCGTCAGTGCGGATCGCGGTCTGGCCGACGATGCCGCAACCGAGGTTGCGCTGGCGAACCCAGATCGCGTTCTCCTCGATCCCAGGCAGGCGATCGGGCAGGCGGGCAAGCCGCGCCTCGATTCCCGTACTCAGCTTCTCGGCGGCGGCGGCAAGCTCTGCATCACCGCAGAACAATTGATTACCGGGATCGCGGATCTGCTGGCAGTTGTTCCTGGCGAACAGCGGTAGCCTGTCGGCGACGGAGCGGTCGGACGGGCTGGATTGCGCGAAGCCTGGAGCCGCCGGCAAGGCCAGTAGCGCAAGCATAGTCAGCACGATGAACCGCATTCCAGTCGCCCCCGCATAGCCGCGGCCATGCTAGCGTCCTGGATCGCGCTGTGGAATGGGTTTGTGGGTAAGCGTACTTTGTGCTGGTAGCCCGGATGGAGCGCAGCGCAATCCGGGATTCGTGCGACAGGCGGCAGCGGCCCCGGATTTCGCGGAGCCCGTCGTCGGGCGGCGCTGTGCGCCGACCCGGCGGCTCCACCCCGGCCTATAAGAAAATCAACGCGCCTCGGCGGCGACCATCGAGAACCGCACGGGTTCGTCGACATATTTCAGCACGGCCGACTGGTAGAGGACGAACAACGGCTGATAGCTCCGCGCAGCGTCGTCCTCGACCATTGCCATGCGGCGGTTGTCGAGCATCAGCCAGTGGCCGTCGAGCCGTGCAGCGGCAACCGCATGCTGTTCGCCGGCGCGGATGTCGCGCACGACGACGATGCGGAGATCTTCGGCGGCGACGCCCGCGAGCTTAAGGGCGGCGAGCTTGGCAATGGCATAGTCCTCGCAGTCCCCAGCGCCACGCGCGAAAGTCGCGAGCGGCGAGCTCCAGACGTCCTCGGAACCGTCATCGGCGGCACGGATGGCGAGGTTGATCGCGCGATTGGTTTCGCCCAGCAGAGCGCGGCCGTCACGGCTGCGGGCCTGGTCGACGATGGCGAGCAGTTTCAGCGCAGCAGGCGACGCGCAATTGTCCCGGTCGCCGTCGCATAGCGCGAGCTGCACCATGTCATCGTCGAGCCTGGACCTCAGCGCGAGCCATTTCTGTTGCAGGCTTCCGGCGGAGATAGCGAAGGCGAACACGCCGAACGGCTCGGCGGATTTGCGCACGAGGACGCCGGCCCCCGGCGACAGTAGTGTTCCAGCGCGAAGCTCGGCGGCCGATCCGAGCAGGATCAATCCGCACAGCACAACGATTGCGCGCCAAGCGCGCGAGCGAGCAGCAGTCTCCATCTGACATCCCCTTCCGGCTTCGCCAGGTCCCCCTCGACCTGCACGTGCCGGGCTTTGTTGCTTTCGCGGAGATAGTGCGAGGCCGCCGGTTTTGTTCTGCTTAACGCGCCCGGCTGGGGTCCCAAAACCGGGCAACAGGCTGAAATGGGCCTGCTCAAATTGCGTAAAATTTTACGTTTCGCCGGCTAGGAGGGCGGCAGTTGCCGCGAAGAAGGACCAATTGCAGGCACAAGTTGTCGCGGAACTGATTCTGCGCCTTATGGCTAACGGCTCGCTATTTCACGGCTTCTGTTAATTGGATCACAGATTTGGCTCCGTATTTGCCGCAGGGTGGTGCGGGGATCCACAAACAAAAGATGACATAAGTATCTATTGTAGGATTTCTACAACGGAATACATGGGGTTACTGGAAATGAGCGAAAATAAGCGCTATTTTACTTATGAGTATTCCAAAAATTACTTTGGCTTCTCTGCAGGCGCCCAGCCGCCTGAGAGCATCGACCGCTTGGTGATGCCAAATCACACAAGCAATAGGTGGTTTCGCTAAGGACTTGGTAATGATATGCAAGTTTAGGCGAGCGATACTTACTTAGATTTTAACTCCTTTTTTGGTGCCCGGATTGAATTACGCTGGCAAATTTGACGCCGCGATTTCCTTGGACGGCTTGGGTTCCCGATCGCCCGCCGATGGCCATGTCGATTCCTTTACCGCCAAGGCGCACGGTCACGTGCCTGATGGCGCGTTCGTCGTTCCCGACCCGAACCTGATCTTCAACGGCGATTTCAAGCGCGCCGGTCTCGACCTCGTGCTGTCCCATGATGGGCACGATTTCGTCGTTCACGATTATTTCAGGGGCGACAAGCGCGCGGCGATCGCTTCGCCTGACGGCGCACACCTCACCGGCGACGTCGTCAACGCACTCACCGGCCATGTGCAATACGCGCAGGCCGCCTCCGGCATTGCCGCCGCGCAGGTCATCGGCCACGTCACCAAGCTCTCCGGCAGCGCGACCGCGGTCCGTAACGGCGTCTCCGTCATCCTGAACAACGGCGACAACGTCGAGAAGGGCGACGTGGTCTCGACCGGTGGCGACTCGACGCTCGGCATCACGTTCATCGACGGCACGGTGTTCGGCCTGTCCTCCAATGCGCGGATGGTGCTGAACGAGATGGTCTACGACCCCAACGGGTCGAACAATTCCTCGCTGCTCAGTCTGGTCGCGGGCACCATCACTTTCGTTGCCGGCGAGACCGCCAAGCACGGCGACATGAAGGTCGACACGCCGGTCGCCACGATGGGCATCCGTGGCACGGCGGTGCTGAGCCAGATCAATTTCGTCGTTCCCGCCGGCGGCGGCGATCCGCAGCCGCAGGCGAGCTTCCAGGTGCTGGTCGAGCCGAACGGCACGACGGGCTCCTACATCCTGTTCGACAAGGTCACGCTGCTGCCGATCGCGACGGTCAACCAGGCCGGCCAGATGATCCAGATCAGCGGCGGTAACGTCTCGATCTCCAATGCGCTGATGTCACCGGACATCCAGAAGCTGATCACAGACGTGTTCACGCTGAAGTTCACGGACAACAACAGCAACACCAAGCTGACCCAGAACTTCACCGACTCGATCACGCAGACCGGCAACGTTGTCTTCATCAAGACGGATACCGGTGCCACCGCGACCGCGACCTTCACGCATCTCCCTGAGCCGACATCGCCGGGGACCGGCCATGATCCGGCGACCAGCACCCGCATTCCCGGCCCGCCCCTGCGTCAAAGCCTCGACTCCAACGGCAATGTGAAGACGGCGTTCGCGCTGACCGAGCACGCGAACGCGACCGGGGACCGTGCGGACACGACCGGCGACACCGTGGCTTCCGACACGATCTCCGGCCGGATCACCTTCGTCGACCAAAACCTGGGCGATCGACCGACGGTAAGCATAAGCCTCGGCGGCGCGCCGAACTACGTCTACAAGACCGCCGGCGAGCAGGACGTCACTGGCACGCTCTCTGCACTCCAGAAGCAGGACATCGCGGCAACGCAGATCGAGATCCAGGTCGTGGCCGACGCTGGCAACAGCAACAACGGCTCGGCCGTTTGGACCTACACGATCCCCGACCACGTCTTCGACTTCCTCGCGGCTGGAGAAACGCTGACGCTGACCTACAAGGTCCGCGTCGACAATAATTTCTCGGTCAATCCCGAAGCCTCGTTCATCGACATCACCATCACGATCACCGGCACCAACGACAAGCCGGTAATCACCACCAGCGTGCCGGTCATCACCTTCGAAGGCGGTACCAGCGTGCCCGGTGGCCCGCTCACCAGCGATGTGCCGACGACGGGCACGCTGAGCTTCGACGACGTCGATCTCACCGACAAGCATACGGTGTCGGTGGCGTTGACCAGCGCGACCCTGCCCGATGGCACCGTTCCGCCGGGCCCACTCGCGGCGTTCCAGAGTGCGATGTCGGTCGTGATTGCGGCGGGCGCCGACAGCACCGGTGACGGCACCGGCACCATCAATTGGTCACTGGCCGACCTGCCGGTCTACCTCGCCGACTTCATCCCCAAGGGTGAGGTGCTGACGCTGGTCTACACCGTGACGCTCAAGGACGCGCAAGGCGCCACCTCCCAGCAGACCATCACCGTCACGATCACCGGCACCGACGCTCCCGCCGTGGTGTGGATCGCGACCGACAAGCCCGGCGCTCCCTCGGGCGGCTTCTGGAAGGATGCGGCCAACTGGGCAACCGGCACGGTCCCCACCATCAATGACGACGTCATCGTCATCACCGATCAGCTGCACGGGCTGACGCCATCCTATCCGGTGACGATCGACGCGGCTGCTTATGCCAAGTCGATCACGATGAACGACTATGATACTACCGTCGGCCACAGGGCACCGGAAGTCATCAACAAGAGTGCATTGACGATTGCGGGCGAGATCAGCCTCAAGGCCGATTCGAAGCTCACCAATTTTACGGCAAGCACGATCTCGGTTGGTGGCAAGGCCGAGTTCCTGGACAGTAGCGTGCTCACCAACGCCGGCTATCTGACGCTCAAGGGCGGTGGCGATTTCGCCGGCGGCACCACGATCACCAATTCCGGCACGACTGAGCTGTTTGCCGGCACGCTGAAGACGCTCGCCGGAATTAACAATGCCGGCGGCACACTGAAGGCCGATGCCGGCACGACGCTGATCGTCGACACCGCCACCATCAGCGGCGGCACGGTCACCATCGCCGGCACGCTGGAACTCGACGGCACCAGCGTCCTCAAGGACGGCACGCTGAACAATTCAGGCGCGGTCAACGTCAAGGGCACGGCGGAGTTCGCCCACGAGACCGTCGCAAACACGTCCGGCGGCACGATCACGGTGCTGGCGAATGGCTGGCTGACGATCGACCAGGGTTCGACGGTCACTAATACCGGCAACGTCACCGTGGACGCCACCGGCAAGCTGACGGTGAGCGGGGCCACGATCAGCGGCCCCGGGACTGTCACGGGCAACGGCGAGATCGATCTGACCGGCGCTGCGGTGCTGAGTGGCGGCATCCTGAACAACAACGCGGCCTTCAAGGTCAGCGGTGCCGGCAATGCGCTCGACCACGAGACGATCACGAATTCGACCACCGGCACGATCGAAGTGCTGGCGAACGGCGCGCTGACGATCGACCAGAGTTCAACTGTCGCCAACACCGGCAACATCACGGTCGATGCCAACGGCAAGCTGACGGTCAACGGCGCGACGATCAACGGCACCGGCACGGTCACCGGCAACGGCGAGATCGATCTCACCGGCAACGCCGTTCTGAGCGGCGGCATCCTGAACAACAATGCGGCCTTTAAGGTCAGCGGCACCGGCAACGCGCTGCACCATGAGACGATCACGAATGCGAGCACTGGCACGATCGAAGTGCTGGCGAACGGCGCACTGACGATCGACCAGGGCTCGACGATTGCGAATGCCGGCAACGTCACGGTGGACGCCAACGGCAAGCTGACGACCAATGGCGCCACGATCAGCGGCGGTACGATCGACGGTCTCGGCACGATCGACGTCACGGGTGCCAGCAAGATCGACGGCGGCGCGACGCTGAGCACGGCCACAGTTAGCGCCAATGCCCAGCTGACGCTGGACGGCATCACGGTGTCGGGCTCGGCGATCACGGGCAATGGCGGCATCGAGCTCGACAACACCGTCAAGCTCAAGGACGGCGCCAGCATCCAGGGTGGCGCGGTCGCCAATACCGGCCTGCTGGAGATCGCCGGCGCTGCGACGCTGCTCAATGACGTCGTGACCAATACCGGCACGGTGACGGTTGACGGCGGCCAGACGCTGACACTGTCCGGCACGGAGATTTCGGGCGGCGCCGTCAACGGCACCGGCACGATCGATGTCATTGGCAGCAGTAAGATCGATCAATCGGCGACGCTGAGCACCACCGCCGTAACGGTTGAGAGCGGCGTCATACTGACGCTGGACGACGTGACTGTTGCTGGCACCGCAATCGCCAATCATGGCACGGTCAAGGTCGATGCGAGCAGCAAGCTGACGTTGAACGGTGTAAGCCTGACCGGCGGCGCGCTCAATGTTTCGGGCACGCTGAATTCGACTGGCACAACTGCGATTACCAACGCCAACATCTCGAACAACTATCTGATCGAGGCAACCCTGGGCGCGTTGACGCTGTTCGCGACGAGTTCCGCAACCTCGATCGCGAATGGCGGCATCCTCCGGGCCAATGGCGCCGAGCTCGACATCAACGGCGAAGCCATCGCAAACACCGGCACGTTGGCGGCGATCAATCACGGGATACTGAAGCTGATCGGGATGACGGTGACCGACACCGGCAGCGGTCATGTCTCGGTCGAGTCCGGCTCGACACTCGATCTCCAGGGCGCGACCATTGATGGCGGCACGGTGACGATCGCCGGTACGCTGGAATCGACTGGTACGAGCGCGATCAACAACGCAGACATCACCAACACCGGCACGATCACCGTCACCAGCGGCACGCTGACGATTGATCCCGCCATCCTCCACACCATCACCAACCACAATCTGATCCAGGCGAATGGTGGTGAACTCGATATTTCCGGTGACCTGATCGTCAACTCCGCCGATATCAAGGCGGTGCACGGCGGAACGCTGAAGCTTGCGAGCGTCATCGTCACCAATTCCGGCGGGACGATCACGGTCGACGGCACCTCGAAACTCTATCTGACCGACGTTTCGATCAATGGCGGCAGCCTGAGCAATGCCGGCAATCTCTACGGCGTATCCGGCTCCAATACCGTTTCGGCAATGGTCACGAACACCGGCGCCATCGAAGTCCAAGCCGGCACGCTCAACCTTGCCGGTGGCCTCAGCGGTGTCGGCTCGGTGACCATCGATAACGGCGCGACGCTCGAGCTCGCGGGGGCGACGGCGCAGACCATTGCCTTTGCCGGCGGCACCGATACGCTCCAGCTCGACAAGGTGGCGGGCCAGAGCTTCACCGGCACCATTGCCGGTCAGTCGACGAAAGCCGGCACGTTCACGATCAAGGGCGCGGCCGATATCACGACATCGAGCGGCGATGCACTCGACTTCACCGCATCGGGCGGCACATCAGCAGCGCCCGCCAACATCGTTCTCACGCCCACCGGTGCACTGACGGGCGCGGCCAATGGCGTCGCGGTCACCCAGAACGGTACCGGCGATATTTCGTTCACGGCGACCGGCGACATCAAGGGCCTCGCCGGCCACGGCATCTGGCTGCGCGACAGCGCGACCGGCGCCGGCGATATCACCGTCAACAATCTCACCGGCAAGGCGACCGGCACCGGCGCGAATTCGGTCGGCGTTCTTGTCGAGAATTTGAACAGCGCCAGCGCCGGCGGCATCTCGATCACCCAGCTCGGCGGCGCTGTCGGCGGCGCATATGGCATCGACGCGACCACGCAGGGCAACGGCGACATCGCCATTGACGCCGGCGGTACCATCACCGGCAGCTCCGTCTACGGTATCCGTGCGCGCAGCTACGGCAGTGGCAGCGAGACCGTCACGACCGAGGCCGCCAGCGTCGTCACGTCGGGCAGCTCGGCCATCATTGCGGTCAATCGGGCAAATTCGATCGACGCGTCGGACGGCAGCACCATCACCGTCACGACCTACGGCACGATCAATTCCGGCAGCGGCCTGAACCAGAGCGGCAACACGCCGGCGGGCATCCAGGCCGGCTACACCGGCGCCACGACCGGATCGACCGCCAATACCAGCGTCAACGGCACCGTCACCATCAGCAATCACGCCAACATCACCGCCTCGGCGGGCTATGGCATCGACGTCTACAATTACGGCAATGGCGACGTCAGGGTGACCAGCTTCGCCGGGACCACGATTTCGGTCTCCGGTACCCAAAGCGTCGGCATCAACGCCTCGGCATTGAGCGGCGGCACCGGTGACGTGACGGTCACGCTTGGCGCAAACGTTACGATCTCGGGTGCGACGAGCTACGGCATCAGGGCTTACAGCATTGATGCGGGCGACGTCAGCGTTACCATGGCGAACGGCGACAGCATCACGTCCGGCAGCACCGGCATCGTGGCGGTCAACTACGCCACTGCGATCGCTGGCGGCCTCGGCAGCACGATCTCCGTCGAGGCCCATGGCACGATCCACTCCGGCTCGACCTCGAATAACGACGGCACCACTCCCGGCGGGATCATCGCCGGCTATAAGCCCGGCGGGACCGGCACGTTCTCGAATGCGGTCAAGGGCGACGTCACCGTTACGAGCGATGCAACGATTATTGCCGATGCGGGCTACGGCATCGAGGCGTTCACCTGGGGTGCCGGCAACATTACGGTCACGACCGGTGCGACATCTTCGATTGCAGCCGCGGGTACCGCGATCGGCGCCTTCGATCACGGTGGCGGCGACGTCAGCGTCACCAATAATGGCGCCGCTACCGGCGCAGTAGGCGTGTCTGCCATCGCCAACGGCAGCGGCGACGTCACCATCGTCAATCACGGTAATATCACCAGCACGAGCCTCGCCGGCATCAGCGTGACGCAGAACGAAGTGGGCGCGACCGGCTCGACCCATATCACCAATACGGGATCGATCGTGGCCCCGAGCGCCCATGCGGCGATCTTCATCCAGGAGAACGCGACCGGCAGCGCGCAGATCGACAATTCCGCCACCGGAACGATCGGACCGGCCGTCGCCTCGACCGTGACCGCTGCGACCTACGCCATCGTCGAGACCGGCGGCGCCATCACGATCAACAATGCCGGCCACATCAACGGCAATATCTCGGTTGCCACCGCGACATTCAACAATGAGCTCGGCGGCACCTGGACGGTCGCCGGCACGGGCGTCTTCGGCAACGCGTCGTCGATCGTCAACCACGGTGCCATCGATCTGCATGGCGCGTCGATCTCCGGGACCGGGCTGAGCGTCGAGAATTACGCGACCATCGACAGTTGGGGCACGGCGTCCATCACGGGCACAATCGCCAATGCCGGCAGCATCGAGGTCCATGACGGGGCGCTGACGCTGTTCGGCTCGTTGTCGGGCTCGGGCTCGGTCACCGTCGACGCCGGCGCGTTGCTGAAGCTCGACGGCACGGTCACGCAGACGATCACACTCGACGGCGACGGCGCCCATCTTCAGATCGATACGTCAGCCTTTGGCGGCTCTATCGGCGCGCTGTCCACGAACGACACGATAGACCTGTCGACCATCAAATACGGGCTCGGCACCAGCGCGGTCTATGTTGCAAACTCCAATCCCGCGACCGGCGGCGTGCTGACGGTGACGGATGCGGACGGCAATCACATCAGCCTGAACCTGGCCGGCGCCGACTACAGCAATGCCCATTTCGCCGGCAGCGACGACGGCACCGGCCACACGCTGATCACGATGACCGATGACCACGTGCCGGCCTTCACCGCCGGCGGCGTGTTGGCGGGGGGCGTCTCCGAGCAGGCGGACGCCACCGGCGACTTCGCCACCTCCGATACGTCAACGCCCGCGACCGGCGCCATCCACTTCACCGACATCGATTTGACCGACCTGCCGACGGCACAGATCACCGGCCAGGTCGTGACCTCGCTTGGCGCCGATCACAGCACTAACCTCACCTCGTCGCTCTCTCTTGACGAGATCGCGGCGCTCAAGAGCGGGCTGACGCTTCTGCCGCAGGCCGGGCTGAACAATGGCACCGTCACCTGGAGCTATTCGATCGCCGACGGCGCGCTGGACTTCCTCGCCAAGGACCAGACCGCGAAGGTGATTTCCACCATCACGATCACGGCCGATTACGGCAAGACGGGCACAACCGACGTCACGATCACGATCACCGGCAAGAACGACGCGCCCGTGATCACGGCGGAAACGAACGACCATTCCGGCGCGGATCTGCTCGAGACGAATACGGAACTGGTGAAGCACGGTACGCTGACGGTTTCGGATGCCGATGCCACCGATCACGTCACGGTCGCGGTCGATCATCTCGATATCTATTTGGACGATGTGCTCCAGACCGGCTATGTCGGCGAGCCCTCGAGCGCGACGCTGCTCAACTATCTGGCCGTGCAGCCCGGGAGCATTCTCGATGGCACCGCCACCCACGCCGCGTTTACGTGGGATTTCAATTCAGGCAGCGAGGCCTTCGACTTTCTCGCCGCCGGCCACACGCTGTCGCTGCGGTACACGATCGTGCCCGAGGACAGCCACACTCCGGCCGGCACCGGCAACGGCGTCCTCACTTTCAACATCGCCGGCAGCAACGATGCACCGACTCTGGGTGACGCGACGCTGGCCTCGGTCAGTGGCGATAACAGCGATCCGGCTGGCTCCACAGTCAGCGATCTCTTTGCGGGCAAGTTCCACGACGCCGACGACGGCGCGAGCTTCCAGGCCGTCGCGGTTAGCGCGGATAGTACCACTTCGGATCAGGGAGTCTGGCAGTACGAAATCGCCGGCTCCGACCAGTGGATCGACATTGCCGGCGTCAGCGATACGACTGCGCTCGTGCTGAGCACCGATACGCTGATCCGGTTCGTGCCGGCCGACGGCTTCAGCGGCACGCCCGGCTCGCTCGACGTCCATGCGCTCGACGACACCTACACCGGTGGGATCAGCGCCGGCTCTCCGGTCTCGATCGATATCACGAGCGTCGGCATCGGCCATGGCGGCACCACGCCGGTGTCGGACCAGGCCGCTTCGGTCAGCATCGATGTTACGGTTCCGCCGGATGTGCTGGTTGCGAACGGCGACACGCTGGACAACGCGACGCCGCCTTCGGCCGATGCAGGCTGGATGCTCGACACCGACAATGGTCACTACTATCGGCTCGTGACCACCGAGCTGAGTTGGGGCGACGCGAAGACGCAGGCTGAATCCGACGGAGCCTATCTGGCTACCATCACCAGCCAAGGCGAGCAGGATATCGTCCAGGGGCTTTCCGTGGGCTACCGCGCCTGGATCGGCGGCGGAAGCACTGACGATACCGACGGTACCGGCGCCCATTTCTCCTGGCTGACCGGTCCCGAGTCGGGCTCGGCATTCGGCTACACGCATTGGCGGCTCGATAGCAACGAGCCGAACGGCGGGTTGGGGTCGAGCACGCAGTACGTCCATATTGAAGGCGTCGACGATGGCGCGAACGGTGGCTGGAATGATGCACCAGGCGACGCGGGCGGCCGGTACTTCATAGAGGAATGGGGTGGCCAAGGCGGTCAGGTCGCATTCAAGGAGAATGTTGGGACCACGCTGACCACGGCGCAACTGTTGGCGAACGATACCGATTCCGCAGGCAATCCCATCACCGTCACGTCGGTCGGCGATCTCTTCGGTCAAAGCGCCCATGGTGGCACCGTTACGCTCAACGGCAACATCATCACCTATACGCCGGCTACGGACTATTTCGGTTCCGACAGCTTCGCCTACACGATCTCCGACGGTATCAAGACTTCGACCGCGACGGTGTCCTTCGCCGTCGACCATGACGGCGGCCCGGTCATCAACACCGAGAGCTTCCAGGTCCGGCACAACAACGAAGGTAATACCGATGCCATCACCGGTCTCTCGGTCGTCGATACCGATTCTGGCGCCGCGACCGACGATTTCAGGATCACGGCTGTAACCGGGCATGATCCGGACAGCAGCGTTGATCCGGGGACGGCTTGCGGCAACTTAGACGATATCAACTCGGCCCTCGCCGATGGCGTCACCTACATTCCAGGAGCCATCCCGCCCGAAACCGACCAGATCACGCTGACGGTGACGGACAAGACCACGGGCCTGTTCGACACCGTCCACTTCATCTTCAACGAGGCCGGCGACAACGGCCAGGGCATCAGCCTGCAAGGCACCAGCGGCAAAGACGTCATCTTCGCCACCGATACGAACGACACGCTGACCGGCGGCGACGCCAAGGATCAGTTCGTGTTCGCGCCGGGCGTGCTGTTCGGTGAGAACGGGCAACCAGTCACTGACTTCTCGCACACCATCACGGACTTCACCGAGGGCCTCGACAAGATCGACCTGCGGCAGTTTTCGAGTGTCAACTCCATCAACAATCTCACCATCGTCCAGCAGCAGGACTCCCACGACACGCTGGTCACCTGGCAGCAGCAGGTACAGCCCCTGGAGGGCGCGCCGATCACCGAGCACGAGTCGCTGCTGCTGAAGAGCGTGATTGCCGCCAACCTCAAGGGCAGCGATTTCATCTTCCATATCACCTGATCTCGGCCGGGCCTCGCCTGCGGCCCGCGCCCGGCTTGACCGCGGCAAAAAATCCATACTCCTCCGCAGCCGGGGAATAGCCAATCGCGCACGGACGCTGCATGATCGGCGCGCACGGCGCGGTGCGGGTTTGCAGGAAGTCCTACTGAAATGAAACGTCTCAAGATCCTGCGGCGGTGGTTTGCGCGCAAGTTGGGGTTTGCGCGGCTGATGTGCCTTGCGCTGCTGGTCGTATTTGCCGGCGCGCGTCTGTGGGATCCGCCGCCGATCCAGGAACTGCGGCTGCGCACCTTCGACATGTTTCAGTTGATCGATCCGCGCCACAAGACGACGCGGCCGGTCACCATCGTCGACATCGACGACAAGAGCCTCGCCAAGCTCGGCCAATGGCCGTGGCCGCGGACGCGGATCGCCGACATGATCCAGAACCTTACCAGCAACGGCGCGGTGGTGATCGGGTTCGACGTGGTGTTCTCGGAGGCTGATCGGCTCAATCCGGATCTGGTCGCGAGCGACATGCGCTACCTCGACGACGCCACCCGCGCCAAGCTGCGCGAGCTGCCGAGCAACGACCAGATCCTTGCCGAAGCGATCAAGCGCTCGCGCGTGGTTCTGGGCGAGACGGGGCTTCCAGCAGTCTTGTCCGAACTCGACAAGTCACTTCCATTCACCGGCGTAGCGACGCTCGGGGAGGACGGGTCTGAACGCTTCATGTTCGACTTCCCGGGCTTGTTGCGCAACGTGCCTGTGATCGAGAAGGTCGCGGCCGGACGCGGCCTGTTCTCGATCAGACCCGAGCGCGATGGCCTGATCCGCCGCGTGCCGATGATCCTGCGGGCGCAGGACAACATCATGCCCTCGCTGAGCCTGGAGATGCTGCGCGTTGCCACCGGCACGCCGACGCTGCTGGTCAGGACCGACAAGAGCGGTATCCGCACGATCCGCCTCAAGGGCCTGGAGATCCCGACCGACAAGAACGGCCAGCTGTGGATGCATTACGCCCGCCCGGACCCCTCGATCTACGTCTCCGCGGCCGATGTGCTCGACAATAGCGTGGCGCCGGGCAAGATCGCCGGCAAGCTGGTCCTGATCGGCACCTCCGCGGGCGGGTTGAACGACCTCAAGACCACGCCGGTGTCCTCGACCATGCCTGGCGTCGAGATCCACGCCCAGGTGCTGGAGAGCGTGCTGAGCGGCGCGGTGATCTCCCAGCCCGGCTATGCGCTCGTTGTCGAGCTGCTCGCCGCGCTCGTCATCGGCTTGCTCGTCATCATCTTCACGCCGAACCTCGGACCCGTTCGCCTCGTGCTTGCCGGCGCCACCTTCGCCGCGATCCTGATCGGCGTGTCCTGGTTCTTCTATGCGCAACACCGCTATCTCATCGACTTCACCTATCCGCTGCTCTCGACCACCGCGATCTATCTGACGCTGATCTTCGCGAGCTTCGTGCGTGAGCAGCGGCAGCGCGTGCAGATTCGCGGCATGTTCGCGCAATACATGTCGCCGGTGCTGGTCGAGCAACTCGCGCAGTCACCGGAAAAGCTCGTCCTCGGCGGCGAGGAGCGCGAGATGACGATCATGTTCTCCGACGTGCGCGGCTTCACCACCATCTCGGAAACCTACAAGCACGATCCGCAGGGGCTGATCGCGCTGATGAACCGCTTCCTGACTCCGCTGACCGACGTGATCATCGATCAGAAGGGCTACATCGACAAATATATGGGCGACGCCATCATGGCGTTCTGGAACGCGCCGCTCGACGATGCCGAGCACGAGGTCAACGCCTGTGAGGCCGCGATCCAGATGTTGGAGAGGATCGACGCGGTGAACAAGGACCGCGAGCAGGAAGCCGTCGATGGCGGCCACGTCTACATCCCGCTCAACGTCGGTATCGGTCTCAACACCGGCATCGGCGTCGTCGGCAACATGGGCTCCGACCTGAAGAAGAACTATTCGGTGCTCGGCGACAGCGTGAACCTGGCCTCGCGCCTGGAAGGCCAGTCGAAGGAGTACGGCTTTCCCATCATCGTCGGCTCGAGGACCGCGCTCGCCGCCAAGGACAAGTTCGCGATTCTCGAGCTCGACTTCATCATGGTCAAGGGCAAGACCGAGCCGGAAGTGATCTACGCGATCGCCGGCCGCGCGGACGTGATGCATTCGGCCGCCTTCCAGCGCCTGCGCAACGTCACCATCGAAATGCTCGCCTGCTATCGCAGCCGCGACTGGCAGGGCGCGCTGGACGCGATCGAACGCGGCCGCAGGAGCGAGGATGCCGACACGCTGCAAAAGTTGTTCAAGCTATACGAAGTGCGCATCAAGGAATTCCAGATCAACCCGCCGCCGGAGGGGTGGACCGGGGCCTATGCGCTGCTGACGAAGTAGGGGGCAGATGTGCGGTTTGAAGCTAACCACACACTCGCTGTTGTCCTGGCGAAAGCCAGGACCCATTACCCCAGGGAGAAGTTGTTAACGGCGAGCGGCCAACCACCAATCTTCGCCAAACGAAATTCGGTGGTTATGGGTCCTGGCTTTCGCCAGGACGACGGTGGTGTTTGCGGAAGCTGAGTGCCGGCCTTTGGCCTCACTCCGCCCCGATCGTCGTCAGGTCCTGGAACCAGTGCTGCGCCTGCACGAACTGCTTGACCTTGGGCGAGAGCGCGTGCGGGTTGGTGTCGTGCACTACCCACACCAGCGTGGCGTCGTCGACGATCAGCGCATGCGCCTGCGCCAGCAGCTCGTCCTGCTTGGTGCTGTCGAAGGTCTGCTTGGCCTCGTCGATCAACGCGTCGACCTTCGGGTTCTTGTAGCCGCCCCAGTTGACGCCGACCGGCGCGATCTGGCTCGAATGGAAGAAGCGGACGATGGCGTAGAGCGGGTCCGAGGTGACGTAGGCGATGTTGTTGGCGGTGATGCCGGCGTTCATCTCGTCGGCCGCGCCCTTGCGCCAGTGCGTATAGAGTGTCTCGAGCTCAACGACCTTGAAATCGATGTCGATGCCGATCTCCTTGAAGCTCTGCTGCAAAAATTCATTCATCGGCAGCGACAGCATCTGGCCGGTGCCGCCCTGTGCGATGATGAAGGTCGCTTTCAGCGGCTTCGCCTTGGAGTAGCCGGCTTCCTCGACCAGCTTCTTGGCCGCGGCGACATCGTATTTCAGCTCGAAGCTCGGCTTGCCGAACCAGGGGCTCGACGGATCGACCTGTCCCTTGGCGGGTTTCGCAAGCCCATTCATCAAGCCCACCACGGCCTCACGATCGATCGCGAGGTTCAGCGCCTTGCGCAGGCGGATGTCGGTCCAGGGCGAACCCGGCAGCACGCTCAGATGATAATTCCAGACATGCGGCGTGACGTTGTCGACGAGCTTCATGCCGGCAGCCTTGAGCTGCGGCACGGCATCCGGCGCCGGCGTCTCGATCAGATCGACTTGCCCGGCGAGCAGCGCATTGGTCCGCGTCAGCGCTTCCGGCATCGGCACCAGCACGAGCTTGTCGACCTTGGGAATACGCTTCTTGTTCCAATAATCCGGATTCTTCGTGAGCTCGGCGAGCTCGCGCGGCACCAGTTTGGTCAATTTGAACGGGCCGGTCCCCGAAGGCTGGCTCGCGAACTTGTCCCAATCCTTGCCGAGCTTTTCATATTGCGTTGGGCTCGAGACCAGGAACCACAGCATCTGATAGGGGAAGAACGAGTCGACCGTCTTGGTGGTGATCTCCACCGTGGAGTCGTCGATCTTGGCGTAGCTCGCGACCGAAGGCAGGCGAGTCTTGACCTGCGCGCTCTGACGCTTGTCGAATTGTGGCGCCTTGTCGTTGAGCACCTTGTCCAGATTCCAGATCACGGCATCGGCGTTGAACTCGCTGCCGTCGTGAAACTTCACGCCCTTGCGCAAGGTGAAGCGCCATTTGGTCTTGTTCTCGTCATCGACTTTCCACTCGGTGGCCAGTCCCGGCGCCAGCTTTCCCGGGCGGTCGGCGACGTCCATCTCCCACGCCACGAGCGGATCGTAGATGGTGTAGGCCGTGAACTGATAGGCGCCGGCGCCGCGATCGGGCTGGCCGGTCGTCAGCGGGATGTCCGCCATCGAGATGCCGTAGCGCAGCACCGTCTCGGCGCCCGCGGGAATCGCGGACAACGCCAGTGCAAGCACGGCGAAACAGGTCGATAGTCGGATACGCATGGGCCAAAGCTCCAGGGAAGGCTTCAAGGACAATCGGAGCCAAACCTGCAATCTTGATGCCAGAATAGGCAGCAAGGTGCTTTCACCGAGGCGTCATCACAAGGACTTGTCGTCGCAGGGGCAATTTGCAGAATAAGTTTCCCCATTGGCATAGGCATTGCATACGATTGCATCAAAATTAGTCATCGAAGCCGGAAAAGGATTGAGTCAATGCTTATCAATAAGAACAAGACCCGCGCGGCGCTGATCGCGTTGCTGGCGCTCAGTAGCGCGGCTGCGTGGCCGCGCGCCGCAAGTGCCGAAACCGTGTTGCGCATCGCCATGACGGCTGCCGATATTCCGCGCACGCTGGGCCAGCCCGATCAGGGTTTTGAAGGCAACCGCTTCACCGGCCTCACCATGTATGACGCGCTCACCGGCTGGGATCTGTCCTCGGCCGACAAGGCGAGCGTGGTGATCCCCGGCCTTGCCACCGAGTGGAAGGTCGACGATGCCGACAAGACCAAATGGACTTTCAAGCTGCGGCCGGGCGTCACCTTCCATGACGGCTCGCCGTTCAATGCGGACGCAGTGGTGTGGAATGTCGAGAAGGTGCTGAAGCAGGACGCGCCGCAATTCGACGCCAGCCAGGTCGGCGTCACGGCCTCGCGCATGCCGACGCTGGCGTCCGCGAAGAAGGTCGACGACATGACGGTCGAGCTCACCACCAAGGAGCCCGACAGCTTTTTGCCGATCAACGTCACCAACCTCTTCATGGCGAGCCCGGCGAAGTGGCAGCATTTCTACGACAAGGCGGAGGGCGCCGACGCCAAGGCGAAGTCGCAGGCGGCTTGGACCGCGTTCGCCAAGGACGCCGCGGGCACCGGCCCGTGGAAGATGGCCGCGTTCACGCCGCGCGAGCGGCTCGAACTGGTCAAGAATGCGGGCTATTGGAATAAGGACCGCGTGCCCAAGGTCGACAAGATGGTGCTGTTGCCGATGCCGGAAGCGAATGCGCGCACTGCAGCGCTGCTTTCCGGGCAGGTCGATTGGGTCGAGGCGCCGGCGCCGGACGCGTTGCCCGAATTGAAGCAGCGCGGCTTCAAGCTCTACGCCAACGAGCAGCCGCACGTCTGGCCGTGGCAGTTCTCGCGCGTCGAGGGCTCGCCTTGGAACGATATCCGCGTGCGCAAGGCCGCGAACCTCTGCGTCGATCGCGAAGGCCTCAAGGACGGCCTGCTTGCGGGGCTGATGGTGCCGGCGACCGGCACCTTCGAGGCCGGCCATCCCTGGCGCGGCAAGCCGACCTTCGAGATCAAGTACGACAAGGTGGCTGCGCAGAAGCTGATGCAGGAGGCCGGATTCGGCCCGAATAAGAAGTTGACGGTGAAGACCCAGACCTCGGCGTCCGGTTCGGGCCAGATGCAGCCGCTGCCGATGAACGAATATCTGCAGCAGGCGCTGGCCGAATGCTATTTTGACGTGCAGCTCGACGTCATCGAGTGGAATACGCTGTTCACCAATTGGCGCCGCGGCGCCAAGGATCCGAGCGCCAACGGCTCGAACGCAACCAACGTCACCTACGCGGCGATGGATCCGTTCTTCGCACTGGTGCGCTTCCTGCAATCGGGCATGGCGCCGCCGGTCTCGAACAATTGGGGCTTCATCAACAATCCCAAGTTCGACGAACTCGTGAAGAAGGCGCGGCAGACCTTCGATCCTGCCGCGCGTGACGCCGCGCTCGCCGAACTGCACGCGGCCTCCGTCGACGACGCAGCCTTCCTCTACGTCGCCCACGACGTCGGCCCCCGCGCCATCAGCCCGAAGGTGACAGGCGTCGTGCAGCCGAAGAGCTGGTTCATCGACTTCTCGCTGGTGTCGTTGCAGTAGTTCGCTCGCTTGCTCAGTGCACCCTCTCCCCTTGCGGGAGAGGGTGGCTTCGCGAAGCGAAGCCGGGTGAGGGGTCTCTTTCCGCGAGCGACCCTCTCTCTTATTCGACAATGCTGTACCTGCGGATAGATACCCCTCATCCGGCGCCGTAGCCGAAGCTTAGCTTCGGCGTCATCTTAAAGAACGGCCGCCCGGGGCGGCCTATGCCACCTTTTCCCACAAGGGGAGAAGGGAAGAAAAGAAACAACGTGCTCGCCTATATCGCCAGACGCATCGTCTACGTCGTCCCAATCGTCATCAGCGTCGCGCTGGTGTGTTTTCTGCTCGTGCACATCACGCCGGGCGATCCGCTCGTCGCCGTGCTGCCGGCCGACGCCTCGCAGGAGCTCGCCGCGCAGCTCCGCACCGCTTACGGTTTCGACCGCCCGCTGCCGGTGCAGTTCGGGCTTTGGCTGCTCCGCGCGCTTCATGGCGATCTCGGCAATTCCATCGCCACGGGCCGCCCGGTGCTCGCCGAGGTCATGCGCGCGGTCAGCAACACCGTCACGCTGGCGATCGCGGCGGCGATCATCGGCTTCACCATGGGCATCCTGCTCGGACTGGTGGCCGGCTATTTCCGCGAGACCTGGATCGACAAGCTGGCGACGTCCTTCGCCATCGCCGGCGTTTCGGTGCCGCATTATTGGCTCGGCATGGTGCTCGTCATCATCTTCTCGGTCCAGCTGAGCTGGCTCCCCGCCGTCGGTGCCGGGCCCGGCGGCTCCGCCGCCTGGGCCTGGGACTGGGCGCATTTGCAATATCTCGTGCTGCCGGCGATCACGACCTCGGTGATCCCGATGGGCATCGTCACGCGCACGGTGCGCGCGCTGACCGGAGACATTCTCAGCCAGGACTTTGTCGAGGCGCTGCGTGCAAAAGGCCTGCATGAGCGCGGCGTGTTCCGCCACGTCATCAAGAACGCAGCGCCCACGGCGCTCGCGGTGATGGGACTTCAGCTCGGTTACATGCTCGGCGGCTCGATCCTGATCGAGACCGTGTTCTCCTGGCCGGGCTCGGGCTTCCTGCTCAACTCGGCGATCTTCCAGCGCGATCTGCCGCTGCTCCAGGGCACGATCCTGATCCTGGCGCTGTTCTTCGTCTTCCTCAATCTGCTGGTCGACATCGCGCAAGCCGCGATCGACCCGCGCATCAAGCGGGGCTAGCCGATGAGCGAGCTTCCGTTGTCCGTCACCAGCGATGCGGCACTTCAGTCCGCGCCCGCGACCAAGGCGCGCGGCTATTGGGCGACCGTCGGACGTCGTATCCGGCGCGACAAGGTCAGCATGGTCTGCGCGCTGGTGCTGCTGCTGATCTTCCTGTCCGCGATCGTTGCGCCGTGGCTCGGTCTGGAAGATCCGTACAAGGGCTCGATGATCCGCCGCCTGCGCCACATCGGCACATCAGGCTACCCGCTCGGCACCGACGAGCTGGGCCGCGACATGCTGGCGCGGCTGATCTATGGCGGCCGGTTGTCGCTTCTCATCGGCATTTTGCCGGTGATCCTCGCCTTCTGCATCGGCACGTCGCTCGGCCTCGTTGCTGGCTATGTCGGCGGCAAGCTCAACACCGCGATCATGCGCACGATCGACGTGTTCTACGCGTTTCCGTCCGTGCTGCTGGCGATCGCGATCTCGGGCGCGCTGGGCGCGGGCATCCTCAATTCCATCGTGTCGTTGACCGTCGTGTTCGTGCCGCAGATCACCCGCGTCGCCGAAAGCGTCACGACGGGCGTGCGCAACATGGACTTCGTCGATGCCGCGCGCGCCTCCGGCGCGGGACCGTTCACCATCATGCGCGTTCATATCCTCGGCAATGTGCTCGGTTCGATCTTCGTCTACGCGACCAGCCTGATCTCGGTCTCGATGATCCTCGCGGCAGGCCTGTCCTTCCTTGGCCTCGGCACCAAACCGCCCGAGCCGGAATGGGGCCTGATGTTGAATACCTTGCGGACCGCGATCTATGTCAACCCCTGGGTCGCCGCACTCCCCGGTGCGATGATCTTCGCGGTCTCGATCTGCTTCAACCTGCTCTCGGACGGCCTGCGCAGCGCCATGGACATCAGGAACTAGCCATGAGCGAAGTCAGCACGTCAGTCGTAATGCTGGAGCCGATCGAAGACCTCGGCGGCGTCGCCCAACCGCTGCTTCAGGTCAGGGGCCTGACCAAGCATTTTCCGGTGCGAGGCGGCCTGTTCGCCGCAAAGCGCACCGTGCGTGCCGTCGACAATGTCTCCTTCTCCGTCGCCAAGGGCGAGACCGTCGGCATCGTCGGGGAGTCCGGTTGCGGCAAGTCGACCACCGCGCGGCTACTGATGCATCTGATGCCGCGTGACACCGGCGATATCATTTATGATGGCATGAGCGTCGGCCAGTCGCTCTCCCTGCGAGAGCTGCGCCGCGGCATGCAGATGGTGTTCCAGGATTCCTACGCCTCGCTCAATCCGCGCCTGACCATCGAGGAATCGATCGCCTTTGGCCCAAAGGTGCACGGCATGGCGGACGGCGCCGCGCGCGCGCTGGCGCGCGAGCTACTGGGCAAGGTGGGCCTGGTTCCCGCAAACTTCGCCAACCGTTACCCCCACGAGATCTCCGGCGGCCAGCGCCAGCGCGTCAACATCGCGCGTGCGCTGGCGCTGTCGCCGCGTCTGGTGATTCTGGACGAAGCGGTCTCCGCGCTCGACAAATCAGTCGAGGCGCAGGTGCTCAATTTGCTTGCCGATCTCAAGAGCGAGTTCGGCCTGACCTATCTCTTCATCAGTCACGATCTCAACGTCGTGCGCTACATCAGCGATCGCGTTCTGGTGATGTATCTCGGCGAGGTCGTCGAGCTCGGGCCGGTCGACCAGGTCTGGGACCAGCCGGCCCATCCCTATACGCGCGCACTTCTTGCCGCGATGCCGTCCTCGGATCCGGATCGCCGCACAGAGACGCCGCCGATCACGGGCGATCCGCCCAATCCGATCGATCCGCCCTCGGGCTGCCGCTTCCACACCCGTTGCCCGTTTGCGGAGCCGCTCTGCGCAAATGCGACACCAAAACTCACCGCGCTGGATAATATGGGCCACGAGGCCGCGTGCTACATGGCGATCCCGGGTTCAGGCCATAGCCGCGCGCCCAAGGAGGAAACCGTATGACGAGACCGACGACAAAAGAGATCAAGGCGACGGCACAGGTCGCCGGCGTTCCCGTCGACGACGAGATCGCGACGCGCATCTCCAATTCCATCGGACCGGCCTTCGAGGGCTTCGCGGCGATTGCCGGCACGTTGCCGTTCGATCTCGAGCCCGCGCTCTATCCGATCGCGCAGACTGCGAAGCTGTCGAAATGAGCACCGAGCCCGCATTGATGACGCTCACCGAGGTCGCGCGCGCGATCGCGATGAAGCAAGTGTCCTCGCATGAGGTGACGCGTGCGCTGCTGCATCGTATCGCGCAGTGGCAGCCGCATCTCAACGCCTTCATGTCGATCGAATCGGAGGCGGCGCTGAAGGCTGCCGATGCCGCCGACGCCGAACTCGCCAAGGGCGAAGTCCGCGGGCCGTTGCATGGCGTGCCGCTCGCGCACAAGGACATGTACTACGACGCAGGTCACGTCGCGACCTGCGGCTCGCTGATCCGCCGCGATTTCGTTCCGACCGTCACCTCCACTGCCTTGCAGCGGCTGAAGGACGCCGGCCAGGTTCGGCTCGGTGCGCTGCATCTGGCGGAGTTCGCCTATGGCCCGACCGGTCATAACGCCCATTATGGTCCGGTTCGCAATCCCTGGAATGTCGCGCACATCACCGGCGGCTCGTCGTCAGGCTCGGGCTCTGCGGTCGCGGCGCGATTGACCTATGCCGCGCTCGGCTCCGACACCGGCGGCTCGATCCGCATGCCCGCGCATTTCTGCGGCGTCACGGGATTGAAGACCACGGTTGGCCGGGTCAGTCGCGCCGGCGCGATGCCGCTGTCGCAGTCGCTCGACACGGTCGGCCCGCTCGCCCGCACCGCCGAGGATTGCGCGCTGCTGCTGGCGCTGATGGCCGGCCCTGATCCCGAGGATTCGACCGCGAGCCGTGAGCCGCTGTCTGACTATGTCGGCGCAACCAAGGGCTCGCTGAAGGGCCTCAAAGTCGGCGTCCCCTCGTCCTTCTATGTCGACGATCTCGACGGCGAGGTCGCGCGCGTGCTGGACGAGGCCATTGCGGTGCTCAAGCGCGAGGGCGCCGACATCGTCACGGTTGAGCTGCCCGACCAGCGGCAATTGTCCTCGGCAAGCCAGCTCGTGCTTGCAGCCGAAGCCGCCGCTTTCCACAAGCGCTGGATGATCGAGCGGCCGCAGGATTATGGTCCGCAGGTGTTGATGCGGCTTCAGAACGGCCTCGCGGTCCCCGCCATCACCTATCTCGAGGCGATGCGCTGGCGCGGACCGGCGCTCGCTGCGCACAACGCTGCGACATCAGGTGTCGATGCGATCATCGCGCCCGCGTCCCCGGTGCCGGCGCCGACCATCGAGGAGAGCGACGTCGGCGGCGGGCCGAACGCGCCGGCGCTGTTGCAGCGGCTGACGCTGTTCACCCGTCCGGTGAATTACCTCGGCCTGCCGTCGCTCACGGTGCCCTCGGGCTTCACCAAGAGCGGTCTTCCGATCGGCATGCAATTGATCGGCCGCTCGTTCGATGAAGCGACGCTGCTCACCATCGGCGCCGCCTTCCAGCGCGCCACCGACTATCACGACAGGCTGCCGAAACTTCCGTCATGACAAAGCTCGTCGAGATCTCAGGCCTCAACATCCGCTTCACCGGCGAGCGTACGGTCTATGCCGTGAACGATCTCAGCCTCTCGCTCGGCGACGGCGAGGTGCTGGGCCTGCTCGGAGAGTCCGGCTCGGGCAAGAGCGTGACCTTGCGTGCACTGATGCGGCTGTTGCCGAAGAAGCGCACCCAGATCACGGGCAAGGTCAACGTGATGGGTCGCGACGTGCTCGCCATGAACGACGGGCAGCTGTCGTCGTTCCGTGGGCAGACCGTGTCGATGATCTTTCAGGAGCCGGCGCTCGCGCTCGATCCGGTCTACACCATCGGCGCGCAGATCGCCGAAAGCGTGGTGCGTCACGAAGGCAAGTCTTACGCGGAGGGTAGGGCGAGGGCGCTCGAAATGCTCGAGGTCGTGCGCATTCCTTCCGCAAAGCGCCGGCTCGATGCCTATCCGCACGAGATGTCCGGCGGCATGCGTCAGCGCGCGATGATCGCGCTGGCGCTCGCGTGTCGTCCCAAGATATTGCTCGCCGACGAGCCGACCACCGCGCTCGATGCCACCGTGCAGATCCAGATCCTGCTGCTGTTGCGCGAATTGCAGCGCGAGTTCGGCATGTCCGTCATCTTCGTGACCCATGACATCGGGGTCGCCATCGAGATCTGCGACCGGGTCGCGGTGATGTATGCCGGCCAGATCGTGGAGCAGGGCACGCTTCGCGACATCGTCCGCTCGCCGGTGCATCCCTACGCCAAGGGCCTGCTCGCCTCGACCGTCCACGGGGCCAAGCGGGGACAGCGGCTCGAGACCATCCCCGGCACCCCGCCGTCGCTCGGCGAGAGGCCGCACAACTGCTCCTTTGCGCCCCGCTGCGCCGTAGCCCAGCCGCGCTGCCTGGAACAACTGCCAGACACTGTGGAGGTCGGCCCGGGCCGGGCGGCACGGTGCGTGCTGGCGGAGCCGGTCACCGCACTGTCCTGATATTTGACCGCGACCGGGAAGCGGGGAACAGCATTCACACCTCGTTCATCCCGGTTCCGCTTCCATGGAACCGTTCACGGAGAGGGACCTCACTTATGTACATTTCCAATGAAGGCCTGCTTGTCATCCTGTTCGTCGGCTTGGTGGCGGGTTGGCTGGCCGGCAAGGTGGTGCGCGGAACCGGATTCGGCATTATCGGCGATATCGTGGTCGGCATCGCCGGCGCGCTGGTGGCAAGCTTCCTGTTTCCGAAGCTTGGCATTCACATCGGCACCGGACTGATATCGGAGATCATCTATTCCGCGATCGGCGCGGTCATCCTGCTGCTGGTGGTGCGGTTGGTCCGCGGCGGTGGCCGGTTCTAATGGCGCCCGAGTTCAATTGATCGAACTTTTGACCTCTCCCCGCCCGGGGAGAGGTGACATGTCTGCAAGAAAAAGCCGCAAGATCGTGAGATTCCGGACTTGCGTGCAGGGCCGGTCGGGGGTGATGTGGGCCATAGGGGTCCCGGGTATTCGACTGCGTTGGGCGATGAGCGCAAACGCGATGTTAATCCGGGTCAATTACTCCTGAATTTGCCTTTGAAATCAGGGACTTTGGCCCCTACCCGAAAGAGATCAGATTGATGGCAGCCGTTCCCGGCGTCCGCCGCTCAGAGCTCGGTGATGCGCTGCGCGCCTGTCGCACGGCATTTGTCGGCGTCGGCTTGATGAGCTGCATGATCAACCTGCTCTATCTGACCGGGTCGATCTTCATGCTGGAGGTCTACGACCGGGTGCTGCCGAGCCGCAGCATTCCGACCCTGGTCGGCCTGATCGTCCTCGCCAGTTTCCTCTACATGGCGCAGGGCGTGCTGGACATGATCCGTAACCGGATCCTGGGCCGGGTCGGCACCGCGCTGGACGAAGCCCTGAACAAGCGGGTGTTCGACACCATCGTGCGCCTGCCGCTGCTGGTCGGCAGCCGCAACGAGGGGCTTCAGCCGCTGCGCGATCTCGACAATGTCCGCTCCTTCCTCGGGGGCATGGGACCGAGCGCGTTCTTCGACCTGCCCTGGCTGCCGCTCTATCTCGCCATCTGCTTCGCCTTCCACGTCATGATCGGCGTCACCGCGCTGGTCGGCGCCGTCATCCTGGTCGGGTTGACGCTGGTCACCGAGTTCATGTCGCGCCAGCCGGCGAAGGACGCGATGGGCCTTGCCGCCCAGCGCAACGATCTCGCCCAGGCCAGCCGCCGCAATGCCGAAGTCATGGTGTCGATGGGTATGGCCGGCCGGATGAACGCGCGCTGGAGCGAGGCCAACGAAAAATATCTCGACGGCAACCAGCGTGCGAGCGACGTCGCCGGCGGTCTCGGCGCGGTCGCAAAAGTGCTGCGCATGATGCTGCAATCGGCCGTGCTCGCCGTCGGCGCCTATCTCGTCATCCATCAGGAGGCGACCGCCGGCATCATCATCGCCGGCTCGATCCTCTCGGCCCGTGCGCTCGCGCCGGTCGACCTCGCGATCGCGCACTGGAAATCCTTTGTCGCGGCACGCCAGAGCTGGCACCGCCTGACCCGACTTCTGGAGCAGATGCCGGCGCAGACGATGCCGACCCAGCTGCAGGCGCCGACCAGCCGCCTCTCGGTCGAAGGCATCGCCATGGTGCCGCCGGGCGACCAGCGCCTCATCGTGCAGGACGTCACCTTTGCGCTCGAAGCCGGCAACGGCCTCGGCGTGATCGGACCGAGCGGCTCTGGCAAGTCGTCGCTGATCCGCGCGCTGGTCGGCGTCTGGCAACCGGTCCGCGGCAAGGTGCGGCTCGACGGCGCGGCGCTCGACCAATGGTCGTCGGACATGCTTGGCCGCCATATCGGCTATCTGCCGCAGGACGTCGAATTGTTCGGCGGCACCATCGCGCAGAACATCAGCCGCTTCGATCCCGAGGCCACGTCTGACGGCATCATCGCCGCCGCCAAGGAAGCCGGCGTGCACGAGATGATCATCAAGATGCGCGAGGGCTACAACACCCAGGTCGGCGAGCAGGGCACGGCGCTCTCCGCGGGCCAGGCGCAGCGCGTGGCACTGGCGCGCGCGCTCTATGGCAACCCGTTCCTGATCGTGCTCGACGAGCCCAATTCCAATCTCGATACCGAAGGCGACGAAGCGCTGACCCGCGCCATCCGCGCGGCGCGCGAGCGCGGCGCCATCGTCGTCGTGGTGGCACATCGCCCGATCGGCGTGGAAGCGGTCGATCAGATCCTGGTGCTGCGCGACGGCCGCATGCAGGCCTTCGGGCCGAAGGAGCAGGTGCTCGCCCAGGTGCTCCAGCCGCGTGTGACGCCGCTGGCGCCGATCAAGATCGTCAGCGAAGGCGGAGCCAAGGCATGAGCACGATTGCGCTCGGCGGGGCGAAGCCCGCCGCGAAGCGGACCGTACGGCAGTCGATCCGGTTTCACCTGATGCTCGGGCTTGGGATCGTGCTGGTCCTCCTGGTCGGCCTCGGCGGCTGGGGATCGACCGTGCAGATCTCGGGCGCGCTGATCGCGCCCGGCCAGATCGTGGTCGAATCCAATGTCAAGAAGGTGCAGCATCCGACCGGCGGCGTGGTCGGCGAGCTGCGCGCCCGCGATGGCGACGTGGTCAAGGCCGGTGACATCGTGGTGCGGCTCGACGACACCGTCACCAAGGCCAACCTCGCCATCGTCACCAAGAATCTCGACGCGGCGCAGGCGCGTGCCGCGCGGCTCCAGGCCGAGCAGCGCGGGATCGACAGGATCGACTACCCGCAAGCGCTGCTCGATCGCGGCAACGATCCCGACGTCAAGGCGCTGCTCTCCGCCGAAACCAAGCTGTTCGACGTTCGCGTCAACGGACGCGCCGGCCAGAAGGCGCAGCTGCGCGAGCGCATCCAGCAGCTCAACGAGGAGATCGAGGGCCTCTCCGCGCAGGAGCGGGCCAAGGACAGGGAAATCTCGCTGGTGCAGCAGGAGCTCGTCGGTGTCCGCGATCTCTATGACAAGCACCTGGTGCAGATCTCCCGCCTGACCACGCTCGAACGCGACAGCGCCCGCCTCAACGGCGAGCGCGCGCAGTACATCGCCTCGCGCGCGCAGGCCAAAGGCAAGATCACCGAGACCGAGCTCCAGATCATCCAGGTCGACAAGGACATGGTCAGCGAGGTCTCCAAGGATCTGCGCGAGACCAACGACAAGATCGGCGAAATGATCGAGCGCAAGGTCGCCGCCGAGGACCAGCTTCGCCGCGTCGACATCCGCGCGCCGCAGGACGGCATGGTGCTGCAATCGACCGTGCATACGGTTGGTGGCGTCATCACCGCCGGCGACGCCCTCATGCTGATCGTGCCGCAGGCCGACGATCTCCAGGTCGAAGCCAAGGTCAATCCGGTCGATATCGACAAGCTCCAGATCGGCCAGAAGACGCTGCTGCGCCTCTCCGCCTTCAACCAGCGCACTACGCCCGAGCTCAACGGCGTCGTCAGCCGCGTCTCGCCCGACGTCACCACCGATCAGCGCACCGGCCAGAGCTACTACACCATCCGCGTCTCGCTGTCCGCGGAAGAGGTCGCCAAGCTCGGTGACTCCAGGCTGATCCCCGGCATGCCGGCGGAAGCCTTCGTCCAGACCGGCGACCGCACCATGCTGTCCTATCTGATGAAGCCGCTGCACGACCAGTTCATGCGCGCGTTCCGGGAGAAGTGACGCGCGAAGGCGCGTCATCGCCTCCTTTCGTCATTGCGAGCGCAGCGAAGCAATCCAGGTTGCCTCCGCGGCGAGATTTCTGGATTGCTTCGCTACGCTCGCAATGACGGGCGGCTTCTTTCTTGCTTTAGTTTTCTTGCTATAGTTCGATTCAGTCCCAGCAACCTGGCGTCGAACAATGCAATCCATCCAATCTCCACCCTCCGTCGCCACCGAATCCTTTTCCGACGCCGACCTCGCCGTCGCCCGCCTCGAAGAGATCTACGAGCGCAACACGAAGTTCCTGCGCGACCGGTTCGAAGCTTACGTCAACGGCGAGGCAATCACGGCGCGGGTGCGGGCCTTCTATCCCTTCGTCCGCGTCACCACCGCGACGCATGCGCGGCTGGATTCGCGTCTCGCCTACGGCTTCGTCGCCCGGCCCGGCGTGCACGAGACCAGCGTCACGCGTCCGGATCTGTTCCGGACTTATCTGACAGAGCAGATCGGATTGTTGATCCAGAACCACGGCGTCCCGGTCGAAATCGGCGAGTCCGACGAACCGATCCCCGTTCACTTTGCCTATCGCCGCGACATCAACATCGAAGCCGCCATCACCACCAGCGAGAATTCGACCGTGACGCGGTCGCTGCGCGATGCGTTCGACGTGCCTGATCTTGCGACCATGGACGATGCCATCGCCGACGGCACTTTCGAGCTCCAGCCTGGCGCGCCCGAGCCGCTGTCCCTGTTTCGGGCGGCCCGCGTCGACTACTCGCTACGCCGGCTCTACCATTACACAGGCACCGACCCCGAATATTTCCAGAACTTCGTGATCTTCACCAACTATCAGTTCTACGTCGACGCCTTCGCGCAACTCTGCCAGCAGCGGCTTCAGGCTGGCGAGGCCGGCCTCGATGCCTTCGTTGCTCCAGGCAATGTGATCACGCGCAGCCGCGGCGCGACGACGGGCGTTGCGCCCGCGCGCGGGCCGCAGATGCCAGCCTTCCATCTGGTCGCGCCCGGCTATCGCGGCATCACCCTGATCAACATCGGCACCGGTCCATCCAACGCGCGCAACGTCACCGACCATGTTGCCGTGCTGCGGCCCCATGCCTGGCTGATGCTTGGCCATTGCGCAGGCCTGCGCAACACGCAGCGGCTCGGCGACTACGTGCTCGCCCATGGCTACGTTCGCGAGGACCATGTGCTCGATCGTGAATTGCCGCTGTGGGTGCCGATCCCGGCGCTCGCGGAGATGCAGGTCGCGCTCGAGGAGGCGGTGGAGGACGTCACCGGGCTCGAAGGGTTCGAGCTCAAGCGCCTGATGCGGACCGGCACCGTCGCGAGCGTCGACAACCGCAATTGGGAGATCAGCGGGCCCGATGTCATTCGCCGCTTGTCGCAGTCGCGCGCGGTTGCGCTCGACATGGAATCGGCCGCGATTGCGGCCAACGGCTACCGCTTTCGCGTCCCCTACGGCACGCTGCTGTGCGTCTCCGACAAGCCTCTGCACGGCGAGATCAAGCTCGCAGGCATGGCCAGCGAATTCTACCGCCGCCGCGTCGGTCAGCATCTCGAGATCGGCCTGAAGGCGCTGGAACGGCTCAAGCAGCAGGAATCCGAGCGGCTGCATTCGCGAAAGCTCCGCAGTTTCGCCGAAGTTGCGTTCCAGTAGGCGATGGATTGCCTTTGCTGCTGACAAGCAGCGGGATTTTCGGCATTTTCGGCGCGGGGGTCGACCGGGACGATTTGATGCCACTCATGCGCGACAGGATCATTGGCCATGATCTCGAACGGCTCGCCTTTCGCTTCACCATGCTGAACGACGACGAGGTCGTGCAGTGCCAGATCAGCGACGCCGCGATGGACGAGCTTGCGGGCATGCAGGGCACCGAAAGCAGCGCGCGGCAGGCCCAGTTCCTATCGCTGCGCGAGACCATCGAGCGGCTCGCCTCAGACCTCTACGACGAGGCGCCGCGGGTCAGGGGTCATGTGGTGCGGATCTTTACGCGACATTTGCAGCGGTAGTTCCGCTCCATCCTCCGCATCATGCCCCGGAGCAGGTCATAAAGCATTCGCTAACCAAGCAACCGGTTCGCCGCAATCTTAGGACCTGCGAAACCAGACGTTATGCAGCTGTGAATTGATGGCCCGTAGAGGTTAGGTCAGGAAAATGGAGCCTCACGAGTGATCGCGTGACAAAAGACATTGTTGGAAGCGACGCGATCCGCGGGCCCGGTCATGACGTCAAGTCGGACAAGACGCCGCCAAACAATTGGCCGCTTGCAATTGCCGTAACGATCGGATGCGGACTCGTGGGCCTTGCGCTCCGCTATTTCGCTCGGAAGCACGCGACCGAAGACGCCATTCAGCATCTGATCCCCTGGTATGTCTTCGCTCGCGATCACGGTGTCGCTGGACTGGCCGAAGCCTTTACCAACTATACGCCGTTCTACAGCTATCTCCTGCTGATTGCCGCCCGATTTGATTGGCTAGGCGAGCCACTTTCCCATGTGAAAGCGATCTCGGCAGTATTCGAGTTGGGCTGCGCGATCGTTGTGGCCCAGATCGTCTGGCGAGCGACAAAGTTGCCATTACGCGCTTCCCTGGCCTTCTGCGCGGTTTGGCTTGCACCGACGATGATCTTCAATGGCGCAGTGTGGGCGGAGAGTGATTCGATCTGGACCTTCTTCACGCTGGTTTCCGTGGCGCTGTTCATGCGGGACCGAAATGGCGTTGCGTCATTTGCGATGGCCTTTTCGGTGAAGGCTCAGGGCGTGTTCCTGGGACCCTTCGTGCTCGGCATGATTCTGCGCCGCAGGATCCACCTGGCATGGCTCGCCACCGTTCCCGGGATCTATGTTGTCCTCGCCATTCCGGTTCTGGTCGCGGGCAGATCTTTGGCCTCCGTGTTCGCGGTCTATTTGGACCAGGCTCACACCTTCGATCGCCTCACCATGAACGCAGCGAACATCTGGGTGCTCGCTGGCGGAATGCCGTACGCGATCGGGGTCGCCGTCGGCATGGTGCTCGCGGCGGCGAGCGGGCTCGCCTTGTCGATCTTCATCGCGCGCTCTCGACGGACGGGGCCGGAGTTTATTCTGCTCGCCGCGTGTGTATCGCTGATGCTCATGCCGTATCTGCTCCCGAAGATGCACGAGCGGTATTTCTACGCGTTCGAGCTTGCGTCGATCGCCCTGGCCTGCCTCAATCCGCGCTATGTGCCCTTCGCGGTGATTGCCCAGGTCAACGGCGTGTTATCCTATCTGGCGTTCGAAAGTGGAATCGTCCTGGGCGTGCTGCCGGCGGCACTCTGCAACACCATTCTCGTGTACTACCTCGTGCTTGATCTTTGGCGCGGCGAACGTGGATTTCGTTCTCCGAGCCTTGCCTGGCTCGGCTTCATCGTGTCGACTGCGGGGCTGTTCTCTTATCTGGTCTTCGAAGGGCCCGGTTTGAACATATCGCCCGTGTACCTGCTCACCACGGGTCTCGTCACAGCTGCGGCGCTGCTGCTCCTGAAAGAGTCTCGTTGCGACCTGGCCGGCCCGGGCCAGTTGCCTCAATCCTGAGCGTCCGGCCTCATCCGGCCATCAGCTGTCAAACATGATCACGCTACGCAGCGTCTTGCCGGCTTTCATGTTTGCAAAGCCTTCGTTGATCTCGGAGAGCTTCAGCTTGGCCGAGATCCAGTCTTCCAGGTGCAGCCGGCCGCGCAGGTAGAAATCCACCAGCCGCGGCATGTCGACGCGAAAATGGTTCGAGCCCATCGAGGAGCCCTGGATCCTGCGCTCGCGCAGGAAGTCGAAGCCATGCAGCTCGATCTTCTGGCCGAACGGAATCATGCCGACGATGGTGGCCGTGCCGCCCGAGGCGAGCATGCCGAAGGCCTGCTCGGCGGTCTCCTTGCGGCCGAGCACCTCGAAGGAATGATGCACGCCGCCATCGGTGAGATCGCGCACCTGCTTCACGACGTCGCCGTCTGCCGGGTTGATGATGTCGGTGGCGCCCAGCTTGGTCGCGAGCTGGAGCTTGGCCGGATTGGTGTCGATGGCGATGATGCGGCCGGCGCCTGCGATCTGCGCGCCGTTGATTGCAGCCATGCCGACACCGCCGCAGCCGATCACGGCCACGGTCTCGCCGGCCGTCACCTTCGCCGTGTTCACGACCGCGCCGTAGCCGGTAATGACGCCGCAGCCGATCAGCGCGGCGAGATCGAGCGGCATCTCCTTGCGGATTTTAACGATCGCGTTCTCGTGCACCAGCATCTGCTCGGCGAAAGAAGAGAGGTTGAGGAACTGATGCAGCTTCTCGGAGCGGGCCCATTGCATCCGATTGGACACCCCCGGCAGCAGTTTTACGGTGGTGTCGGTGCAGAGCACCGTGCGGCCCGTGGTGCAATTGTCGCAAGTGCCGCAGAACACCGAAAGGCAGGTGACGACATGATCACCGGGCTTCACATAAGTCACGTCGGAGCCGACCTGTTCGACGACGCCGGCCGATTCGTGCCCGAGCACCGCGGGCAGCGGATGCGGATAAAGGCCTTCCATGAAGTGCAGATCGGAGTGGCAGAGACCTGCGACCGACGTCCGGATCAGGACCTCGCGCGGGCCGGGCTTCGGCAGGCTGACATCCTCGATGACCAGAGGCTTGTTGACTTCATGGAGGACGGCGGCCTTCATCGAGCACTCCCTATCGCTTTTTTTGCTTTGAACGTGGGTGCAGCCTACGCCGCCAAGACCAGTTCGCCAACCTCGCTCATATCAGCTGCGCGGTCGCCGAGCAGCAGCGTGGCGATCTTCTGCTGCACGGCATTTTCCGTCAGCCGGAACGGATCGCTCGGCGACACCCGGTGATCGATCACCAGCCGCGACAACAACAGCCTTCGCGCATCGCCCCGCATGGCGTGAATACGATGGGCCTCCCAGGCGAGCGCCACGGCACTGGCGACATGATAGAGCAGGCTGGTGGCGCGGCGCGCATCGGCTTCGTTGTCGGATTTCGCCGCGACCTCGCGCGCAAAACCGACCGCGCGATCGGTGAGGCCGCGGAGCTGGTCGCGCCAGGCCTGTGGCACCGAGGGGCTGTCATCGAGGCGAGCATGCAGGTCGGCGGCGAGCGCGGATTCGGCGCCGTGGCGACCGACCGCACGCCGGAGCGCATCGATCGCGACGATGTTGCCGGTGCCTTCCCAGACCGAGCCGAGATGCGCGTCGCGGAGCAGGCGGGCGGTCGCGAATTCCTCGATATAACCGATGCCGCCGCGCATCTCGAGCGCGTCGCCACAGACCTTTCGCGCATCGCGGGTCGCGCGGAATTTCAAGGTCGGCGTCAGGATGCGCAGCAGTGCGGCTGCATCCTGGCTGCCGGCCTCGGCGCGGTCGAGCGCGTCCGCGGTGAGAAAGCTCATCGACAACGCCTGCTCGACCGGCAGCATGATCTTCAGCATCTGGCGCCGGCCCAGCGGCAGGTCGATGATGCGGTTGCCGAACACCACTCGGTTCTTGGCGACCGTCATCGAGTCATGGTAGGCCCGCCGCATCAGCGCGGTGGATTTGACGCCGTTTGAAAGCCGCGACGAGTTCACCATCTCGGCCATCTGCACGAAGCCGCGATCGAGCTTTCCGACCGCGTAGGCGATCGCGCCTTCGAGCTTGATCTCACCCGAAGCCATCGAGCGCGTGCCGAGCTTGTCCTTCAGACGCACGATCCGGTAGTGGTTCTGCGAACCGTCGTCCAGGAAGCGCGGCATCAGGAACAGGCCGACTCCGCGCGTGCCGGGGCCGGCGCCTTCGGGGCGCGCCAGCAGCATCACGACTTTTGCGTCGGCGTTCGAGCAGAACCATTTTTCGCCGGTGAGGCGCCAATGGTCGCCTTCCTGCACCGCCGTCGTGGTCAGCGTCCCGACGTCGGAGCCGCCTTCCTTCTCGGTCATGAACTGGCCGCCCTGGGTCAGCTTGCTCATGTCGGTCTGGGTCAGACCGTCGAGATATTTCGCCTTCAGCGCGTCGCTGCCGAAGTTCGCGAGCAGCTTGGCGCAGCCGTCGGTGACGTTGATCGGGCAGCCCATGCCGAATTCGGTCTGGTTGAACAGGAAGGTGAAGGCGTGCTTGGCGACGACGGGATATTTGTCCGGCCAGCCCATGATGCCCTTGCGGATCGAGAGCGCGTGGATACCGAACTCGCCGAAGGCTGCCTTCTCCAGCTCGCGATAGGCCGGGTGGTATTCGATCCACTGCACGTCGCAGCCGAACTTGTCGCGCTGGTGCAGCACCGGCGTGTGCCGGTCGGCGAGCCGCGCGCATTCATCGAGCACGCCGCCGGCGAGTTCACCCAGGCGATCGAGATGCGGCTCGATGTGACGGAATAGCGTGTCCGGCAGATGAATGCGCAGGAGATCGGTGAGCGCCTGATCGGCGCGGTAGAAATTCATGCCGGTGGTATCGGGAGCCAGCAGTCCGGATGGCGCGGCCGCGACCTGTTTTGCCTGCGCGGGAGCCGGCTTGTGCATGATCGTCCTCTTCGTTTCCGCCTTGCGGTCACTTTGCGCTGATTTGGCGCTTGCCGCTTGGGATGATGTCGATCATGCTCCAGTCGCGAAAGCGGATAAAGCCGCAAATTGTCAGGGAGGCATGATCGCCGCGTGGGAGCAATTCGCTCTGCGGAATTGTGATCGTCCTGGCTGGTTGTCCGCGCGGACCGTGCATAGATCAGCGGCTTCCCGTCTTCGAGAGATCACGTCATGGAACACCCCAAATACAAGATCGCCCTCATCGTCGGCGCCGGCGAAGGTCTGAGCGCATCGCTGGCGCGGCTGCTGTCCGCCCAGGGCATCCGCGTCGCACTGGCCGCTCGGAAAATCGAGAAGCTCGGCGCGCTCTGCAGCGAGACTGGCGCCAAGGCCTATGCCTGCAACGCCACAGACCCTGATGAGGTCGAGCGCCTGTTCGGCCTGGTCGAACGCGAGATCGGCACGCCCGACCTGGTCGTCTACAACGCCAGCGGCCGCGCGCGCGGGCCGTTCGTCGATCTCGTTCCGGCCGACGTGGCGAACGCCATTGCGGTCAGTGCCTATGGCGGCTTCCTGGTGGCGCAGCAGGCGGCCAGGCGCATGCTGCCGAACCAGCACGGCGCGATCCTGTTCACCGGCGCTTCGGCCAGCGTCAAGGGCTATGCGCAGTCCGCACCGTTCGCGATGGGCAAATTCGCACTGCGCGGGCTGGCGCAGAGCATGGCGCGCGAATTGTCGCCGCAAGGCATCCATGTCGCGCATTTCGTGATCGATGGCGGCATCAGGAGCGCAGCGCGCGCGGAAGCGCCGGAGAAGCCGGATTCGATGCTCGATCCCGATGCCATCGCGGAGAGCTACTGGAACGTGTTGCAGCAGCCGCGCAGCGCCTGGAGCTGGGAGCTGGAGCTGCGGCCCTGGGTGGAGAAGTTTTGAAGGCGAGCTGCCGTAGGGTGGGCAAAGGCGCATAGCGCCGTGCCCACCATCAACGACAAAAAAGTAAATTGGTGGGCACGCTTCGCTTTGCCCACCCTACAAGGGCGGGAATCATGACCACGGAAACCACCATCGATACCGGCACCAATGAACTCCTCTGCGTGATCCGCGATCGCGTCGCCGTCATCACGCTGAACCGGCCCGAGGCGCGAAACTCGCTGTCGGACGCGCTGACCCCGGCGCTGCGCACGATAATCCGCTCCTGCGGCGAGAACCCCGATGTCGGCGCGCTGCTGATCACCGGCGCGGGCGAAGCGTTCTGCGCGGGCGGCAACGTCAAGGGCATGGGCGCGCATCGCGACCCGAAGAAGCTTGAAATGTCCTTTGACGATAAGGTCGCCGATCTCCAGGAGCGGCAGCGCCTGCTCACCGGCGCGCTGGTGTCGGTGCGCAAGCCGACGATCGCGGCGCTGCCGGGGCCGGCGGTCGGCGCGGGGCTCGCCATCGCCATGGCCTGCGACATCCGCATTGCCGCGCAATCGGCCTTCGTGGCCACCGGCTATGCGCGCATTGCGCTCAGCGGCGACTATGGCATCGCGTGGCTGTTGACGCGCCTCGTCGGCACCGCGCGGGCGCGCGAGCTGCTGTTCACCGGCGATCGGGTCGATGCCGTCAGGTGCGAGGCCATCGGCCTCGTCAACCGCGTGGTACCCGACGACAAATTGCAGGCGGAGGCCTTTGCATTGGCAAAATCCCTCGCCGGAGGTCCGCGCCTCGCGCTGCGCTACATGAAGGACAATCTCGACGAGGCCCTGCTGTTCGACTTCGAGACCGCGCGCGACCACGAGGCCGAGCGTCTGGTCCGCCTGACCACGACCGCCGACCACAAGGAGGCGGTGCAGGCCTTCATCGAGAAACGCAAGGCGGTGTTCACGGGGAAGTAGGGGCAAAAAAATGCCCGGCACTGGTTTCGCCAGGCCGGGCACGAGTGGAGTCAGGCCGAGGCTGAGGGGCTATCGGCCTGACGGGAAAGGGCGACGAGACGCCAGCTCGCGCAAGGAATGTCTTTCGGTGCGACGGAGATCTCCTTGTCGAAGCGCACCAGCTTCCAGTCGTCAGGATGATTGACGAAGGCGAAGCTCGACTTGCGCGCGAGCGAGATCATGGCGGCGTTGGAGCGCAGCGTGTCGCCGAACATGTGGTCGGCGCCAAGCGCGGCGGCGCGGCATTCAAGATTCTTCATCAGCACGGTGGCGATACCGTGGCCCTGCCAGCGGTCGGCAACCGACAGGCCGAATTCAAGCGTCGCGGTTTCGGCATGCAGCGCATAGCGCGCTTCGGCGACGATGGTCTCGAAGCCGTCGACCATCATGGTCGCCACCACGGTGAAACGTTCGCGTTCGCCGATTTGAAGGAATTCGTGCAGCAGGCCCTGCGGCAGTTCGCTGATCGCGCCGAAGAAGCGGTTGTAGCGGGACCGCGTCGAGAGCGAGCGAAAATAGTGCTGGAGCTCCTCGGTGTCGCGCGGCTCGACGAAGCGAACGCGCAGCGCCTCGCCGTGTCGCGTGCGCAGCGTGTCCGAATATTGCTTCAGATCTTCCAGGCGAAGGGTGCTCATGACACGCGCCCCCAAGGGGACCAAAGGGAAAAGGGACCGCCGGCGCCCCCACAGTCAGGCGGCGCCGGCCTGGCGGCCAATCAGGCCCGCCAGAAGGGTTTGTCGGCCTCGTAGGCCACATCGCTCCAGGACAGCCCGACGTCCTGAAGGTCGCGCGCGGACCAGTTGGTGAGCTCCCGCCGGGTCCGGTAGCGCTCGTGCCAGATGTGAATGGTCTCGCCGATCTGGTGGATCAGCCCTGGCGCATGATGATTTGTCATCGAATTCTGGGTCAAAGTAGACATTGTCAGCTCCTGGAGCTAAGTTGACCGCTAATATCTGCTTGCGGGTGCACTGCGACAAACGACAATTTGTACTCTTTCGCATGAAATAACGTCATGTATCCTGCTGCCATATGACTGCCAGATTGCCCTCCCTGAACGGATTGCGGGCCTTTGAGGCCGCCGCGCGCCATCTCAGCTTCACGCTGGCGGCGTCCGAGCTGAACGTGACCCAGACCGCGATCAGCCATCAGATCCGCAGGCTCGAGGAGGAGCTCGGCATCCGCCTGTTCGTCCGGCAGAACCGCGCGCTGACGCTGACGCCGGAGGCGCGCGACTATCTGCCGGGCGTCCGCGCCGCCTTCAACGACCTACGTCTCGCCACCGACCGGCTGCTGCGCAAGGATGATGACAAGGTGCTGACGGTCTCGACGCTGGCTTCGCTGGCCGCAAAATGGCTGCTGCCGCGGCTGACCGATTTCCAGGAGCACCATCCCGGCATCGACGTCCGCATCACCACCTCCACCAGCCTCGTCGACTTCCAGCGCGACAATGTCGATGCCGCGATCCGTTACGGGCGCGGCCAGTGGGCGGGCTTGCGCGCCGACTGGCTGATGGCGGACGAGCTGTTTCCGGTGTGCAGCCCGTCTCTGCTGCGCGGTGACAAGCCGTTGCGCTGTCCCGAGGACCTCAAGAGCCATATGCTGCTGCACACCTCCAATGCCAACAGCGACGACTGGCGGCTGTGGTTGACGGCGGCGGGTCAGCCGGCCGACATCGCTAGGCAGCCCGGCATCACCTTCGACATGATCTTCATGACCATTCAAGCCGCGATCGACGGCATCGGCGTGGCGATGGGGCGGACCTCCTACGTTCAGGACGACATTGCCAAGGGGCGACTAGTGGTCCCGTTCAAGATCGCGCTGCCGGCCGATGCCGGCTTCTACCTGGTCGCGCCGGAGGGCCGCCGCGAGGCGCCGAAGCTCGCCGCATTCCGCGACTGGATGATCGCTGCAACGCAGAATAAAGCTTGAGATCGCCGGCGCATGTCCGCGCCGTCTGCTTCGCTACAGGTCCACCACGACGTAGTCGCTCTCGACTTTCACCGGTATCGTTTCGGCGACATACGGCCCCTTCACCACGCTCGCACCCGGCTCGACATGGGCCGGGTACGCCTTGACGCGGAAGCGGCGGGGGTCGCAATAGGACTGGCCAGTGCGGATATCGAACTCCCAGCCGTGCCAGGGGCAGCGGAGGATCTCGCCGAGCTTGGTGTATTCGATCTCGCCCGGATCCGTCGATTGCGCGAGTCCGATCAAGGGTCCCTCGCACAGCGCCGCGCCCTGATGCGGGCAGCGGTTCATCAGGCCGAAATATTCACCCTTGATGTTGAAGATTGCGATCGGCCGTCCGTCGATCTCCAAAAATTTTCGCGTGCCGGGCGGAAGCTCATCGGCCGCGGCAATCACATGCCGCGCCATCAAGCGATCCCGTACAGCTTCTTCGCATTGCCCAGATAGAAGGCCTCGCGATCATCGTCGTTGACGCCTGCGGGCAGCACGCGCGAGGGCTCGTCGTAATCCCAGTGCGGATAGTCGGTGGCGAACAGCAGCCGATCCCAGCCGATCCACTTGATGACGTCGAACAGATCCTCGCGCCGCTCCGGATCCTCCATCGGCTGCGTCGTCCACCACACCTGCTCGCGGATATATTCGGACGGCGGCCGTTTGACATGCGGCACCTCGCTGCGCAGGCGCTGCCAGACCTTGTCCAGCCGCCAGGCCAGCGACGGTGCCCAGCCGAAGCCGGCCTCGATCATCACCATCTTCAATTTCGGGAAACGCTCGAACACGCCCTCCAGCACCAGGCTCGCGAGCGCCGATTGCTGGCACTGCGAGTGGCCGACCATTTCCTCGATGTAATAGGAAGGCCAGCCCGACGGCGTGATCGGGTTGCCGCCGAAGCCGAAGGCGTGGACACCGACGGGAAGGCCGGCCTCTTCCGCAGCCTGGTAGATCGGCCAGTAGCGGCGCTGGCCGAGCGGCTCGACGTTGCGGCTGAGCAGCAGCACCTGCACGAAGTTCTTGTCGCCGGCGCGCTCGCGGATTTCGGCTGCGGCCGACAGCCCGTCCTCATTGCCGACGACGATGGAGGCCTTCAGCCGCTTGTCCTTGCTGGTCCATTTGTCGATCTGCCAATCGTTGATCGCCGAGCACAAAGCGGCCGAGAGCTCGTGATTGCGGATGCCCTGGCCGGTGTTGAGCGGATTGAGCACGCCGAGCTGCACGTTGTGGGGATCGAGCAACTGCTTCTGCATGAAGGACAGCGAGGAGCCCTGCGGCCCGCCTTCCGGCGGATAGGCGTCGCGGCGCGAGGCGTTGGGCTGGGCCTTCGGATAGGGCGGACCTTCCATCATGCCCTGATAGGCATGGACGCCGTAGACTTCGAGATGATGCTGCCAGCGTTTGGCCAGATAGGGATAGAGCTCGGCGCGGGTCGCGCGTGCCGGATGGATGTCGCAGTCCGCGATCGCGGTTTTGACGGCCAGTGGGGAAGCGGCTTCGGAGCTTTCGCGGAACTGAATATTCATCGCCTTGCCTCCTTTGGCAGCGGCTAAGTCAGGCGGGGATAGGTCGCATGCGGATTATCGATCATGATCTTGCGCACGAGATCGGGGGTGAGACCTGCGGGCAGCGCCTCCTGGCCGTCGAACTGCCAGTGCGGATAGTCGGTGGAGAATACGACCAATTCGTCCGACTGCATATGATCAAACAGGCGAATTAATGTCGCCTCATCCGGCGGTGCATCGAATGGCTGTAACGAGAAGCGGATGTTGCTGCGCACAATGTCCAGCGGCGCGCGATCGACCCACGGCGTCTCCATCCGCACCCCACGCCAGAACTTGTGCAGGCGCCACAGAAATGGGGAGATCCAGGACACCCCAGATTCCAGCATCACCATCTTCAGGCGTGGATATTTGGCGAACACGCCCTCGACGATCAGGCTGGTGAGCTGGGTCTGGAACGCCTGGGCCTGACCGGCATAATCCTCGATGTGGTAGGACCCCCAGCCCACGGCCGTCGGCGGATTGTGATAGGCGGAACCGGCATGAATGCCGATCGGAAGTTCCAGCCGTTCTGCCGCCTCGTAGATCGGCCAGAGCGCGCGCTTGCCGAGCGGCGTGTCGCCCATCACCAGCATCAGCACCTGCACGAAGCGGCGATCCGTCGCACAGCGCTCGATCTCGGCGACAGCCTTTTCGACGCTTTGGGTGGGAATCACGATCGAGCCGCGCAGCCGCGGATCGCGATCGAGCCATTCCTTCGCGAGCCAGTCGTTCAGTGCGCGGCAGAAGGCGGCCTGCAGATCCTCTGAAAACACCATCTGCACGCCATAAAGCGGATTGCAGATAGCATGCGAGAGCCGGAAGGGATCGAGCACATGGCGCTGCATGTCCGCTAGGCTCTCGCCCGGCTTGCCGCTTTCGGGGCGCCAGTCGGGCCGCGCCGTGATCGGCGAGTTTTGCGGGTAGGATTGCGAGATGAGATCGACCATGCCGCGCGTCGTCACCTGATCGCGCCAATAGTCGTTCAGGTAGGGCAGCAGGCTGGTCAGATGCGGCACGGCCGGATGCACATCGCAATCCACCCCGCCGGCGATCAGGGACGCCATGACGTGTCCTTCACGTTTCCTCGTCGCGTCGTCTCGCGGGCGGCGCTTGGCCGCTCCGCCTTTGGCCGCCATTCAAGCAGGCCTGCCCGTTGGCTGCAACTCGGCCAACGGCGCTGTCATATGCTAGAAAGGCCGAGCTCGGTTGCGAAGGCATAAGGGGTCAGGGAATGAAAGAGCTCGTTAGCATTGCGGAACAGGTCGCCGCAAAACTGATCGCGCGCAAACAGACCATTGCCGTGGCGGAATCCTCGACCGGCGGACTGATCTCGGCCAGCCTTCTCGCGGTCCCCGGCGCGTCCGCCTATTTCCTCGGCGGCGCCGTGGTCTATACCCGCGATGCCCGGCGCGTGCTGATGGATATTTCGGACGAAGGAATGAAGGGCTTTCGTTCCTCGTCGGAGCCCTACGCGCAACTGCTGGCCGAGCGGATGCGCATCCGCTTCAACTGCGACTGGGGCCTGTCCGAAACCGGCGCGTCCGGTCCCACCGGCAATCGCTACGGCGATGCGGCGGGCCACAGCTGCATGGCGGTCGCCGGGCCCGCAGTCGAGGTGACAACGCTGGAGACGGGCGACAATGACCGCTTCGCCAATATGCAGATATTTGCAGCGACAGCGCTGAAATTGCTGCTGAAGAATCTGGGGCGGTGACCTCGCGGCCTCCCGGATATCCGGCTGTCCCGGAGAATGTGCAGTCTGACGCGCTCCCTACCGCGACACGTGCGCCGACACAGCCAGCCACGTCTCGTCTCTTTTCGCCCAGCAATCGGTATAGCGGCCGGTGGCCTGCTGGCCGTCCGCACTGGTGTAGCTCGTCGCCGCATGGATGATGGCGAAATCGCCCATGATACGGATGATAACCTCGTGTGCCCTGAGGTCACGGATCGCAATCGGCCGCGCCGTCTGCTTCAGGAAGGCCTCGCGATCGACCAGCGTCTTGTCGGGATTAGAGCAGTAGAACTCCGGCGCCAATATTTCGTCGAAGCGCTTGACGTCGCAATTCTGCACCGAGGCGACATAGTCGCGGTTGAGCGCGGTGAGCTGTTCGAGGTCGTTGTTCATGAGATTTCTCTCAGTCATTGAACAAGGGCGGCGGCACGAACCCGCCGAACTCGCGTTCGATCAGCTCGGCGAGCTTCAGCGGTGTGCGGTCCTCGAGGAAGGGCCCGATGATTTGCACGCCGACCGGCAGGCCATCCTTCGACAGACCGAGCGGAACGGCCGTTGCCGGCAGGCCCGTCAGCGTGGCGATGCCGGGCCACGCAAGCTGGTCCGGATAGGCGTGGTCCTTGCCATCGATATTGATCCGGCGCTTTTCCTGCTCCGGCGAATGATCATGCGGATAGGCCGGGGTCGGCATGATCGGACAGATCACCGCATCGAATGTCCTGAACAATTGCCGCCATTGCGCGCGCAGGCCGGCGCGAGCGCCCTCGTCGAACACCCAGGCCTGATGTGTGCTGGTCATGCCGCGCAGCCGCTCGGCAGCAAGGCTCTTGTCTTCTGGTGAGAGCTGCGCTGCCCCGGCACGCGCGCCGGCGAGAATGTCCGGCGGAAAGAAGGCGCCGAGAAAACCCATCAGCATGCGCATGTAGAGGCGGGAGGCTTCCGTGAAGTCAGGAAACATCGGGCTTTCACGTGTGATGCTCGCACCTGCGCCCGCCAATTGTTTCGTCAGCTTCTCGATCGCGGTGCGAATGTCGGCATTCGCAGGCAGCAGCGGGTGGCTGTCGATCACCAGCACACGGAAATCCTTCAACGCACGGTGTCGCGCCTCCGGCAGCGCGAGCTTGTATCCGATGCCCAGGTCCAACGGATCGGGGCCTGCCATCACATCCAGGAGCAGGGGCAGGTCGACGGCGCTGCGCGCCATCGGACCGATCACCGCCATATCGCGCTCCATCGGGATGGCTGGAAACGGCGGCGGCGTGTGGCCACGCGTTGGACAGAGATTGTAGGTCGGCTTGTGCGCATAAACCCCGCAATGGAAGGCGGGCACGCGCAGCGAGCCGCCGATGTCGGACCCGAGCGAGAGTGGTCCGTAGCCTGCCGCCAGCGCCGCAGACGAGCCGCCCGACGAGCCACCCGGCGTGCGGCCGAGATCGAATGGATTGTTCGTCGTGCCGTAGATCTCGTTGTAGCTCTGCCAATCCGCCAATCCCACGGGAACGTTGGTCTTGCCGAGGATGACGCCGCCGGCACCCTTCACCCTGGCGATCGACAGCGCGTCCTCCGCCGGCTTGAAATCTTTCTGGGGCGTCCAGCCCCAGGTCGTGGGCAGGCCGGCGATGTTGAAGGATTCCTTGATCGTCATCGGCAGGCCGAGCAGCGGCTTGCGCTCGCCGCGGGCCAATGCGGCGTCCGCCTCGCGTGCGGCGTCCAACGCACGGTCGAAATCCCGGACGCAGATCGCGTTGACCTTGCCGTCGTGCTGTTCGATGCGGTCGATCGCATCGCGGGTGAGCTCGACCGACGAGACCTTCTTCGCGGTCAACGCGGCCGACAGCGCGACCGCGCTCTTGAAGCTCCATTCGGATTTGGCCATGGCGCATCTCCTGTTCTTATTGTCGAACGATGATGCGCAGTTTGGCCCAGCACCGCAACCGCCGTTTGATCGCGATTGACATGTGAGCAAGACGGAACGCGGTGAGCCAAGCAACCATTCGCAGTCATCGCCCCGCTTGACCGGGCGATACAGTATTCCACCGGCGCAGATCGGATACGGAGAGGTCGCGGCGTACTGGATGCCCCGGTCAAGCCGGGGCATGACAACGTCCTACGCCGCTCCGATCAAAATCCCCACCGCCAGCACGATCGCGCCGCCGAGCACGATCTGGAACACGGCCTGGAGAAACGGCGTGTCCATGTAGCGCGCGCGGATGAAGGCGATCGCCCACAATTCGAAGAACACGACAATTCCGGCAATTCCGGTCGCGATCCAGAATGCGTTGGACCAGGTATCGGGCACGAGATAGGGCAAGGTGTGCCCAAGCCCGCCGAGCGTCGTCATCAAGCCGCAGGTGAGACCTCGCAGCCAGGGTGAACCTCGACCCGTCAGCGAGCCGTCGTCGGACAGCGCTTCCGCAAAACCCATGCTGATGCCGGCGCCGATCGAGGCGGCGAGGCCGACCAGAAATGTCTGCCAGTTCTGATGCGTGGCGAACGCAGCCGCGAACAGCGGCGCCAGCGTCGAGACGGAGCCGTCCATCAGGCCGGCGAGACCTGGCTGCACATATTGCAGCACGAACATGCGCCGGTTGGTGCGGTCTTCTTCGGCGCGCACGTCTGAGCTCAGGATCTGGTCCGTCAGCTTGGCGGCCACCTCTTCGTGGCCTTTCTCGGCTTCGGCCAGATCGCCGAGCAGGCGGCGCACGCCGACATCCTGCGCCTGTTCGGCGGCCTTCACGTAAAAGCGCTCGGCCTGCAATTCCATTGTCTCGACTTCCCTGCGGACGGTGTCGAGCGGCAGGTTTTTGGTGAGCCAGACCGGACGACGGCGCAGGAAGCCTTTGACGTCCTCGCGGCGGATCGGGGGCAAATGCGGACCGAAACGCTGCTCGTACATTTCCAGCAGCATGTGACGATGGCCGCGCTCTTCCTCGGCCATCTGCTCGAAGATCTTGGCCGAGTCCGGATAGCGCTCCTTCAGGTCCTCGGCGAAGCTCATATAGATGCGGCTGTCCTCCTCCTCGGAGGAGATCGCGACAGCAAGCACTTCGCGTTCGGTCAGATCGGCAAAATTCTTCACGGCCACCCTGCCTATATAGTTTAGAATAGTTCTAAACTATATAGGACGCCGAAGTTCCCGGGTCAAACCACGCCGCGGCTCTTCGCCAGGAAATCGAGCAGCAGACGGCTCACCTCGGCCGGTTGCTCCTGCTGCACCCAGTGACCGGCGCCGTCGACGAGGTGGCAGCCGAGCAGCTTCGTGCAGGTACGCGCCTGCATGGCCTCGAACACGCCGGGACGCTGGTAGGTGCCCCAATCCTGCTTGCCCGAGATGAAGCAGGAGGGGACGTCGATGTTGCGGCCGGCCAACAATTCGAGCTGGCTGTTGAATGCACCCGATGTGCCGCAGCGATACCATTGCAGGCCGCCCTGGAATCCGGTGCGGCCATATTCGGTGCTGTAGTAAGCGAGCTCGCGGTCGGGCAGCCATTGATTGGCGGCGATTGCGGCCGGCGAGGGCATCTCCTTCGCGACCGTCTCGGCCATGGTCTCGTTCAGGTCCATCACATAATAGGTCGGCAGCTTCGCAAGCTCGTTCGCCGACCAGGATTTCAGCGGATACGGCTTGTTGTCGGTCCAGTCCGCGCTCTTGTGATGATAGTAGGCGCGCAGGAAATCATGCACGCCCTGCGGCGCGCGGTGGATGTCGGCATTGGCCGGACGTGTCGCATAGTACCACTGATAATGCTTGCGCGGACGCGGCAAGGCGGCGAGCTCGCGATGCACGGGGTCTTCGGCCGGTGGCTTTGCCGGCGTGTCGACCGTGTTGAACGGCAGCGGCGGCGCTCCGCCGAACGGCGCGCTCATCATCGCCACCGAACGAAATACGTCAGGCCGCATCAGCGCGCACCAGGCCGCGACCGGACTGCCGAAATCATGTCCGACCAAATCGACCTGCCTGTATCCGAACGCCGACACCAGCCCGAGCGCATCCCGCACCAGGTTGAAGAGCGAAAACGGCGCGAGGTCGCCGTCGTACTCCGCGCTCCATCCCGTCGTCCGGCCATAGCCGCGCTGGTCCGGCGCGATCACGTGATAGCCGGCCGAGCTAAGCGCCGGCATCACCTTGCGCCAGGAGAAAGCGAGCTCCGGAAAGCCGTGCAGCAGCAGGATGCAGGCCCGGCCCTTGGTCTCGAAGCCGGCCTCCAGCACGTGCATGCGCAGGCCGTTGATGTCGTCGACATAGCGTGAGCGGATGCCGGCGGGCAGCGGGATGTCGGGGAGGTTGGTCATTGCTTTCTCCACACGGGTGGAATCGTAGGGTGGGCAAACGCGTGCTTCGCGCGCCGTGCCCACCATCATTCTACAACGCGTTTAGCATGGTGGGCACGCTTCGCTTTGCCCACCCTACGGCATCTCGGCTAGATCACACCGCCGCGCAGACGAACCCGCTGCCCTTGCGCCGGATCTTTCCCACCGACGGCGATGGGAAATGCGCGGTGCAGCACAGCGTGTCGGTGTCGCAATAGCGTTCCAGGAAGCTGCGGCGCGTCGTTGCCGCCCTGGCCTGATCGAGGTCGAACTTGACCGACAGCTCCGGATAGAGCGCCTGCAACGGCGAGTGCATGAGGTCGCCGGAGAACACGGCCTCGTCCTTGCCGCGGCCCATCGTGATGGCGATATGGCCCGGCGTATGGCCCGGCGTCGGCAGGATGCGGACGTGATCGCCGATCTGGTGATCGTTGCCGACGAGCTCGTGGCGTTTGGCCTCGACCACCGGCAGCACGCTGTCGGCGAAGGGCGGCACCTCCGCCTTCGCGTTCTGCTCGCTCCAGTGATCGAACTCCTGCTTGGCGAAGACGTAGCGCGCTTTCGGGAAGGTCGGCACCCAGCGGCCGTTCTCCAGCCGCGTGTTCCAGCCGACGTGATCGACATGCAGATGCGTGCACATCACGAAGTCGATGTCGCCGACCGAGAAACCTGCGGCGGCGAGACCGCGCATATAGGCATCATCAGTCTTCATGTTCCACTTCGGACGCTGCGGCCGCGGCTTGTCGTTGCCGATGCAGCTGTCGACCAGAATGGTGTGGTGCGGCGTCTTGATCACGTAGGACTGGAAGCACAGCATCAATGTGTCGCTGTCATCCAGGGCTTTCGCCTCCCTCATCCAGGCCCGGTTCTCGGCCAGCAGCTCCGGTGTCAGCCCCGGCAACATCTCCAGTGCCGGAACGAACGAGGTTTCCTGCTCGATGATGCGATGGATGGTGAGATCGCCGATCGCGTATTTCAGGCTCATGCTCGCTTCCTTGCACTCAGCGTGCGTCGCGCACGGACGGAATGACGATGTTGGAGAGGACGTCGATCGCGGCCAGCCCTTCCTTCGGCTGGCCGTATTGGGCAGCGGTGGTCATCATGACGAGATCAAGCTCGGGCACGATGAAAATGCGTTGTCCGCCCCAGCCGAAGGCGCCAACCCATTTGATTTCCCTCCCGCCGACCAGCGAGCGGCCCATCCACCATTGATAGCCGTAGAACAGCGTGCCGCCGAAATAGCCGACCGCCTGGAAGCGCGGTGCGATCGATTGTGCAATCCAATCGGCCGAGACGATCTGTTGGCCGTTCCACTGGCCGCGATCGAGCACGAGCTGGCCGAGCTTGGCGGCATCTCGCGGACGCAAGCGCAGGCCGGCGGCCGCAGCGATCTTGCCGTTCTTCGGGTAGGCCTTCCACTCGAAATCGGTGATTCCGAGCGGCTGGAACAGCACCTCGCGCGCAAACGTCTCCAGCGGCTTGCCGGAGACGCGTTCGAGGATGTTGCCGAGCAGTTCAGTCCCGCCGCCATTATAGGCCCAGAGCACATCCGGCGGCGCGGCGACCGGCCTTGCGAGCACATAGCCGATTGGATCGGCTTCAAAGCCGAGATGCGGCTCGTCGTTGTTCGGATCGGTCCAGGCCCGCGCCTCGTCCCATTTCATTCCCGAGGACATCGTCAGCAGATGGCGCAGCGTAATAGCCTCCCAGCCCGCCTGCTCCACCGCCTGATGGTCGGTGAAGAACTTGAGCACAGGCTCGTCGACGCCTTCGATCAGCTTGCGATCGATCGCGATGCCGACGAGCAGCGAAACGACGCTCTTCGATGCCGAGCGCATGTCGTGCTTTGTCGTCGCGGTGAATTCGCGCTGGCCTTCCGGTTGTCCCCAGGGTTGGTCGTAGCCGGCGAAGTATTGCTCGAAGACGAGCTTGCCGTGGCGCGCGACGACAACCGAATGGACCGAAGTCGCGCGTTGCCCGAGTCGTGCAGCGATGCCACAGAGTTGCGCGCCGTCCATGCCGACGCTGTCGGGCGACGCAGCCGTCCAGCCGTCGTCGGTTGACGATGGCGGTTCGCAGGCGAGGTTTCGCTGTCCAGGCACCATGCCGTCGGCTTGCACGGAAGTGGTTGAGACGATCAACGCGAGCATAAGGCTCGCGCCGAGAATGCTGAGGCGGGGGAAGCGATCGCGCATCATCCTTCTCCCCGCCGTCGCAATACTACGCCGCGGGCGGCACCGAGATCTTCACGGAGGGCCGCTCCAGCATCTTCTGGTGGAAGGCGTCGAGCTTCGGATAGGCCTTGCGCCAGCCGCATTCGGCGAAGCGGAAGTCGGCATAGCCGAGCACGCAGACCAGGCCGATCTGCGAGATGTCGAACGGCCCGTTGAGGACATCGGGCATGTTCTCGAAGCGCGCCATGCCGGTCCAGGCCCGGTTCCAATGGTCGTCCGACCACGCCTGCCATTGCAGGCCCTGCGGCCGCACCATCTTCTCGTAGCGGCACAGCAGCATGGAATCGAGCATGCCGTTGATCAGGGCATGATTGGTCTTGGCCTTCCAGCGCCGCGGACCGTAGTCCGGGATCAGGCTGCCGCCGGCCATCTCGTTGAGGTATTCGACGATGACGTAGGAGTCCAGGATGACATCGCCGTCATTGGTGATCAGCACCGGCAGCTTCTTCAGCGGCGTGATCTTCGAATAGTCCTCGTTGGCCGTGCCCGGCGCGACGGCTGCCGGCGTGAACTCGATCTTGTCGATCAGCCCGAGCTCGATCGCGGCGATGCGCACCTTGCGGGCAAAGGGCGAGGCGGGGGAGAAGGTGAGCTTCATGGCGAGTATCCAAAAAATAAAAGTTTTGCTTCGTCATTGCGAGGAGCACTTGCGACGAAGCAATCCAGACTGTCTCCGCGGATGGATTACTGGATTGCTTCGCTTCGCTCGCAATGACGGTGTGGCGGCAGTGATGATCGCGGCTTACGCCGCGACGATCTCCTGGCGCTGCTCGCCGAGACCCTCGATGCCGAGCGTGATGATGTCGCCGACGTTGAGGAAGGTCGGAGGCTTCATGCCGAGGCCGACGCCGGGCGGCGTGCCCGTCGTGATGATGTCGCCCGGCAGCAGCGTCATGAACTGCGAGACATAAGAGATGCACTTGGCCATCGAGAAGATCATGGTCTTGGTCGAGCCGGTCTGGCGGCGCTGACCGTTGACGTCGAGCCACATCGGCAGGTTCTGCACGTCCTTGATCTCGTCCTTGGTGGCGAGCCAGGGACCGAGCGGGCCGAACGTGTCGTGCGACTTGCCCTTGGTCCACTGACCCAGGCGCTCGATCTGGAAAGCGCGTTCGGAGACGTCGTTGCAGACGCAGTAGCCGGCGACGTGGTTGAGCGCGTCGGCTTCCGAGACGTATTTTGCGCGCGTGCCGATGATCGCGGCGATCTCGACCTCCCAGTCGAGCTTGGTCGAGCCGCGCGGCTTCTCGACGGCGTCGTTCGGGCCGGACAGCGAGGTGTTGGCCTTCATGAAGATGATCGGCTCGCTCGGGATCTCCGCGCCGGTCTCCTTGGCGTGGTCGCTGTAGTTGAGGCCGATCGCCACGAATTTCGACATGCCGGTGACGGGGGCGCCGAACCGCGGCTTGCCGGAGACGGCGGGCAGCGAGGCGGGATCGAGCGCCGCCAGCTTCTTCAGGCTGTCAGGCGAATAGGCCTCGCCGGTCAGGTCCTTCACATGCGCCGACAGGTCGCGCAACTGGCCGGATTTGTCGATCAGGCCGGGCTTTTCCGCACCCTTCTCGCCATAACGAACAAGCTTCATTCTCGTTTCTCCCTGGACTGGACCGATCGGTTGAACAGCTTCATGGAACAGGGCGGCGGGAAATTCAACCGCTCAAAGAGGGCGCATTGCAGCCCTCTCGATTCGGGAGGTTCGTCCGGGGCACGAGACTTAGGCCAGCGCCTCGAACCTGAACGCGTCCCCGTCCCGCCTGATATGCCCGGCCGAAAAATGCCCGCCGATCACCAGCGTCGGGGTGTCGGCAAACCGGCCGAACAATTCGCGCCGCGTCGCGGCAGATTGGCTCTGATCGGAATCCGCGGTCGAGGACCAGCCGAGATGCGCCATCTGGCAGGGATGATGGGCGACGTCGCCCGTCAGCAGTCCCTGCTCGCCGTCTGACCGGATCAGAATGCTCACATGCCCGGGGCTGTGGCCGGGGGTCGGGATCATGCTGATCTCGTCGCTGAGCCGGTGGTCGCTCGCGATCAGCTCGGCCCGGTCGGCATCGACGATCGGCTTCACGGAATCGCCAAACACGGCCTGCTTGTCCGGCTCGGTGGAATGGTCGCGCCAATGCTCATACTCGGTCTTGCCGAAGACATAGCGCGCGTTGGGGAAGGTCGGCACCCATTGGCCGTCGACCCATTTCGTGTTCCAGCCGACATGGTCGACGTGAAGATGCGTGCACAGCACGGTATCGATGCTGTCGGGCGGAAAGCCCGCCGCAATCATCGTCTCCAGGAACGGCGTGGTGCGATTGTTCCAGGTCGGGACGTTGCGGCCCTGCTTGTCATTGCCGAGCCCGGTATCGACCACGATGCGGCGCGAAGGCGTCTCCACCACCAGCGAATGGATCGACATCTTCAGCCGGCCTTCTTCCGTGGCGAAATGCGGGATCAGCCAAGGCAGCTTCTGGATTTCTGCATTGCTCGCCAAGGGCAGAATGAAGCGGGTCGAGCCGACCGTCTCCAATTCCACGACTTTGGTGATTTTGACCCTGCCGACCTTCCACTGCATCCGGCGCATCCTCATGTTCTTGCTTTGGCGGGGAACATGCGCAGTTTCGCGGGCAGGCGCAATGGATCATCTGACGCGGTGCGGCGTTATCGCGGGAACCCAGGGAAAGACAAAGGGCCAGCCATGCCAGAGCTTGCGATTTCCGCGGAGAAGGTCGCCTTCATCATCGAAAAGGCGCGTGAATTCGACGTCAAGCAGGCGGATTCCGATCCGGATTCCGGCTCGAATGCGACGGATGACGATGCGGTCGACGTCCTCGAGGATGACGGCTCCGATCCGGTGGTCAACGAACTCGGAAGTTTCATCGTGGCCATGAACGAGGACGAGCAGATCGATCTCGTCGCGCTAACCTGGCTCGGCCGCGGCGACGGCACGATCGACGACTGGGACGATCTGCGCGCACGCGCGGTGGAGGCGCGCGCCGAGTATCGCAGCCCCCGGCGCGAGACGGCGCATTATCTCCTCGGTGAGCCGATGCTGGGCGATCTGCTCGCCGACGGGCTCGACGAATTCGGCGTCGACTGGACCGACGGAAACCCAGTCGCCGATTCATCCAGTCCGAGCCAGCGGGACGAAGACGAGCCCACCAAGCAACAGCGGTGATTCCGGCCGATATCAGCGCGCGCAGTCAACGACCACGGTGCCGAGCTTGTCGCCTTTCTCGACGGCGACATGGGCTTGCGCCGTCTCCGACAGCGCAAACTGCGCCGCGACATTGTGGATTCGCGGCCCCGCTGCCAGCCATTTCGAGATGTCGGCCTGCGCCGCCGCCAGCAGCGCCGGCGGCAGCGCGAACAAGACGAGCGAGCGGAGCGTGATGCACTTCTCCATCAGCTCGCGCATCGGCACGGTCGGCGTGCGGTTGCCGTTGGTGGCGTAGACCGCGATTGTCGAATTCATTGCCATCAACTTCAGGGTCGTCGCGATGTTGCCGCCGAAATCGACATCGACCAATTGGTCGACCCCGCGTCCGCCGGTGAAGGCCATCGCCTTGGCAACGACGTCTTCGTCCCTGTAATTGACCACGAGATCGGCACCAGCCTGTCGCGCCTGCTCGCCTTTCATCGCCGAGCTGACGGTCGCGATCACCTGCGCGCCGCCCCATTTCGCGAGTTGCACGGCGTAATGCCCGACTGCACCCGCGCCGCCGGTGACCAGCACGGTCTTGCCGACGATCGGTCCGTCCGCAAATAGCGAGCACCACGCCGTCATAGCGGGAATGCCCAGCGTCGCGCCTTCCGCAAAAGAGAGGTTGTCCGGCAGCGGCGTCACCAGATGCTCGGCAAGCGCGATATGTTCGGCCGCGGTGCCAAAGGCGCGGCCGTTGCGCTGGCCGTTGAAAAGCCAGACCCTGTCGCCGATCTTGAACCGCGTCGCGCCATCGCCGGTCTGGTCGATAAACCCCGCGCCATCGCTGTTCGGAATGACGCGCGAAAATTCCTTCGCGCGATAGCTGCCCCCGCGCCGGCCGACATCGGCCGGATTGACGCCGGAGGCTTCCAGGCGAATACGAACTTCGCCTGGACCTGCGACCGGCGTCGCCATCTCACGATAGGTGAGGACGTCCGCCGCCGGTCCTGTCTCCTCGTACCAGACCGCCCTCACAGCGTTCCCGGGAAGGCACCGCCATCGAGCAGAAGGTTCTGACCGGTGATGAAGCCGGCCCTGCTGCCGCACAGGAAGGCGCAGGCGTAGCCGAACTCGTCGGGATCGCCGAAGCGGCCCGCGGGATTGAGCTTGGCGCGCTCGGCCAAAACCTGGTCCGGCGTGATGCCGCGCTTCTCGGATTCCCCCTTCGCGGTGCTGCGCAGCCGATCGGTCTCGAACGGGCCCGGCAGCAGGCCGTTGATGGTGACGTTGTTGATCACGGTCTTGCGCGACAGGCCGGCGATGAAGCCGGTGAGGCCGGCGCGTGCGCCGTTGGAGAGACCGAGAATGTCGATCGGCGCCTTCACCGCGGCCGAGGTGACGTTGACAATGCGGCCGAACTTGCGCGCCATCATGCCGTCCACGGTCGATTTGATCAGCTCGATCGGGGTCAGCATGTTGGCGTCGATCGCCTTGATCCAGTCGTCGCGGGTCCAGTTGCGGAAATCGCCGGGCGGCGGTCCGCCGGCATTGTTGATCAGGATATCCGGCTCGGGGCAGGCCTTCAACACCGCCTCGCGGCCCGCCGGCGTCGTGATGTCGCCGACAATCTCGGTGACGGTCACATCAGGATAGGCCTTGCGGATGTCGTCGGCCGTCTTCTTCAGGGCCTCGGCGCCGCGCGCGGTCAGCGTGACGTGAACGCCGGCCTCGGCCAGCGAGATGGCGCAGGCGCGTCCGAGGCCTTTGCTGGATGCGCAGACGATGGCGCGGCGACCTTTGATCCCAAGATCCACTGTTTCACTCCCGTAATGTCATGCAGGTTTTTAGAGCCGCTATTCTAGCCAACCTTGGCGCCGCTGATAAGGGATTGGCTCGCATCAAAATGCATGCGCGCTTGCCCGGCGATGCAAATGCGCCTCATCAGATGCGCCGCTCCTGCTTGAGGCGGTCGATCGCGGAGGCTGCCTCCGGCGGCAGCGACTTGAAGCCCATCCGGCCGGCCGTCGAGAACAGCGGCCGTAGGTGCGAGCCGGCGAGAAACGGCGGCTGGCGGTTGGCCGGCACGATCTGGTCGAACACCAGCACCAGCGTCGTGGCGACGAGGCCGACCCTGATGGCGCCGAGCGCTGCGCCGCCAAGCCGGTCGCCGATGCCGGCCTGCCGTATCGTGTCGCTCAGCGCCAGCCGGCCGAGATATCCAAACAGCATGCCGACCACCACGAAGATGCCGAAGAACCAGATCCAGTTCTGCAGCAGCGGCGCGTTCGGATTGCCCGCGACCTGCGGGACGATCAGCGGCATCAGCGCGACGGCGATGGGGGCGGCGAGGAGATAGGCCAGGATCGTCATGGCGCTACCGAGCAGGCCGGTCCTGAAACCGAAACCGATCGCGATGGCGAACGCCGCATAGACGGCGAGATCGAAACTGTTCATGCGCGGGAGCCTGCCATGGAACGAGTGAACGCAGAACCGATCATTCCGGTTTCAGATCGTTAAAATCGTCTGTATTGATGGCCAAAAGCTCAGGGATCGCCCCAAGGAAAGCGTCAAGGAAAGCGTCATGTCAGACCTATTCGACGTCAGTCAGGAAACCATCCTCATCACAGGTGCGAGCCAGGGCTTGGGGCGGCAATTTGCCCGGGTGTTGGGGGCACATGGCGCGGCCGTCGCGCTCGCCGCGCGGCAGACCGACAAGCTGAAAAGCCTGGAAGACGAGATCCGCGGCAAAGGCGGCCGTGCCGCCGCCGTCGCACTCGACGTCACCGACACCGCATCGATCGCCAGGGCCGTCGATGCCACGGAAGCCGCGCTCGGCCCGGTCACGGTGCTGATCAACAATGCCGGCATCGCCATCGAAAAGCTCGCGACCGAGCAGACCGAGGCCGATTGGGACGCGGTGATCGGCGCCAATCTCAAGGGCGCCTATTTTCTCGCGACCGAGATCGCGCGCCGCATGATCGCGCGCAAGCAGGCAGGCAACATCGTCAACATCGCCTCCGTGCTCGGCACCGGCGTGCTGAAGGCGCTGTCGCCTTACGCGATCTCCAAGGCCGGCATCATCCAGGCGACCAAGGCGATGGCGCTGGAGCTTGCGGGGCAGAATATCCGCATCAACGCGCTGGCGCCCGGCTACATCGACACCGAGATGAACCACGCGTTCTGGTCGACGCCGCCGGGCGAGCGCCTGACCAAACGCATCCCACAGCGCCGCATCGGCGCCGAGTCCGATCTCGACGGCGCGATCCTGCTGCTCGCGTCGAAGGCCTCGCGGTACATGACGGGCAGCGTGGTGACGGTGGACGGCGGGTTCTTGTTGAATTGAGCGCACCGCTGTCGTCCCGGCCTAGTGCGCAATTGCGCACTAGGCCGGGACGACGAGGTAGAGTCACCGCATCTCCGCCCTGATCATATCCGCTGCCTTCTCCCCGATCATGATGGTCGGCGCATTGGTGTTGCCGCCGATCAATGTCGGCATGATCGAGGCATCGACGACGCGCAGGCCTTCGACGCCGTGCACCTTCAGCGCCGGATCGACCACGGCCATGGCGTCGGTGCCCATCTTGCAGGTGCCGACGGGGTGATAGACGGTGTCGACACGCGCGCGCAGGATGGCGCGGATGTCGTCGTCCGTTCTCACATCGGACGTGAACATGTCCTTCTTCTGCAACGCGCGCATCGCGGGCGTCTCCATCAGCCGCCGCGTGGTCTTGAAGCCGGCGACCATCGTCTCGAGATCCTCCGCCTCGCCCAAGAAGTTCGGATCGATCATCGGCGCCGCCAGCGGATCGGCGCTTTTCAGCCAGACGCTGCCACGGCTCTTCGGTCGCAACAGGCAGACATGGCACGAGAAGCCCGCCTCCTTGTGCTTCTTGCGGCCGTGGTCGTCGAGCATCGCGATGATGAAGTGCAGCTGGATGTCGGGCACATCGAGATCGGCTCGGGTTTTCAGGAAGCCGCCACACTCGGCGAAATTGGTGGTCATCAGTCCGCGCCGGTCCCGGCGATATCGCTGGATGGCGCGGAGCAGGGATGGCAGCCGGCCGAGCGATGAGTGGACGAAGTGCGGGTAGTCGGAGGCGTAGACGAACACGAAATCCGGATGATCCTGCAGATTGCGTCCGACGCCCGGCAAATGACGCACGACGCCGATACCGTGCGCGGCAAGCGCATCGCCATCGCCGATGCCCGACAGCATCAGCAATTGCGGCGACTGGAAGGCGCCGGAGGCGAGGATCACCTCGCGACGGGCGCGCAGCTGCTTTGTCTGCTTGCCCTGTACATATTCGATGCCGACCGCGCGCCCACCTTCGAACAGGATGCGCGTGGCATGCGCCTGCGTCTCGACACGCAGATTCGCGCGCTTGCCCATGTGCGGATTCACATAGGCGCGCGCCGCGCTCCAGCGCTCGCCATTGTGTTGCGTCACCTGGTAGCTGCCGAGGCCTTCGTGGTCGTCTTCATTGAAGTCCTCGCGGATGCGGAACTGTGCCTCGCGGGCGGCCTGATGGAAGATTTCGTGGATCGGATTGTCCGAGCGCAGCCTGTTGACATGCAGCGGGCCGCCCTTGCCATGATACGCGCCGTCGAAATCGGCGTTGTTCTCCGAGCGCTTGAAATAGGGCAGCACGTCCGCGTACGACCAGCCGGCATTGCCGAGCGAGGCCCAGTGGTCGTAGTCCCATTTGTTGCCGCGGATATAGACCATGGCATTGATCGCCGAGGACCCGCCGAGCCCCTTGCCGCGCGGTTGATAGCCGATACGGCCGCTCAATCCCTTCTGCGGCACGGTATCGAAGCCCCAGTTCGCGACCTTGTATGGCAAAGCGAGTCCGAACGGCGTGGTGATCCGCCAATTATCGTTCCGTCCGCCGGCATCGAGCAGCGCCACGGATGTCCCCGCATCCTCCGACAGCCGCCCCGCCACCGCGCAGCCGCCGGAGCCCGCGCCCACAACGACGAAATCGAATGTGTCCGTCACTGATGTTTCCCCCTGCATTCCTTCTTTCCGTCCTTGCGAGCGCAAGCGAAGCAATCCAGACTTTCGCCGCGGAGGGATTCTGGATTGCTTCGCTGCGCTCGCAACGACGAATGTTGAAACCTACGACATGAACCGCATCATCTTCTCCAGCCGCGCGATCTTGCCGCCGTAGGGCGGATAGAGGTCGGCGAGGCGGTTGAATTTTGAGCGGTAGAACACCGGCTTCAGCTTGCTGAACGTGCGAAAGCCCCATTCGCCGTGATAGGCGCCGGTGCCGGATGCGCCGACGCCGCCCATCGGCTGGTTGATTTGCGCGAAGTGGAACAGGCAATCGTTGATGGTGACGCCGCCGGAGACGGTGCGCGCCAGCACCTCGTCGCGCGCATTGCTGTCCTTGCCGAACCAGTACAGCGCCAGCGGCCGGTCGCGGGCGTTAACGAAGGCGATGGCGTCCGCCGGGTCGCGATAACCAAGCACGGGGAGCACAGGACCGAAAATCTCCTCCTGCATGACCGCCATGTCTGCGGTTGCGCCCACGATCAGCGTCGGCGGGAATTTGCGGTGCGCTTTCCAGTTGGGATCGTCCGCCTTCGCCGGCTGCAGGATCTTGGCGCCGCGGCGTGCCGCATCCGCGACGAGAGTCTCCAGCCGGGCATAATGCCGGTCGGAGATCACGGAGGTGTAGTCCTTGTTGGAGGGGTCGGTGCCGAACATACGTCGCATCTGCGCGCGCACTTTTTCGGCGAAGGCCTGCAGCGAGCGCTCGGGCACCAGCACATAGTCCGGCGCGATGCAGGTCTGCCCGGCATTGAGCAGCTTGCCGTAGGCGATGCGTTCGGCGGCCTCTTCGAGGTCGGCCGAGGCGTCGATGATAACAGGCGACTTGCCGCCGAGCTCGAGCGTGACCGGCGTCAGATTGCGCCCCGCGGCCTCCGCCACCAGCCGCCCGACCCGGGTCGAGCCGGTGAACACCAGATGATCGAACGGCAGCGATGCGAAGGCCTTCGCGATTTCGTCCTCAATGCCGGTGACGAGCAACTCCGCAGCGTCGAACCGCGCGGCGACCGTCTCCTTCAGCAGCGCTGAGAAATGCGGCACGAGCTCGCTCGGCTTGATGATGACGCGGTTGCCGGCGGCGAGTGCGCCGATGGCGGGCGCGAGCGTCAGCTGCAGCGGATAATTCCACGGCGCGATGATGCCGACGACGCCGAGCGGCTGCGGCATCAGCCGGTTGCGCGCGGGCAGGAATTGCAGCGCCGTCGAAACGCGCTGCGGCGCCATCCAGCTTTTGAGGTGTTTCGTGGCATGACGGATCTCGGAGAACACCATCATGGTCTCGGCGATGGTGGTCTCGACCGCGCAGCGGTGGCCGAAATCCGCCGAGATCGCCTGCCGGAAGCGCTCCTCGTTGTCCGCGACCACGGCGCGCAGCCGCGCCAGCCGGTCGAGCCGCTCGGCGAGGCCAGGCGCCGGCTCGGCCCGCGACCGCGCGACCATGGCACGGAAGGTTTCCTCAACGGCCCGAAGCGGGGCGCTCGGCGGGGGGCGGTCCAAGGGGCGATCCAAGCCGTGGTCCATGGCATTCCCCCCCTTGAAGTGACGTTTCCGCCTGGTTTTGTGGCCGCAAGCTGGCCCCTTGTGGAACTTCTGGCAAGGGCGGGCGAAATAGGCCGCAAATTCGTCCACCGCGCTGTCATAAAGTCGAAAAAAAACGTCCCCGCAGCCCTTTCCAAAGGCACCCCGGGTTGGTACATACCGCCCGCACCCAACGGGCTTTGCCCGGGGTTGCCTTCCAAGGAAGCCTTCGGGACGAACGAAGCAAGCCACGCGAACAGCGCCGGCCCTTCATTCACCGTCCCCGGCACTTTCACGAAGGCAAAGCAACGGTTAACGCGGGGTGGAGCAGCCCGGTAGCTCGTCAGGCTCATAACCTGAAGGTCATAGGTTCAAATCCTATCCCCGCAACCAAGTTCGGACCTGACCGGTCCCGATCCGAAAATGGCCCGCATCACGCGGGCCATTTTTGTTTTGGGTGTCCTCGAGCATGCATGTCCTGCTTTGGCTGAGCCTTGGTTCGTTCGGACCATGCCGAAGCACGTCCCGTCGCCGTCGGTGGAGGTCCCGAGCGCAAGCGCGATCCGTCCAGAGCATGCCGTCCGGGAAGGAACCCGGGATGGCGCCGGGCGTCAACACGAGTCACCGGCGCGTCCGGTGCTCACTTGTTGGCTTGCCGTCGTTCGGAAGGAGAGGGCCAATGCAGTTCGAAGATTTCGAGGCCGCCGATGTTCGGGCGGATGAGACACGAATCTTCATCCGTCGCGCCGGTTCGGGGCCGGCCGTTCTCCTGTTGCACGGATTTCCGCAGACGCATCTGATGTGGCGCGACGTTGCGCCGGTGCTCGCGCAGAACTTCACGGTGGTCTGCGCCGATCTTCGCGGATATGGCCAAAGCGATTGTCCTCCCTCCAGTCCGGACCATACGCCATATGCAAAACGAGCAATGGCAAAGGACATGGTGTCCGTCATGACGAAACTCGGCTTCGACCGTTTCTCGGTCGCGGGCCATGATCGCGGCGGCCGTGTCGCCTATCGGCTCGCGCTTGATCACCGCGAACGCGTGCAGCGGCTTGCCGTCCTGGACATCGTTCCGATCGCCGATGCCTGGGAGCGCGCCGACAAGAACCTGACGGTCGGCTATTGGCCGTGGTCGTTGCTTGCGCAGCCTGAACCTCTTCCCGAGCGGCTGTTGTCGGCAGCCCCCGATGCCATCATCGACAATGCGCTGCATGGCTGGGGGTCTTCAGCTGGCAGCTTCAGTCCGGCGGTGCGGGCAGCCTATATCGACGCGTTGAGCGACGAGGCGCATGTTCATGCGATCTGCGAGGAATATCGTGCGGCCGCGACACTCGATCACGCGCACGATCTGGCGGACCGTCGTTCCGGCCGCCGAATTGACTGCCCTGTGCTCGTGCTCTGGAGCGGTCGCGGCCCTCTGAACGCGTGGTATGCGAGCGAGGGCGGCCCGTTGGGGCTCTGGCGGAGCTGGGCCGATGATTTGGACGGAAAGCCGCTTGATGGCGGGCACTTCTTCCCGGAGGAGCTTCCGCAGCAGACTGCGTACGAGCTGAACCGGTTTTTCGGAAGCGGCGGATAGGACCAGCGGCTTGGCCGTGCTGCTTCCTTCGACAGCTCTTGGCGAGCGCGAGGGCTGCCCCTTGGGGCGGGCGGCGATCGGAAGCAAACATTAAGCCCGCGCTAATGCGCAGGCGTAATGCGTTCTTGCGTACTATCCGAAGCTCAGGGTCTGTGCGGACAGACCATCGTCAGATTGAGCAGCGTGGGCGTCTTGCTGTCTGCCTCGTACTCCCACTCCAGCCGAATCTCATGCCGGTCAGCGCCGCGATCGGCCGGCGCATGCGTGATGATGTTGGTCTTCATGGGAATCGGAGGCTCCGAGTTGAAGCACTTCCGGACACAGGCATCGAGCAACGCGCATCGCGTCAGGGGAATCACGTTCGGCTCGTCCTTCGACAGCGGTGTGGTATTCGGTTGGAACGTGAGATCGACGCGAGCGCGGCCCTTCTCCTTCTGCCAGTGCTTCGCGCTTCCCTGCGGCCACTTGCTCTTCGGCGTCAAAACTAGGTGATATTGGCCGTATTCCAATGTCGGGAGGTGGATATTTTCCGAGGCCTTGAGCTTCTTTACGCTCTTCTTCATGTTCTCCAATGGGTAGTAGTTGCCATTCATCAGGTCCTTAAATGGCTTACCCGTATATACTCTCATGCCCATGTATTTTGCCCCTCAATGAGTACTTGGCTTTCCCGGGAAATGTGCAGCTCCGCGAAGCTTGACGACCACAACACGAGCCTGGCGGCTCGTCATACGCAGCCTGTTTTTCGCGCAGCTTTCGGTAAGCTACCACCTGGGACTGTGAATCGTCCAGATCAGCAACCGGCTCGAGGATGTTTGCCCAAGATGAGCCGCATGCCCCGTTGCTAACCAGGTTTCCATAAGCGATCTTATTGCTTCGTTCGCAGAGGCCGACCGACGATGCCGCTGCAAGGCCTTGAAAGCACGGGAATGCATTGCGCGGCATGTCAGTCGACGATCGACCCTGGCGACAGCCGGTGTCCCAATTGCGGTGCAGGCGTGCAACGTTCCGATCCCGACAGCGAACGACGGTTCGTCACGATTTTACGGGCCGATGTGATTGATTCCACCGGGCTTGTTGCCGAACTGGATCCGGAGGAGGCGGTCTCGCGCCTGGAGCCGGCCCTGGCGTCCATGAGAGGCGCGGTTCGGCAGTTCGGCGGCATCGTCAGCAAGGAGCTGGGCGATGGGCTTGCCGCGGTGTTCGGCGCCCCGATCGCGGATGACAATCATGCCCCGATGGCCTGCCACGCCGCGATCGAGCTCGTCCGCCGCGTCGCAAGCCTGGGTGACCCCGGACTTCAGGTGCGGGTCGGTCTCCACTCTGGCCATGTCGTGGCCTACATGGTCGCCAGCGAGTTCTCCAAGGTTTACGAGATCGGGGGCGCCGCCCAGCATCTGGCCGCGCGGTTGGAGGCGGCGGCAGAGGCGAATCAGATCTACGTCTCGGAGGCCTGTCAAAAGCTCGCCGAGGGACATGTCCGGTTCGAATCATTGGGCGACAAGTCCCTGCGCGGCTTCAATCAGCCCGTGCCGGTCTACCGGATCGTGGGCGCGAGCGACCTGTCGAGCTGGCGGGTACGGCGGGCGCGTAGCGTTTCTCGCTTCGTCGATCGCACGATTGAGCGGGCTCTGCTGGAGCGCACCTCCGGAAACGCCAGGACAACCCGGCAGAGCGTCCTGCTGCTGGGCGATGCGGGTATCGGAAAATCGCGGCTCGCGCACGAGTTTGCCCAGCAGCTGAGAGCGGATGGCTGGCGGTTGATCGATGCGGAATGTAGCCCGAACCTCCAAGGCGCGCCCTTCAGCACGCTCAAGCGGCTCTTGCTCTCGATCCTGGAGGGGACAGCAAGACACCCCGGCAGTCCAAGCGATCCTCGGGACGATCTGCCGGCGATACAACAGTGCGCCCTCGACGCAGTGCTCGACCTACCGATATCGAATCCGTACTGGGACGAGCTGGAGCCTCACGCACGGGGACAAGCGATCGCAGACGCAAGCTGTGCCCTCGTTGGAAGCCTGGCCCATCGCCAGCCAACGGTAGTCTTGCTCGAGGATCTGCACTGGATTGACCGTGCGAGCGATATCGTCGTAGCCGCCGTTGCGTCGCTACAGGCGCCCGGTCTTCTCGTGCTGTTCACCTCCCGGCCGAATGGCATGCCGGTCTGGATCGCGCGCTGTCACGCCGAGATCGTCGCGATGCGGCCCCTCGACGACGATTCGGGGTTGGCCATGCTGGCAGACATGCTTGGCTCCTCGGAGACCAACGCCGATTTGAAGAGCCGGATCATTTCTCATACTGCCAACGTTCCCCTGTTCATCGAGGAGGTCTGCCGCGGGTTGAAGGATAGCGGCACGCTGCGTGGCCAATGGGGCGATCTTGCGCTCGTGCGTCCGATCGACGAACTCGGCATTCCCAGCAGCATCCAGGGCGTGATTGCAGCGCGCCTCGATCGGGTATCGAAGCAAGAACGGTCCATTCTGCAGATCGCCGCCACTTTGGGGCCGAGATCGAACGAAGCCTTGCTTGAAAAGATCGCAGCCCTGTCTCGTGACGTTCTCCAGGGGTGCCTCGCGGCGCTCGATCGCGCTGAGTTGCTTGTCAGGATCGATAGCGAATTGGAGAATTCCCTGGAATTCCGGCATGAGATGGTCCGGCAGGTCACCTATGACTCGATGGTCGAAAAGGTACGCGAAGACATCCATGCGCGCGTTCTTTCGGCCCTGGAGGACAGCGAAGGCAGTGCCGACGATCCCGACAAGCTCTGCTACCACGCCACGCGGGCGAAGGATTGGGACAAGTCGTTCAGCTATGGCAGGGCTTCGGCGAGAAGATGTCTGGCGCGGTCGGCATTTGCCGATGCGGCTGACTATTTCGAGGTAGCCATGAGGTCTTTGGACATGATGCCGGCGAATCCCTTGAGGGAGGCGAGCGCCGTGGATGTTCGTATCGAGGCGCGTGCGGCATTCATTGCGTCTGGCCAGATTGCCGAATGGCTCAACCTCGGCAAGGAGGCTGAGCGTCGCGCCGGTGCGATCAACGACATCGGACGGAAGGTGGCGGCCATGACGGTTATGGCGGCTGCACAAAATTTCTACGGCACGCCCATCGAAGCGATCACCCTCGGTGAGCAAGTCGCGCACCTCGCGGAGGAGTGGGGTAATCCTGGATGGCTCAATGCCGCGCACTACGGGCTCGGACAGGTGTATTTTCTTGCCGGGCGCTACCGTGAAGCTGATCGATTCTTCGCCCGGAGCTGCGCTCAGCTGATGGGGCCGGAGCCCAGCGCGCCTTTCGGCTCGACACCGAAATACGCATTGTTGCTCTGCTGCATGATGAGCAGCATTACCCACACCGTCATGGGCGAGCTCGATGCCGCCGAACAACTCCAGCAACAAGCCGCCGCGATCGCGGAGGAGACGGGCCGGCCCTATGACCGTGTCGCCGCCGCCTACAGCGGCGGCTGCCTGAAGCTCGGCCGCGGCGAGCCGGCGGCGGCCGCGGCCATTCTCGAGGATGGTTTTGTCCTGGCGCAGAAGCACGGCATCCGGCTGTTCGTGCCGGTGCTCGCCTGCCATCTCGGCATGGCCTATCTGGAGCAGGGGCGGTTCGACCGGGCGCGCGGCATGCTGACGGAGGCGCGTGAGGAGGCCAAGGCCGTCGGCTATACCTCGGCGGTGCTGCGCAGCTCGATCTACCTGGCGCTCGCCACCCACCGGCTCGGCGACGTCCAGGCCGCGCAGAACATGCTGCGCGAGGCGCGCAACACCGCGCGGCAACAGGGGTTCTCCGGCCTGGAGGCGGAGGCGCTATTCGGCGAGGCCGTGGTGACGCCGCCGTCGGATGCGGAGGCCAAGGCGGCGATCCTTGGCGCCCTGCGCGCGACCATCGCGATCGCCGCCGAGAGCGGCGCGCTGCCGCTGCGGCACAAAGCCGAGGCGATGCTCAACGAGATGCAGGCGGCGGGTGACGAGCTCAGCTGACGGTAGCGGCGGCCGGGCTGCCATCGCGGCCGAAATCTGCCCGACGCGTCAAATAAATTCAGCAGGCGTCGCAAGGAGTTAGCTACTGTGCATGGGGTTGTTTTCGCCCGTTTATCTTGAAGGGCCCTTCATGGCGCGGCGCAGAGGACGGCACGCTGGCGCGGCCCGCTCCGATGACTATGCCCTTGCACGCGCAGCAAGGTCGGCTACCGTCGGCCCTGGCCACACGGCCAGGCGACTTTTGATTTCAATTTTTTAGCATTCGATTTTCCGGCGCCGCGACGGCGCGACGCCCACCGAACGAGGCGGGGCCATGATTACACGGGACCAGTCAGCGCTGCTCGCGCCGGTCGAGCGCGACCTGCGGCTCGATCTCTTCCGCGGCATCGGTCTGTGGATGATCTTCCTCGACCACATCCCGCACGACGTCGTGGCCTGGCTGACCTTGCGCAATTACGGCTTCAGCGACGCCGCCGAATTCTTCGTCTTCATCTCCGGTTATCTGGTCGGCTGGATCTACGGCCCGATCGTCGCGGGCGGCTGGTTTGCCGCCGCGCTGAAGCGGCTGTGGCGGCGCGCGATCGAGATGTATGTCGCCCACATCATGCTGTTCCTGCTGTTCACGGCGCAGATCGCCCGCACCGCGCGCCGCTTCGACAATCCGATGTACGAGCACGAGTTCAACGTGTTCAATTTCCTGTCGCATCCGGACGAGCTGATCGGGCAGGCGATCCTCCTGAAGTACAAGCCGGTCAATCTCGACGTGCTGCCGCTCTACATCACGCTGGTGTTCGCCTCGCCTTTCATCGTGTGGTGCCTGGTGCGGCGGCCGAACCTGACGCTCGCCGCGTCCGTGGTGCTCTACGTGCTGGCGCGCTGGTTCGACTGGAACGTCGCCTCCTATCCGCCCGGCACGCACTGGTACTTCAACCCGTTCTGCTGGCAGCTGATGTTCGTGTTCGCGGCCTGGTGCGGCATCGGCCAGATCGACAAGATCGCGACATGGGTGTGGTCCAAGGCGGCGATGGCGCTGGCTGCGGCCTGGCTCGCCTTCGCGCTGCTGATCGTGATGACCTGGCACGTCCCCGTGCTCGAAGCCCTGATCCCGAAATGGATGATCAAGGCGATCTACCCGATCGACAAGACCGACCTCGACATGCTGCGCTTCACGCATTTCCTGGCGCTGGCGATCTGGGTGACGCATCTCATCTCGCGTAAATGGCGGACCCTGCACGGGGCATGGCTGCGCCCCGTGATCCTCTGCGGCCAGCATTCGCTGCCGATCTTCTGCCTCGGCGTCTTCCTGTCGTTCTCGGCGCACTGGATCCTGACGCAATACACCAAGGGGGTCTGGGAGCAGCTCGCGGTCTCCGTCGTCGGCATCGTCATCATGATCGCAGCCGCCTGGCTGCTCGACCGGGCCGGACGGGTGCCGAACCTGTTCGTGAAGGTGACGGAGATCGAGGAGGCCGACACCGTCCTGGAAAGCGCGCCCGCGGACAGGTCTGCCGTGGCGCCCGCGGGTCATTGAGGTTCGCCGGCCTGTATTTTGGCGGAGAGATCCAACGGAGAAGTTCATGTCCAGACTTGTGTTGATGATCGCCGGCGCCCTCCTGCTCCTGATTTGTGGTGCGTCGGCGCAAGCACCGTCGCCGGAGGCGATGAGCGCGGCGCGCAAGCTCGTGGTCACCTTGAAGATCGCGGACCAGTATCGCGCGCTGTTGCCGCAACTCCTGCTCAAGCTGAGGCCCGTGGTCGCGCAGGACAGGCCGGAGATCGAGCGCGACTATGACGCGGTGACGGCACCCGGTTCCGAGATCTACACCCCGGCCCTCAACTCGATGGTCGATCAGGTCTCAGCCCTCTATGCCCAGAGCTTCAGCATCGACGAGCTGCGTCAGATCGAGGCTTTCTATGTCCAGCCGGCCGGGAAGAAGCTTCTGGAGAAGTCGGATGCGCTGGCGCAGGCAAGCGCGCAGATCGGCCAGGACGTCGGCCAGAAGACGGCGGACGAGTTGAAGCAGCGCCTGATCGAGGCGCTGCGCCAGAAGGGGCACAAGCTTTGAGCTTATACCGACAGGGCTCGCGACCCTATACCTTGTCCGTCCTGCTGGCTCACTTCACAAGAGGGCAGCCGCCGTCCTTCAGGGGCCGGAAGGCCTGGTCGGCAGCGACTTCGGCGAGCAGCTTGTAGTAGTCCCACGGGCCCTTGGACTCCTCGGGCTTCTTCACCTGGAACAGATACATGCTGTGCACCATGCGGCCGTCTTCGCGTAAGCTGCCGTTGTCGGTGAAGGCATCCTTCACCGGCAACTCGCGCATCTTGGCCATGACGGTTTTGGTGTCCCTTGTGCCGGCGGCCTGCACCGCCTTCAGGTAGTGCAGCGTCGCGCTGTAGGTCGCCGCCTGGTTCATCGTCGGCATGCGCTTGACGCGCTCCATGAAACGCTTGCCGAAAGCGCGGGTCTTGTCGTTGAGGTCCCAGTAATAGGCCTCGGTGATGATCAGTCCCTGCGCGAGCTTCAGCCCTAAGCTGTGCACGTCGGAGATGAACATCACGATCGCAGCCAGGTTCTGGCCGCCGGCGACGATGCCGAACTCACCGGCCTGCTTGATTGCGTTGATGGTGTCGCCGCCGCCGTTCGCAAGCCCGATGATCTTGGCCTTGGAGGCCTGGGCCTGGAGCAGGAAGGAGGAGAAGTCCGCGGTGTTTAGCGGATGCTTGACGCTGCCGAGCACCTTGCCGCCCGCGGCCCTCACGACGTCGCCGGTGTCGCGTTCGATCGAATGGCCGAACACATAATCCGCGGTGAGGAAAAACCAGCTGTCGCCGCCGTTCTTGACGATGGCGCTGCCAACCGTGTGCGCGTTGGAATAAGTGTCGTAGGTCCAGTGCGCGGTGTAGGGCGAGCAGGACTTTCCGGTAATGTCGGAGCTCGCCGCATCCGTCACGATCATGATCTTCTCGTACTGCTTCGACAGCTCCATCACCGCGAGCGCGGTGGCGGATGTCGGCAGGTCGATGATCATATCGACGCCTTCGGTCTCCCACCACTTTCGCGCGATGGTCGAGGCGACATCGGGCTTGTTCAGCACATCGGCGCTGACCATGTCGATAGGCTTGCCGAACATCTGCCCGCCGAAATCCTCGATCGCCATTTTGGTGGCCTCGACATTCCCCTGGCCTCCGATGTCGGAATAGACCGAGGAGAAGTCGGAGAGCACGCCGATCTTGAGCGGCGCCTGCTGGGCGAGAGACGGGCTGATCAGAAACGCAGTCAATCCGGCCGCTAGGGCGGCACGCATAATTCGGCACATGGCATTTCCCCAAACTCTATCGTTGGTGCACGAGGCTAGATTTGCCCCCCTGAAGCGTCAACTCTTGCGTAACGGCGCCGCGCTCGCTGGCTGATTTGACGCGGCCGGTTGCCCCGACTACGCTTTTGCAGAGAACAAGAAGCGGGTGAATGCGGTGGCCTGACCTGTGCTCAGGCGGCCCTCGCGAAGAGAAAAAATCCAGGGGAACGGAAATGACCGGCGATATCGCAGCCACCATCTCGAAGGCCCGCGAGCATTCCATCGGCGACCTTCTGCGCCGCGCAGCGGGTCGCGATCCTGGCAAGCTCGCGGTCAGCTGCGGCAATGTGAGCTGGACTTTTGCCGAGATGGACGCGATCTGCAATCGGCTCGGCCGCGGCCTGCTTGGCCTCGGCGTGAAAAAGGGTGACCGCTTCGCCGTGCTCTCGCGCAATTCGCACGCCTTTGCGGCGCTCCGGTTCGCATTGGCCCGGATCGGCGCGGTGCTGGTGCCGATCAACTTCATGCTCAATCCGGACGAGATCAACTTCATCCTGAAGAGCTCCGGCGCAAAGCTGCTCGCGGCCGGCCCTGATTTCGTCGAGTCCGCGCGCGCGGCCAGCGCCAGGGATTGCGCGGTCGAGAAGATGATCTGGCTGCCGGGTGAGGATCCTGCCACGGCGCCCGCGGGCCTCACCAGCTTCGACGATCTGCTCGATGCCGACGGCTCGTACCTCGAGGCGTCGGTCGACAGTCGCGATCTCGCGCAGATCGTCTACACCAGCGGTACGGAGTCGCTGCCCAAGGGCGCGATGCTGACCCATGAAGCGGTGATGTGGCAGTATGTCAGCTGCATCATCGACGGCGGCATGAGCGTGGACGACAAATTCCTGCACGCGCTTCCGCTCTATCATTGCGCGCAGCTCGACGTGTTCCTGGGGCCGCAAATCTATCTCGGCGCCTCCGGCGTGATCACGGGCAAGCCGACCGCCGACAACATTCTGTCATTGATCCAGACGCACAGGATCACGTCGTTCTTTGCGCCGCCGACGATCTGGATCGCGATGCTGCGCTCGCCCAATTTCGACAACACGGATTTGTCGACCTTGCAGAAGGGTTATTACGGCGCCTCGATCATGCCGGTGGAGGTGTTGCTCGAGCTTCAGCGCCGCCTGCCCAGCGTGAAATTCTGGAATTTCTACGGCCAGACCGAGATCGCGCCGCTCGCGACCGTGCTGGGTCCCGCGGACCAGCTGCGCAAGGCCGGCTCTGCCGGCAAGCCCGTGCTCAATGTCGAGACCCGCGTGGTCAATACTTCAATGGAGGATGTGAAGGTCGGCGAGGTCGGCGAGATCGTGCACCGCTCGCCGCATCTGCTCTCCGGCTATTACAACGATCCGGTCAAGACGGCGGCGGCGTTCTCCGGCGGCTGGTTTCACTCCGGCGATCTCGCCACCGTCGATGACGAGGGCCACATCACCGTGGTCGATCGAGTCAAGGACATGATCAAGACGGGCGGCGAAAACGTCGCCAGCCGCGAGGTCGAGGAGATGGTCTACCGCATCCCTGCCGTGTCGGAGGTTGCGGTGGTAGGCCTGCCCGATCCGCGCTGGATCGAGGCGGTGACTGCGATCGTCGTGGTCAAGAGCGGCGAGAAGCTCGACGAGGAGTCCGTCATCAGGCATTGCGCCGGCCAGATGGCGCATTTCAAGGTGCCCAAGCGCGTCATCTTCGTCGATGCCCTGCCCAAGAACCCGAGCGGCAAGCTGCTCAAGCGCGAGCTGCGCCAGCGCTTCGTCGGCAGCGAAACGCTCGACAAGGCGATCCAGAAGAATTTTGGGACCTGACGCGGAGCGCCCGACCATGAAAGTCTGGCAAATCGCGCGGGACTGGTCGATCGAGGGAATGGAGCTCGCCGATCTACCCGAGCCCAAGCCCGGTCCGGGGCAGGTCGCGGTGCGCATGCGGGCGGCATCGCTGAATTATCGCGATCTGCTCACGGTGCAGGGCAAGGGTGGCGTCACCAGATTGCCGCTGATCCCGTTCTCCGATGGCGCCGGCGAGGTGATCGCCGCCGGCGACGGCGTTTCCCGCGTAGCAGTCGGGGACCGCGTCTGCCCGATGTTCTTCCAATCGTGGATCGACGGAGCGGTTTCAGCCGCGAGCCGGCGCTACGCGCTCGGTGGCACGCGTCCGGGTGTGTTGCAGGAAGTCATGTTGCTGGACGCGGAGGGTGTCAGCCGCATTCCGTCGCATCTCTCTTTCCAGGAAGCGGCGACGCTGCCTTGCGCCGGGCTAACCGCCTGGCGCGCACTGTTCGAGGAAGCCAAGGTGAAGCCCGGCGACACCGTTCTGGTGCAGGGTACCGGCGGCGTGTCGATCTTCGCATTGCAATTTGCCAAACTTGCAGGCGGGAGCGTGATCGTAACGTCATCGAGTGACGAGAAGCTCGAACGCGCTCGTGCGCTCGGCGCCGATCACACGATCAACTATCGCTCGGTTCCTGAGTGGGGCAAGGCCGCGGCAGAGTGGACCGGCGGCGGCGTCGACCACGTCGTCGAGGTCGGCGGCAAGGATACGTTCTCGCAGTCACTCGAGGCGGCGCGGATCGGCGGTACCATTCTGGTGATTGGCGTGCTCTCCGGCTTCTCGCAGCAGATCGCGATTCCAAGCCTGTTCTCCAAGAATTTGCACGTCATCGGCCTCTCTGTCGGCAGCCGCCGTATGTTCGAGGGTATGACGGCAGCGATTAGCCGCAATGGCATGAAGCCGGTGATCGACCGCAGTTTTGCCTTCGATGCCGTGCCCGACGCGTTGCGGTTGATGCAGCAAGGCAGCCATTTCGGCAAGATCGTGGTGGAGTTTGGTTGAGCGGAATTCGGCGAGAGCTGCAGCGCGCAACTCGTCCTACATCGTCATTGCGAGCGCAGCGAAGCAATCCAGAATCTTTCCGCAGAGACAGCCTGGATTGCTTCGTCGCTTCCCTCCTCGCAATGACGGCTGAGAAGGCTCGCCTCAATACTTCTTTACAGCCGCGCCGAACGCGAACCACAGTGCCATGGACGCGAGGCCAAAACCGCCGAGCAGCAGGAAGGTCGGGCCGTAGCCGATCCATTGCGCGATCCAGCCGCCCAGCGCGGGGCTGAGGCTCGCGCCGATGCCCTGCACGGTGATGACGGCGCCCTGGCCGAGATTGATGCGGCCGGTGCCGTTGAGCGAGCGCGCGACCATGCCCGGGACGGCAACCGTCTGGAGCCCGGTGCCGATGCCGTCGAGCACCTGCATCGGCACGACGCCCCACCATCCCGTGACGAAGAAGGCGAGCACGCCGCGGATGGGCAGGAACATGAAGGAGACGAGGATGATAGGCCAGTAGTTGCGCTTGCTCGCCGCCTTCATGGCGATCAGCGAGGTGATGACCATGACGCCTTGTGCGATCACCACGGTGGTCGCGACGAAGCTCGGGCCGTTGGCCTGGCCTTCGGCGACCGCCGCCAGGCTATAGAGCGGCACGATGGCGGCGTTGCCGAGATGGAATAGCGCGAGCGCCAGTGCCAGCACGAGCAGCGCGCGGTGCTTGAGCAGCATCGTGAGCGCGTCCGGCGCGCTGTCGGGATCGTCCTCCTTGCTGCCGCGCGCGGCGCGATCGTCGATCGCCTTGGCCGGGATCATCATCACGCAAGCGATCGCGATGGCGCCGAAGATTGCCGCCAGCACGAACACGGAGACATAGCCGAACCTGTAACCGAGATAGCCCGACAGCGCGGCGCCGACCATGTTGCCGGCGTGGTTGAACGCCTGGTTACGGCCGTTGAGCGCGTTGAAGCCCTTCTGCTTGGCGATGCCGAGCGTGATGCCGGTTACCGCCGGCACGATCGCAGCGCTCGCCAGCGATTGTGCGACCTGCGAGAATGTCACCGCCCAGAAATTCTGCGAGATCAGGATGATCGCGGAGGCGAGCACCACGCAGATGCCGGGAATCACAACCCACATGCGCTTGTTGCGGCTGGCGTCGATGAAGCCGCCGATCGGCGTCGTGATCAGCATGCCCGCGACATTGCCGATCGTCATCGCGGTGCCGATCAATCCGCTGGCCCAGCCGCGCTCCTGGAGGAAGACGCCGACGAACGGGCCAATGCCCGACTGCATGTCGGCCATGAAGAAGTTGAGAGCGAACAGGGGCCAGATACGAGACGAGGAGGGGGACCGCGATGTCATCGATACCAAAAACGTGGTCTCAGCCGGGATACGGCGGGTGGGACATGATCCTTTCAGCCAATCGATCTGGCACGGACGAGAGTTTAACGAGCGCTGATCGGGTTGGTTCCAGGTCTCGCCCGGTCGGTGGGGCTTGCGGTCACCGCCAGCAATTCCTTATTGACGTTGGATCGTCTCTGTCGGGAGTACGGCATGCCCCTCTGGACCTGCGAAACCTGCGGCGCGCAATTTCCGGGCGAAAATCCGCCAACGTCCTGTGAAATTTGCGAGGACGAACGGCAATACGTCGGGTGGAAGGGCCAGACTTTCCTCACGCGCGAGGCGCTCTCGGAACGTCACCGCATGGTCTGGCGCGACGATCTCGGCCTGACCGGCCTCGCGCTCGAGCCAAGCTTTGCCATCGGCCAGCGCGCGCTGCTGGTGCCGCTCGCGGACGGCTGGCTGATGTGGGACTGCGTCCCGCTGGCGACGCCGGAGGCGATCGCGCATGTGCGGTCACTCGGCGGCCTGAAGGCGATCGCGATCTCGCATCCGCATTACTATGGCGCGCTCGCCGATTGGAGCGAGGCGTTTGGCGGGGTGCCGGTCTATTTGCACGCCGATGATCGCCAATGGGTGACGCGTCCGCATGCGGCGATCGTGCACTGGACCGGCGACAGCCATCGCATCTCCGACGATGTGCTGCTGCTGCGCACCGGCGGTCATTTCGCCGGCGCCGCCATGCTGCATCACGCGAGCGGTGCGGACGGCAAGGGCGCGCTACTCACCGGCGATATCGCGCAGGTCACGATGGATCGCCGCTTCGTCAGCTTCATGTACTCCTATCCGAACTACATGCCACTCAATGCCGCCGCGGTGCGACGGATTGCGGCTGCCGTCGAGCCGCTGGCCTTCGATCGCATCTACGGCGCCTGGTGGGGCCGCAACATCGCCGCAAGCGCCAAGGCCGCATTCGCGGCCTCTGTCGCGCGCTATCTCGCCGCCATCGCCTGACCCGGCGCGCGACCGGATTTATCTTGCTGGTCCATAATAAATGGACTATAAGTACAGTTATTGGACGCGACGATGCGTCTGCGGGACCGGCATTATCGATGCATCGCTGTTTCCGCGGCGCGCTGCCGCGTGAGCGGGAGTTCGGTCGATGACGGCAGGGCGGGACTACGAGATTTTCGAGGCCGGCGACGTCGCGCTCCGGTCCGGGACCATCGTCCCTTCGCTCAAGCTCGCCTACAAGACCTACGGCACGCTCAGTCCGGACAAGGACAACGTGATTCTCTATCCGACCTCGTTCAGCGCGCAGCACACCGACACCGAGTGGCTGATTGGCCCCGACGGGGTGCTCGACGCCACGCGCTACTTCATCATCATCCCGAATCTGTTCGGTAACGGGCTGTCGTCCTCGCCGTCGAATACCGCCGCGCCGTTCCCGATCCTGACCTATCACGATGCCATCGCGGTCCAGCACCGGCTGCTCACCGAGCGGTTCGGCATCTCGAAGCTTGCCCTGGTCTATGGCTGGTCGATGGGCGGCATGCAGGCCTATCACTGGGCGGCGCTGCATCCCGATATGGTCGAGCGGGCGGCCGTCGTCTGCGGCAGTGCCCGTTGCGCGCCCTATAATTACGTCTTCCTGGAAAGCGTGAAGGCCGCGCTGACCGCCGATCCCGCCTTCCGCGACGGCCGCTTCGTCGAGAAGCCTGTCGCGGGCTATCGCGCCATGGGGCGCGTCTACGCAGGTTGGGCGATGTCGCACGGCTTCTATCGCGACGAGATCTGGCGCGAAGCAGGCTTCACCTCGCTGGACGACTATCTCGTCCGCACCTGGGATGCGGCGTTTGCCCGGCGCGATGCCAACGATCTCCTGGCGCAGATCGGGATCTGGCAGAACGGCGATGTCAGCCGCTGCACGACCTTCGATGGCGATTTCGATCGCGCACTCGGTGCGATCAACGCGCACATGTTGCTGATGCCCGGTGCGACCGACCGCTATTTCGACCTCCGCGACAACGAGGACGAACTCGGCCAGCTGGTCAATGCGCGCTCTGCGGTGCTGCATCCGATCCCGTCGCTGCACGGCCATCGCGCCGGCAACCCCGTCAACAATGCGCGCGATCGGGCCTTCATCAAGGCCGAGATCGCAGAGCTTCTCGGCAAGTAGGGCAGGCATCCGATCATGATCGACGCAACCGTTTCAGAGTCCGGCCATCGGCTGAAGCCGCTGGCGCCGGCGATGCTGCGTGAACTGTCGGTGCGGTCCAACCTCAGGGGTGCCGTGCAGAGCCTCGGCCATTACGGCGTGATCCTGCTGATCGGCGGGCTGATCTGGATGGTCGCCTCACGCCATGGCGTGCTCTGGGCGCTGCCGCTGATGGCGGTGCAAGGCTATCTCGTCGCCTTCCTGTTCATGGCTGTGCACGAGACCGCACACAAGACCGCGTTCAAAAGCCGCGGTCTCAACCTCGTGGTCGGCTATCTCTCAGGCTTCATCATCGGATTGCCCTACGAATATTATTGCCTGTTTCACTGGGACCATCATCGCTACACCCAGGATCCTGACAAGGACCCCGAACTGATCGTCGGCGTGAAGCCCACATCGGACACGCAGCTCGCGATCGCCTATAGCGGCCTGCTTCAGGTCGCCGGACGCTTGCGGTTGATGCTCGACCATGCCGTCACCGGCAAGGTCGTCGTGCCCTGGATCCCCGAGAACAGACGCACCATCATCGTCACCGAGGCGCGCGCTTACGTCGCACTTTATGCGCTGCTGCTCGTGCTCTCGCTGTGGTTCTCGTCGGCGCTGCTGCTCTGGGTCTGGATCGTGCCGCTGATCATTGGGCAGTTCTTCCTGCGGCCCTATCTCTACGCCGAGCACACCGGCTGCGAGCGCACCCGCAGCGCATTCCAGAACACCCGCACCACCTACACCGGCGCAATCGTCAAATGGGTTGCGTGGAATATGCCTTACCATGTCGAGCACCACGCTTATCCCACGATCCCGTTCCACGCGCTGCCGAAGCTGAACGGGATCGTCGACGGCGAGATCGTCCACCGCGGCCGCGGCTACATCAGGACGACGCGCGAGACCTGGGCCTGGTTTCGCCGACATAGACAGGCCGGCTAGCCGACGAAATTTGACGTGCAAAGCCCCGATCGCGGTGCGATCGGGGCTTTGTCGTGAATGCGGGATATCAGTAGATCCCGTACGCGCAGACGTTCACGACGCGGACGCGCAGGCCGTGGCGGGTCTGGACGACGCGCTCCTGATAGCAATTGTTGACGCCGCTGTTGACGTAGACCCCGCCAAAGCCCCAGCTGGGACCCCAGTGATGGTGGAAGCCGTGGGCCGACGCGGCGGTGGGGGTGAGAGCGGCAACGCCGAGCGAGCCGGCGACGATCAGACCAAGTGCAAGCTTACGAAACATCTTCATTCTCCAGTGTGGCGCAGGGGCCGTTGTTGTGTCCCTGCATCTCGGTCGAGCCGAAACGCGGATGCGTTCATGCAGGCAGGGGAGAATCGTGTTTCAGGAGTGTTTCGTCGGTCGCGGTGCGTTGCGCCGCCGTCCTGCTTTCCGCGCCGCGCGATAGCGCACAGCCATCGCTTCTGTCAGCTCGGCCATCTTCTCGCGCAGATCGGCCGGCTCCAGTACTTCGGCCTCGGGCCCGAGCCGCAACAATTCGGCGGCGGCATGCCATGACGTCTTGCCGGTCGGCACTCTGGCAATGCGCCAGCCGTCCGCATCCGCGGTCTCTTCGAGCTGCGTACGCGCCCTGACGTAAGGCTGGCTCAGCGCGTCGAGCAGTTTCACGCCGAAGGGCGACAGCCGAGCGATCGCGACATTGGGATGCATCTCGGCCTCGAGACGCAGCGTTGCGTCCCGCCAATAGGCGGCGAGATCGAAACCGGCGGGCCGCTCACAGCGATCTTCGAGCGCCGTGCAGTCGAGCACGCGCGCGACTCGATAGGTCCGCACGCTGCCGTCGACCAGACCTGCCAGATACCAGCTGCCACCTTTCAGCACGAGACCGAGCGGCGCGACGCGACGCTGCTTCTCGGCGCGCCAGCTCTGGTAGCGGATCTTGATCAGTGTCCCGCGCAGGGTCGCGGCGGCGATGGTGCGCAGATGCTTGGGTTCTTCCGCCTCGCCGAACCAGCCCGGCGCGTCGAGGTGAAAACGCTCCTGCATCCGTCCGGCGTCTTCGCGCAAATTGGCGGGCAGGGCGGCCATCAGCTTGTTCTGTGCGGCGATCATCGCCGCATCCAGCCCGAACGCCGCCGCCGGGCCCGGCAATCCCGCCAGGAACAGCGCTTCCGCCTCGCTTTGCGACAGACCGTTCAGCCGCACGCGATAGCCGTCGAGCAGGCGATAGCCGCCCTCCGCACCGCGGTCGGCATAGACGGGGACGCCGGACGCCGCGAGCGCGTCGATGTCGCGGTAGATCGTGCGCACCGAGACTTCGCAGGCCTCCGCGAGCTCGGGCGCGGTGACGTGCCCCTTGGCCTGCAAGGTGGTGAGGATCGACAGCATCCGGCTCGCGCGCATGGTCCCTTAAACCATACCTGACATAGGATGTCAGGTATGGTCCGCTACAATGCCATTTGCCAGCCGGCCAGATGGAGACCGCCATGACCGATCCGAACCGCATCACGCTGTATTATTCGCCGCAAAGCCGCGCCACCGGCACGCGGGTGCTGCTGGAGGAACTGGGGGCGCCCTATGATCTTCATGTCCTCAACATGAAGGCGGGCGAGCAGCGCCAGCCGGCCTACCTCGCCATCAACCCGCTCGGCAAGGTGCCAGCGATCCACCACAGCGGGCAGCTTGTGACCGAGCAGGTCGCGATCACCATCTACCTCGCCGATTTGTTTCCGCAGGCCGGGCTCACACCCGCGCTGAACGATCCGCTGCGCGGCCCCTATCTGCGCTGGATCGCCTATTACGGCGCCTCGTTCGAGCCGGCCCTGATCGACAAGTTCATGCAGCGCGAGCCGGCACCGATCACGCAATCGCCTTATGCCGACTATGACACCATGCTTGGCGCGCTCGAGGCGCAGCTGTCGAAGGGACCGTATCTGCTCGGCGAGCGCATGACGGCCGCGGATGTGCTGTGGGGCGTCGCGTTCAGCTGGACCATGATGTTCGGCATTGTGCCGAAAAAGGACGTGTTCGTCCGCTATGCCGAACGCATGACCTCGCGGCCGGCGTTCCAGCGCATCAACGCGGCCGACGCCGAGATGGCTACGCAGCATGCTGCGGCGCTTCAGGGCTGAGTGATAAGGTTGAAGATGACGAAGCTGATGCACACGACCAACTGCTTCAACACCTTCATCCAGGTTGCTGAAGATTGTCCTGCGCGCACAGGCGAAGAGCCGCCGCTACGCGCGGGAAAGCCGACGGTGGCGTGCCTGCAATACGGGATGATCGCGAAGGCGCCTTACAAATACACGTCCGACGACGTGATCTTCGCGACGTCTGCGCCAGGACGCGAACTCGCCGTGAAGGCGATGGAAACAGAGAAGCAGGCGGCCCGTGAAGCGTTCTTCTCCCGAGGGCAGGCGTGCATGAGGGCGTCGAGCCTGGGCAAGCGCTTCGGCTGCGGCGTTCATGCAGATAGCAAGGGCAGGATCGCGCTCTATCCCATCGAGAGCAAACGCTACCAGGCGCTTGCCCGCGATCCGAAGCTCACGCAGGTGCGGGCGATGCGGTCGAAGCGGGCGTGATCAGAAAATTGGCGGCCGCTTCTCCGCGAAGGCCTTGATGCCTTCCTTGATCTCGTCGCCGCGCATGCTGTCACGGTGGCGCTGGTCGGCGCCTTGCTCGTCGAGTTCGCCGCGGGCGAATTCGTTGATCGCGCGCTTCATGCCGCGCATCGCCTGCGGCGCGTTGCCGGCGAGGATGTTGGCGAGCCTATCGACCTCCTCATCCAGAAACTCGACCGCCACCATATCGGTGAGATAGCCGATCCGCAGCATCTCCGGCGCGCTGATCTTTTGCGCGGTCAGGAACAGCTTTTTTGCATTGTCGACGCCGAGCCGTGTCACGTAACGCTTGATGCCGCTGCTGTAGTAATGCAGCCCGAGGCGTGCCGCGGGCATGAACATCTCGGCGGTATCCACGCCGATGCGGAAGTCGCAGGCGAGCGCGAGATCGGTCGCGCCGCCATAGACGCCGCCGTTGAGCCGGCAGATCGTGGGGACGCCGAGATCCTCCAGCCGGTTGACGACTACCTCAAAGGCGGAGCCCGCGCTCTGCTGCTCGTTCGCACTGACCGCGCGCTCGGCAACCGAGTTGAGATCATAGCCCGCGGAGAAGGCGCGCCCGGTGCCGGTCAACACCAGCACGCGGATAGCAGGATCGGCCTCGACCCGATCGAACAGTTTGACCAGCTCGCCGAGATCCTCGGCCTGGAGCCGGTTGAGGTGTTTGGGACGATTGAGGCGGATGGTGGCGCGTGCACCAACGAGGTCGAGCAGCGGGCCAGTGGCTGCGTCGGTGATGTCCGACATTCTTGTCTCCATTTATTTGCTTGTCGCCATTTATTTGTTTTCGAGCGTGCGCCGCTTCGCCTCGGCATCGATGGTCTCGGCGAGATCGGGATGCCGCGCCATCAGCACGCGGAAGTCGACGAGGTCGAGCACGAGCAGCCGCGACACCTTGGTGGTTGAGACATTGGCGCCGCGCAAATTGTTGCCGAGCAAGGCCATCTCGCCGAAGAACGCGCCATCGCCGAGCTGCACCTTCTTGCCGGGCAGGTCGACCTCGACCTCGCCCGCGGCGATGAAATACATGCAATCGCCCTGTGCACCCTTGCGGATGATCATGGTGCGCGCCGGCAGCTCCATGGTTCGCAGCATGTGGGTGACGTCGGCGATGGCCGCCGGTCCGAGCGCCGCGAAGAACGGCACTTTGCTGACGGATTCCCAGGTCTTGAGGAAATTGTCGCGCCGGGTCTCCGCGGCAAAGCCGGTCGCCAAAATACCGGTCCAGAGGCCGAACACACCGAGGCCGGAGATCATCACCAGCGCGGCCACCATGCGGCCCAGCGGCGTCACCGGCACGACGTCGCCATAACCCGTCGTCGTCAGGGTTGCGACGGCCCACCACAGCGCGGCGGGGACGCTGCCGAAGGTCTGCGGCTGCACGTCCCGCTCCAGGAAATATTCGGCGACCGAGGCCAGGAAGACCACCATCAGGAAGATCACGAGCACGCTGAGCAGCGGCCCCGATTCGAGCACCAGCACGCGGCGGAGCTGCCGCAGGCCGGGAATGCCCGGCACCACCTTCAGCACCCAGAGCACGCTGAGCAGCCACGCCGTCCTGGGCTCGATCCCGAGAATCAGCGCGGCCGGCACCGCCAACGCACCGACCGCGTCGACCAGCCCGGCGGAGGAGGACATGTAGAGTGCAAGGCGCCCCTGTCGCGCCATATGGCGCAGCCGGACCACCCATTCGAACACGAAGTAGACGAGGCAGGTCCAAAGCAGGGCATCGACCCAGCGATGCGCCGTCTCATAGGCCGGGCTGACCGTCAGCAGCACCATGCCGAGCACGCCGACGGCGACGGCCACATAGGCCGCCCTGGTCATGTTGCGGCCGGCCGTGGCGGCCGCGAACTGGGCCAGAGCGGAGATCAGCGGCTTGGACATGCGGGAAGGCGGCTCGGTTTTGTCTTTGCGGTCCCCGACTGGAACCTCGGTGCCAAAGTGCCTGCCCTGGTCGAGGCCGTCAACGACGGGCGCGGCCGCGGGCCACGTGCCGCTACTTGAAATGCGGCGGTTCGTCGTAGCCGCGACGGCTGCTGAAGAACAGCAGCACCATCAAGCCGATGCCGACAAGAACGGAAAACCCGGCCCCCAGCGCCAGCGCCACATAGCCTTCCGTCGGAATCGGCTCGCCCTCGACCGCCATCGCGGAGTAAGCGAAATAGCCAACCGCGGCCAACATTCCCAGCAGGAAGATGATGAGGAGTGCACGCATGGCGCGGTCTCCGGTTGATCCGAGAACAAACGGTTGTGGACAGGGACGGTTCCCGGACGAGGGTCCCCCAGTCCTTCGCGGACGTGCCGGCAAGCGTCACCGCAGATCTTCAAATCGATAGGTCAGGCACTCTGAGCTGTCTTCACCACCACGACATTGCTCTCGTCGTGGTGGGGAGGGGCCGCATCCTGAGCGGCCTTCTCGCCCTCGCCCGCATGGCGCTTGAGGTAGTCGCGGCGCATGCCGATCTCGTCGCGGACGAATTCGTAGCCGAGCTTGAAGGTATCGAGCCCGTCGGTACTGATCGTGCCGTCTCGCAAGCCGATGACCGCGCCGCGCAAGATGCCTTCCAGCTCGTCCTGGAGACATTCGAGCTGGTCGAGCGAATGCGCGTGTTCAATCCGCTCGCCGATGTCGAGGATGGCGGTGGAAAGCTCGCTGGCCTTCTCCGGCGCGATCCGGGTGATCTTGGCGTAGATCGCGGCGAAGATCGAGCCGATGACGCTGAGCGCGGCAGCGGCCAGATACATCAGGTCGCTGTACTTATCCATGAACGACTTGGTGTCGTCGTTGATGTAGTCGGCCGCCCCTTGATGCGCCATCACGAAGGCGTCCTTCTCGACGGAGGCGGGTTCGATTCTGCTGGCAAAGCCGTTGTCGAGCCCGAGCGCGGACTTGTTCTCGTAGACGCTGCGCGCGAGCTCCCCGGCCGCCGTCGGCGACATCCGGGATTGGGCGACCAGCAACCATTCGAGCCCGATCGTGTCGAGATCGTCGTCGGGAATTTCCGGTGATGCAGACAGCGTGCCCGCCGTCAGCGTCTCGCTGGAAATGCCGGGGATCCTGCGCGCCAGCGCTTTTGCCTCGTCGATGGCGTTCAGCGTGAAGCCGCCGCGCCGGGCGACCTGCTCATACGCCTTGTCCCGCACCGCCCTCGAGGCGTGGACGATGGCGACGACCGCGCCAAAGCCGCTTGCCGGCGCGAACAGCTTGTCGAGCGTTGCGCCCGGCGGCGCCATCTGGATCCTCGCCGCGTCCGCGCCGTCGGGAATGTCGAGGATGCCGCGGACAAAGGCGAGCGATGATTCGTTGTCGGCGAGGACGGCGACCTTCTTCTTCTTCAGCTCGGCGAGCGACCTGATCTTCTTGTTTCCGGGCCCGAGCAGCAGCACGAGATCGTGCTCGAGGATCGCGAGTGTGCGTGCCCGCAGCGGCACCTTGGCGTCGGTGCGCAGCACCGCGAGGTCAGCCTGCTTGCGATCGAACTGGGCGATCGCCTTGGCGTTGTCGACGTTGTTGACGATCTTGATCCGGAAGCGCGAGGCGTTGTTCTTCAGGACGGCGGCGAGCTTGGCTGCGAACAGCGCCTCGTCGCTGTTAGGGGCGCCGACGGCAAAGGTCAGCGTCTCCGAACTGTGCACCAGCATGCGGCCGCCCCAGACGGTGGCAAGCGACAACAGCAGGGTCAGCACGACGTAGAGGAAGACCTGCTGCTGATTGGTCTTGATCACCTTGGGTCGCCGGGGCGGTGGCTCGATCGGCGATGAGGTCGGGCCCTCAGTACTCATGGCAGCACTCTGGCCTTATGCTTCCGGTGGCGGGCGGCATCGCGGATGCGATCGCTGCGGTCGCCCTGTAATTCGTAAACGTCTGAAAAAAGAACGATATTCTCTGCCGGCAATGATAGCGCGCAGGCCGCGGAATGCAAATTCCGAGCCGAAGGTAACCTTACTCAACCCGGCCGCGGCGATTGGTCATCCTATCACCAGTTAGCCACAGTTGGCGATTTTCCGGTTCCCCCGGCTGCATTCCGCCGCGGGAGGTGTCATAAATCGCAGGTCCCGGCGATTTGACCGGCCCAGGAAGAGATTGCGCTGAACGCTCCAATTCTTCCTGTCACGTCAACGAGGGCGCCTTGTCGTTTCCACCCCTGTCATCGGCGGTTCCGGTCGAAGCCCTCATTGGTTGGATGTTGCTGCTGACGTTCAAGCACATCATCGCTGATTTCGTCCTCCAGACCGCCTGGATGGCGCATGGCAAGGACCAGAAGCACGGCTGGGCCCTGCCGCTCCTGGTGCACTGCCTGGTTCACCTTGCGGTTGCGCTGCCGCTCATCCTGATCGTGGCGCCGAAATTCTGGTTTGTGGCACTGATCGACTTCGTGATCCACATCACGATCGACCGCGCCAAGGGCCTCGTCTCGGCCAATTTCGGTGTCGATCTTGCGCATCCCTGGTTCTGGACCCTGATCGGTGTCGACCAAGCCCTGCACCATCTGACCGGCTTCGGCCTCTCCATCTTCATGGCGGCGAACTGAGCGCTGGCGGCCGTCTGGAGTGGCTGGCGGGCCTGCGTGGTTCGAGACGGCGCTTCGCGCCTCCTCGCCACGAGGGCTGAGAATCTTTCAGCAGAAGCAGACCTCATCCTGAGGGCCCGCCGAAGGCAGGTGTCTCGAAGGATGGCCACAGAGAAAACCCTTTCCAGCCCATTGATTCGCGGCCCACGCGCAAGGACCCCGGGTGACTACCGGGCAGCGTGGTTAACCTTTCATTAGAGAATTGCACTGCATCTTCCCAGACGAGGGAGAACTGCAATGTTTTCAAGCCGCGATACCTTTGAAGGCGATTCGTGCCCGGTCCGCGACGAACTCCTTGGCGAGATGTACCGCGCCAGCGAGAGTGGCCTGCCGAGGCTGGTTGAAAGTGTTTCCCCTGACGCGCGCGCCAGGCTAGCGCTGTTCTGCTATCGCCGAAGCCATCTGCATTCGCTGGCGGTCGCGATCGCAGGCAGCTGCAACGAGCGCGACCTGATCGAGAACGGCGGCCGTGTCGGTTCGACGCTCTACGCGCTTGCGCGCGAAGGCGCGGCGAAATCCTCGCCGTCGCTGTCCGGTGGGCGCAAGCCGATCACGCTGTCGACCAAGCCGCTCTCGGTGCTCGCGCCGCTGGACGACGAGATCGACGACGAGATCAGCGAAGCCGTCCCGGCCTAAACGCTCGCGATCATTGGCAGCCCGAATTTCCGTCGCGCCATCGCGCATTCGGCGTCGCCCGGCATGCACGTGCGGCACACGTCCGGCCGCACTGCGTAGATGCCGCACGCGGTCGCTTGTCCGATCTCTCCCTGCAACGCCGAACAGCGATCGCCTTCGCAGCGCATGCCGGATTGACGGTCGTTGACGAGCGCTTCGGGAATCGCGGCGAGCTCCTCGTCGCTCTCGATCGAGAAGCGCGGCCAGTTCGCCGAATAGCCGCAGCAGGCGCCGCAACTCTGGCAGCAGCTCGACAGGTCGATGGGGGCGTTCTCGTCCATCGTCACGTGTCCTTCACGTATCCTTGGGCGGGCCCCAGACCAGGCTCTGCCGCCATTTTGCGCGCAGCACGTCGCGCCTTTCAGGATATCTCTCATCGGGATAGGTCGCGTCGACCACGCGGTCGGTGCGGAAGCTGCGGAAGTCTCCGCGCAGCTCGCACCAGGCCGCGAGCAGGCGCACGGCTTCGAGATAGCCGATCGAAATCGGCCAGATCATGCGCTCGCTGGCGCGGCCCTGCTCGTCGCGATAGCGCAGCATGATCTTCTTGCCTTCGTGGATCTGGGTGCGTGTGCGCGCCATGTCCAGGCGGTCGGGCTCCCTGTTCCAGCTCGGCCGGGCCCGGCTTGCCGGCTCCAGCACGAAGGGACGCAGGCGCTCCGGGACAGTGTCGGCGATCTTGGCCATCAGATCTTCAGCCGCGCGCGCCAGCGCGGGATCGGCATGGCCGGCGACCCATTGCGCGCCCAGCACCGCCGCCTCGATCTCGTCGGGTGTCAGCATCAAAGGCGGCAGGTCAAAACCCTTTTCCAGGATGTAGCCCATGCCGGCTTCACCGCGGATGGGCACGCGCTGGCCGATCAGCGTGGCGATGTCGCGATAGATCGTGCGCTTCGAGGTCTCGAGCTCGGCCGCGATGGCGTCCGCCGTCAGCGGCTTACGCGTGCGCCTCAGCACCTGGATGATTTGAAACAGCCGGTCGGCGCGTCTCATGACGGGTCTCTTGTCGGTGGTTTTTCAGATGGTGGCGCGCGGCTGCTGACAGGATGTTGGCAGCAGGGGAGTTCTATACCGGGTCAACACGTCGACTGAAGAGGATTTGTCCATGATCATTCCAACTCATTTCGGCCCGGCCGCTGCGCTGTGGCGGACCCAGCCTCTACAGGTCCAGCCTTTGCAAGTCCTGCGTTTGCAACTCCGGGCTTGGTACGCATGGGCGTTCGGCCGCCTCGTATCCCTTGATCTCATGGTCCTCGACCTCCGCCTTGCGCTCGCGACCATGGTGGCTCGCTTCCTGGTCCAGGCCGCGGACGCGCTGGTCCGTCATGTCATGGCCCGCGCCTGGCGAGGGGCCCGTTTCGCAGAAGATATCACGGCTGCTGCCACCATGGTGGCAGCAGCCCGCGGTTAAGTTCCCTCAACTCTTTCGGTGGTTTCAGGAGAGCCTTCATGATCACGCTTTACGGCTTTGGCACCGGCTTCGGCCTGCCGGAAATCAGCCCCTTCGTCACCAAGACGGAGGTGCAGCTCAAGATGGCGGGATTGCCTTACCGCAAGGAGCGGGCGATGCCGCCCGCCTCTCCCAAGGGGCAGCTGCCTTTCATCGACGATGGCGGCGAGGCGGTGGCCGATTCCACCTTCATCCGCGCCCATATCGAGCGCCGCTACGGCTTCGATTTCGACGCCGGGCTGTCTCTTGCCGAGCGCGCACAGGCTTGGGCGTTCGAGCGCATGATCGAGCATCACGTTTATTTTGCGCTGGTCGGGGCGCGCTGGGTCGACCCGGTCAACTTCGCCAAGGGGCCTGCGCATTTCTTCGACGGCGCGCCGGAGCACAATCGCGAGAAGTTGCGCGAGGACGCGCAATTCCGTGTCGCCGAGAACTATTTGCTCTCCGGGCTCGGACGGCACGCGCCCGATGACGACGTCGATCTCGCCGTGCGCTCGCTGTTTGCGCTCTCGGTGCAGCTCGGTGACAAGTCCTATCTGATGGGCAACAAACCCTGCGGCGTCGATGCCACCGCCTTCGGTGCACTCGCCGGGATCCTGACGCCGTTCTTCGAATCCGCCCTGCGCCGTCGCGCCGAAGGATTTTCGAACCTCACCGCTTATGTCGACCGGATGATGGACACTTACTATCCGGAGTTCGCCTGGACCCCGCTGCGGCAGGCAGCTTGACGACAGCGCGTCCGCAGGGCGTGGCGGGTGAGGGCTATCTCCTCTGGGGGCTTTGCCGGTAGACGTCAGACAATCCCAATGCGGAGGCACCCTCACCCCAACCCTCTCCCGCAAGCGGGAGAGGGGGCGACACCGGAGGTGCGGCTCGCTCATACAGCCAAAACAAAAAGAGCCGGCCCATCGGGCCGGCTCTGTCGTCTCTAGTTTTCGCCGCGTCTACTTCACCAGCGAGTACTTGCCGTTCTTCACCGTGAGCAGGATGCGCGAGCGCTCGTCGAGGCCGTAGCGGTCCTTCTCGGTGAAATTGTAGACACCCTGGCTCGCCGCAAGCTCCTTCTCCGACAGCAGCGCCTGGCGGATCGCTTCGCGGAATTCCGGCGTGCCGGGCTTCGCCGTCTTGAGTGCCGCCGGGATGATGCGCTTGAGAATCTCGAACGCATCGTAAGAGTGACCGGCGAACTGGCTGCGGCTGTTCGGGCCGTACTTGGCTTCATAGGCCGAGTTGAGCGCGAGGCCCGGCTTCTTGGTGGCAGCTTCGTCCGGCTGGTCCTCGGGATCCATGACGGGACCAGAGGCCATCAGCACGCCTTCCGCCGCTTTGCCGGCGATGCGGATGAAGTCCATGCTGGCGGCGCCATGGGTCTGGTAGATCAGGCCCTGATAGCCACGCTCGCGCAGCTCGGTCTGCGGCAGCGCGGCCGCGGTGCCGGAAGCGCCGACCAGAATGGCATCGGGATTCGCTGCCACGAGCTTCAGCACCTGTCCGGTCACCGACGTGTCGGGGCGAGCGAAGCGCTCCTCGTCGGCGATGGTTATGCCCATCGGCACGGCCTGCGCCTTCAAATCGTTGAACCAGAGGTCGCCATAGGAGTCGGAATAGCCGATATAGCCGACGGTCTTCACGCCCTTGGCCTTCATGTGGTCGTACAGCACCTTGCCCACGATCGGGATCGGCTGCGGCATCGCCACCGACCACTTCATGCGCTCCGGCGTGATCGGGAAGGGCGCCAGGCCGAAATGCGGAATGCCGGCTTCGTTGGCGACGTTGGACACGGCGATGGTCGGCGGCGTCAGCGCCGAGCCCATGATGATGTCGGCCTTGGATTCGGTCACGAAGCGGCGTGCGTTGGTGGTCGCGGTGGTGGGATCGCCACCGTCGTCGAGCACGATCACCTTCAGCGGCACGCCGCCGATCTCCTTCGGCACGAACTCCAGCGCATTGCGCTCGGGAATGCCCAGCGCTGCGCCCGGGCCGGTCGTGGTGGTGGTGATGCCGATGGTGACCTCGGCGGTCTGAGCCAGCGCGGGCACGGCCGGCAGCGCAAGCGCGGCCGCGGTGACGGCGGCGGTCAGGTAAAAGCGTTTCATCTATTCCTCCCTTTATGTGTTTCTTTGAAAGCAGAAATCGGGGGGTAATTCAGCCCCCTCTTTTGGTGATGTGGCGATTTAGCTCCGGGTCTCGCTCCCCGTGAATTTGGCTACCATTTCCGCAGGAAACGGTGCCGATTTCAGTTTGTCGGGGTTAACGGGGTCGCGCCCGACCAGGACACGGGTCTCGAAACCCTCGATCGCAAGCGCCTCGCCCTTGAAGACGCTGTGCTTTACCTCGAAACTCGAGCGCTTGATGCTCTCGACCTTCGTTTCGATGGTGATCCAGTCGCCATAAGTCGAGGGGATGTAGAACTTGGCGCGCGTATCGACCATGGGAATGCCGACCAGACCGTATTTCTTGACCAGGTCCTGCTTGGAGAAGCCGGCAACTTCGAACAGGGTCGACGTCGAATCGTCGAACATCGCGAAATAGCGCGGGTAATAGACGATGTTGGCGGGGTCGCAGTCACCCCACTGGATCTGGACGTCGCGCCGGTTCACGAACATATGCCGCGCCCTATTTCGGCGCCATGCGCAGCGAGCCGTCGAGGCGTACCACTTCGCCGTTGAGGTAGGAATTCTCGACCATGTGCAGGGCGAGCGCCGCGAACTCGTCGGCGTGGCCGAGCCGGCGCGGGAACGGGATTGCGGCGGCGAGTGAGTCCTGGGCTTCCTGCGGCAGGTTGGCGAGCAGCGGCGTGAGGAACAGGCCGGGCGCAATCGTCAGCACGCGGACGCCGAACTGCGCCAGCTCGCGCGCGATCGGCAGCGTCATGCCGACGATGCCGCCCTTCGAGGCCGAATAGGCCGATTGCCCAATCTGGCCGTCATAAGCGGCAACGGACGCCGTGTTGATGATGACGCCGCGCTCGCCGGTGGCCTGCGGCTCGAGCTTGGACATCTCGTTTGCGGCGAGACGCAGCATGTTGAAGGTGCCGATCAGGTTGACCTTGATCACCTTGTCGAAATCGGCGAGCGCCATCGGGCCGTCGCGGCCGACGACGCGCTTGGCAACGCCGATGCCAGCGCAATTGACCAGCACGCGCGCGGGTCCATGGGCTTTGGTCGCCTGCGCGATCGCAGCTTCCGCGGACGCGGCATCGGAGACGTCGCAAGCCACAGCCACGCCCTTGATCTCGGCGGCGACAGTCTCGGCGAGCTTGGCATTGAGATCAAACACCGCGACCTTGGCGCCCTGGCCAGCCAGCTTTCGCGCGGTCGCCGCACCAAGTCCCGACGCGCCGCCGGTGACGATGACAGCCTGATCCTTCAACAACATGGCGTTCTCCCTGGTGCGATATTTCTTAGCCGACCGATATCACACGGTCCGATGGATTGGCAGCGTAGAGCTCCTCGATCAGCAGGCTGCGATGCTCGAGCACCGCGCGCTGGTTGATCGAGCCCTTGTCGGTGACCTCGCCCTTGTCGATCGAGAGCGGCGTGTCCATGAGGATCGCGCGCGTGATCCGCGTCGAGGATCCCGTGGCCGCGCCGAGAAAGCGGGTCAGCCGTTCGCGAAATGCCTCGCGCACCAGCCGGTCGCGGGTCGCGACGACGAGATCGTCGGTCGGCAGCGTCGGGTTGATCAGCCGGCAGCCGTCGAGATCGAGCACGACGAGCGCGGAGACCTCGTCACGGTTGATGCCGGCGATGACGACGTCGCGCACCAGCGGTGCGCAGGCCGCAACGAAGCGCGCGCGCAACGGGCCGACACTGACCCAGGTGCCGCTGCCGAGCTTGAAATCCTCGCCGATGCGGCCGTCGAAATCGAAGCCGGCATTGAGATCGTCGGGATCGACGGGCTTGAGTGCATCGCCGAGCTTGTAGAAGCCTTCTTCGTCGAACGAACTTGCGGTGATGTCGGGCTGGCGCCAGTAGCCGGGCATCACGTTCGGCCCCTTGCAACGAACTTCCATCTTGCCGTTGTTCGGCACCAGCTTGGCGTCGTTGCCGGATACGGGAAGCCCGACATGGCCGGAGCGGCTGGTGCGCGGGTTGACCGACATGAAGAACGGCGCGGTCTCGGTTGCACCGAGGCCGGTCAGCATCGGCACGCGGTAGCCTTTTTCCTTCACCGCGAGCTCGTCGAGGCTGTTCCAGACGAACGGCGACAGGGCCGCGCCCGAGAAGAACATTGCGTGCAGCCGGTCGAAGAATTTTGCGCGCAGGCCCTGGTCGTCGCGCAGATAAGGCAGCAGCGACTCGTAGCCCTTGGGGACGTTGAAATAGACCGTCGGCGATATCTCCTGGAGATTGCGCACGGTCTCCTCGATGCCTCCAGGCACCGGCTTGCCGGCGTCGAGATACATCGAGCCGCCATTGTAGAGCGTCAACCCGATATTGTGGTTGCCGCCAAAAGTGTGATTCCAGGGCAGCCAGTCGATGATGACGGGCGGCTCGTCCTTGAGGAAGGCGAGCGTCTCGCGCAGCATCACCTGGTTGGCGCAGATCATGCGCTGGGTGTTGACGACTGCCTTGGGGTTGCCGGTCGAGCCCGACGTCAGCAGGAATTTCGCGATGGTGTCGGGGCCGATCCTGCCGTGGACCTCGTCCAGATCGCCGCGGATCGGCGTTGCCATGAGGTCGGCGAGCAAGGTGACGTCGCGGCCCGGCACATGGCCGTAGGACGCGGCGATCTCGGTGCCGAGCGAGACGTTGGCCGCGAGCGCGTCGGCGAACTTGTCGGCGTCCTCGGCGAAGACGAGGCCGGGCGTCAGCAGCTTCATCAGGTAGGAGAGCTTGCCGTAATCCTTCGATACCAGCGAATAGGCCGGCGACACCGGGCAGAACGGAATGCCGGCATAGAACGCTCCGAACGCCAGCAATGCATGGTCGATCGAATTGCCGGAGAGGATGACGACCGGCCGCTCCGCCGACAACCCGCGCGCAATGAGTCCTGAGGCAATGTGCCGGCTCGCGGCGAGCAACTCGGCGTAGCTGATCTTGCGCCAGCCGCGGCCGCCTTCGCGCTCGGCCATGAACACGCGATCGGGGGTCGCGCTCGCCCAGTGATGCAGGCGGTCGGTGATGCGGGCCGGATAGTCTCCGAGCGGCTGTTTGGGCCGCAGGTAAATCGTGCCGTCGTCGCGCCGCTCGATATTCACGACGGGATCGCCGAACGAAATGGGCCGCAGCGGGGAAGTGCTCGCGCCGCGCTCCATGCTGGAAGAGGACGACGGCTGCGCGCTCATGATTTCGGCTTCACCTTTGCGGTCTTGTGTTCGAGGAACTCGCGGATTCTGCGCTTGGCTTCCTTGTCGCTCTGCGCCACCGTCGCCATCAGCGATTCCATCAACAGGCCGGTCTGCGGATTGGCCTCCGCGATCATCGGCAGTGCCTGGAGCACGGCGAAGTTGGTCAGCGGCGCGTTGGAGGCGACCTTGGTCGCAAGCTCCATCGCCTTGCCGAGTCCGTTGCCGGCTTCCGTGACATATTGCGCAAAGCCGTAGGAGGTGCCTTCGGTCGCGGAATAAACGCGGCCGGTCAGCATCATGTCCATCATCCTGGCGACGCCGATCAGCCGCGGCAGGCGCACCGAACCGCCGCCACCGACGAAGATGCCGCGCTGCCCCTCCGGCAGCGCGAAATAGGTCGAGGGTTCGGCGACACGGATATGCGCCGCACATGCGAGCTCCAGCCCGCCGCCGATCACGGCCCCCCTGAGTGCCGCGATCACGGGCACCCGGCTGTACTGGATGCGGTCGAACACCCGGTGCCACATCTGGGAATGAAGAAGGCCGCCGGTGGCATCATGGTCGGTCAGTTCGGAGAGGTCGAGACCGCTGGAGAAATGGTCGCCGATGCCGTGGATGACGACCGCGCCGATATCCTCGGGCAGGGACGCAAAACACTCGCCGATTTCCAGGATGATGCCGTCGTTGAGCGCATTGCGCTTGGCCGGCCGATTCAGACCGACCGTCAAAACCCGGTCCGCCCGCTCGATCCTCAAAAGCCCGGAGGCGCCCGCGTCAGCGGTCTCGGCGTTTCCCTGTGTCATTTGCGTCCTTGTCAGAATAGTTATGTTGTATAACGAATTCAGGGGGAGTCAATACGGCTGACAGCGGAGAAGCCGATGCATAGTCCGGAAAAGGGACGACAGTCCGGGTGCAGCGCCCGTACCCGAATGCCCGATGCGCAAGATTGGGATCGATATTACGGACGCCGATGCGATCCGGTCGCTACGCCGCCTTCGTTCCACTTTGGGGTTGCGCCACAAGATTGATACCCATGGCGTGGAGAACTTTTATCACAGTGCCGAATTCGGGTTTGGCCTCGCCGCCAAGCGAGCGATACAAGTTCTCACGGGATAGACCGGCCTTTTCGGCAATGGCGCCCATGCCCTGAGAACGGGCTACGGCACCGATTGCCATCGTTATTGCGGACGGATCGTCGGATTCAAAGACTTCGGTGAGATAGGCCGCAATCATCTCGGGGCTGTCGAGGTACTCCGCAGCATCAAATGATTTCACTTTTGCCATTGCTCAGACCTCCAATTCGCTCGCGATCTTCTTTGCCAACGCTATGTCTCCTGGCTGAGAGCCTTTATCGCCTCCGCAAAGAAGAACGATGATCTCCTCGCCTCGGGCAACGTAGTAGATCCGGTATCCGGCGCCCTCATGGACTCTCATTTCGCTGATGCCGCCTCCGACCGCAGCAACGTCTTCGGGATTGCCGAGCGCCAGCCGATCGATCCGGGCGAGGATTTTTGCCTTCGCTCTCCGGTCTCGCAGGTTTCTAAGCCAGTCAGAGAATTCGTCGGTTCTCTTGATGTCGGCATATGTAGCGTATACGCTACAGATGCCGTATTGTCAATGGACTAGCCGGCGCTTGCGGCGCGCTGCGTTCACATCACCTGATGCACGTCGATCACCACGCGATCCGCATGCCGCGCTGCTGAACCGACATAAATGTGCTCCATCAGCCAGCGGTATTTCTCATGCCCGGTCTCGAACTTCGGCACGGTGCGGAAATAGATCTGCTTCGGGTCGACCGGCTCGCCGCGCTTGAGCTTTTGCAACAGCTCGACCGGGCCGAAGCGCATGCCCTTGTTCTCGACATAGACAATGGCGCCGTCGTCGGTTTCGAAGGCGTACTTGGCCTCGAGATCGATCAGCTCATTCGGGCGGATGGTCTGGAAGTCCGCGCCGAACGGCAGCACCTTGCCGGTGATCGCGCCCGTCACCTCGCCGCCGATGATCGGAATGATGCGGCGAATTCCGATGCCGGTCTCGCCGGCGGTGACGACGTCGCCGATTCGTGCGGTAACGGTGAAGACGTATCTGGTTTCGAGCGTCGGCGTGGTCATCGATTCACCCCTCAATGGGCCATCATCCGCGTCGGCAGCCACGTCGCCAGCAGCGGGAAGGCGATCAGGATCACCAGGCGCACGAGGTCTGTTGCAACGAACGGGATCACGCCCCTGAAGATCGTGGAGAAGGAGACGTCCTTCACCACGCTCTTGATGACAAAGACGTTCATGCCCACCGGCGGATGGATCAGGCCGAGCTCGACTGTCATGACGATGATGACGCCGAACCAGATCGGGTCGAAACCGAGATGCATGATCACGGGGAAGATGATCGGCACGGTGAGGATGATCATCGCCATGGCGTCCATCAGGCAGCCGAGCACGAGATACATCACCATGATCAGCGCCAGCACGCCGTAGGGGCCGAGGCCGAGGCCCGTGAGAAATTCCGTCACCTTCTGGGGGGTCTGCGTCACCGTGAGGAAGTACCCGAAGATCAAGGCGCCGATCAGCACGGTGAACACGGCGGCCGCCGTGCGCGTCGCCTGCAGCAGCGAGGCCAAAATCTTCTCGCGGTCGAGGCGGCCGGTCGCCACGCCGATGATGAAGGCGCCGGCAGCGCCGACGCCGCCGGCTTCCGTCGGCGTGAAGCGCGGCAAATAGGGCAGGCCGTAGAGGCCGCCGATCACGAACACGAACAGCAGCACCGGCGCCCAGATGTCCTTCAGGCCGGCGAAGCGCTCGCGCCACGGCAGCACCTTGCCCTTGGGCAGAAAGTCCGGCCGGAAATAGCCGATCAGGAAGATCGTGATCATGTACATTGTCATCGCCAGGATGCCCGGAATGATGCCGGCGATGAAGAGCTTGCCGATGTCCTGCTCGGTGATGATGCCGTAGACGGCGAGCACGGTGGAGGGCGGCAGCATCGCGCCCAGCGTGCCGCCGGCCGCGATCACGCCGGTGGCAAACGACTGCGGATAGCCGAAACGTCGCATCTCGGGATAAGCGACCGCGGAGAAAGTCGCTGCGGTCGCGACAGAGGAGCCGCAGATCGCGGCAAAGCCGCCGCAGGCGCCGACGGTAGCGATGCCGAGTCCGCCGCGCAAATGGCCGACAAAGCCGTTGGCGGCGCGGAACAGCTCGCGGCTCATGCCGGAATTGCTGACGAAGGAGCCCATCAGCAAGAACATCGGAATGACGCCGAAGGTGTAGTCGGTCACCGTGCGCATCGAAGTCTGGCCGACCAGCTTCAGCGCCGGCGTGGCGCCGACGAGATAGGAGAAGCCGGAGACGCCGACAAGGCCCATGGCCATGCCGACCGGCACGCGCAGCAGCATCAGGGCGAACAGGGAAACGAAGCCGATTACGGCGACGGCATCGGTGCTCATGATTACTCCGTCGCCTTCAGCTTGGGGTCGTGCATTTCTTCGGGATGGAAGATCAACCGGTAGGTGCGGATCGCGATCAACAGCACTGCCGAGACGTCGCCGATCCAGGCGATCGCGAAGAACGGCCAGGTCGGCATATGCATGTCGAAGGTCTGGACGTTGTCGTTGTAGGTGCCGCGGACCTTGTCGAACAGCGTCCAGGTCTGCACCGTCACGACGAACAGCAGCACCAGGGTCGCGAACACGTCGATCCAGCGCTGGTAGCGCGGCCCGACATTGCCCCAGACCAAATCGACCGTGATGTGGGTGCCGCGATAGGAGGTGGCGGCGATACCCCAGAAGATCAGGATGCCGAGCAGCATGCGACCGATGTCGAAGCTGTCGGGGATCGCATAGTTCAGCGTGTTGCGCAGCAACACCGACAGGAAGATGTCGAGCGCGACAATGCCGACGAAGGCCGCTGCGATCCATTCGATCGAATCGATAACGCGATCCATCCAGCTGCGCTTCATGTGAGCTTCCTAGGAGATATGATCCTCAGGCGGGAGAGGGAGAGGACGCGCTCCTCGCGTCTCGGCCCGCTTGCAGAACAACGGCGGCGAGATGCATCCCGCCGCCGCATGTGTTTCGACGAAGAGCTACTCCGCCAGCGCGTTGTACTTCTTCAGCGAGGCTTTCAGCTCGCTAAGCGCCGCGTCCGGGTCCGCGCCGGCCTTCTTGGCGCCGTCGCTCCAGGTTTTCACCAGGGGCTCGGCGGCCTTCTTCCAGGCGGCGGTCTGCTCGGGCGTCAGCTTGTAGACCTCGTGACCGCTCTCCGCCTTGACCTTGTCGATCCCGGCATCCTCGAACTTGCCCCAGTGCTCGCCGACCACACCGGCCATCTCGACCGTGCAATTCTTGTCGATCGCGGCCTTCTGCTTGTCGGACATCGCATTGTACTTGTCCTTGTTCATGACGAACACGAAGGTCGTGGTGTAGAGCGGCGCCTCCATGTCGTACTTTGTCACCTTGTCGATGCCGAACAGCACGAGAGAGCCCCAGGGGAAGGTGACGCCGTCGGCGACGCCGCGCTCGATGATGTCGCGCACTTCGGGCGCGGAGGACTGCACATTGGTGCCGCCGAGCGAGGTGACGAAATTCGCCATGGTGGCGTGGGCGGGGCGGATCTTCAGGCCCTTCACGTCCTCCGGCATCACGATCTTCTTGGTCTTGGAATGGAACGAGGAGGGCGAGTGGACGAAGGCGAGGCAGTATTTGACGTCCTTCATCTCCTTCTCGGCGTATTTGCGGTACCAGGCGTCCAACCCCATCGAGCCGCCCTTGGCATCCGAGATCAGGAACGGCAATTCGCCGGCGCCGATGATCGGGAAACGGCCCGGTTGATAGCCGGGATTGACATAGGTGACGTCGGCGATGCCGTCGCGCGCCATGTCGTAATGGTCGAAGGCCTTGCCCATCTGCTGGGCCGGAAACACCTTGCCCTTGATGGTGCCGCCGGAATCCTTCTCGACCGCGGCTGCCCAGTCCTCCAGCGATTTCTGCAGCGGATGCGAGGCCGGCACCCAGTGCGAGATCTTCAAATCGAAGGTCTTGTCCTGCGCGAGCGCAGGGCTCACGCTTGCTGCCAGCAGCAACGCCAGACAGGCTTTCCTCATCACGTGTCTCTCCCTCTTTTGACGGCGGGCTTCGATGGCCCGGTCTCGTTAATTAACATGTTATCTAATTGGCCGGCGCGTTCAAGCCGGAACTGGCGCGACGCGCCGTCGCGCACTCCCTTTTGCCCAACCGTTATATGATATAATTATCGTGCGCGGACGGCTGCGACAAGCGAGCCGCGACGAAAGCCTACAGGATCGGGAGGAGCAAGTATTGCGGACAAAAGTCGCAATCATCGGGGCAGGGCCGGCTGGATTGTTGCTTGGGCAACTGCTGCACGGTTACGGCATCGACAATGTCATTCTGGAGCGGCAGAGCCCGGACTATGTGCTCGGCCGCATCCGTGCCGGGCTGCTGGAAGAGGGGACCGTCGCGCTGCTCGACCAGATCGGCGCCGGCGCGCGGGCGCATGCCGAAGGTCTGGTCCATGAAGGGATCGAACTCGCCTTCTCGGGACGCCGGCACCGCATCGACATGAAGGCTTCGACCGGCAAGACGGTCATGATCTACGGCCAGACCGAGGTCACGCTCGACCTGATGAATGCACGCGCGGCCGCCGGTCTCACCTCAGTCTACGAGGCCAGGGACGTGCAGCCGCATGATTTCGACGGCAGTCACCCGCGCGTAACCTACGTGAAGGATGGCGTCACCCACACGATCGATTGTGATTTCATCGCCGGCTGCGACGGCTTTCATGGCGTCAGCCGCGCCAGCGTTCCGGCTTCGGCGATCGAGGAGTTCGAGCGCATCTACCCGTTCGGCTGGCTCGGCATCCTCTCCGAGACGCCACCGGTCAGCCACGAGCTGATCTATTCCAACCACGCCCGCGGCTTTGCGCTGTGCACCATGCGTTCGACCAGACGCAGCCGCTACTATGTGCAGTGCGCGCTCGATGACCATGTCGACCAATGGCCGGACGACCGTTTCTGGGACGAGCTCAGGCGCCGGCTCGACCAGGACGCCGCCGACAGCCTGATCACGGGCCCCTCGATCGAGAAGAGCATTGCGCCGCTGCGCAGCTTCGTCGCCGAGCCGCTGCGCTTCGGCAGGATGTTCCTGTGCGGTGACGCCGCCCATATCGTGCCGCCGACCGGCGCCAAGGGGCTGAACCTGGCGGCCAGCGACGCGCATTATCTGTCTAGCGCATTTCGCGAGTTCTACGACGAAAAATCCAGCGCCGGCATTGATGCCTATTCGGCGAAGGCACTGGCGCGGGTCTGGAAGGCCGTGCGCTTCTCCTGGTGGATGACCTCGATGCTGCACAAATTCCCCGACACCGGCACCATCGGCGCGCGCATCCAGCTCGCCGAGCTCGACTACGTCACGCAGTCGCAGGCCGCGATGACGTCGCTGTCGGAGAATTACGTGGGGCTGCCGTTTTAGGACGGTCACTGTCATGCCCCCGCGAAGGCGGGGCATCCAGTACGCCGCGGCCTCTCCGTATCACGTCGCCGTCTCTGGAATACTGGATCACCCGCTTTCGCGGGTGATGACAGTCCTGGTGAGGCGACGCCGCCGTCCATTTCAAACGCCCGCGCAAATGTCGTTTAAAACTTTGTAGGTGATGCAACCGTCACGTCCCTCGCGTTCAATGGCGGCAGCCACCAACGCGAGATGGACATGACCAGCACCGACATCCCCGCCGGCTTCGAGCCGCACTTTCGCAAAGCCCCGCTCACCGATCCCTGGGAGCCGCTTTACTCCAGGAAGACCGACAACGGCGTCACCGTGGGATTGCGGCTGGCAACACCGCACACCAACGCGCGCGGGCTGATCCATGGCGGCCTGATCGCGGCGCTGGCCGATGCCGCCATGGGCTACAGCTGCGCGCAGGCGACGGGCTGGACCACCTCGTTGGTCACGATCTCGCTGTCGGTCGACTATGTCGGCGCCGGCGAGATCGGCCAATGGCTGGCAGTCGAGGGTGAGGCGATCAAGACCGGCAGCACGATCTGCTTCGCGCAGTGCCTCGCGAAGGCCGACGGCGCCGTGATCGCGCGCGCCAGCGGCACCTTTCGCGTCGTGCCGAAGAAGGGGTGAGGGCGTCACCCAAATTTCCACTCCGCGGTCTCCACCACGAGATCGACGAAGGCGCGCACCTTGGCGGAGAGCAGGCGCGAGGTCGGGTAGACGATGTGGATTGGCAGCGCCGGCTGCTCGTAGTTCGCCAATACGATCTTGAGCCGCCCGCGCCGCAAGCCTTCGGCGGCCTGATAGGCCAGCACTCGGGTCACGCCGCCGCCGGCCTCGGCATATTGCAGGGCGGCGTCGGCGCTGTTGCTGGCGAACCGTGGATTCGGCGCCACCTCGATGTCGTGGCCGTTCTGTACGAAGCGCCAGTTCGCGGATGGACCGAACGCGATGGTCTGGTGCGTAAGCAGTACCTCCGGCGTCTTCGGCTCGCCATGGCGCTTGAGATAGCCTGGCGTCGCCACCACGATCCGCCGCATCTCGCCGACCTGGCGCGCGACGAGCGAGGAGTCGGCGAGATGGCCGATCCGCACCGCGACGTCGACGGCATCTTCCACGAGATTGACGAGGTTGTCCGACAGCCGCAATTCGCAGGCGACCTCGGGATAGCGCTTGAGGTAGGCGATCATGACAGGGCCGACATGGAGCCGGCCGAAGCCGACCGGCGCCGCCACTACCAGCCGCCCGCTCGGCCGGCTGCGCTCCTCCCGTGCCGAGCCGTCGGCCTCCTCGACATCGGCGAGGATGCGACGCGCGCGCTCGAGATAGCGCGTGCCGACGTCGGTCAGGGTCACCTGACGGGTGGTCCGCTGCAACAGCCGCGCCCCGAGATGCTCCTCCAGAGCCGCGATCAGCCGCGTCACCGCCGAGGGGGACAGCCGCAGCTTTCGTGCCGCTGGCGCGAAGCCGCGCAAATCGGCGACGGTGACGAAAACATGCATGGCTTCAAGGCGGTCCATGGCATTATTGCATATAACGCAATGATGAAGTGTCAAGCCGGCTGATTGTTTTAGCCTGCGAAAAGTCCACTTTAGCTGGCGAAGACGCAAGGACGCGCCGGGATTTCGGGAGATGGTCGATGACGGCAACTCACACCTACGCCAGCGACGTGGCATTCACGCCGGCGGTGAAGTCGATCCAGACCCGAAAGGGATCACGCGAAGGCTATGCGCATGCCGAGCAGCGCGGCTGGCGCACCGAGGTCGATGAGAACCTCGCGGCGTTCCTGGCCGACGCCAACAGCTTTTATCTCGCCACGGCCTCTGCCGACGGCCAGCCCTACATTCAGCATCGCGGCGGCCCGAAGGGGTTTTTGAAGGTGCTGGACAAGCAGACGCTCGCGTTCGCGGACTACGCCGGCAATCGGCAATACATCACGCAGGGAAACCTGTCTGAAAATCCCAAGGCCTACATCTTCGTGATGGACTACGCCCATCGCCGTCGAGTGAAGATCTGGGGCGAGGCCCGCGTGGTCGAGGACGACGAGGCGCTGACGACATCGCTGATGCCGAAAGGCTATCGGGCGCGCCCGGAGCAGGTGATCCTGTTCAAGATCGAAGCGTGGGATACGAACTGCCCGCAGCACATCCCGCAGAAGTTCGACGCTGGCGATGTGGCAGCGGCGCTGGCGGCGAGGGATACGAAGATAGCGGAGCTGGAGGCGGAGGTCGCGGCGCTGAAGGGGGAGGCGAACTCACCATCCAATGAAAGCTAGAGCGACTTGCGCGGGATGAGGGGTCCCTCTCCGCGTATGAAGCGGTTTCCGTTTGGATGGATACCCCTCATCCGGCGCTTCGCGCCACCTTCTCCCGCAAGGGGAGAAGGGAAGAGGAGTTGACGGCGCACTTACAACACACTCGCGCCTTCGTGCTGGAAGCCGAGATAGCTGGCGGCGACGCGTTCATTCGCCGCGATGTCGCTGGCCTTGCCGCTGAGCACGAACTCGCCGAGCTCCATGACGTAGGCTTGATCCGCGATCTTGAGCGCGGCCTGCGCGTTCTGCTCGACCAGCAGCACGGAGACGCCGGCGGCACGCAACTCGGTGACGATGCGGAAAATGTCGGCGACGATGATCGGGGCGAGGCCGAGGCTCGGCTCGTCCAGCATCAGGAGCTTGGGCTCGCCCATCAGCGCGCGGCCCATTGCGAGCATCTGCTGCTCGCCGCCGGAGAGCGTGCCGGCGAGCTGCTTGCGCCGCTCCTTGAGCCGCGGAAACAGCGTGTAGACCCGCTCCATCGAGGCTTTCGCCTTGCTTCTCTCGATGCGGAAGGCTCCTAACTCGAGATTGTCCTCGACATTCATGGTCACGAACAATTCGCGGTGCTCGGGAACGAGGCCCAGCCCCATGGCGACGCGGTCCTCGATGTCGAGCCGCGACAAATCCTGACCTGCGAATGAAACGCGCCCCTTCAGCGGCAAAATGCCGATGATGGCGGACAGCAGCGTGGTCTTGCCGGCGCCGTTGGCGCCGACGATGGTGACGATCTGGTTCTGGCCGACTTCGAGCGAGACCGAACGCACGGCCTCGACCTTGCCATAGGCGACATGGGCGTCGGCGACGGACAACAGCGCGCTCATGCCGCCACTCCGAGATAGGCCTTGATCACTTCGGGATTGGTCTTGATCGTGGCCGGCGTTCCTTCCGCGATCTTGGTGCCGAAATCGAGCACCACGATGCGGTCGGCAAGGTTCATGACGAAGCCCATGTCGTGCTCGACCAGCAAGACGCTCATGCCGCCGTCGCGTAGCTCCCGCAGCAGCGTCGCGAGCTGCTGCTTCTCCATGTGGCGCAGGCCGGCGGCCGGCTCGTCGAGCAGCAGCAGCATCGGATCGACGCACAACGCACGGGCGATCTCGACGATCCGTTGCTGTCCCAGCGAGAGCGAGCCTGCGAGCTGATGCATCTGCTCGCCCAGTCCGACCCGCTCGATCTGGCGGGCGGCCTCGGCGAGCAGCTTTGCCTCATCAGTGCGGTCGAGCCGCAGCATCGAGGAGATCGGCCCCGAATGGCCGCGCAGATGCGCGCCGATTGCGACGTTTTCCAGCACGGTCATGTCAGGCACCAGCTTGACGTGCTGGAAGGTGCGGGAGATGCCGAGCTTGACGATCTCCTGCGGCGGAGCCCTGTCCACCTTGTTGCCGAGCACGGAGATTGAGCCCGAGCTGGCCGACAGCACGCCGGTGATCAGGTTGAAGGTGGTGCTCTTGCCTGCGCCGTTGGGGCCGATCAGCGCGACGATCTCGCGGGCCTGAACGTCGAAGGAGACGTTGTTCACCGCGACCACGCCGCCGAATTGCTTCCGCGCCTTTTCGACCTGGAGCAGGACGCTGGATTGGCCGGGCGAGCGGGTGCGCTGCTCCAGTTTCAGCGAAGTGTCCGGCTTCTTGCCACTGGTACGCTGGGGCAGGAACGACATCAGCCAGGGCCAGACGCCGCCGGGTGCGAGCTGGAGCAGCGCCACCAGCATGATGCCGAACACGATGGTCTCGACCTGGCCGGAGCCGGGCAGGATCAGCGGCAGGTAACTCTGCAGCACTTCCTTCAGGACCACGACGAGCGCCGCACCGAGGACGCCGCCCCAGACATAGCCGGCGCCGCCGACCACGGCGATGAAGAGATATTCGATGCCCGCCTGCGCGCCGAACGGCGTCGGATTCACCGCGCGTTGAAGATGGGCGTAGAGCCAGCCGGAGAGGCCGGCGAGCACGGCGGCATGGATGAACACCAGCATTTTCGCCCGCGGCGTGTGCACGCCGAACGCCTCGGCCGCGACATGGCCGCGCCGGAGCGCGCGGATGGCGCGGCCGGTACGGGAGTCCAGCAGGTTCATCGTGAGCAGCGCCGAGAGGATTACGGCAACCCAGATCGCGTAGTAGATCGAACCGGGCGAGAGCATTTTGAACGAGCCGATCGACAGCGGTGGGATCGCCGAGATGCCGTCGTTTCTTCCCAAAAACTCCAGCTTGCTGAAGAGATAGAACAAGCCGAGTCCCCAGGCCAACGTGCCGAGCGGCAGATAATGGCCGGACAGACGGACCGTGACGAGGCCGAGCAGCACCGCCAACAATCCGCTGACCACCAGCGACAGCGGCAGCGTCAGCCAGGGCGACATGCCGTAGGTCGTCGACAGCACCGCGGTGGTGTAGGCGCCGAAGCCGACGAAGGCCGCTTGTCCGAACGAGGTCAGGCCGCCGACGCCGGTCAGCAGCACGAGGCCCATCGCGACCAGGGCGGTGAGGCCGACATTGTCCAGCAGCACGATCCAGAACGGGGGCATGCCAGGAACGAACGGGATCGCCGCCATGATCAGCGCGAAGATGAGGATGGGGAGCCGGCTCTGCATCTTGGCGTCAGTCCTTCTCTTCCTCGACCGCAGGCGCCGCGAGCGAGCGCAGCAGCAGCACGGGAATCAAGAGCATGAAAACGATCACCTCCTTGTAGTTGGAGGCATAGAAGGACGAGAACGCCTCGACGATGCCGACGACCAGCGCCGCGACCGCGGTGAGGGGATAGCTGACAAGCCCGCCGATGATGGCGGCGACAAAGCCCTTCAGGCCGATCAGGAAGCCCGAGTCGTAATAGAGCGTCGTGATCGGCACGATCATGATGCCCGACAGTGCGCCGATGACGGACGCCAGCAGGAAGGCGATCTGCCCGGACAGCGTGGTGCGGATGCCGACGAGCCGGGCACCGAGCCGGTTCACGGCGGTCGCGCGCAGCGCCTTGCCGTAAAGTGTCAGCCCGAAGAACAGCCACAGCCCGACGATGAAGGCGATAGTGATGCCGTAGACCGTGATGCTCTGGCCCGTGAAGCGCAGCGCGCCGGTGGTGAAAGATCCGGACAGCACGGCAGGTCCGCGCTGGCCTTCGGCGCCGAAGAACAAAAGGCCCAAACCCTGAAGCGCCAGGTGGACGCCCACCGAGGCGATCAGCAGCACCAGCACCGAGGTGTGCGCCAGCGGCTGGAATGCGATGCGGTAGAGAAACAGGCCGATCATCGCCACGATCACCAGCGACAGCGCGATGCAGACCGCAACCGGCGGCTTCTGGGCGGCGTAGTAGACGGTCAGCGCCAGCACGATGGCCGGCAGCACGATGTTGGTGAGGGCGCTGCGCAGCACCAGGCGTCCGTGCAGCGCCTTGCGCGCGGCGAACAGGTCGAACGCGAAGGCGCCAACGCCGAGGGCGAGCGCGAGTTTCGCCGTGCCCGGCATCTGGCCCGCGGCCAGCGAGGCGTAGGTCAGCGCGCCATAGGTGACGAATTCGCCTTGGGGAATGAGGATGACGCGGGTGACGGCGAACACCAGCACCAGCGCCAGGCCGAGCAGCGCATAGATCGCGCCATTGGTGATGCCGTCCTGCAGCAGGAACAGCATGATGGTGGTATTCAAGACCGGACGCTCCCCCTCAAAGATTCAGGACCGGTCCCCTGATTGTGGTGGACGGTCCGCTCACAGCCATTGAACAGCGCTGACGATATTTGATATGGTCCATAACAATTATCAAATATAACATCAAGGGTGGCGAACGATCCTCCCGAACTTAACGGGATTGCGAGCATGAGGCGATGACCGTTTCCAAAAGCGCTGAAAAGTCCTCTGAAAAACCCGCCGAGACCGCCAAGGGCCGCAAGGATGCGGCCGACGGGCCTGGCGAAGCCCTCCAGCTCGGCGAGCTCTCGGAGCAGCTCGGCTATGTCCTGAAGCGGGCACAGCTCAAGGTGTTCGAGAACTTCCTGCGCTGCATGGCCTCGCTCCAGCTCACGCCGGCGCAGTTTTCCGTGCTGTTGCTGGTCGAGAAAAACCCCGGCCGTAACCAGACCGAGATCGCCTCCACCCTCGGCATCCTGCGTCCGAATTTCGTGGCCATGCTCGACAATCTCGAGAGCCGCGACCTTTGCGCGCGGATCCGCTCCACCAACGACCGCCGCTCGCACATCCTGGTGCTGACCGACAAGGGCAAGGCCGTGCTGGCCCGCGCCAAGAAGCTCGTCGCCACCAAGCACGAGGCCCGGCTGAACGAGCTGCTCGGGCCGTCCAACCGCGAAGCCCTGCTCGGGATGCTCTCGAAGATCGCCAACGAGTTTTGACGCTTTCATTGCTCCGAAGACGGAGCATCGAACCTGGAAACGCGGGCGGGGCGGCGGTTATGCCGCAGCGAACCGGTCGGGCATGGCAGGTGCTTCCGCGGACAGGAAACGGCGCTCGATTTCCCCGGCGGGCAAGGGCGGGCTGAACAGATAGCCCTGCATTTCCGTGCAGCCTTCCGCTGCGATCCGGTCCCGTTGCTCCTCGGTCTCCACGCCCTCCGCCGTCGTCGTCATGCCCATCCCGCGCGCCAGTGCCGCCACCGCCCGCACGATGCTGAGGGAGGCCGCATTGTTTTCCACGCCGCTGACGAAGGACCGGTCGATCTTGATCTTGTCGAAGGGGAAGCATTGCAGATAGGTCAGTGACGAATAGCCGGTGCCGAAATCGTCCATGGCGACCTTGATGCCCAGCGCCCGGAGCTGGTGCAGCGTCGTAAGCGTCCCATGCCTGTCCTGCAGCAGAACGCTTTCCGTGATTTCGATTTCCAGCCGCCGCGGATCGAGGCCGGAGGCCGCGAGCGCGCCGACGATCACCTCTGTCAGGCCCGGCTGGCGGAATTGCACCGCCGAGATGTTGACGGCGACGTGCAGATGGTCCGGCCATCGGCTTGCAGTGGCACAGGCCTGCCGGATCACCCATTCGCCGATCGGCACGATCAGGCCGATCTCTTCCGCAAGCGGGATAAAGCTGTTCGGCGCGACCAGTCCGCGCCCTGGATGTCGCCAACGGATCAAGGCTTCGAAGCCGCTGATCTCGCCGCCGTCGGTCTTCACGACCGGCTGGTAGTGCAGTTCGAACTCGCCGGCGGCAAGGCCGTTGCGCAGGTCCTGCTCCAGCGCGCGACGGCTTTGCGCCTCTTCGCCCATGGCCGGCTCGAAGAAGCAGTGCATGCCGCGGCCGTCGCTTTTCGCGCGATACAGGGCCAGATCGGCATTGTGCAGGAGTTGCTCGGGCGTCGAGCCGTCACCGGGCGCAATGGCGATCCCGATGCTCGCGCCCACAATAGCCTGATGTCCGTCGAGCCCGAACGGAGCACTCAGGGTGCTGACAACATCACGCGCCAGCGTGTCCGCTTCGCTCGAATCGGAAATCGGCGACTGGAGGATGACGAATTCATCGCCACCCATGCGCGCGATCGTATCGCTGTCGCGCGCGAGCTGCTTGAGGCGGCGGCTGACATCCTGCAGCAGGATGTCGCCGGCCTGGTGGCCCAGGGTGTCGTTGACGGCCTTGAACTTGTCGAGATCGATGTGGTGGATCGCGAACATCCCGCCCTGTTCGAGCGCCTGCTTGAGGCGCTGACCGAGTAGGGCGCGATTGGCGAGGTCCGTCAGCGCGTCGTGGTGCGCCATATGCGCGATCTGCAATTCCGCCTTGCGCTGCTCGGTGATATCTTCGTGCGTCGCGACCCATCCGAGATCTGGCATCGGTCGGTGCCTGATCTTGAAGGTTCGCCCGTTCCGCATCTCGACGATGCTGTCCATGGCCTCGGCCGACGTGGCGACATCGGTCCGCCATGTGGCGTATTCCTCCCGCGTCATTGCCGGCACGCTGCCGGCTTCGAAGCGCAGGTCGAGGATCTCTTGGAGCGGCGTGCCCGGACGAACGCGGTCGGGCGGCAGGCCGTACATTTCGATATAATGCGTGTTGCAGACGAGCAGCCGATGGTCGGCGCTGAAGAAGCAAAGTCCCTGCGACATGTTGTTGATCGCAATGTCGAACTGAAAATTGCGCTCCTGCAGCCGCGCACTGAGCTCTTCGCGCTCGGTAATGTCCTCGTGGGTCGCCATGCCGCCGCCGTCGGGCAGGGGATGGATGGTGTAGGCGATGATTCTTCCGTCGGCGAACTGCTGGACCGTCTGCTCGCTGACGACCGAGCCTTCCGTGCGGGCGCGGACATAGGCGCCGGCTTCTCCGCCGATGTTCAGGCCCAGTTTGAGCCGATGCTGGATCAGGTCCTTGATCGGCGTTCCCGGGCGCACCTGCTCGGGCGAGAGCGCGTACATCTCGCGGTAGCGCGGATTGCAGAAAATGACCCTGCGGTCGCTGCCAAAAAGGATGATCCCAAGCCACAGATTATTGGCGGCGCACTTGAGCAGCTCGCCGAGCACGAGCGGATCAATGCTTGCGACCTCCTGATCACTTTGCGCCATGTGCGTTGCCCCCGGGACGACGCGATTAGAGCAGGCGGTGGTGAATCAGCCCAACAATACGCCCAGTTTCGGGACATGTTCCTGAAACTGCGGCGAATGCGAGGTTAAAGGCGGCGATGCCCGCCCCCTGGAAAAGAGGAGGCCGACGAGAATTCAGAGATCGTTAACCATGCCGTCCCGCCGAACCGCGCGCGGCGCCGGCGGGATGGCGATGCCGCCGTGTCAGTCGACCAGGATTACCCTGATGTCGTTGACATTGGTCAGCGTGGGACCCGGCAGCAGCAGGTCGCCCGTCGCCTCGAAGAACGTCGTCGCATCGTTGTTGTCGAGATAGACCTGGGGTTGCAGCCCCTGCGCCGCCATCTTCGCGAACGTCGCCGCATCGATCAGCGCGCCGGCGGGGTCGGTGGGATTGCCGGCACCGCCATCGGCGCCGTCGGTGTCGCCGGCGAGCGCGGAGATGTCAGGCGTGTCCTTCAAGAGGGCGGCGAGCGCCAGCGCGTATTCCTGGTTCGGGCCGCCGCGGCCATTGCCCCGCACGGTGACCGTGAGCTCGCCGCCGGAGAGGATCGCGACGCGCTTGCCCTGCGCGCGGGCCTGAAGCGCCAGCCTGGCGTGATCGGCGGCAACGTCGCGGGCCTCGCCCTCAAGGTCGGCACCGAGATCGATCGTCTCGTAACCGGCCTCATGCGCGAGCCTCACCGCAGCGTCGAGCGATTGCTTCGGACGTGCGATCAATTCGAAATGCGCGCGCGCGAACGCGGCGTCTCCCGGCTTGCAGCTTTCGTTCGCGGGGTCGTCCAGCGCGCGGCGAACGGCATCGTCGATGTCGAGCTTGTACCGGGCGACGATGGCGCGCGCATCATTGAGCGTGGTCGGATCGGGCACGGTCGGACCCGAGGCGATCGCGGAGGGATCGTCATGGGGCACGTCGGAGATCGCAAGCGTCACGATCTCGGCGGCATTTTTGCCCGCGCGCGCCAGCCGGCCGCCCTTGATCCGCGACAGATGCTTGCGCACGACATTCATCTCGCCGATCGGCGCGCCGGAGCGGAGCAGCGCCTTGTTGACCGCCTGCTTCTGCGCGAAGCTGATGCCGTTGACGGGCGCGATCCAGTTCGCCGAGCCGCCGCCGGTGAGCAGCACCAGAAGCAAATCGTCCGGCCCGGCCTCGGCTGCGAGCGCAAGCGTATCGGCCGCGCCCTTCAGGCCGGCTTCGTCAGGCACAGGATGACCGGCCTCGACCACGCGGATGTGGCGCGTCGGCACGCCGTAGCCGTGACGCGTGGTGGCGATGCCGACCAGGCGCTCCGGTGCGAGCCCGAGCGTGTCGAGATAATGCCGCTCGGCGGCGGCGGCCATCGCGGCCGCGCCCTTGCCGGCGGCGAGACAGATTACGCGTCCCCTTGGCGCGGGCCGCAGGTGCGGCGCCAGTATCGTGCTCGGATGAGCGGCGGCAACGGCGGCGTCGTAGAGCGCGCGGAGCAGGGGGCGTCGGTCGGTCATGACGAAGGGCCTTGAGCGGGCAGGAAAGACTGGCGGCAAACGCGCCGCTCACCTGCCTACCGCATCATGCGCCAAAGCGTAAGCCGGCTTTGCCATCATTCGATTGTGCAATCGCGTGATCATAATCGACGCGCAAGCAAAAACCCCCTGCGATGGTTCGCAGGGGGTTTTCATCGTCGTGGGTATCAGGCGGTTAGCCGCCGACGTCGGCGCTGATCACGTCGCCGAACAGTTCCCACTTCTCGCCCTTGAACTTCTCGAGCTGGAGCTGGCTGATCGGCGCGAAATCGGTCGGCGAGGTGTTGATCTGCACGCCCGGCAGCAGCACTTCGGTGCGGAAGTCCTTCAGGCTGGCGGCCTGTTTCATGACGTTCGCGCGGGTGAGATCGTCGCCGCACTGCTTCAGGATCTGGACCAGGGTCTGCGCCACGCCGTAGCCGACGATGGTGCCGTGATCGAGCTTGTCGCCGTCAGGAAAGTACTTGTTCATGAACGCGACGAAGTCCTTCATGCCGGGGTCGCTGTTCCACGTCGAATCCGAAATGTCCTTCAGATAGTCGGCGGAGATGATGTCCTGCGAGTTCTCGAACCCGGCGGGCTTGAGCACGCTGCCGACGGAGGCCGAGACGTTGTTGAGGAAGTGCAGCGGCTTCCAGCCGATCTCGGCCACCTTCTTGATCGCCTGCGCCGCGAATTTCGGCGTCGTGATGTTCATGAAGACGTCGGCGCCGGTCGACTTCAGCTTGACGATGTGGTTGTCGATGGTCGGCTCGGAGGTCTCGTAGCTCTCCTCCATGACGATCATCGACGCGGCCTTGGCGCCGAGGCCGTCCTTCAGACCTTTGAGATAATCCTTGCCGTAATCGTCGTTCTGGAACAGCACGGCGATCTTGGCGTCCGGCTTGTTCTTGAGCAGCCATTTCGCGTAGATCTGCGTTTCGCTCTGGTAGTTGGGCTGCCACCCCATCGTCCAGGGGAAGTTCTGCGGATCGTTCCACTTGGTGGCGCCGGTGGCCACCAGGAGCTGCGGCACCTTCTTCGAGTTCATGTATTTGTGGATCGCCGAGTTCGGCGGCGTGCCGAGCGAGTTGAAGATGAACAGCACCTCGTCGCTCTCGACCAGCTTGCGCGCCTGCTCCACCGTCTTCGGCGGCGAATAGGCGTCGTCGTAGCTGATGTAGTTGATCTTGCGGCCGTTGATGCCGCCTTCGTCGTTGATCTTCTTGAAATAGGCGGCTTCCGTCCGCCCGATGATGCCGTAGGCGGAGGCCGGTCCGCTGTAGGGCATGATGTTGCCGACCTTGATCTCGGTATCGGTCGCGCCGGTATCGTATTTCTTCTGGGCCGATGCAGTGGAGGCCGAGGCCGCAATGAGCGCGAGCGCCAGTGACGCGGCCGCAAGTTTGCCGGTGACAGCGGGCATTCCTATCTCCCTATTTTCTTGGTGTGTGTGCGTCCCTTTTCTTGTGTTGCCTGTTCTTGGTGACGCAGCCGCAATTCAATACGATTTACCTGATGCCTACAACAGAAAGCCCCTGCGGCGGGGTCGCAGGGGCTGCTTCTTTAGTAGTCAGGGACGGGCGCGCGCGCGTGTGCGACTGCGAGAAGGTGCATCCGTCTGAGTTGACGAGCCGATCAGGAGCGAGTTTGAGTTGCGCGGCTTCAGTGGCCGAGTTCGCTCGAGATGACGTCCCCGAACAGCTCCCATTTCCGGCCCTTGAACCGCATCATCTGGAGCTGCTCGATCGGGGCGAAATTATCGGCCGCGGTGTTGATCTTGATGCCGGGCAACAGGGTGTCGGGCTCGAAATCCTTCAGGCTTGCCGCCTGCTTCATGACGTTGTCGCGAGTGAGGTCGTCGCCGCACATTTGCAGCACCTTCACCATCGTCTGCGCGGCGGCATAGCCGAACACCACGCCGGCATCCAGCTTGTTGGCCTTGGGATCGTATTTGGCGAGGAAGTTGTAGAACTTCTTCATGCCGTCGTCGGCATTCCATTGCGGGTCGGACCCGTCCTTGGTGTAGCTCGCCGACAGGATCCCTTGCGAGATCTCGAGCCCCGCCGGCTCGAGCACGCCGCCGACCGAGGCCGAGACGTTGGAGATGATGTGGACCGGATGCCAGTTGATCTCGGCCGCCTTCTTGATCGCCTGTGCCGCAAATTTCGGCGTGGTGATGCTGACGAAGATGTCGGCGCCGGAGGCCTTCAATTTCACGACGTGCTCGTCGATTGCCGGCTCCGACGTGTCGTAGCTGTCTTCCAGCACGATCGTCGAGGCCTTGGGCCCAAGGCCGTCCTTCAGTCCTTTCAGATAGTCCTTGCCGAAATCGTCGTTCTGGTAGAGCACGCCGATCTTGCCGTCCGGCTTCTCCTTCATGATGTACTTGGCGTAGATGCGCGCCTCGCTGGCGTAGCTCGGCTGCCAGCCCATGGTCCAGGGATATTGCTTCGGATCGTTCCACTTCGAAGCGCCGCTCGCCACGAACAATTGCGGCACCTTCTTCTCGTTCATGTATTTGCGGATGGCGCCGTTGGTGGAGGTGCCGAGCGAGCCGAAGGTCAGCAGCACCCCGTCGCTCTCGACCAGCTTGCGGGCCTGCTCCACCGTCTTCGGCGGCGAATAGCCGTCGTCGTAGGAGATAAACTTGATCTTGCGGCCGCCGATGCCGCCCTCGGCATTGATCTTGTTGAAATAGGCTTCCTCGGCCTTGCCGATCGCCGCATAGGCGGAGGCCGGGCCGCTATAGGGCATGATGTTGCCGATCTTGATCTCGGTATCGGAAGCGCCGCTGTCGTATTTCTTTTGCGCCAGGGCCGGGTTGCCCATCGCAGTGCACAACGCGAATGCGGCCAGAACGCCCGCAACCTGAAATCGAACGGCAGTCATCTTTCTCCACCCGGAACGGATCGCCGCCGCATTGAACAAGAATGATGCGGGACGTCAACAAAAAGCCCCCGCGATCGTTCGCGGGGGCTTCTCGACGTGTCGGACTATAGCGTCAGGGTGTCACTCGGTGGCGATGTCGCCGCTGATGATCTCGCCGAAGAGTTCCCACTTCTCGCCCTTGAAGCGCTGCATCTGGAGCTGGGCGATCGGGGCGAAGTCGGTGGGCCCGGTGTTGATCTTGACGCCGGGCAGCAGGGTGTCCGGTGCAAAATCCTTCAACGAGGCCGCCTCCTTCATGATGTTGGCCCGGGTCAGATCGTCGCCGCACATTTCCAGGACCTTGGCCAGCGTCGACGCCGCGCCGTAGCCATAGACCATGCTGGTGTCGGACTTGTCGGCACCCGGCATGTACTTGTCGACGAACTCGTTCCACTTCTTCATGCCGGGGTCGTTGGCCCACTGCGGGTCCGTGGAGTCCTTGGCATAGGCTGCCGACAATACGCCCTGCGAGGCCTCGAAGCCGGCCGGCTTCATCACGCTGCCGACCGAGATCGACACGTTGGTGAGGATCTGCAGCGGCTTCCAGCTCAGCTCGGCGGTCTTCTTGATGGTCTGGGCGGCGAACTTCGGTGTCGCGTAGATCAGCAGGACGTCGGGATTGGCCGCCTTGATCTTGACGATGTGACCGTCGATCGAGGGCTCCGACACCTCGTAGCTCTCTTCCATGATGATCATGGACGCGCCCTTGGCGCCCAGGCCGTCCTTGGTGCCCTTGAGGTAGTCTTTGCCGAAATCGTCGTTCTGATAAAGGATCGCGATCTTGGCGTCCGGCTTCTCCTTCAACAGCCATTTCGCGTAGATCTGCGCTTCGCTCTGGTAGGAGGGCTGCCAGCCCATGGTCCAGGGGAAGTTCTTCGGGTCGTTCCACTTGGTGGCGCCGGTGGCGACGAACAGCTGCGGGATCTTCTTGGCGTTCAAATACTTCTGGATCGCGCTGTTCGAAGGCGTGCCGAGCGGGTTGAACACGACGATCACTTCGTCGCTCTCGACCAGCTTGCGGACCTGCTCGACGGCCTTCGGCGGCGAATAGCCGTCGTCATAGGTGACGAAGTTGATCTTGCGGCCGTTGATGCCGCCCTTGTCGTTGATCATCTTGAAATAGGCTTCTTCGGTCTTGCCGATGATGCCATAGGCCGACGCCGGACCGCTATACGGCATGATGTTGCCGATCTTGATCTCGGTATCGGACGCGCCGGTGTCGTATTTCTTCTGGGCGAATGCGGCGCCGGAGGTGAGAGTGATGACCGCCGTTGCCGTCACCAGCGCAGCGGTTCGCAGTGTTCTTTCAAAAAACAATTCGGGTCTCCTTAGCTTAATCAACGGGTTGTCAGTTCTTTCTGAGCCGGCCGACGAGTTGCTGGCCCATGATCGCGATCTGCCTCGCGCCGTGCGGGACGAGGTAGATGACGGCGAACAGGAGTACGCCGAATACGGCGCCGGAGAGGCCCTTGGAGATGCCCTCCGCCATGTTCGGCACGAAGATGATGAAAGCTGCGCCGACGAACGAGCCGGGCAGCCAGCCGACGCCACCGACGACCATGCCGAGGAACAGCGAGATCGCCAGCGTGATCGTGTAGCTGTCGGGCGCGACGAACTGCACGGCGATGGCGCCAAGCGAGCCGGCAACGCCGGTGATGCCGGCGGACACGCCGAAGGCCAGCGTCTTGTACAGTGCGACGTTGACGCCCATCGAGGAGGCCGCGATCTCGTTGTCGCGGATCGCCATAAAGGCACGGCCCGAGCGGGAGCGCAGCAGGTTTACCGAGAAGATGTAGATCGCGAGCACGACGGCGAGCGAGAAGTAGTAGAGCCAGGTGTCCTGCGACATCGGCAGCCCGAACGGCGCGTCGGGCTTAGTGACGACGAGGCCCTGCACGCCGCCCGTCCAGTGCTCGAGGAAGTTCAGCTTCAGCAGCTGCGGCATCGCGGTGGCAAGCGCAAAGGTCGCGAGCGCGAGATAGACGCCCGATAGCCGCAGCGCCGGCTTGCCGAACAGGTAGCCGAATGCGAAGCAGACCGCCGCGGAAATCGGAATTGTCAGCGCATAGTTGACGTTGAAGTACTCCATCAGCACCGCCGACGTATAAGCGCCCACGGCGTAGAAGGCGCTCTGGCCGAGCGAGAACTGGCCGGAGCCGCCCGTCAGGATGTTCAGGGCCAGCACCGCGAGCCCGTAGATCAGGAGCATCGTCATCTGGAAGATGATGAAGTTCTTGACGAACACCGGCACGATCAACAGCACCGCCAGCACTAACAGGGAGGTGCCCGTGCCCAGCGTCATCGCCCGTTTCGGAACCGCCTCGACGGCCGGGGCTTCCGTGACGACGTCTTCTGCAGCGCTCATGATCAAACTCGCTTGACGATTTGCCGGCCGAACAGGCCAGCGGGTTTGACGACCAGGACGGAAATGATCAGCGCGAGCGCGATCGGGAGCTTCAACTCGTTGCCGACGCCGGGAATGTAGGTGCCGGCGAGGTTTTCGAAGACACCGACCAGGAAGCCGCCGACCACGGCGCCGAACGGGCTCGTCAGTCCGCCGAGCACCGCCGCGGCGAAGCCGTAGATCAGCACGCCGCCCATCATGTTGGGCTCGAGGAACACGACCGGTGCGATCAGCATGCCGGCGATCGCACCGATCGCGGACGCCATGCCCCAGCCCAGCGCGATCATCCAGCTCGTGTTGATGCCGACCAGCCGGGCCGATTCAGGTACGGAGGCGGCCGCGCGCATGGCGAGGCCGATCTTGGTGTACTGGAAGAAGAAGTAGAGGCCGAGCAGCAGCAGCACCGTCACGCCGATCATGCCGGCCTGGTGGGTCGAAATCAGCTGGCTGCCGAGGAACGGCGAGGAGCCGAACGGGGTCGGATACTGCTTGATGGTGAAGTCCCAGATCAGGCCGGCCGAGGAGTTGATGATCGCGAACAGCGCGATGAAGCCGGCGACGTTGGTCAGCACCGGCGCCTTGGCGAGCGGCTTGAACAGGATGCGCTCGATCGCGATGCCGCCGACGAAGGACAATGCCAGCGTGATCACGAAGGCGGCCCAATAGGGAATGCCCCATTGCATCAGCTGCCAGGAGATGAAGGTCGAGAACATCGCCATCTCGCCCTGCGCGAAGTTGAGATGGTCGATCGCCTGGTAGATCATGACCACGGCGAGCGCCATGCAGGCGTAGATCGCGCCCGTGGCGATGCCGGCCAGCACTTGGTTGGTGAACAGCTCCATCGTGCCGGCTCCTCAGTAACCCAGGTAGGATTTGCGGATTTCTTCGTTGTTCGCGATGTCCTTGGCGTTGCCCGACATCACGATGCGTCCGGTCTCGATCACATAGGCCTGGTCGGCGAGCTCGAGCGCGAGCTGGGCGTTCTGCTCGACCACCAGGATCGACACCTTGTCCTCGCGATTGATCTTGCCGAGGATGCCGAACAGGTCGCGCACCACCAGCGGCGCCAGGCCGAACGAAGGCTCGTCCAGCAGCATCAGCCGCGGCCGCAGCATCAGCGCGCGGGCGACCGCGAGCATCTGCTGCTCGCCGCCCGAGAGCGTGCCGGCCTGCTGGGTATGCCGCTGCTTGAGCACCGGGAAATGCGCATACATGCGCTCGATGTCGGAGACGATGCCGGCGCTGTCCTTGCGGGTGATTGCGCCGAGCTGGAGGTTTTCCTCCACCGTCATGGTGGTGAAGGTGCCGCGGCCCTGCGGCACATGGGCGATGCCGAACCGTACGATGCTTTCGGTGGAGCGGTTGTTCAGCGGCTTGCCGTCGAACTCGATGCCGCCGGTCGAGCGCACCATGTTGCAGATCGCGCGCAGCGTGGTGGTCTTACCGGCGCCGTTGGCCCCGAGCAGCGTGGTCAGCGATCCCTCGCTGAGCGAGAAGGAGAGGCCGTGGAGCGCCTGGACCTGGCCGTAATAGGCGCGCAGGTCCTTGACGTTGAGCAGCGTCGTCATTGGTCCTTGCTCCCGAGATAGGCCTTGATGACGTCGGGATCCGCCTGCACTTGGGCCGGCGTGCCTTCCGCGAGCTTCTTGCCGAAATTCAGCGCGACGACGTGGTCGGCGATCGACATCACGAGGCCCATGTGATGCTCGACCAGCAGCACGGTCATGTGGCGTTCGTCGCGGATGCGGCGGATGAGGTCGCCGAGCACGTAGACTTCCTCGTGGTTGAGGCCGCCGGCGGGCTCGTCGAGCAGCAGGATCTTCGGATCGGCAGCGAGCGCGCGCGCCAGCTCGACGCGCTTCTGCGTGCCGAACGGCAGGCCCGACACGACGGTGTGGGCGACATCCTCGAGGTCGAGATAGGCGAGGATCTCGTGCACCTTCTTGTTGACGTCGCTCTCGCTGCGGCGAACCCAGGCCAGCCGCAGCGAGTCGCTGATGATGTCGCTGGAGGTGCGGGCATGGGTGCCGACGCGGACATTGTCCATCACCGACAAATTCGGAAACAGCGCCACGTTCTGGAAGGTGCGGCCGATGCCGATCTCCGCGATCCGGTGCGGCGGGCGCGTCAGGATGCTCGCGCCCTCCATCAGAATGTCGCCGGACGACGGCTGGTACAGCCGCGAGAGGCAGTTGAAGAGCGTGGTCTTGCCGGCGCCGTTAGGGCCGATCAAACCGAGGATCTGGCCCTTGTGCATGTCAAAGGACACACCGTTGAGCGCGACGATGCCGCCGAACACGACGCTGACGTCGCGAACCGCGAGCAGGGGCGATGTCCCCTGCGCGAGCTGTGCCTGCGTCATCTCGTCTCGCCCACTCTGTTCGGTGAGCGAAGGAGCGATGTGAACCGCTCTCGATGACAACAAAGGCTATCTGATCCCCTCGGCCACACGCGCAACTTTCCCTCCTGATTTCAGCTTTTTGCTGACGTCTTTTTTGGAATGCGGCATCAGACCCCCAAGTGCCGCTTCGATGTTCCTTACCATCGCAAGCAGACGCGGTCCAATGTCGTTGATCAAACGCTCTTCCGTGAAGCGGAATGCCGGCGCGCCGCAATTGAATGCGTAGGGGCCGGTTCCGTCGTTGAGCCTGAGTGCGACGCCGGCGGCGCCGATGTCGTCGTGCCAGTCGCCGACCGAAATCGCAAATCCGTATTTCGCGACCGTCTCGCCGGAACGTTCCAGCCCGTCGCGCATCTTTGGCCAGCGGCTGCCGTAATGTTCGCGCAAGACACGAGACAGTTCCGCCCGATCGTTCTCCTCGAGCGCCCAGAAATAGGCGCGGCCCATCGCGCTGGTTGCAATCGGCACGCGGGAGCCGACGTCAAGTTGAACGCCGACCGTCTCGCTGCCGCGGCTTTGCCCGAAATAGATCATGCTGTGACGGTCGCGGCCGCCGACGGCAACGGCTCCGCCGGTCGCGCGCATCATTTCCTCGCGGAACGGTTCGGACAAATGCCGAACGCCGAGATTGGACAACGCGGCGTAGCCGAGCGCCATCGCGGCCGGCGCAAGCTGATATTTCTCGAAGCGGGGAACCGGCGTCAGATAGCCGAGCTTGGTCAAGGTATAGGTCAGCCGCGAAACGGTCGGCTTCGGCAAATTGGTACGGGCCGCGATTTCCTGATTGCCAAGAAGTCCGTCGCTGGGCTGGAATGCGCGCAATACGTCTAGTCCGCGGGAAAGCGCGACGACGAAATTCCGATCGGTCGCGGTCTTCTTTCCTGTACGCTTCATCCCAGATCTGCTTCTTGCGCGGAGTCGTTGACAAGCCACGTGCTTCAAAATAACCCTGCCGTCAAGATGCGGAATTAAATTCCGCAGTGCGAAATTGAACAAAAGTTACCCCACCAAGGAGGGACACCGTGAGCGAAGTGGTCAAGCTTGAGCGTCATGACGAAGTCGGGATCGTCACGGTCAACAGCCCTCCGGTCAACGCGCTGAGCGCCGCGGTTCGCGGCGGAATTCTGGAATGCATCAAGGCCGCAATCGCCGATCCCGCCATCAAGGGCATCGTGCTGACCTGTGCCGGCCGCACCTTCATCGCAGGCGCCGACATCACCGAATTCGGCAAGCCGCCGAAGGCGCCCGCCCTCAACGACGTGCTTTCCGAGATCGAGAATTCACCGAAGCCGGTCGTGGCCGCGATTCACGGCACCGCGCTCGGCGGCGGCCTCGAGGTCGCGCTCGCCTGTCATTTCCGTGTCGCGGTGAAGGAAGCCAAGCTCGGCCTGCCCGAGGTGAAGCTCGGCCTGCTGCCGGGCGCCGGTGGCACCCAGCGCCTGCCGCGCGCAGTCGGACCGGAGCTTGCGGTCAAGATGATCGTCGGCGGTGATCCGATCGGTGCGGCGGAAGCTCTGAAGAACGGCCTGATCGAGGAGATCGTCGAGGGCCCGGCCGCCGGAGGTGAAGCCTTCGTACGAAAGCTGCTGGCTGAAAAGCGTCCGCTGCGCCGTCTGCGTGACGACGACTCCAAGATCGCGGCGGCCAAGGTCGATCGCTCGATCTTCACCAACGCGGTCGCCGCCATGACCAAGAAGTCGCGCGGCCTGGAAGCTCCGTTCGCGGCGGCTGACGCCGTCGGCTACGCCATCGACCTGCCGTTCGACGAAGGCCTCAAGAAGGAGCGCGAAGGTTTCCTGAAGCTCGTCGCCAGCGATCAGTCCAAGGCGCAGCGTTATGCCTTCTTCGCCGAGCGCGAGGCCAGCAAGATCGCCGGCGTTCCTGAGGGGACCAAGCCGCGGCCCGTGAACCGCGTCGCCATCCTCGGCGCCGGCACGATGGGCGGCGGCATCGCGATGTCCTTTGCCAATGCCGGCGTTCCCGTCACCCTGATCGAGACCGGCGAGGAGCAGCTCAAGCGCGGCATGGGCATCATGCAGAAGAACTGGGAAGCGACCGCGGCGCGCGGCGGCATCCCGGCGGATGCACCCGCCAAGCGCATGGCGCTGATCAACGGCGTCGTCGGCATCGAGAACGTCGGTGATGCTGACCTTATCATCGAAGCCGTGTTCGAGACCATGGCGGTGAAGAAGGAAGTGTTCGGCAAGCTCGACCAGTACGTCAAGCCTGGCGCCGTGCTCGCCTCCAACACCTCGTACCTGAACATCGACGAGATCGCGAAGTCGACCAAGCGGCCGCAGGACGTGCTCGGCATGCACTTCTTCTCGCCCGCCAACGTCATGAAATTGTGCGAGATCGTGCGCGCGGACAAGACCGCGCCGGATGCCCTTGTGACCGCGGTCTCGATCGCGCGCAAAATCGCAAAGGTGCCGGCCGTGGTCGGCGTCTGCGACGGCTTTGTCGGCAACCGCATGCTGGCCCAGCGCGGCAAGCAGTCCGAGAAGCTGCTGTTCGAAGGCGCGCTTCCGCAGCAGGTCGACGCCGTCGTGACGAAGTTCGGCATGCCGATGGGGCCGTTCGCGATGGGTGACCTCGCCGGCCTGGACATCGGCTGGCGCTCGCGCAAGGACCGCGGCATCAAGTCGGAGATCGCGGACGCGCTCTGCGAAGCCGGGCGCTTCGGCCAGAAGACCGGCAAGGGCTATTACAAATACGAAGCCGGCTCCCGTTCGGCGCTGCCGGATCCCGAAGTCGAGAAGCTGATCGATGAGACGCTGCTGCGCATGGGCCGCAAGAAGCGCGTCGTCAGTGACGACGAGATCCTCGAGCGCATGATGTATCCGATGATCAACGAGGGCGCAAAGATCCTGGAGGAAGGTATCGCCGCGCGCCCGTCCGACATCGACGTGGTCTGGCTCTATGGCTATGGCTGGCCGATCTACCGCGGCGGCCCGATGTTCTGGGCCGACACCGTCGGCCTCAAGCACATCGCCGATCGTCTCTCCTTCTATGCCAAGGAGACCAACGATCCGAGCCTCGAGCCCGCGCCACTGCTGAAGAAGCTCGCGGCCGAAGGCAAGACCTTCGCGTCGCTCGCGGCGGGCTCGAAAGCGGCGTGATTGGATTGGGCTCGGTGACTGCGAACACCTTTGCCAGGGCAAGGCTCTCTCCGTTCCCTCCCCCCTTGTGGGGGAGGGTCAGGGAGGGAGGTAGCCCCGGTCGGCGTCCGAGTTCGTGGCACCCCCTTTCCCCAACCCTTCCCGACAAGGGGGAAGGGAGCCCGTCTGTCCGTGCCGGCCTCACGTTTGCAGAGTAAGAACCGTTAATGACCCATCCCGGCGAACAGTTTTATCCCGAGGGCGTGCGTTGGGACGACGCCATCGTCAAGGGCACGCTCCCTGACCTGCTGTCGAAAGCCGCCGCTGACTACGGTGCGCGCACCGCGATCGAGTTTCGCGATCGTCCGATCAGCTACACCGAGCTCGCCGCGATGGCGGAGCGTGCGGCTGCCGCGTTCCTGCGCGCCGGCTGCGGCAAGAATACTTCCATCGCGCTGTTCCTCGGCAATACGCCGGACCATCCCGTCAATTTCTTCGGCGCGCTGAAGGCCGGCGCCCGCGTCGCGCATCTGTCACCGCTCGACGGCGAGATCGCGCTGACGCACAAGGTCTCCGATTCCGGTTCGCGCCTGCTCGTCACGTCCAACCTCGCGGCGCTGCTGCCGACCGCGCTGAAATTCCTGGAGAAGGGCCTGATCGACCGCCTGGTGGTCTGCGAGGACAATAATTGGGGTAAGGTCGGCACGCCGCAGGCTGCGATCCCCAGCGATCCCCGCATCGTCACCTTCAAGGCCTTTGTCGAGGGCGCCACCGCGCCGGCAGAGTGGCCGCAAGTGAGCGCCGACGACGTCGCGCTGCTGCAATATACGGGTGGCACCACCGGCTTGCCCAAAGGCGCGATGCTGACCCACGGCAATCTCACCTCGGCCGTGTCGATCTACGACGTCTGGGGCAAGCCGTCGCGCGCGACGCGTGGCGACGTCGTCGAGCGCGTGATCTGCGTGCTGCCGCTGTTCCACATCTATGCACTCACAGTCGTGCTGCTGTCCTCGCTCAGGCGCGGCAATCTGATCTCGCTGCATCAGCGTTTTGACGTCGAAGCGGTGATGCGCGACATCGAAATCAAGCGCGCCACTTATTTCCCCGGCGTGCCGACGATGTGGATCGCGATCGCAGCCCTTCCCGATCTCGACAAGCGCGATTTTTCCTCGCTGGCGACGATCGGCTCCGGGGGCGCGCCGCTGCCGGTGGAGATCGCGAGTTTCTTCGAGCGCAAAGTCGGCAAGAAGCTCCGCAGCGGCTGGGGCATGACCGAGACCTGCTCGCCCGGCACCGGCCATCCGCCTACAGGTCCCGATAAGCCCGGCTCGATCGGCCTGATGCTGCCCGGCATCGAGCTCGACGTCGTTTCCCTGGACGATCCGACACGCGTATTGCCGCCGGGCGAAGTCGGCGAGATCCGCATCAAGGGCCCGAACGTCACCAGGGGCTACTGGAACAAGCCCGAGGGATCCGCGGAGGCCTTCGTCGACGGCCGCTTCGTCACCGGCGACATCGGCTATGTCGATAGCGACGGCTATTTCTTCCTGGTCGACCGCAAGAAGGACATGATCATCTCCGGCGGCTTCAACGTCTATCCGCAGATGATCGAGCAGGCGATCTATACCATGTCAGGCGTGCACGAGGTGATCGTGCTCGGCATTCCCGACCAGTACCGGGGGGAGGCGGCCAAAGCCTTCATCAAGCTGAAGCCGGATGCAAAACCGTTCTCGCTCGACGAGCTGCGCGCGCAGCTTGCTGGCAAGCTCGGCAGGCACGAATTGCCGGCGGAGGTCGAATTCGTCGACGATCTGCCGCGCACGCCGGTCGGAAAGCTGTCGCGCCATGAGTTGCGCCAGCAGCAGAAACCATCACAATCCGCCCAACTTGCCACCCGACTTGCATCAGGAGATCGCTCTTGACCGACGCCGTCATCGTTTCCACCGCCCGCACCCCGATCGGCAAGGCTTATCGCGGCGCGCTCAACGCTACCGAGGGCGCAACCCTGCTTGGCCACGCGATCGGCGCGGCCGTCGCGCGCGCCAAGGTCGACCCCAAGGAGGTCGAGGACGTCGTGATGGGCGCAGCGCTCCAGCAGGGCGCGACCGGCGGCAACATCGCGCGCAAGGCGCTGCTCCGTGCTGGTCTCCCCGTCACGGTCGGCGGCACCACCATCGACCGGCAATGCGCCTCGGGACTGCAGGCGATCGCGCTCGCCGCACGTTCGGTGATTTTCGACGGCGTCGAGATCGCGGTCGGCGGTGGCGGCGAGTCCATCTCGCTGGTGCAGAACGACAAGATGAACGGCTTCCATGCGCAGGACCCGGCGCTGCTCGAGATCAAGGGCGAGGTCTACATGCCCATGATCGACACCGCCGAAATCGTGGCCAACCGCTACGGCATCTCGCGGGAGAAGCAGGACGAATATTCGCTGGAGAGCCAGCGCCGTACGGCCGCGGCCCAGCAAGGCGGCAAGTTCAAGGATGAGCTCGCGCCGATCACCACAAAGATGGCGGTGACCGACAAGGCAACCGGTGCAGTCTCGTTCAAGGACATCACGCTCTCGCAGGACGAGGGCCCGCGCCCCGAGACCACCGCAGAAGGCCTCGCCGGCCTCAAGGCCGTGCGCGGTGAAGGCTTTTCGGTCACCGCCGGCAATGCCAGCCAGCTCTCTGACGGCGCCAGCGCGAGCGTGATCATGAGCGACAAGGAAGCGGCGAAGCGCGGGCTGAACCCGCTCGGCATCTTCCGCGGCTTCGTCTCCGCCGGCTGCGAGCCCGACGAGATGGGCATCGGCCCGGTGTTCGCGGTGCCGCGCCTGCTCAAGCGTCATGGCCTCACCGTCGACGACATCGGCCTGTGGGAGCTCAACGAAGCCTTCGCGGTGCAGGTGCTGTATTGCCGCGACAAGCTCGGCATCGACCCCGACAAGATCAACGTCGACGGCGGCGCGATCGCGGTGGGGCATCCCTACGGCATGTCGGGCGCGCGCCTCACCGGCCACGCTCTGATCGAAGGCCGCCGCCGCAAGGCGAAATATGCGGTCGTCACCATGTGCGTCGGCGGCGGCATGGGCGCGGCGGGGCTTTTTGAGGTGTTGCAGTAGTTCTGGTCCAGTAGCCGTCGTCCCGGCGAAAGTCGGGACCCATACTCCGCAGCAGGAGTTTGGCGCACGAACAACAATGGCCTTCGCAGGACAACGAAGGCCGGTGGTTATGGGTCCCGGCCTTCGCCGGGACGACACATTCACAGGAGGATCCGATGGATCTCGCATTCACGAAAGAAGAGCAGGCGTTTCGCGAGGAAGTGCGGTCATTCTTCCGCGACAACGTGCCGCCGGACACGCGGCGCAAGCTGGTCGAGGGCCGCCACCTCTCGAAGGACGAGATGGTGACGTGGTGGCGCATCCTCAACAAGAAGGGCTGGGGCGTCAGCCACTGGCCCAAGCAATATGGCGGCACCGGCTGGACCTCCGTGCAGCACTACATCTTCAACGAAGAGCTGCAGTCCTATCCGGCGCCGCAGCCGCTCGCCTTCGGCGTCAGCATGGTCGGCCCCGTGATCTACACCTTCGGCAATGAAGAGCAGAAGAAGCAGTATCTGCCCCGCATCGCCAATGTCGACGATTGGTGGTGCCAGGGCTTCTCCGAGCCCGGCTCCGGCTCCGACCTCGCCTCGCTGAAGACCAAGGCCGAGCGCAAGGGCGACAAGTGGATCATCAACGGCCAGAAGACCTGGACCACGCTCGCCCAGCACGCCGACATGATCTTCTGCCTGTGCCGCACCGATGCGACCGCCAAGAAGCAGATGGGCATCTCCTTCATCGTGTTCTCGATGAAGTCGAAGGGCGTCACCGTGCGCCCGATCCAGACCATCGACGGCGGCGCCGAGGTCAACGAGGTCTTCTTCGACGACGTCGAAGTACCCTACGAGAACCTGATCGGTGAGGAGAACAAGGGCTGGGATTACGCGAAATTCCTGCTCGGCAATGAGCGCACCGGCATCGCTCGGGTCGGGGTCTCCAAGGAGCGGCTCCGCCGCATCCGCGATCTCGCCGGTAAGGTCGAATCCGGCGGCAAGCCGATCATCCAGGACGCGGCCTTCCGCGACAAGCTCGCGGCCTGCGAGATCGAACTCAAGGCGCTCGAGCTGACGCAGCTCCGCGTCGTCGCCGACGAAGGCAAGCACGGCAAGGGCAAGCCCAATCCGGCTTCCTCGGTGCTGAAGATCAAGGGCTCCGAGATACAGCAAACCACCACCGAGCTGTTGATGGAAGTGATCGGCCCGTTCGCCGCGCCCTACGACGTGCACGGCGACGACGGCTCGAACGAAGCCATGGACTGGACCGCCCAGATCGCGCCGAGCTATTTCAACAACCGCAAGGTCTCGATCTACGGCGGCTCCAACGAAATCCAGCGCAACATCATCGCCAAGGCGGTGCTGGGGCTGTGATCGTACACTATTAACGCGCACTCACCGTCATGGCCGGGCTTGACCCGGCCATCCACGCCTAGCGCCACGAAAGAACGTGGATGCCCGGCACAAGGCCGGGCATGACGACATCGATACCGGAGAGCAAAGAACATGGATTTTGATCTGAACGAGGAGCAACGGCTTCTCAAGGAAAGCATCGACGGCCTCTTGACCGATTCCTACGATTTCGAGAGCCGCAAGAAGTACATGAAGGAGAAGGGCGGCTGGAGCCGGACCGTCTGGGGCAAGCTCGCCGAGCAGGGCCTGCTCGGTCTGCCCTTCGCGGAGGCCGATGGCGGCTTCGGCGGCGGCGGCGTCGAGACCATGATCGTGATGGAAGCGCTCGGCAAGGCGCTGGTGCTCGAGCCTTATCTCGCAACCGTCGTGATCGGCGGCGGCTTCCTGCGCCATGCGGGCAGCGATGCGCAAAAGGCCGCGCATGTGCCCGGCATCGTCGACGGCAGCAAGACGCTCGCCTTTGCCCAGCTCGAGAAGAACTCGCGCTACGATCTCTTCGACGTCTCCACGACGGCGAAGAAGAAGGGCGAGGGTTGGGTCATCGACGGCGAGAAGTTCGTCGTGCTCAACGGCGAGAACGCAGATACCCTGATCGTGACCGCGCGCACCAGGGGCGAGCGCCGCGACAAGAGCGGCATCGGCGTGTTCCTGGTGCCGGCCAACGCCAAGGGTGTCGCCAAGAAATCGTACCCGACCCAGGACGGTCTGCACGCCGCCGACCTCACCTTCACCGGCGTCGAGATCAGTGCCGATGCCGTGCTCGGCAATCCCGACGATTCGCTCGCGCTGATCGAGCGTGTGGTCGACGAAGCCCGCATCGCGCTCTGCGCCGAAGCGGTCGGCCTGATGGACGAGTCTCTGAAGACAACAGTCGAGTACATCAAGACGCGCAAGCAGTTCGGTGTCGCGATCGGTTCGTTCCAGAGCCTCCAGCACCGCGCCTCCGACATGTTCGTCGCCGCCGAGCAGGCGCGATCGATGTCGATGTTCGCGACCATGGCTGCTGATTTCGAGGACGCCAAGGAGCGCAGCAACGCCGTCGCCGCGGCCAAGGTGCAGATCGGCAAGTCGCTGAAGTTCGTCGGACAGCAGGCGATCCAGCTCCACGGCGGCATCGGCATGACCATGGAGGCGAAGATCGGCCACTACTTCAAGCGCCTGACCATGATCGAGAACTCGTTCGGCGACACCGACTACCACCAGCGCCGCGTGGCGGACGGTGGCGGGCTGATCTAGTCGCCACCACCGTCATTGCGAGCGAAGCGAAGCAATCCAGACGATCTCCTCGGCGGCATCTCTGGATTGCTTCGTCGCTTCGCTCCTCGCAATGACGGAGGTCGTTGAACCAGCGAGGCAACAATAATGAAAAACACCCCGTTCGATCTCACCGGCAAGGTCGCCGTGGTCACCGGCTCCAGCCGCGGCATCGGCCGCTCCTCTGCCGAACTGCTCGCAAAGCTCGGCGCCAAAGTGGTGGTCTCCTCGCGCAAGGCGGATGCCTGCCAGGAGGTCGCCGACGGCATCAAGGCGGCCGGTGGTGACGCCACCGTCATCCCCTGCAACATCGCGCGCAAGCAAGAGGTCGAGGCGCTGATCGCGGGTGCGACCAAGCACTATGGCAAGATCGACGTCCTCGTCTGCAACGCCGCGGTGAATCCGTATTACGGCCCGCTGCTCGACATCACCGACGAAGCCTTCGACAAGATCATGGGCAGCAACGTCAAGAGCAACATCTGGCTCTCCGCGCTGACGATCCCGCAGATGGCCGAACGTGGAGGCGGCTCCGTCGTCATCATCTCCTCGATCGGCGGCCTGCGCGGTTCGACCGTGATCGGCGCCTACGGCATCTCCAAGGCCGCCGACTTCGCGCTATGTCGTTCGCTCGCCGGCGAATGGGGTCCGAAAGGCGTCCGCGTCAATTGCATCGCGCCCGGCCTCGTGAAAACCGATTTCGCCCGCGCGCTGTGGGAAGACGAAGCCAATCTAAAACGCCGCACCGCCACCACGCCGCTGCGCCGCATCGGGGAACCCGATGAAATCGCAGGCGCGGTGGCCTACCTCGCCTCCGACGCGTCGAGCTTCATGACCGGACAGACCATCGTCATCGACGGCGGCGTGACCACGGCTGCGCCGTAGGTCTCTCAGCTCGTCGTCCCGGCGAAGGCCGGGACCTGTAACCACAGGGAGTGGTTTGACGAAGTCTGGTCGTGCTGGATCGGCATCGTGCGCAATCGATGGATCACGCGGTATGGGTCCCGGCCTTCGCCGGGACGACAGCTGAGCCCTTCTTGACCTTCCCGCCCTAATCCGCTCCCTTTGGCGCGACACAATGATCCCTCCCGGGACACGCCAAGAAAACGACCAGCAAACCCCAAGGGTGCTTCCATGTCTTTCGTCCTTGCCATCGACCAGGGCACCACCTCCTCGCGCGCGATCGTGTTTCGCGGCGACATTTCCATTGCGGCGAAGGCGCAGGCCGAGTTTCCGCAGCATTTCCCCGCCTCGGGCTGGGTCGAGCACGAGCCCGAGGACATCTGGACCTCGACCGTGACGGTCTGCCGCGACGCGATCGCGCAGGCCGGCATCAGCGCAAAGGACATCGCCGCGATCGGGATCACCAACCAGCGCGAGACCACCGTGGTGTGGGACCGCGCCACCGGGCAGGCCGTGCACCGCGCCATCGTCTGGCAGGACCGCCGCACCGCCGACATCTGCGCGAGACTGAAAGCCGACGGCCGCGAGCCCGTGATCTCGCAGAAGACCGGCCTGATCATTGATCCCTATTTCTCCGGCACCAAGGTCGCCTGGATTCTCGACCACGTCCCCGGCGCGCGGGCGCGCGCCGCGCGCGGCGAATTGATGTTCGGCACCGTCGATTGCTATCTGCTGTGGCGCCTCACCGGCGGCAAGGTGCACGCCACCGATGCCACCAACGCCTCGCGCACGCTGCTGTTCAACATCCACACCGGCCAGTGGGACGACGAGCTCTTGGAGATCGTCGGCGTGCCGCGCTCGATGCTGCCCGAGGTGAAGGATTCCTCCGCCCGTTTCGGCGAGAGCACGCCGGACCTGTTCGGCGGCGCGATTGCGATCTCCGGCATCGCCGGCGACCAGCAGGCCGCGACCATCGGCCAGGCCTGCTTCCGCCCGGGCATGATGAAGTCCACCTACGGCACCGGCTGCTTCGCCCTGCTCAACACCGGCACGACGCCCGTGGCCTCGAAGAACAAGCTGCTCACCACCATCGCCTACCAGCTCGGTGGCAAACGCACCTACGCGCTCGAAGGCTCGATCTTCGTCGCGGGCAGCGCGGTACAGTGGCTGCGAGACGGCCTCGGCATCATCAAGCACGCCGCCGAGACCGGACCGCTCGCCGATCAGTCCGACTCCATGCAGAGCGTCTATCTGGTGCCGGCCTTCGTCGGCATGGGCGCGCCGTACTGGAATCCGCGCGTGCGCGGCGCGCTGTTCGGCCTCACCCGCAACACCGGCCCGGCCGAGCTTGCCCACGCCGCGCTCGAAAGCGTCTGCTACCAGACGTTTGATCTCTGGGCCGCCATGCGCGCCGACTGGCCGAGCTCGGAAACCGCAAGCGTCGTGCTCCGCGTCGACGGCGGCATGACCGCGTCCGACTGGACCATGCAGCGCCTCGCCGACCTGCTCGACGCCCCGGTCGATCGCCCCGTGATCCAGGAGACGACGGCGCTGGGCGCCGCCTATCTCGCGGGCCTGCAGGCGGGCGTCTATCCCGAGCCGACCAAGTTCGCCGACAACTGGCGCCTCGAGCACCGCTTCAAGCCCAACATGAGCCAGGCGACAAGGGAGCGGAAGCTGGCGGGCTGGGCGAGGGCAGTGAAAGGCGTGCTCGCGAGCGACGAGGGCGAGGGCTAGGAGAATCTCGTAGCCCGGATTGGAGCGCAGCGAAATCCGGGGTTCTCCATGGCACGATTCCCGGATTACGCTGCGCTCCATCCAGGCTACAAGAAGCAGCAACAAAGGGAGCACCAACAATGAACACGGATTTCAACCGGGTCATCCAGAAGCTTTTTGGCGCAGCGATCTGCGCCGCGCTGCTCACCTCGACCGCTATCGCGCGTGAGAAGCCGGACCCGCTCGGAAGCGCGCGTCAGGTCAAGACCGACGTCGCCGGTCTCAATGCCCCCGCGCAGATTCTGGTCGATGTCTGGGGCATCCCCCACATCTATGCCGCCAATGAGCACGACCTGTTTTTCCTGCAAGGCTTCAACGCCGCCCGCGATCGGCTCTGGCAGATCGATCTCTGGCGCAAGCGCGGACTCGGTCTGCTGGCCAAGGATTTCGGCGCGGCCTATGCCGAACAGGACAAGGCGCTGCGGCTCTTTCTTTATCGCGGCGACATGAATGCGGAATGGGCGGCTTACGGCCCCAAGGCGAAGACTTATGCCGAGGCGTTCGTCGCCGGGGTCAACGCCTATGTCGCGGATGTGCGCGCGGGCAAGCGCCCGCTGCCGATCGAGTTCAGGATCGCCGGCACCATGCCGGATCCGTGGACGGCGGACGACATCGTCCGCATCCGCAGCCACGGTCTGACGCGCAATGTCGCCTCCGAGGTCAAGCGCTCGTTGGTCGCTTGCGCAGCCGGCCTCGATGCCGATCGGTTTCGCGTCAAGCTCGAGCCGGCATGGACGACGAAAATTCCAGATGGTCTCGATCCCTGCAGCGTGCCGAAGGCCGTGCTGGCGCCTTACGATCTCGCGACGCGCCCGGTCGCCTTTGCCGCGCCGAAAGACCGCCAGGCCGCACTCGCGCACGATCCGGACAAGTACCTCACCGAGGCCGACCAGCAACGCGACACCATCGGCTCCAACAATTGGGTGATCGCGGCGTCGCGGACCGCGACGGGACGTCCGATCCTCGCCAACGATCCGCATCGCGAGCACAGCGTGCCTTCGCTGCGTTACGTCGTCGGCCTCAATGCGCCCGGCCTTTCCGTGATCGGCGCGGGCGAGCCGGCGCTGCCCGGCATCTCGATCGGCCACAATGGCACCATCGCCTTCGGCCTCACCATCTTCAACGTCGACCAGGAAGACCTCTACGTCTACGAGCTCAATCCGCAGAATCCCAACCAGTACCGCTATGGCAGCGGCTGGGAGGACATGCGCATCGTGCACGAGAAGGAGCAGGTGAAAGGCGAAGGCGATCGCGACCTCGAGCTGAAATTCACCCGGCATGGTCCGGTGATCTATGTCGACGACGCCAACAAGCGCGCCTTTGCCGTCCGCTCGATCTGGTTCGAGCCCGGCACCTCGGCCTATTTCGGCTCCTCCGACTACATGACCGCGAAGGATTGGAACGGATTCCTCGGGGCCATGCGGCGCTGGGGCGCGCCGTCGGAAAACCAGGTCTATGCAGACACCAAGGGCAATATTGGCTGGGTTGCCGCCGGCAAGACGCCGCGGCGCGCCAATTATGATGGCCTGATGCCGGTGCCGGGCGACGGCCGCTACGAATGGCAGGGGTTTCTCTCGCTCGACGAACTGCCCAAGGCCTATCAGCCCAAGCAGGGCTTTCTCGCCACCGCCAACCAGATGAACCTGCCGGCGGATTATCCCGTCAGCGAGCGCAAGGTCGGCTTCGAATGGGCGGACAGTGCGCGCTGGCAGCGCATCACCGAGGTGCTGCAGGCCAACAGCAAGGTGACGCTGGCCGACGCCATGGATCTGCAGAACGACGACACCACGATGCTGGGGCGGCGGCTCGTCAAGCTGCTGCAGCCGCTCACTTCGGACGATGCCAACGTGAAAAAGGGCCTCGAACTGCTCAAGCCGTGGGATGCGCGTGATGCCGCCGACAGCGCCGCTGCCGCATTGTTCGAGGTCTGGATCGCCAATCATCTTGGACCGGTGCTGTTGAAGACCACGGCGCCCAAGGCCGCCGACCTGATCGCGCCCGAAGCGTCTAGCATTTCGGCGCTTGTCGCCTTCTTGGAATCTCCGGATGCGTCGTTTGGCTCCGATCCCGCCGCCGCGCGCGACCAGATCCTGCGCGACAGCCTGGGCGCCGCGGTGGCCGATGTCACAGCCAAGCTCGGGTCCGATTCATCAGCCTGGCGCTGGGGCCGCCTGCACGTCGCGAAATTCGACCACGCGCTGATGCCGCTTGCCGACAAGGCGACGGCCGCTCAGCTCTCGGTCGGTCCGCTGGCCTACGGCGGCGCCGCCAATGTGCCGCGCGCGGCCACCTACCGCCGCACCGATTATCAGCTGTTCGCCGGCGCCTCGTTCCGCATGGTGCTCGACGTCGGCAATTGGGATGCGAGCCGCACCATCAACACGCCGGGCCAGTCGGGCGATCCCTTCAGCGGCCATTATCGCGACCTCGCGCCGCTGTGGGCGACGGGCCAGTATGTGCCCCTGCTCTACAGCCGCGCTGCGGTCGAGGCGGCGACGGCGGAAGCGATCACCCTGACGCCGCGGTGAATGAGGCGATCTAAACAAGGGCGCGGCCGCAAACACCACCGTCGTTCCGGCGAAAGCCGGGACCCATACTCCGCAGCAGCTGTTACGAACGGGGCTCGTCGTTCCAGCGTCACAAAGCAACCTGCGTCCGTGGTTATGGGTCCCGGCCTTCGCCGGGACGACGCAGAATATGTGGCTCGCGCTCGGCTCTATAGGAAACCGCCATGATCCTCCCCGACGGCTATTCCGACATTCCCGCCGGCAAGATCGCTGCCGTCGTCACGCATCTCGAGATGACCGCGCGTCCGCCGCTGCGTGGCGATCCCCTTGACGCATGGACCCTGCGCAAGGTCGATACCCCCGCGCTTCATTGGTATCGCGATCTCCATCGCCGCGTCGGCGAGGAGTGGTTGTGGTTTTCGCGGGCGCGCATGAACGACGCCGAGCTCGCCGCAATCATCCATGCACCGGGCGTCGAGGTCTATGCGCTTGTCGTGGACGGCCACGATGAAGGCCTGCTGGAGCTGGACTTCAGCGAAGCCGGCCAGTGTGAACTCGTGTATTTCGGCGTCACCGCAAAACTGATCGGCAGCGGTGCCGCCCGCTTCATGATGAACTGTGCGCTTGAGATCGCATGGTCACGCGAGCTGTCCCGCGTCTGGGTGCACACCTGCACCTTCGATCATCCGTCGGCGGTTGCGTTCTACCAGCGCTCCGGCTTCCGCCCGTTCCGCCGCCAGATCGAGGTGGCCGACGATCCGCGCCTCGACGGCACGGCGCCGCGAACGGCGGCGAAGCATGTGCCGATCATCGAATATAAGCTACTGTCAGACGTCGCCCCGGACTGAAGCCCGGTTGGAGCGCCTTGTCCGCCGAAGCTCGAAGCGCGAAGGCGGAAGCGCAATCCGGGACAGCGTCCCCGCATTCCGCTCCGCTCCATGCGGGCTACTCCTCAAAACACCTTCTGCTCCGCCCGCGCCAGCGAAAACCCGCGCTGCATCGCATTGAAACACGTCAGTCCTGTCTGCTCGGAACGGCAGGTGAATCCCGCCCGCTGCCACACTTCGCCATAGGCGAGCACGGGCAGCGACTGGTCCATGATGGTATCGCCGGCGCAGATGCGGCCCGCGGCTCCCTTCGCGCTCATCTCGAAGGCGTTGCCCCATTCCAGCTCGCAATCGGCCGGACGGCGCGGCCGCGTCTCCAGGTTCATGACGTCGCAGCGGAGCACGCCTTGTCCGTTGTCGGTGAAGAATTGGCAGGCGATGTTTTTCGACGGCGTCTGGAAGCCGATCGGGCGGTCCTGCGCGCGGGCGCCGTGGCCGGCCAGGGCAAGCAGGATCGACGTCAGCAGGATCGACGTCAAAATGAGTCCGCGATAGGCGACCATGCGAAGCTCGCTAGCCGTTGAAATTGACTGCCGTGGTGTTGGCGCCGCAAACCAGGACCGCGACCCGCTCGCCAGGTGAGGGACGATAGCGGCCGGAGAGCAAGGCGGCAAAGGCGGCCGCGCCACCAGGCTCGGCCACCAGGCGCAGGCTCGACCACAAGGTCGCCTGCGCCTGCCTGATCGCGTCGTCGGCGACGAGGACGACTCGCTCGACATGGGCCCGCGCAATCGGAAACATCAATTGTCCGACACGTCGCGGGGCGAGACTATCGGCGGCGATGCCGCCCGCGGGCGCATCGATCGGCGCGCCTGCCGCGAAGGCGGCGTGAAGCGTTGGCGATTGCTCCGGCTCGACCGCGACGATGCGCGTCCTGCCGGCACTCCAGGCCGCCATACCACCAATCAGGCCGCCGCCGCCGACTGCAAGCAGCACCGTGTCGATGCCCGAGCTCCATGCCGACGCTGCCCTGACCGAGCAAGGTCTCGACCTGGTCGTAAGCATGCACGGCCATGGCGCCGGTCTGCGCGACATGGGTTTCGCTCGCGGCGAGCGCGTCGGCATAGCGGCTGCCTGCGACCACGAGCTGCGCGCCATAGCCTCTGATCCGCTCGGCCTTGGCCGGCGAGGTGATGTCGGGCACGAAAATCGTGGCGGGAACGCCGAGCCGCTGCGCCGCATAGGCCACCGCCGCGCCGTGATTGCCGCCCGATGCGGCGACGACACCGGCCTCCGGCAGCCGGCGCAACAGCAAATTGGCAAAGGCACCCCGCGCCTTGAACGATCCGGAATGCTGCAACAGCTCGAGCTTGAAAATGACGGGCGAAGCCGGCAGGCCAAAATCGGCGAGATCGGCCTCAACGAGCGGCGTGCGCCGTATGTGCGGACGGATGACGGCCTCGGTCGCCGCGATCCGCTCCCGATTGATGTCCATTGTTGCTGTCATGATGCCGTCCTTGATAGCGCATCCGGCAGACGCTGTCGCGGCGCCGTTGCATCCGGCGCAATGCTCCACTTCCATGATTTTGCTTGCGCTACTGCGGCCTTGCCGTGGAAACTGGTTGGCCCTGCCTCGTCTAAAAGCCGGAGAAGAGCGCAAAACCATGTTCCTGATCGGCCAATACGATTCCCCCTTTGTCCGCCGCGTCGCGATTGCGCTGCGGCTTTACGGGCTCGCCTTCGAGCACAAGCCGTGGTCGACCTTCGGCGATGCCGACAAGATCGCGCCCTATAACCCGCTGCGGCGCGTGCCGACGCTGGTGCTCGACGACGGCGAGGCGCTGATCGAGAGCACGGTCATCCTCGATTATCTCGACGAATTGGTAGGGCCGGAGAAGGCGATGCTGCCGCGCTCCGGCGCCGAGCGCCGGCATCATTTGCGCATCTGCGCGCTCGCCTCCGGTCTCGGCGACAAGGCGGTCAGCCTGCTCTACGAGCGCGTGTTGCGGAAGGAGCAGCTTGCGCTGTGGGTGCAGCGTTGCGAAGCGCAGATCGCGGACGTGCTGAAAGCGCTGGAGGCCGAGCGCGCCAAGGTGATCACGCCATACTGGCTGGGCGACCGCATCGGCCATGCCGACATCGCGGTGGCCTGCGTCGTGCGCTTCACCCGCGAGGCGCACACGCTTCTGTTCGAGACCTCGCGCTATCCGGCGTTGTCGGCGCATGCCGACGCGTGCGAGGCGCTGGTGCCGTTCCAGGAGATCGTGCAGCCACTGTCACCGCCGAAGGGGTGAGGCTCTTTCAATCCCTCCCGCTTACGGGGGAGAGGCGAAGGGAGAAGCGCCGCTACGCGAACCCGACCTTGATCAGGATTGTCAGGAAAAGGCTGCCGACGACCGCGCAGACCGCGGCGCCGATCAGCGGACCCAGCGCGCCTTTCCGGCTTGCGGGCTCCAGCACGGCCTGCCCCGGCTGGTCCGGATCGTAATAGACCTGGACGCTCTTCCCGGGCCTGTATTTCGCAGCGCCCTCTTCGGCGACCTCGCGCAACCCGGAGATCATGGTGCCGTTCCAATCGACTTCGGTGCCGATGAAGTCGCGCTTGCCGACCCTGTAGGCGTAGCGCAGGTCGACCTGATAGCGGTGGACGAGCTTTGAAGTCGTCGGTCGATTGTCGTGCTCGGTCTTCTCCTCGACGATTTCCTCGATCACGTCGCAATGGGTGACCCTGCCGGCAGCGGTCGGCCAGCGCAGGCTGGCGCTCGCCAGCCGGCGCGTCCGGACATAATCGGCGGCGAGGAACACCCCGCCCACGAGCACGATGATCGGCACCGCGAACGCGAACAGCGGCACGCCCTTGTCGGCGTAGAGCACGTGGCCTGCGAACGAATGCGCGGTCAGCGTGGCGGCGATGATGCCGAACGCCATTGTGAACGCCACCAGTGCCGCGACGTTCTGCGCGGCGGCGGGCTCCAGCAGCGCCTCGGTCGGTTGCTTCGGATCGACGTGGACGTCGACATGGGCGCCGACCGGATAACGTCCGGTCAGTTTTGCGGCCAGGACCCTCGTCGTGATGACGGTGCCGCCGACAAAGACCTTGTCGCCTTCCAGCTCCTGGCCGCCGGCCTGATAGCGGTAGCGGATGATGGGCTTGGCGTCGTTCCGATCATCCGAGGTGTGCGCCGTTGGCTGGTCGACCCGGGAGACCGTGATGATGCCCTCCACCTTGTCCCAGCTCCGCGCCGCGACCATCCGGCCTCGCATGCGGATCAGGTTGAACAGCGTCAATCCAAACAGCAGCACCGCGATGCCGGCGGCAATCTGGGTCCACATCAATTGTTGGGCGTTCAGCATCCGATTCCCCTGCGCTTCGGCGGCGACCGCCATTGGTCGCGGCGAACGCGCGTTGCGTTCACGTCAGGGGTGCGGCGCCGATCCTATCTCCTCGTGCAGGGCTTGATCTCGCCCGAAGCAGAGTGCATCACGATCGGATTTGGCGACAGTCTGATGCCGAAAAACAATTGAGAGCCGGAGACCTTGTCGTTCGCCCCCTCATGGACGTCAAGATCGAGCTTCGTCGCGATCTCGGATGTCAGCTTGGCCCTCTCCTCCATCGAGATCGCGTTGTGATATTTGATCTCGTAGATGACGTCAGCCTCCAGTACGGAGCGCGTCTGGCACACGACGCCGCCGTTCGAAACGTTCTGGGTGACCGCGTCTGCGCATTCTGCCTTCAGCAATGCGTTCCGGGTCGATATCAGCGACTCGTCGGAAATCAGCAGAATGTTGGCATTCTCGAGCTTGAGGTTGACCGCCTCGACCTGCTGCATCCCGGCGACGGCCGACAGCTTGTCCCTGACCTGGGCCGACACGTCGAGCTTCTTCTCGAGCGACTGCTTCAGGTCTCGGTCAACGGTCCGCGATCTCTGGATCTTGCCGGTCAGGAGCGTGGGGTCGACGTCGCAGGTTGGATGCAGCTCCAGCCGGCCGTTGCTGAGATATTCGATCGTGTTGATCGTGCCGGGGCCACCAAACGTGCTTGGCGGCACCACCTCGAAATATCCGGTCTCGGAGAGGATGGCCGTGATCGTCTGCTTCTTGCGCGGGAACCCGGCGTAGACGGAGACCATCACGAGGCCTATCGCGACAAAAACCCCGCTACCAAGCCAAAGCCATTTGCGGCTTGCTACTTGCCTGGGCAGCACAACTGACTTCGCTCGCCGCATGGCACGTAGCCTTTCGGACAGTCCGCCGAGGCAATCGTTGGCAGAACGACAAGAACGATCGCGGCGACGAACAGTGCAATGAACTGCTTCATATGTTCGATCCCAACTAAACCGTCGGCTTGAAGGTAGTAGACCGAGAGAGTAGTGGATCAAGGTTGAGCGGACAAGTGAACGAGTTCACAAGCGCCCGATTCTCGCGAGGCACATCCGCAGCAGCTCGATGTGCTGCGTCGTTTCGGTACAGGTTGAGCATTTGCTTCACCCATGTCGTCCTGGCGAAAGCCAGGACCTATGACCCCAGCGGGTCATTTGACGAAGATTGGTCGTTCGGTATTACCAGCGATCGTCACCGATGGATCGCTCGGTATGGGTCCTGGCTTTCGCCAGGACGACACAGAACGTTCGACACAGAACGTTCGACACCGAACGTGTGGCGCGCGCTCATGATCGCGGCGGACGAGGCAGCGAGTATCAAATGGGCGCGGTCGGCGATCATGCATTCATACAGGTGTTTTGCCCGACGCCGCAAGCCATTTCGGTAAGGACGAAATTTGTCGAGCTTTTTCAACCCCATGCCTACTGTGCATGGGGTTGATTTCTCGTTTTTTGTTTGGAGGGCGCCTAGCCCGCGCCCGCGCGCTTCTTCTGCCAGACCAGATGCACCGCGCAGGTGCAGCCCGGCGGATGCGAGGCAAGCTCCTTCGACGTCTCGTCGTTGGCCGGTGTTGCCGCGAACGCCGCCTTGTCGCTCGTACCCTCTCGCGCCGGGATGTAGTTCAGGATCGGCGCGAGCCAGCGCTCGGTCTCGGCGACGCTCATGCCCTTGCGCGCAGCATAATCCTCGACCTGATCGCGCTCGATCTTGCCGACGCCGAAATAATAGCTCTCGGGATTGGCGAGATAGAGCCCCGACACGGAAGAGCCCGGCCACATCGCAAAGCTCTCGGTCAGCTTCACGCCGGCGGTGTTTTCGGCGTCGAGCAGCTCGAACAGCGTGGCCTTCTCGGTGTGATCGGGCTGCGCGGGATAGCCGGGAGCGGGACGGATGCCCTGGTACTTTTCGAGGATCAACTCGTCGGTCGAGAGCGTCTCGTCCGGCGCATAGGCCCAGAACTCGCGGCGGACGCGGGCATGCATGCGCTCGGCGAAGGCTTCGGCGAGGCGATCGGCCAGCGCCTTGCACAGGATCGACGAGTAGTCGTCATTGGCCATCTTGAAACGGTCCGCGACCACATCCTCGCCGATGCCGGCGGTGACGACGAAGCCGCCGACATAATCGGGCGCGCCGGTGCCGGCGGGCGCGACGAAGTCGGACAGCGCCGCGTTGAAACGGCCCTCGCGCTTCTCGAGCTGCTGGCGCAGCGTGTGCAGCGTCGCGATCGTCCTGGTCCGGCTCTCGTCGGCGTAGAGCACGATGTCGTCGCCCTGCGCATTGGCCGGCCAGAAGCCGACGGTGGCGCGCGCGCGGAACCATTTCTCCTTGACGATCAGGTCGAGCATCTTGCGCGCGTCGTCGTAGAGCGCGCGCGCGACCTCGCCGACCTTGGCATCGTTGAGGATGGCGGGGAAGCGCCCGGCGAGCTCCCAGGTCTGGAAGAACGGCGTCCAGTCGATATAGGGCACCAGCTCGGCGAGATCGTAGTCGTCGAAGCTTCGGGTGCCGAGGAAGGTCGGCTTCACCGGCTTGTTCGCAGCGAAGTCGACCGGCACGCGGTTGGCGCGGGCGGTCGCCAGCTTCAGCCGCTTCTTGTCGGCCTGGGCGCGCATATGCGCGTCCGAGATCTTTGCGTATTCAGCGCGGACTTCGGCGGCATAGGCCTCGCGCCTCTCGGGCGACAGCAGAGCAGACGCAACACCAACCGCGCGGCTGGCGTCGTTGACATGCACCACGGGGCCGGCGCGATAGCTCGGGTCGATCTTCACCGCCGTATGCACGCGGCTCGTGGTGGCGCCACCGATCAAGAGCGGCAGCTTGAGGCCTTCGCGCTGCAATTCTGCGGCGAAGAACGCCATCTCGTCGAGCGAGGGCGTGATCAGGCCGGACAGCCCGACGATGTCGGCCTTCTCCGCCTTCACCGTCTCGACGATCTTGGCCGCGGGCACCATCACGCCGAGATCGATCACCTCGTAATTGTTGCACTGGAGCACGATGCCGACGATGTTCTTGCCGATATCGTGGACGTCGCCCTTGACGGTCGCGAGCACGATCTTGCCGGCGGACGATGAGCCTTCCGTGCCGATGCCGTTGGCGAGATTGCGTGCCTTCTCTTCTTCCATGAACGGCATCAGCCAGGCGACAGCCTGCTTCATCACGCGGGCCGACTTCACCACCTGCGGCAGGAACATCTTGCCGTCGCCGAAGAGATCGCCGACCACGTTCATGCCCGCCATCAGCGGACCCTCGATCACGTCGAGCGGGCGCTTCGAGGCCTTGCGCGCCTCCTCGGTATCCTGCTCGATGAACTCGGTGATCCCGTGGACCAGCGAATGCGACAGCCGCTTCGCCACCGGCCATTCGCGCCAGGCGAGATCGGCTTCCTTGGTCTGGGTCTTGTTGCCGCGGAATCTTTCCGCGAGCGCCAGCAGACGCTCGGACGCACCGGGGTCGCGGTTGAGGATGACGTCCTCGCACACCTGGCGCAATTCGGGATCGATGTCGTCATAGACGATCATCTGCCCGGCATTGACGATGCCCATGTCCATGCCGGCCTTGATGGCGTGATACAAGAACACCGAATGCATCGCCTCGCGCAGCGGCTCGTTGCCGCGGAACGAGAACGACAAATTGGACACGCCGCCCGAGATGTGCGCGCCCGGCAGATTCTTGCGAATCCAGCGCGTCGCCTCGATGAAGTCGACGCCGTAATTGTTGTGTTCCTCGATACCGGTTGCGATCGCGAAAATATTCGGATCGAAGATGATGTCTTCCGGCGGGAAGCCGACGCGGTTCACGAGGATGTCGTAGGCGCGCTTGCAGATCTCGGTCTTGCGGGCGAACGTATCGGCCTGGCCGACCTCGTCGAACGCCATCACCACGACGGCCGCGCCGTGGCGGCGGGCGATCTTGGCCTCGTGAATGAACTTGTCCTCGCCTTCCTTCATCGAGATCGAGTTGACGACCGGCTTGCCCTGCACGCATTTCAGGCCGGCCTCGATCACCGAGAATTTCGAGCTGTCGACCATCACGGGGACGCGGGCGATGTCGGGCTCGGCGGCGACGAGGTTGAGGAAGGTCACCATCGCGGCTTCCGAGTCCAGAAGGCCCTCGTCCATGTTGACGTCGATGATCTGCGCGCCGTTCTCGACCTGGTCGCGCGCCACCTGCAGCGCGGCGGTGTAGTCGCCGGCGGTGACCAGCTTGCGGAAGCGGGCGGAGCCGGTGACGTTGGTGCGCTCGCCGACGTTCACGAAGGGAATGGCGTCGGTCAGGATGAACGGCTCGAGGCCGGAGAGCCGCAAGCGAGGTTCGATCTCCGGCACGATGCGCGGCTTGTGCGGCGCGACCGCAGCCGCAATCGCAGCGATATGGTCCGGCGTGGTGCCGCAGCAGCCGCCGACGATGTTGACGAGGCCATCACGCGCGAACTCGCCGACCAGGCGGGCCATGTATTCCGGGGTCTCGTCATACTGGCCGAACTCGTTGGGCAGGCCGGCATTGGGATAGGCACAAACAAGCGTGTCGGCGACGCGGCCGATATCGGCGATATGCGCGCGCAGATCTTCCGCGCCGAGCGCGCAGTTGAAGCCGATGGTAACGGGCTTGGCGTGCTGCACCGAATGCCAGAACGCTTCCGGCAACTGGCCGGACAACAGGCGGCCGGACTTGTCGGTGATGGTGCCCGACACCATCACCGGCATGTCGATGCCGCGCTCCTCGGTGATCTCGGCGATCGCGTAGAGCGCCGCCTTGGCGTTCAGCGTGTCGAAGATGGTCTCGACCAGCAGCAGATCGACGCCGCCGTCGAGCATGCCGTTGATCTGCTCGCCATAAGATTTGCGCAAATCGTCGAACGTGACGGCGCGATAGCCGGGATTGGAAACGTCGGGCGAGATCGAGGCGGTGCGGTTGGTCGGTCCGATGGCACCGGCGACGAAGCGCGGCTTGCCGTCCTCGGCCTCGACGCGGCGTGCGGCGTTGCCGGCGAGGCGGGCGCCTTCGCGCGCCATCTCGTAGATGATGTCGGCGAGATCGTAATCGGCCTGCGCGATCGAGGTCGTGGAGAAGGTGTTGGTGGCGACGATGTCGGCACCGGCACGCAAATAGGCGGCGTGGATGTCCTCGATCGCCTGCGGCTGGGTCAGGATCAGGAGATCGTTGTTCCCGCGCAAATCGCGATGGAAGGTCTTGAAGCGCTCGCCGCGAAAGGCGGCTTCGTCGAACTGGAGGTTCTGGATCATCGTGCCCATGGCGCCATCGAGCACGAGAATGCGCTCGCGCGCGGCGTTGAGCAGGGCGGTTCGCTTGGGAGAGGTGGATACGGTCATGCTGTCTTAAGCCGCCTTCTGCGCGCTCTTGGCGCGGATGCCGAGCAAATGGCTGATCGCGAACACGAGATCGGCGCGGTTCATGGTGTAGAAATGGAAGGTGTCGACGCCGTGCTTCGCCAGCTTCTGCACCTGGCCGGCGGCGACGGTGGCCGCCACCAGCTTGCGGGTCTCGGCGTCTTCATCGAGGCCCTCGAACTTCGCGGCGATCCAGTCCGGCACGGAGGTGCCGTTGCGGGTGACGAAATTGCGAGCCTGCTTGAAATTATGCATGGGCATGATGCCCGGCACGATCGGGATGTTGATCCCGCGCGCCTGCACGCGGTCGAGATAGCGGAAATAGAGCTCGTTATCGAAGAACACCTGCGTGATCGCGCGGGTCGCACCCGCATCGACCTTGGCCTGCAGCGTGTCGATGTCATCGTCGAAATCGCGCGCCTCCGGGTGCTTCTCAGGGTACGCCGAGACCGATACCTCGATATCGCCGTGCCGCTTCTTGATGCCGGCGACGAGGTCGGCGGAGCTCTGGTAGCCGTCGGGATGGCTGGAATAGGCCGTGCCGATGCCGCCCGCGGGATCGCCGCGCAAGGCCACGATGTGGCGGACGCCGACCTCGTGATAGCGATCGACGATCTCGTCGATCTCGCCGCGCGTGGCACCGACGCAGGTCAGATGCGCGGCCGGCAGCAGCGCGGTTTCTTTCAGGATACGCGAGATGGTCGCGTGGGTGCGCTCACGGGTCGAGCCGCCGGCGCCATAGGTGACCGAGACGAATTTCGGGTCGAGCGGGGCCAGCCGGTTGATGGTGTCCCAGAGATTGCGCTCCATATCTTCCGTCTTGGGCGGAAAGAACTCGAAGGAAATCGCAGGCCGCTTCAGGTACCCGTCTTGCCCGTCGGTGTGGGCAGGCATCGTCGCGTCAGTCATGGGCACCACTCACTCCAAGGGCGCGCCGGGTCGTTGGCGGCCGGCGGTCAGGTCTAGATTGCGAGAGGTCAAGATAAGCCAAAGCGGCCGCGCACGACAGCCCATCGCAGATGGGAAATAGCCCACTTTTGTTACTATGGTAGCAAATGAGATGTCATTCGAAGTCGAAGTGGGCTAAATGCATTCAGCTATAATGATAGCTAAATCAGTCATATAGCCAGAATCCGTGGCCATTTGACGCAAAGTTCTGGGGTGGGCAATGTGAAGGAGTTGTTTTCAGATCGATTTTGTCCCAACTTCGCGGCGCGGTCCGGTGCGCGAGCCCGCGGCCTGCACGTCAGACCTGCGCGCCCTGCCCATTGCCGCTGCGCCGCTCTCCATTACGTTAACGCGCCATGATCCCGCTCTCAGTCCTCGACCTCTCCGTCGTCACAACAGGCACAAAGCCGGCCGCGGCACTGCGCAACAGCATCGACCTGGCGCGCCATGTCGACGGGCTCGGCTATGTCCGCTACTGGCTCGCCGAGCATCACAACCTTGCCTCCGTCGCGAGCCCGGCGCCCGACGTGATGATCGGGCAGATCGCGGCGGTGACGAAGCACATCCGCGTCGGTTCCGGTGGCGTGATGCTGCCCAATCACGCGCCGCTGGTCGTGGCCGAGCGCTTCAAGATGCTGGAGGCGCTGTTTCCGGGTCGCATCGATCTCGGCCTCGGCCGCGCCCCCGGCACTGACGGTGCCACAGCCTATGCGCTGCGCAGTCGGCTCGATCGCCGCGAAGGCGACGATTTCCTCGAGCGGCTGCACGAATTGATCCTATGGCAGACCCGGGAATTCCCCTCGGGCCATCCCTACCACAACGTCGTTGCGATGCCCGACGATACGCCGTTGCCGCCGATCTGGCTGCTCGGCTCCAGCGATTATTCGTCCGAGCTCGCTGCGCAGGTCGGCATGGGTTTCGCATTCGCCCATCATTTTGCGTCCCACGATGCGATCGATGCGATGGTGCATTATCGCAATCGTTTTCAGCCCTCGGCCTGGAGTTCGAGCCCGCGCGCGATCCTCGCGGTCGCCGTCATCACGGCCGACACGGATGACGAAGCCGAAAAGCTCGCCGCATCTTTCGACCTCAACCGCCTGCGCCGCGACCGCGGCCAGTATCTTCCGTTGCCGAGCGTCGAAGAGGCGCTGGCCTATCCCTATACCGACTCGGAGCGCACCTCGATCCGGCGCAACCGCTCGCGCCTGTTCGTCGGTAACCCGGCGACGGTGCAGAAGACGCTTCAGCCACTGATCGATGCAAGCAAGCCGGACGAGTTGATGGTGATCACCGCCGTCTATGATCACGAGGCGCGAAAGAAATCGTATTCGCTGCTGGCGGAGGCGTTCGGGCTTAAGGCGGTCGGATAAGGCTCTCGTGCTCCGGCTCGCGCTTCGCGCGTCCGGGACACGAGACTATTCCATCGTCGCGCGGAACGGGTGGCCTGGATACACGCCGACGATGCGGAATTCGCGCGAGAAGAATTTCAGCTCCTCGATCGCGAAAGCGAGGCCCTTGTCATCAGGGTGGCCGTCGACGTCGGCGTAAAACTGGGTGGCGAAGAAATTGCCGTCGACCATGTAGCTCTCGAGCTTGGTCATGTTGACGCCGTTGGTGGCAAAGCCACCGAGCGCCTTGTAGAGCGCGGCCGGCAAATTGCGCACCCGGAACACAAAAGTCGTGACCAGCGGACCGGAGCCCTGTGCGGCCCATTTCGGTTCGCGCGCGAGCACCACGAAGCGCGTGGTGTTGTGGGCCTCGTCCTCGATGTCCTCGGCCAAAATGTCGAGGCCGTAAATCTTTGCGGCCAGGCGCGAGGCGATCGCGGCGACGGTCTTGTCGTTGCGCTCGGAAATGTCGCGGGCGCTGCCGGCGGTATCGGCGTGCACGATTGGCTTGATGCCAAGCTTGCGAATGATGCGCCGGCATTGGCCGAGCGCGTGCACGTGGCTCTCGACGCTCTTGATGTCCTCGAGCCTGGTCCCCTTCACCGCCATCAGCTGATGCCGGACCGGCAGAAACCATTCGCCGATGATGAAGAGGCCGGAGGCCGGCAGCAAATGATGGATGTCGGCGACGCGGCCCGCGACCGAATTCTCGATCGGAATCATGCCGAGATCGGCTTCGCCCGACGAGATCGCCGACAAGGCGTCCTCGAAGGTGGCGCAGGGCATCGGCTCGGCGTCGGGATAGGCCTCGACGATGGCGATGTGGGAATTGGCGCCAGGCTCGCCCTGGAATGCGATTTTCAGCTTGCTCATGCTCGGCCTTGTAACAGCGGCTCAGGATTTGGAAAGGATGCTGCGGGCGGTTTCCAGGTCCGCCGGGGTGTCGACCCCGCGGGGCACGGTATCGACGATGGTGAAGTCGATGCGCATTCCGGCCTCGAGCGCCCGGAGTTGCTCGAGCTTCTCCTGCAATTCCAGCGGCGAAGGCGGAAGCCGGACGTAGCGCTCCAGCGCGGCGCGGCGATAGGCGTAGAGGCCGATATGGTGGTAACGCGGCCCGTCGCCGGTCGGCGCGGTTGCGCGGGTGAAATAAAGTGCACGCATGCGTCTGCCGCCGAGCGAGGTCCCGATCGCCTTCACGACGCTGGGCGCGAGGTCCTCCTCCTCGGTGTGGATCTGCGAAGCCAGCGTTGCGATGTCCACGACGGGGTCTTGCAGCGGCGGCAGCACCTCGCGGATGTTGTCGATCGTGATGGTCGGGAAATCGCCCTGGAGATTGACCACGATCTCGGCTTTGCCGTCCGGATCGAGCTTCTGCATGGCCTCGTGGATGCGGTCGGAGCCGGAGGGGTGCTCCGGGCGGGTCATTACGGCCTCGCCGCCATGGGCGGTCACGACGGACGCGATCTCCGCGGTGTCGGTTGCGACCGCGACCCGGCCTATCCCGGCGGCCTCGGCGCGGCGCATCACGTGCACGATCATCGGCTGCCCCGCGATATCGGCGAGCGGCTTGCCGGGCAGGCGGGTGGCGGCCATGCGGGCGGGAATCAGCACCAGGATGCGGGGATCGATCATGGTTCAAGGGCCTGGAAACGGGGCGTTTTCCGCGCCGAGAAATGGGGTGGGGACGGGCGTGAAGCCCGCTCGCTTATACGGGTTGCCAGACCCCGGGCAAACCGATATCTCAATGGCAAAACTCGGGGAAACAATAAAGGAACGTTGATTCTCCGAGGCTCGTCCTGGCGGCCGCATTGGGCCGCTCGATCCTTCTTGCGGTGTGGGGCCTGGCCGGAAATGGACTCTTTCGAACTGAACAAGATTCTCGGTGCCGTGCTCGGCACCTGTCTCCTTCTGCTGGTGACGAGCTTCACCGCGAGTGCGCTGTTCTCGCCCAAGATGCCGGAAAAGCCGGGCTTCGAGATCGCGGTGAAGGAAGACGCCGGTCACGGCAAGGAAGGCGGCGCTGCCCCCGCAGCCGCCGAACCGATCGAAAAGCTGCTCCAGACCGCCTCGGTCGAGAAGGGCGCCTCCGCCGCCAAGAAGTGCGGCGCCTGCCACACCTTCGAGAAGGGCGGCCCGAACCGTGTCGGTCCGAACCTCTACGGCGTCGTCGGCGACCATGTTGGCGAGGGCCGCGGCGGCTTCAACTTCTCGGCTGCGATGAAGGCCAAGGGCGGCACCTGGGACTTCGATGCGCTCAACAAGTTCATCGCCAATCCCAAGGCGGCTGTCCCGGGCACCGCGATGGGCTTTGCCGGCATCCCGAAGGATAGCGAGCGCGCCGACGTGATCGCTTACCTGAACAGTCTCTCCGACAGCCCGAAGCCGCTGCCGACCGCGGCGAAGTAAGGCCTGTCGATTTCGATCTTGGTACGCGGCCGGGCTCAAAGCCCGGCCGTTTGCTTATCCGGGCCTCGCGGCGTTGTTATCGGGGCGTTTGGCCGCAGCGATCGGCCAGCCGGGCTTCCAAGATGAGGAAAAAGCAACATATTCCGTCGAAACCTCGCCTATATTGGGACCTTAAAGGAGTAGCCTCCTTCAAGACAGGAATGTTGATTTGGCCCTTACCCGACGCGATCTCCTGCTCACTGGCACCGCTGCCGCAACGCTCCCCGCCCTTGGTTCCGTAGGGGGCCTTTCCGGCGTCGGCGTGGCACACGCGCAATCCGCCAGCGAGCCGACTTGGCGGCACGCGCTGTCGCTGTTCGGACAGGTCAAATACCCTGCGGACTTCAAGCGCTTCGACTACGTCAATCCGGAAGCACCAAAAGGCGGCGTCGCGCGCCAGATCGCCGTCGGCACATTCGACAATTTCAATATTGTCGTCTCCGGTGTGAAGGGGCAAGTCGCCGGTGCCGTGGCATTCATCTACGAATCCCTCACGACGGCCTCGCTCGACGAAGTCTCGACCGAATACGGCGCGCTGGCCGAGGCCGTCAGCCATCCGGATGATTTCTCCTTCGTGACTTACCGCTTGCGGCCGCAAGCCAAATGGCACGACGGCAAGCCGGTTACCGCGGAAGACGTGATCTTCTCGCTCGATTCCTTCAAGAAGCACCACCCGCAGTACTCGGCCTATTACAGCCATGTGGTGAAAGCCGAGAAGGTCGGCGAGCGTGAGGTAAAGTTCGTGTTCGACGCGCCGGGCAACCGCGAATTGCCGCAGATCGTCGGGCAACTCACGGTCCTGCCGAAGCATTGGTGGGAGGGCACCGACGCGCAGGGCCGCAAGCGCGATGTCTCCGCCACCACGCTCGAAGTGCCGCTGGGTTCGGGCCCCTACCGGGTCAAGGAATTCGTTGCCGGGCGGTCGATCGCGCTGGAGCGCGTCAAGGATTATTGGGGGCGCGATCTCGCCGCCAATGTGGGCCGAAATAATTTCGACGAGCTGCGCTACGAGTATTTCCGCGACGCCACCGTGGCGATCGAGGCTTTCAAGGCCGATCAGGTCGATTGGCGCACCGAGAACAGCGCAAAGAATTGGGCGACAGCCTACGACTTCCCGGCCGTCACCGAAAAGCGCGTGATCCTCGAGGAGTTCGCCAATCGCAGCTCGGGCGTCATGCAGGCCTTCGTGCCGAACCTGCGCCGCGCCAAGTTTAAGGATCCGCGCGTGCGACGCGCGCTCAATTACGCCTTCGACTTCGAGGAGATGAACAAGCAGATCTTCTACGGCCAGTACAAGCGCATCAGCAGTTATTTTGATGGCATTGATGAGCTGATGGCGACCGGGTTGCCGCAGGGCAAGGAGCTCGAGATCCTCGAGACAGTCCGCGCCGAGGTCCCGCCCGAAATCTTCACCACGGCCTACACCAACCCGGTCAGCGGCAGTCCGGAAGCCGTTCGCGACAATCTGCGCGAGGCGCTGCGCCTGTTCAAGGAAGCCGGCTACGAGGTGCGCGAGCGCAAGCTGATCGACATCAAGACCGGCGCCCAGTTCTCGCTGGAACTGCTGAACTCAGATCCAAGCTTCGAGCGGATCACGCTGTTCTACAAGCCGTCGCTGGAACGGCTCGGCATTGCTGTCAGCGTGCGGACGGTGGATCCCACTCAGTACGAGAACAGGACGCGCGAGTGGGATTTCGACATCGTCACCAACTCCTGGGGCGAGTCGCAGTCGCCGGGTAACGAGCAGCGCGAATTCTGGTCCTCAAAGACGGCCGACATCGCCGGTTCACGCAACATTACGGGCATCAAGAATCCGGCGGTCGACAAGCTGATCGAGCGGGTGATCTACGCCAAGGGTCGCGACGATCTCGTCGCGGCAACCAAGGCACTCGACCGCGTGCTGCTGTGGAATCACTACGTCGTGCCGCAGTGGACTTATACGAAGGTGCGCACCGCGCGCTGGGACCGCTTCGGCCGGCCGGCGGAATTGCCCAAATACGGTCAGTCCGGCTTTCCGTTCATCTGGTGGCACGACGCGGACAAAGCGGCGCGGATCGCAAAGAAGTCGTGAGGGGCATTTCTCGCATGGCGCAGCTTTCACGCCGGCATGTGCTGGCCCTGGGTGCCGGTGGCGCGTTCAGCGCCGCGTGGCTCCGGGGCGCGACAGCGTCCAAGATGCCCGCCGAGGCCCACGGCATGTCGGCCTTCGGCGACCTCAAATATCCCGCCGATTTCCATCACTTCGACTACGTCAATGTCGACGCGCCGAAGGGCGGCACCTTCTCGCTTATCCCGTCGGTGCGCGCCTACAACCAGTCCTACCAGACCTTCAACTCGCTCAATGCCTTTATCCTCAAAGGCGATGGCGCGCAGGGCATGGACATGACTTTTGCGCCGCTGATGCTGCGCGCCAATGACGAACCGGACGGGATGTACGGGCTTGCCGCCAAGTCCGTAAATATATCGGCAGACAGGCTGGTTTATCGCTTCACCATGCGGCCCGAGGCGAAATTCCACGACGGCACCAAGCTCACCGCGCACGACGCTGCGTTTTCGCTGACGTCGCTGAAGGCCAAGGGCCATCCGCTCATCATCGTGCAGATGCGCGACATGGTCAGCGCGGAAGCGATCGACGAGGTGACGCTGGTCGTGACCTTCGCCAAGGGACGCGCGCGTGACGTGCCGCTCTATGTGGCGAGCCTGCCGATCTTCTCGAAAGCCTACTATGCCTCCCGTCCGTTCGACGAAACGTCTCTGGAGATCCCGTTGGGTTCGGGGCCGTACAAGGTCGGCAAGTTCGAGGTCAACCGCTACATCGAATACGAGCGCGTCAAGGATTGGTGGGCTGCCGATCTGCCCCCCTGTCGCGGCAGCTACAATTTTGACGTCGTGCGCTACGAATTCTACCGCGACCGCGATGTCGCTTTTGAAGGTTTCACCGGCAAGAACTATCTCTACCGCGAAGAGTTCACTGCTCGTATCTGGGCGACCCGCTATGACTTCCCCGCGGTCAAGGACGGTCGCGTCAAGATGGAGGTCGTGCCCGACGACACGCCGTCCGGCGCGCAAGGATGGTTCATCAACACGCGGCGCGAAAAATTCAGGGATCCTCGCGTGCGTGAGGCACTGATCGACGCCTTCGACTTCGAGTGGACCAACAAGACCATCATGTACGGTGCTTATGCCCGCACGGTATCGCCATTTCAGAACTCGGACCTCATGGCGAGCGATGGGCCTCCGCCGCCGGAAGAGCTGAAGCTGCTGGAGCCGTTTCGCGGCCAGGTTCCCGACGAGGTGTTCGCCGCACCGTTCACGCCGCCAGTCTCGGACGGCTCCGGGCAGGATCGCAGCCTCTTGCGAAAGGCGCAGCAACTGCTCAGCGATGCCGGCTTGCCGATCAAGGACGGCAAGCGGATGCTGCCGAACGGTGAGGTCTTCAGGATCGAATTCCTGTTGGACGAGGCTTCGTTCCAGCCGCACCATGGGCCCTACATCAAGAATCTCGCGACGCTCGGCATCGAAGCGAGCGTGCGCCTCGTCGATGCCGTACAACATAAGGCGCGCCAGGAAGATTTCGACTTCGATATGACGATCCAACGCTTCAGCATGTCCGCAACGCCGGGCGACGCCATGCGCGCGTTCTTCTCGTCGCAGGTCGCGGCAACGAAGGGCTCGTACAATCTCGCGGGCGTCGCCAGCCCGGCCATCGATGCCATGATCGAGAAGATCATGGCGGCCGACAGCCGCGAGGACTTGACCATAGCCTGCCGCGCCTTCGATCGCCTGTTTCGCGCCGGCCGTTATTGGGTGCCGCAATGGTATAACAAGACGCACCGGCTTGCTTATTGGGACCAATTCGGCCATCCGCAGAAGCCGCCGCGTTATGCCAACGGCGTTGGCGCCCCCGATATTTGGTGGCACGACGGCGGCAAGGCTGCCAAGCTCGAGCAGGCGAAACAGCCATGAGCGCCTATATCGCCCGCCGCATCCTGCTGATGATCCCGACCTTGCTCGGGATCCTCTTCGTCTCCTTCATTGTCGTACAGTTCGCGCCGGGCGGGCCGGTCGAGCGCGTGATCGCGCAGCTCTCGGGCGCCGACACCGGCGGGACCTCGCGCATTTCGGGCGGCAGCGACTTTGCGCAGCGCGCCCCGGGGCAGTTGGGGGCCGGCGGCGACGCCATCAATTCGAAATATCGCGGCGCGCAAGGCCTCGATCCCGACTTCATCAAAAAGCTGGAAGTGCAGTTCGGCTTCGACAAGCCGGCCCCTGAGCGCTTCGCGCTGATGGTCTGGAATTTCGCCCGCTTCGATTTCGGCAAGAGCTATTTTCGCGATGTCAGCGTGCTCCAGCTCGTCAAGGAGAAGTTGCCGGTCTCGATCTCGCTCGGCATTTGGCTGACGTTGCTCACTTACCTGATCTCGATTCCGCTCGGCATCCGCAAGGCGGTCAGGGATGGGACGCGCTTCGACACCTGGACATCGAGCGTGCTCGTGCTCGGCTATGCCATACCCGGCTTCCTGTTTGCGATCCTCCTGATCATCCTGTTTGCCGGCGGTTCGTTCTTCAACTGGTTCCCGCTGCGCGGACTGACGTCGGACGGTTGGTCGCAGTTTCCGTGGTACTGGAAGATCATCGACTACTTCTGGCATTTGACACTGCCGCTGATCGCCATGGGGCTCGGTGCGTTCACCACCATGACGTTCCTGACCAAGAACTCGTTTCTGGACGAGATCCGCAAGCAGTATGTGATGACCGCGCGCGCGAAGGGCTGCAGCGAGAACCGGGTGCTTTACGGTCACGTCTTCCGCAACGCGATGCTGATCGTCATCGCCGGCTTTCCCAGCACCTTTATCCACGCCTTCTTCTCGGGCTCGCTTCTGATCGAGACCATCTTCTCGCTGGACGGACTGGGACTACTCAGTTTCGAAAGCGTTCTCAACCGCGACTACCCCGTGGTGTTCGGCACGCTCTTCATCTTCTCGCTTGTCGGCCTCGTGATTAACCTGATCTCTGACCTGACCTATATGTGGATTGATCCGCGGATCGATTTCGAGGCGCGGGAGGTCTGATGACACTGGCCGCCCCCACCACGCCGATCGAAACCACTGCGAAGTCGCCGCTCGGCAGTGCCGTGCCGATCACGCGCAAACCGTTCGTGCCATCGCCGCTCAACAGGCGCCGGTGGCAGAATTTCAAGGCGAACCGGCGCGGCTATTGGTCCTTCTGGATCTTCCTGATCCTGTTTGTGGTGTCGCTATTCGCCGAGCTGATCGCCAATGATCGGCCGTTCCTGATCAAATATGATGGCCACCTCTATTGGCCGTCCGTCGTCACCTATTCGGAAACGACTTTCGGCGGCGACTTCGAAACGGCGGCCGACTATCGCGATCCCTATTTGCAGAAGCTGATCAGGGACAAGGGCGGCAGCATCGTCTGGCCGCTGATCCGCTATTCCTACGACACCCACAATCTCGATCTGCCGACGCCGGCGCCGTCGCGGCCGACCTGGATGTTGACGGAAGCGCAGTGCAAGCCCGTCGTAGAGAAGAAGGGCCTCAAGAGCTGCCGCGATCTCGAATACAACTGGCTCGGCACCGACGACCAGGGCCGCGACGTGGTGGCGCGGCTGATCTACGGCTTCCGCATCTCGGTGCTGTTCGGCCTCTGCCTGACCATCGTCTCCTCCGTCGTCGGCATCGCGGCCGGCGCGGTGCAGGGCTATTTCGGCGGCTGGATCGACCTGTTGTTCCAGCGCTTCATCGAGATATGGACCGCGATCCCTTCGCTCTATCTGCTGCTGATCCTGTCGTCGGTGCTGGTGCCCGGTTTCTTCGTGCTTCTCGGCATCCTGCTGTTGTTTTCCTGGGTATCGCTGGTCGGGCTTGTGCGCGCGGAATTCCTGCGCGGGCGCAATTTCGAGTACATCCAGGCGGCGCGGGCGCTCGGCGTGTCGAACAAGGTCATCATGTTCCGGCATCTGTTGCCGAACGCGATGGTCGCGACCATGACATTCCTGCCGTTCATCGTGTCGAGTTCGGTGATGACGCTGACGGCGCTCGACTTCCTGGGGTTCGGACTGCCGCCCGGCTCGCCGTCGCTCGGCGAGCTGCTGTCGCAGGGCAAGTCCAACGTGCAGGCGCCCTGGCTCGGTTTCTCCGGCTTCTTCTCGGTCGCGATCATGCTGTCGCTCTTGATCTTCATCGGCGAGGCCGTGCGCGATGCGTTCGATCCGCGCAAGACGTTCAGGTAAGCCAATGGACGCGATCAACCAGCCTTTGCTCAGCGTGCGCGACCTCTCGGTGGCCTTCCACCAGGGCGGCGTCACGACGCTCGCGGTCGACAAGGTCTCGTTCCAGATCAGGCGCGGCGAGTGCCTGGCGCTGGTCGGCGAGTCCGGCTCCGGCAAGTCGGTCAGCGCGCTCTCGATTCTCAAGCTGTTGCCCTATCCGAACGCCTCGCATCCTTCGGGCAGCATCCACTTCAAGGGCCAGGAACTGATCGACCGGTCGGAGCAGGAGATGCGGGAGATTCGCGGCAGCGACATCTCGATCATCTTCCAGGAGCCGATGACCTCGCTCAACCCACTCCACACGATCGAGGCGCAGATCGGCGAGATCATCCAGCTGCACAATCCGACCAGCAATGCCGAGGCGCGCAGGCGGACGCTGGAATTGCTGACGCAGGTTGGCATTCCCGAGCCAGAAACGCGGCTGAAGAGCTATCCGCACCAGCTCTCCGGCGGCCAGCGCCAGCGCGTGATGATCGCGATGGCGCTCGCCAACGAGCCGGACCTGCTGATCGCGGACGAGCCGACCACGGCGCTCGACGTCACCGTGCAGGCGCAAATCCTGACGCTCCTCGCAGAGATCCGCGGCCGGCTCGGCATGAGCCTGCTCTTCATCACCCACGATCTCGGCATCGTGCGCCGCATCGCCGACCAGGTCTGCGTCATGAAGGGCGGCGAGATCGTCGAGCAGGGGCCGGTCGAGCAGGTCTTCAAGACCCCGAAGCATCCCTATACGCGCGACCTGCTTGCCGCGGAGCCGAAGCCGGATCCGGCGCCGCCGCAGCCAGATGCGCCGGTGGTAATGTCGGCCGACGATCTGAAAGTCTGGTTTCCGATCAAGCGCGGGTTGATGCGCAAGACGGTCGGCCACATCAAGGCGGTGGACGGCGTCAGCATCGCCGTGCGCAAAGGCGAGACGCTCGGCGTCGTTGGCGAATCCGGCTCGGGCAAGACCACGCTGGGGCTCGCATTGCTGCGGCTGATCTCCTCGAACGGACGTATCGTGTTCCTGGGAAAAGATATCCAGGGTCTCCGCTTCAAGGAGATGCGGCCGTTCCGGCGCGACATGCAGATCGTGTTCCAGGATCCGTTCGGCTCGCTCAGCCCGCGCATGTCGGTCGCCGACATCGTCGCCGAGGGCCTCACCGTGCATCAACCGCAGCTCTCGCGCGGCGAGCGTGAGGAGCGCGTCGTCAAGGCGCTCGAGGACGTCGGATTGAAGCCGGATACCCGCAACCGTTATCCGCATGAATTCTCCGGCGGCCAGCGCCAGCGCATCAGCATCGCGCGGGCGGTGGTGCTGGAGCCGGATTTCGTCGTGCTGGACGAGCCGACCAGTGCGCTCGACATGCTGATTCAGGCGCAGATGGTCGATCTGCTACGTGAATTGCAGCGCCGGCGCGATCTCACCTACATGTTCATCTCGCACGATCTGCGCGTCGTCGCCTCGCTCGCGAGCCATCTGATCGTGATGCGTGGCGGCAAGGTGGTCGAGGAAGGCCAGGCCGCCGAGCTCTTCAAGAATCCGAAGACGGATTACACGCGCGCGCTGTTTGCGGCGGCGTTCCGGCTGGAGACGGCCGAGAACGGTTCGGCGGCGACGTAGGGTCCGTCAGAGCCGCTTGATCGCGGTGACCTCGCTGCCGGCTTGCTTGATCCGTGCAATCGCCGGCTCGATCGGCTCGATCACCGTTGCCATGTGATGCGCATTGGCGTGAACCATGGTGCCGCCATCGCGGACGATCGCGACATGCCCCTTCCAGAAGATGAGATCGCCGCGTTGTAGCTTGCTCTGCTCATGCGGCTCCAGCGCGCGGCCGAGGCCGGCCTGCTGCATGTCGCTGTCGCGTGGGCAGCCGATGCCCGCCGATGTCAGCGAGATCTGAACGAGGCCGGAGCAATCGACGCCAAGGCTGCTCTTGCCACCCCAGAGATAGGGCGTGCCGACGAAACGCTCGGCGACGGCGACGAAATCCGGCTCGCGATGACCGAGCGGGACGAGATGGGTCTTGGGCAGATATTGTCCGTCGCGCGTCACGGCGAAGCTGCCGTCCTCGCGCACAACCACGATCTTTGATCCCATCACCAGGGTGTCTGCGGGCGGCAGCTTGATCGAGGGACCGGGGAAGGCAAAGGTTCGTAGCGCGCTGACCATATGGGTCGGGGCGGCCGAGGGCTTCATCAGCGCTGCATCCGGCAGCCAGCCGACATAGCCGTCACCGGAAAGCTGACCCCACGCCCATCCTTCGCCGTTGCGGTCGTAGACCGTGACGCGCTCGCCGCGCAACGCTTGCGTCATCAGCATCGCGTTCGACGACGGCTGTTCGCGCACGGGCGCGATCGCCTCGACTGTCTCGAATTCCTCGCCCGTGACGAAACGATCCGCCTGCACCTTGCCTTCGAGGTATTTTGCGGCGAGATCGCCGCGCGACGGTGTCAGCCTTGGATCTCGCCCCGGATCACGCATAGCGCTCGCTCAGCAATGTGTAGATCGCGCGCGCGGCCTGGCATTCGCCGCCCTCGGGGCGTGCGGGCTTCGCCGACGGTGTCCAGCCATAGATGTCGACATGCAGCCAGCTCCTGGCGTGCTCGACGAAGCGTTGCAGGAACAGTGCGCAGATGATCGAGCCGGCAAAGCCGCCTGATGGTGCGTTGGTGATGGTGGCGGTCTTGGAGTCCAGCCACGCATCGTAAGGCGGCCACAGCGGCATGCGCCACAGCGGATCGTTCTCCTTCACCGCGCATCGTGCGACGTCGGCGGCAAGCATCTCATCGTTGGTGTAAAACGGCGGCAAATCCGGCCCCAGCGCGACGCGTGCCGCTCCCGTCAGCGTGCCGAGATCGATCAGCAGGTCCGGCTTTTCCTCGTCCGCCAGCGCCAGCGCGTCGGCAAGCACCAGCCGCCCCTCCGCGTCCGTATTGCCGATCTCGACCGTGATGCCCTTGCGCGAGGTGAAGATGTCGAGCGGGCGGAAGGAATTGCCTGCCACCGCGTTCTCCACGGCCGGAATCAGCACGCGCAGCCGCACCTTCAGCTTCGCATCCATCACCATGCGCGCCAGCGCCAGCACATTGGCGGCGCCCCCCATGTCCTTCTTCATGATCAGCATGCCGCTCGAAGGCTTCAGGTCGAGCCCGCCGGTGTCGAAGCAGACGCCCTTGCCGACCAGCGTCACCTTGGGATGCGCCGGGTCGCCCCAGCCAATGTCGATCAGCCGCGGCGCGCGGTCTGAGGCCATGCCGACGGCGTGGATTAGCGGAAAATTCGTCTTCAGCTCATCACCGATGGTGCAGGCAAAGCTTGCACCGAATTCGGCGGCGAGATCCTGCGCGGCTGCGGCAAGCTCCTCCGGCCCCATGTCGTTGGCCGGCGTGTTGATGAGGTCGCGCGCCAGCATTGCGGCGTCAGCCATGCGGTTGATCTCGGTCGCGTCGACGCCGTCGGGGGGCATGAGACGGACCTCGGGGCGATCCGCCTTGCGGTACCGGGCAAAGCGGTAGCTGCCGAGTGCGAAGGCGAGTGCGGCGAGCCGTGCATCGTGCGGTGCATTGGCGAAGCGATAGACGCCCGGCGGCAGCAGGCCGGGCAGGGCGCCCGGTCGGAACAGGTCGCGCGATCTTGCACCTTCGTCCTCGATCCCGAACAGCACTTGCGCGATCGCGCCATCGGGCGCGGGCAGCGCGAGATAGCCGCCCGGCTTTGCGGTAAAGGCGCTCGCAGTGGCGAACTGGCGTTGCGCCGCCGGTAGCCGCTCAGCGACCTGATCCCAGCTCGACTTGGTGACGAAGGTGATCGGAATGGCGGTAGGCGACGTCTCGAAGACAGAAGGCATTGGCGGGTCCGGATCGTCAGATCGAGCGGGTCATACGAACGGACGAGATTTCGCAGAGTTTCGCCGCCGCTGCAATCAGCTTTGCTGCCATCGTTGAGCGATCCGCTACTCGCAGCAAGGGGGCCATGCTAGGTTCCGGCAACGGGCCGTCAGGTGCGGAGATCTCCGGCGGCCGACGACAAAGCCGGCCGGGAGGAAATGCAATGGAATTTGTGTGGAGCGTGGTCACATTCATCGGCCAGGCGGTCGAGGCGATTTTTGGCTATGTCGAGCATCATCATTGGATATTCGCGTTCCTCGCCGGTGGTTACGTCTTCTATCTCCACGACCGCTCCGTTCACGCGCGGTTCGATGCACTGGACAAGCGCATTGACGAAATCCGCAAGCGGCTCGCCATCGAATATTGATCTGGTGAACGAAACCATCATCGGCGGGCCCCGTATCTCATGCCGAGGACCGCCGTTCACGCGAGCGGCCGCGGGGCTTTACTAGCGCTGCGGTTGTGGCATTATTGGCCAATATTTTAGATTGTGTCGTGCAATTCTGCACGTGGCGAGCACAACAACGAGGCATGCGGTCGCTTCTTACCCCGGCTCATCATGGCTCGGGCTGATACCGAACGGAACCTGATCGTCGAAGGCATTTCTCTTATCGTTTGCGCGGCGCGGCATTCGCAAATAAGCGACGCAAAATGGATAGATCGTTCGTCATCGTACAGATTTCCGACCTGCATCTGGACGGGTCTGGTCGGCTGCTTGCGACGATCGAGACGCTCAATGCTGCAATTCGCGAGAGGATGGCGGACTTCGCGGATGTTCCCGATCGCATCCTGCTGATCACCGGCGATATCGTCGACGACCCGACGCCGCCTGCGCTCGACGAAGCGCTCGCCGTCATTACGTCCTTCCGGCAGACCGGGCTGTTCACCGACATTCAGGCAATTGCCGGTAATCACGACGTCAAGCGCCCGAGCCAGCGTGCAGGCCGCCACGACGTCTATGATTACCTGCATTTGCCGCGGACCTCGAAGAGCGTCTACTACCGTCAGGCCGGTCTCGATCTGCTGCTGCTGGATTCGAACCGCGCGAGCCTCACGACGCTCGCGAGCGGCAACGTCGACCAGAGCGCCTATCACGCCCTGGTCTCGGATTCCTCGCGGCTTAGCGTCGAACTCGCGGGCAGCCTCGGGTCGGGCGGCCGCGCCGATTATGCCGAGCCGGTTGAAAACCTGGTGCGCGTGCTGGCGCTGCACCATCATCCACTGCCGCAGGCGACCGGAGAAGGAAAGCGGTTTCTCGGCGTGCCCGACGAGCCGCTGATGTATCTCGCCGCGCCCGCGACCTTCCTCGAAGCGGCGACATCGCTCAACGTCGATCTGGTTCTGCACGGACACCGGCATGTCGAAGGCTTGACGCGCTATTCGATTCCCGATCCGCGCGCCACGTCGAGTGAGAGCGATGAAGCATTCTGGCGCACGATCTACGTCCTGTCCTGTCCATCATCGACCGGGCAGGCCGGTGACGATGCCGGCTTCAACGTTATCCATTTCGGCCCGATGTCCCATGGGGGCCGCACCGAGTATCGCTTCGCGATCGCCCGCTACTCACGTCCGCGCAAGGATGGTGTCTTCAGGCCGCTCGATTCCAACCTGCCGCACGGCGTCGTCAGGCTGCCGGCCGGGCGCGAGTTTTCCCGAGATCCGGCCGTCCAGTCGGGCATCGAGATCGACGCATGCACGACGCTGAAACGGGATCAGGTCGCGGCATTCGCCCGCCGGCTCCTGCTACGCCGCGCCTTCTATGCCGACGGCGAGGTGGATTGGGCCGATTTGCTCCACATCTATCTCGTGACCTCTCACGCCTGGGCCGATCTCGACAGCAAGTTCTCGAGATCCGCACGCAAGCATGACCTCGACGCAGTAGCCGTGGTGACATCGCTGCTGCGTCGGTTGATCGAGCAATCTGCAAATGTGCTCGGCATCGACGTCGTTCAGCTCGACGAGCTCCGCGCGAGGCGTCTGGTCAATCGTGACGATCTTCTGCGCGAATTGCCGAGGGTGGCGCGGCCGGGCATCGATGTCGAGATCGAAACGCGGCAACGACTGCAATTGCTGCGAGACCTGAACGAGCAGGTGAAGGCGCTGGGCCTCGATCTGGGCCTCGGCGGCGAGGTGCCGCCGCAGGCGACGCGGTGAGGGACACGGCAGGGAATTAACCGGCCGTTAGGGTTAACAGTCTATTGCTGGCGTGTTCGGCTCGATCAATCGGCTCGAGAGTCAAAGCGTCATGCGTCAACGGTTCGGTCTTGAACGGTTCAGTCTTGGACGGCTCAGTCTTGGACGGCTCAGTCTTGGACGACTCAGTCTTGCCCGGCTTCTTGCGTCCACCTCGCTGGTTGCGGCGGTGGCCATGGGCCTCGGCGGCTGCACGGCGATGTCGAAGCTCTCCGACGTCACGGGCTCGGTCGGGCCTCGGGCGGAAGCCGCTCCCACCGATCCCGCGCGCGCTGCCGAAGTCTATGGCGAGCGCTATCGTGCCAATCCCAAGGACGCCGATGCGGCGCTCGCCTACGGCCAAGCCTTGCGCGCCAACGGCCAGCACGCCCAGGCCGCCGCCGTGCTCGAGCAGGCGACCATCGCCAATCCCGGCAACAAGGCGCTGATGGCCCAATACGGCCGCGCGCTCTCCGACAACGGCAATTTCCAGCAAGCCTTCGACGTGCTGACGAAGGCGCATTCGCCCGACAACCCGGATTGGCGGCTGCTCTCGGTGCAGGGGACCGCGCTCGATCAGATGGGCCGTCACGAGGAAGCGCGTTCCTATTACGCGAGCGCGCTCAAGATTGCGCCTGGCGATCCCGGCGTGCTCTCCAATCTCGGCCTGTCCTACATGTTGTCGAGAGACCTGCCGAAGGCCGAAGACGCGCTGCGGCAAGCCTATGCCTCGCCGCGCGCAAACGCGCGGGTGCGGCAAAATCTCGGTCTGGTCGTCGGTCTCCAGGGCCGCTTCGCCGAGGCCGAGACCATCGTGAAGGCGGACCTGCCGCCGGACCAGGCTGCCGCCAATGTCGCCTATCTCAAGGAAATGCTGACCCGCAGCGACGTCAAGCGGGGTGCGCCGAAGCGGACTCCGGTCGCCTCGCTCGGCCAGCCCGACTGATCAGACGTGATCGTCCAATCCTGAAAGCAGCCGCGGACCTTGCGCGGTCCGCATCTAACGTCATTGCATCTCGGTGACCTTGATCCCCGTCGGTCCGAGGATGACGACGAACAGCACCGGCAGGAAGAACAGGATCATCGGTACCGTCAGCTTCGGCGGCAATGCTGCGGCCTTTTTCTCGGCCTCGTTCATGCGCATGTCGCGGTTTTCTTGCGCCATCACCCGCAAGGATTGGCCGAGCGGGGTGCCGTAACGCTCCGCCTGCTGGAGCGCGAGACATACCGACTTGACGCCCTCGAGCCCGGTGCGCCGCGCGAGGTTCTCGTAGGCGACCTTGCGATCCTGCAAATAGGACAGCTCGGCCGTTGTCAGGGTGAACTCCTCCGACAGCGCGATCGATTGGCCCACGATTTCGACCGCGACCTTCCGGAATGCCATCTCGATCGACATGCCGGATTCGATGCAGATCAGGAGCAGGTCGAGCGCGTCGGGAAAGGCGCGCTTGATTGAGAGTTGGCGCTTGGAGATCGCGTTCCTGAGGAACAGCATCGGCGCTTGAAGTCCGAGATAGGCCGCGCCGACGCAGATGCCGATCTTGATCGGCATCGACTGCTGCATATGCGCGATCAGGAACACGTAGACGACCGAACCGACGAACAGCACGATCGGGGCAACCAGGCGGGCAAACAGGAAGGTGATGTAGGGCGCCTGGCCCCGATAGCCCGCCATGATGAGCTTGTCCCGCGCAGCTTCCTGCGCGAGCCATTTGGTCAGGTTGAAGTCGTCGACGACCTTCGAGACGAGCTGCTTCGGCGTCTGGCGCAGCGAGACTTTTTCGCTCTTGTGGAGGCGCTCGCGCTCGCGCTGCCGGATGCGCTCACGTTCGTTCGCTACCGCCTTCATGCGCTTGGAAAGGCCTTCGCCAGCGAACAGCGGCATCACCAGCGTATAGACTGTGGCGCTGGCGGCAACGGCGGCCAGCAGCATCGTCATGAAGTGGACGTCGTGAAGTTTCGCAACGAGGAACTCTACCATAAGGCACCATCAGAAGTCGAAATTGATCATCTTCTTCATCACCATGATGCCAATCGACATCCAGACGACGCAGCCGACCAGCATGAGCTGGCCGGTGGGATGAGTCCAAAGCATCGAGATGTATCCCGGCGTTGTGAGGTAGACGAGGAACATCACGATCGGCGGCAGCGAGCCGATGATGCCGGCCGAGGCCTTGGCTTCCATCGACATCGCCTGGATCTTCTCTTTCATCTTCTTGCGGTCGCGCAGCACCTTGGAGAGGTTGCCGAGTGCTTCGGAGAGGTTGCCGCCCGATTTCTGCTGGATCGAGATGACGATGCCGAAGAAATTGGCCTCGGGCAGCGGCATCCGATCGTAGAGTCGCGTGCAGGCCTCGCCGAGCGGCATGCCGATCGCCTGCGTTTCGATGATGGACAGAAACTCCGAGCGCAGCGGCTCCGGCGCGTCGGCGGCGACGACCTTGATCGATTCGAACAGCGGCAGGCCCGCCTTGATGCCGCGGACGATCACGTCGACCGCGTCGGGCAGCGCCTTCAGGAATTTGGCTTCGCGGCGCCTCTTCAGGAAGCCCAGCGCCCAGCGTGGCAGACCGAAGCCGCCGGCGAAAGCGAGTCCGGCGGCACCGAGCAGGCCGCCGCCGATGAACAAGGCGACTGCGAACAGCACGCCCGCCACGACGGCGGACACGATCCAGAATTTCTGCGGCGCCCAGTCGAGGCCCGCCTGCGACAGGCGAACACTGAGCGGTACGCTCTTCTCCTGCTGGCGCCGCGCCTCGAGATCCTTGAGCGAGGTTTCGACCTGCTCGCGGCGCGAGCGCTGCGTCTTCTCGGCCGCGCGGGCCGTGGGCGCCTCTGCCCGCGAGATCGAGGCGCGGCGGCTCTCGGCCTTCCGTTCTCCGGAGAGCATAGGATAAAGGAAGACCCAGGCGAGGCCGCCGACGGCGGCGGTGGCAAGGAAGGCGAGGGCAAGGACTTGCATGTTCATGGCTGCGCTGACCTGCTCACGTCGTGGGCGCCACTTCAGCGGCGTCGAGCGCCGTGGCAAGGCGCTTCTCTTCGCCGTAATAGCGGGCGCGTTCCCAGAACTTCGGACGGCCGATTCCGGTCGACCGATGCCGGCCGATGATTTTGCCGTTGGCGTCCTCGCCGACCATGTCGTAGAGGAAGACGTCCTGGGTGATGATGGTATCGCCTTCCATGCCCATCACCTCGGTGATGTGGGTGATGCGGCGCGAACCGTCGCGCAGGCGCGCGGCCTGGACGATGACGTCGATCGAAGCGCAGATCATCTCGCGGATGGTGCGTGAAGGCAGGGAGAAGCCGCCCATCGTGATCATGGATTCGCAGCGCGATAGCGCCTCGCGGGGATTGTTGGCGTGCAGCGTGCCCATCGAGCCGTCATGGCCGGTGTTCATGGCCTGGAGCAGGTCGAACGCTTCGGGTCCGCGGACTTCGCCGACGATGATCCGCTCGGGACGCATACGCAGGCAGTTGCGCACCAGCTCGCGCATGGTGACCTGGCCCTCGCCCTCGATGTTGGGCGGGCGGGTTTCCAGTCGGACCACGTGCGGCTGCTGGAGCTGGAGTTCGGCGGCGTCTTCGCAGGTGATGACACGCTCGTCGTGCTCGATGTAGTTGGTCAGGCAGTTGAGCAACGTGGTTTTGCCCGAGCCGGTACCGCCGGAGATCAGCACGTTGCAGCGGACGCGGCCGATGATCTGGAGGATTTCCGCGCCCTCCGGCGAGATTGCGCCGAACTTGACGAGCTGATCGAGCGTCAGCTTGTCCTTCTTGAACTTGCGGATGGTGAGCGTGGGGCCGTCGATCGACAGCGGGGGCACGATGGCGTTGACGCGGGAGCCATCGGCCAGGCGCGCGTCGCAGATCGGCGAGGATTCATCGACGCGCCGGCCGACCTGGCTGACGATACGCTGGCAGATGTTGAGGAGCTGCTGGTTGTCGCGGAAGCGGATACCGGTGCGTTGGATCTTGCCGGCGACCTCGATGTAGACAGTGTCGGCGCCGTTGACCATGATGTCGGCAATGTCGTCGCGCGACAACAGCGGCTCCAGCGGACCGTAGCCGAGGACGTCATTGCAGATGTCGTCGAGCAGCTCTTCCTGCTCGGCGATCGACATCACGATGTTCTTGATCGCGATGATCTCGTTGACGATGTCCCGGATTTCCTCGCGCGCGGACTCCGAATCGAGCTTGGCGAGCTGGGCGAGGTCGATGGCCTCGATCAGCGCGCCGAAGATGGTCGCCTTGACCTCGTAATAATTGTCCGAGCGGCGGGCTTCCATGGTCGGCGCAGGCTTCGCCGGGGCAAGCGGCGGAGAGGTGACGGCCGGCGGCGGCGGCACGCGCGACACAGCGGGCGCCGAAGCCTGGGCAGGCTCTGACGACACGGCACCGGGCTTCGAGGCCCGCGGGTCGGTCTCTGTTCCGCTACGCTTACCGAACACTTAAAAACTCCATGCGGCGACCTATTTTCCCCGCAACTTCTCAATCAGGGGTGAAAGCAGGGACGACTTTTGCTTCTTCGTTTCGCTGCGGCCGGTCAGGCGCTGGGCGATCTGAAGGAACATCTCGATTGATTTGTGATTGGCCGAGATCTCCGCGATCATCTGGCCGTTATTGGCCGCCGAGCCGAAGATCTGCGGCTCGAACGGGATCGAGACGACTGGCTGGCTCTCGATCGCCTTGGCGAACTCCGCTGCGGCGATTTCGGGCCGTTTCGGCACGCCGACCTGGTTCAGGCAATAGAGCGGCGGACGGTCGTTCGGGCGCGCGGCCTTCAGGAGATCGAACAGGTTCTTGGTGTTGCGCAAATTGGCGAGGTCGGGTGCCGCCACGATCAGGATGTCGTCCGCTCCGATCAGGGCGCGTTTTGTCCAGCCCGACCATTGGTGCGGAACGTCGAGCACGATGCAGGGCATGGTGGAGCGCAGCGTGTCGAACACGGCATCGAAGGCGTCGGCGCCGAAATCATAGACCCGGTCGAGCGTCGCCGGCGCCGCCAGCAGGCTGAGGTGGTCGGTGCATTTCGACAGCAGGCGATCGATGAAGGCGGTATCGACGCGATCGGGCGAGAACACGGCGTCGGCAATACCCTGCGGCGGATCCTGGTTATAGTCGAGCCCGGCAGTTCCGAAGGCGAGGTCGAGGTCGGCAACGACCGCGTCCATCGCGAGATCGCGGGCGATCGCCCAGGCGACGTTGTGGGAGATGGTTGACGCGCCGACGCCGCCCTTGGCGCCGACCACGGCGATGATACGGCCGACGGCCTTGGCTTCCGGCGCCGAGAACAGGTTGCAGATCGAGCGGACGACGTCGATCGCGCCGACCGGCGCGAGCACGTAGTCGCTGACGCCGCGGCGCACCAGCTCGCGGTAGAGCATGACGTCGTTGATGCGGCCGATCACGACCACGCGGGTGCCGGCGTCGCAGACGGTTGCGAGATGATCGAGCCCGCCCAGGAGGTCGTTGCGGCCGTCGCTTTCGAGCACGATCACGTTCGGCGTGGGTGCCGAGCGGTAGGCTTCGACCGCAGCCGCCATACCGCCCATCTGGATCTTGAGATGGGCCTTGCCGAGACGGCGATCTTCGCCGGCCGACTGCACGGCGGCCGCCGTTTCCACGGTCTCGCAGAAAGCCTGGACGGAAACGCGGGGGGCAGGCGCAATATGCTCCTCGGCCGGCGGGAACGATGCCTCGGACTGCTCTTCTTGGGGCTGGCGAGCGTAGCTGATCATTTGCCGGTGTCGCTGAGTTTGGCCTTGTCGGCCTCAGGATAGGCGACCGCCGTCGGCATTCCCTTGCGATACTTCTCGAACGCGGCGGTGCGCCGCGGCGTGTAGGACGGCGTTTCGGGCCGCGGCTGCTCGAGATCTGACGGATTGTCGACCATCGCCGCGAGGTTGCGCTGATAAGCGCAGCCGTAATTGTAATATTCCTTGTTCTCGAACCAGCTCTTGTTCTTCATCGAAGGGCCGATGTCTTCCGGCCACAGGCCGCAGGGACCCGCGACCGCGGCGATCTTGGAATAGGTGAGCCGGATCGGCGGCAGGAAGCGCTTGTCTTCCGGCTGGTAAGAGCGGGCGCTGACGCCGCGCGGCGGAACGCCTGCCGCTGACAGGATCGCCTGGATTTCACGCATGGTGTCCGCGACCGGACGCGCGTTGGGCGTGCCGGACGGCACGTCGATCTGGATCGCGCCGGTGCCTTCGTGCATCCAGGCCGACGCGACGCCCATCACGTCGGCGCGCTGGGCGGCGGTCAAGCCGCCGCGGGCATGGCCGACGAAGACGACGATGGAGCGATTCTGCTCCTCGATGGCGATCGGATGGCGCTGCTTGTAGTTGTCGGGAATGGAGGCGGTGACCGCTTCGTCATGCTGGCAGCCGCCAAGGGCGAGCGCCATGCCGACGAGCGCGCCGCCGAGGTGGATGGCGCGCCTGCGAATCTGGGGTGGTCTAGTGATCTTCATGAAGTCCCCGTTCCGCCTCAATCGGTGATGAAGCCGTAGGTGCCGCGGTAGTTCTTGGCCGGTTCGGTCCGACCGGGCACGCCGTAGATGCGGTTGATGTTGCCGAGCAGTTCGGCCTGCGGATCCGCAGGCGCGGAGAAGCCATCATCCGGCCGCGACAGATCCTTTTGCGCAACTGCGCGAACGATATAGGGCGTCACGATCACGACCAGCTCGGTCGCGTTGTTGACGAAGTCGCGGCTGCGGAACAGCGTGCCGAGGACCGGGAGCTGCATCAGGCCCGGCAGTCCGCTGACGGCCTGCTTGGTCTGCTGCTGGATCAGGCCGGCCATAGCCATCGCACCTCCGGAGGGAATTTCCAGGGAGGTTTCTGCGCGGCGGGTCTTGATCGAGGGCACCGTGAGCGAGTTGACCGAGGTCGAGGTCACGGCCTGAGACAGCGTGATCGCGTTTTCGTTGGAGAGCTCAGAGACCTCCGTCATCACCCGCAGGCTGATCTTGCCCTCGGTGAGAACGACGGGGGTGAAGTTGAGCGAGATGCCGAACTTCTTGAAGCTGATCTGGGTGGTACAAACGTGCGTGGTAGGGTCGCACGCGTAGCCGGCAGGCACCGGGAATTCACCGCCGGCGATGAATGTTGCCGATTCACCGGAGATCGCGGTCAGATTCGGTTCGGCCAGCGTCCGGATCACACCCGCGGTTTCCATCGCACGCAGGGTGGCCTGCACCGACGGGGCCCCGCCGAACTTGGTGGTCAGATTGTTGCCGTCGACGAGGTTCTTGCCGAGAGCCGTGAACGGATTGGAGTTGCTGAAGCTGACGACCGAGGTGCCGTAGCTGAGATTGGCGGTAAGGTCGATTCCTAGCTGCTTGATGATGCTGCGCTGCACTTCGGCAACGGTCACCTTGAGCATGACCTGGTCGCGGCCGCGGACCACGATCGAGTTCACGACCTTCTCGGGGCCGCCCGCGAGGCGCACGGCGAGGTCGTTGGCCTGCTGGGCTTCGGCGGGATTCGCGGCCGAACCGGTCAGGATGATGCCGTCGCCTAGCCCGTCGATCTGGATGTCTGAGTTCGGCAGGACCTGCTTCAGCGCGGCCCGCACGCCGTTGAGGTCGCGCTTGACCGCGATGTCATAGGCCGCAATCTGCTGGCCGGCGGAATCGAAGAACACGATGTTGGTCTGGCCGATCGCGGCGCCGATGATGTAGGCGCGCTGCGCCGAGCGGACGACCGCGTTGGCGATCTTGGGATCGGCGACAAGCACGTCCTTGATGTCACGCGGAAGGTCGATCACGATCGACTTGCCGATGCCGAGCGAGAGGAATCGCGCGTTCATCTGACCGTCGGCCGCAGCCTGCGCCACAGGGCGATAGTCGGCGGCAACCACAGGGGTCAGCACCGGGTTGAGCGCGAGCGCGACGGTGGCCGAAAACGACAGGGCGCGGACCACAGAGGTTCGCATCGTCGCCAAGTTCGCCCTGCATTTCATATCGACAGTCCTCATCGTGCCTTCGCCGTCGAGCTTGGGATACCGTACCGAATGATCGAAATGCCATCGCGCTTCTGCGCGGAATCATCGAGCGTGATCTCGCTGAGCTTGACGTCGACGATGCTGCGCAACGCCAGCGACAGCGTGCCGCTCTGGCGTGCGGAGGAGAGCGTCGCAGTCTGCGCAGGATTGAGCTCGAGGGTGACGGTCTTGCCGACCACCGCGTTCTGCCCGTCCTTCTCCTTCGGCGCCTGGTCGATGGCCAGGACGCGGATATTGGCCAGGATGATCTCGGACGTGATCACATCAGGGGCGCCGCTGCTCTGGTCCGGATTCTTGAGACGGCGCGTCAGAAGCACGTCGACGCGGTCGTTGGGGAGGATGAAGCCGCCTGCGCCGGTTTCCGGCGAGATCTCGGTCGAAATCGCCCGCATTCCGGTGGGCAGGATTGCCGCCATGAAGCCGGAGCCTTCGGCCTTGACCAGCTTCTGGTCGCGGATCGGCTCACCCTGGATGAAGGGAGATCGTGCGATCGAGCCGGTGACCTGGGTTACTCCCTCGGGGCGCTCGTTGCGGCGGATGAAGGTGGTGCTGGCGGTCGCGGACGGCCAGGTCTGCCATTGCACGTCTTCCGGCTTGACGGTCTGGCCCAGGCCGATGTCGTTCTTGGCGACCAGGACGTCGACGGTGGGAAGCTGCGCGACCGGAGCCGGAGGCGGCGCAGAATTGTCTGAGCCGCTCGCCAGATACGCGGCGACACCGCCGGCGCAGATGGCGACCGTCAGGACGACAATGCGTGCCCTATTCATACGCTTCACTTTCCAACAAACGCCGCGACGCTGACGCCGCCGTAATCGGCAGTTGACCAGCTATTCGTCAAAGCATGGTTAATGAGGCGTATCTAAATCGCCTTAACGCCGGGTTGACCCGATGCGTTCAGCGCAATGCGAGGTGAGCGAGGTCGATCGCCTTCACCCATTCGGTCTCCGGGTAGACCATCAGCGCACTCATTGCGAGCGCGATGCCGTAGGGAATGCCGCTCTCCTTGGCGTGCAGCCGCGCGAGCCAGGCCTGGCCCGCCAGCCCATAAGGCAGCGGCCACTGCCGGAACTGAAGCAGGAGCAGCGTCAGCGCCCCGCCGAACAGCGAGGCGTAGAGCAGGAAGTTCATCAGCTGTGCGAACCCGAACCAGAGTGCGACGGAGGCCGCGACCTTGGCATCGCCACCGCCGACCCAGCCCATCGCAAAACAGGTGAAAGCCACGACCAGGACGAGCGCACCTGAGCCGACATGGCTCAGCATCTCGTAAGGTGCCATGCCACCGGCGAGAGCAAGCGCGAAAAAGCCGGCGACCAGCGCCAGCGATACGCGGTTAGAGATCGTCATCGTGAAGAGATCGCTCGCGGCGGCAAACGCCATCAGGGCAGGGAAGAGCAGAAGGCGCGCAAGGTCGAGGATCATGGGTTGCGTCTTGAGGCCTGGGTTTGCCGCGGAGCTGGCGTCGCCGGATTCTAGCCGGCAGTGCTAAACAAACCGAAAACGGCGGCAGCCGTTTCGATGGGCGGAACCAGCCGAAGGCGTGCTCACCAGAGGGAGGCGATGCGTGCGGCGAGCGCGACGGTCGCAAGCAGCAGGGCCAGGCAGACCCAGTAAGCCGGCGAGCCGGTCTGCGCGGCCTCCGCCACGTTTGCCGCGACCGCGGCATCGGTTCTGTACTTGCTCAACGCCACTGGAACTCGCCGTCTGAAAAACAAAGGCCCCGGAGGCCCGGGGCTTTTGCCGTCGTTCGTCGATCGCTTACTTCAGCGAGCTGCTGATGGAGGTGAACTTGGCGTTCAGCGTGGTGCCGAGATTGTTGACGACGGTGATGATGGCCAGCGCGATGCCGGCGGCGATCAGGCCGTATTCGATGGCGGTGGCGCCGGATTCATCTTTCGCGAAACGCGCAATCAGGTTCTTCATGAACAAAACTCCATCTGGGGTGGGATCGCCTCGTTCGGCGTTGTGCTTGACCCAATGACCATGAGATCCGAGCTCTTTCGGGAGAGTTAATTCGATCGGGCAAACCCGCCTGCCGCTGGCCAGAGTGAATTTCGCCTTAAGGCAGCCAGCTGCAATCGTTCCAGTTCCGGATGTGCAGCAAGCGCAGTTCCGGCTTCACCGTCCCTTAAATTTGAGGGAGTACGCGTAGGCGGGACCAGCAATTCGCAAGAGAGGCGACAATGTCGAGCCTGCCCATGGAAATCGCCCTGATGCTCGGCGAGACCATCGCGAAGGTGATCCCCACGACTTTCGCGCTCGCGGTGGTCTTCACCGTGCTCGAGCACGTCTGGGCCTGCAATCCCGGCGTGCCCTGGTGGCGCAAGCGGGAGATCGTCACGGACATCTGCTACTGGTTTGTCGTTCCGGTGTTCGCACGTGTCATGCGGATCAGCCTTCTGATCGTCGGTGCGAGCTTCGTCTTCAACATCCATGATGCCGACGAACTCATCGCCTTCTACGACAATGGCCACGGCCCGCTGTCGCTATTGCCGCTCTGGGTCCAGGCCGTGCTGTTCCTGGTCCTGTCCGATTTCATGCTGTACTGGCTGCACCGGCTGTTCCACGGCGGCGGGTTCTGGAAGTATCACGCGATCCATCACTCCTCGGAGGAGATCAGCTGGATTTCCGCGGCCCGCTTCCATCCCGTCAATCTCGTGCTCGGTACGATCGCGGTCGACGTCGTGCTGCTGATGGCCGGCATTTCGCCGAACGCCATGGTCTGGCTCGCCCCGTTCACGACCTTCCATTCGGCCTTCGTGCACGCCAACCTCAACTGGACCTTCGGGCCGTTCAAATATGTGCTGGCGACGCCGGTGTTCCATCGCTGGCACCACACCTCGCTCGCAGAGGGCGGCGACACCAATTTTGCCGGCACGTTCCCGATCTGGGATGTGCTGTTCGGCACTTTCCGGATGCCCGAGGGGCAATTGCCGCAGGATTACGGCAAGGATGAAGCCACCATGCCGAAGGAGATCGGAGGGCAGCTTGCCTATCCGTTCCGCCGCTAGGTTCTCGGGGCCGCGAAATGCCAGTCCGTTCAAACAATAGTCGGCGAATTTGCGGAACGTTCACGAATTGAGGGCAGGTTAGCCGGGTCGGGCACCGGCTCGGCTGTTATCCGATTGCTTCTGCCGGTTTGTGACGTCCCGGGGGTAAGAGTATGCGTAAACAACTGCTGCGCCGTCATGCGCGCGTCTGTCTTCTGGTTGCGGCCGCGGTGCTGGCATCGCCGGCTGCTGGCCTTGCCGAGCCGACCGCAGATGCCATTGCCGTGAATGTCGACCAGGCCAAGCTGGTGCGGTTGCCTGGCAAGGTGGCGACCATCGTGGTCGGCAATCCCATGATCGCCGACGTCACGCTCCAGCCTGGTGGCATGATCGTCGTGACCGGCAAGGGCTATGGCGCCACCAATTTCATCGCGCTCGACCGAGGCGGCGAGATCCTGGTCGATCGCCAGATCCAGGTTGAAGGTCCGAGCGATCGGCTCGTCACCGTCTATCGCGGGATCGAGCGCGAGTCCTACAGCTGCATGCCGGTTTGCCAGCGTCGCGTGACGCTCGGCGACAGCGACACCTATTTCAACAACACGATAAGTCAGGCCGGTTCGTTGAGCAGCACGGCCAGCGGCAATGCTGGTGCGGGCGCCAAGACGAACTGAGTAAGACCAACTAAGTAAGACCAACCAGCGAGTTTGATTGGCGGGTTTGCCGGGGCAAGGATCGCCCCGGGCCGATGCGGGCGCATGAGTTTCTCTCTCCGTATGCTCGTCTCAATGCTCTCGTCTCCTTGGCCTGGGTCGTTCACGGTTAACGCGCCCCTAATGGCCCGGGTCGCCGGGTGCGGATCGCCTGAAACACTTAAACAATCAGTTTCCGCTATTGAACATGGCAGATGATTGCTGCTGCTGCTGGGGAATTTGATGCCTTCGCCTGCACCTACGAGGTTCACGCTCCTCGCCATGCTGCGCCGGTTTCGCGGCAGTCGCCGCGGCTCCGCAGCCGTCGAGTTCGCGCTGGTCGCACCGATGTTCTTCGCGCTGCTGTTCGCCATCATCGAGACGGCGCTGATGTTCTTGGCGACCCAGGTGCTCGAGAGCGCCAGCCAGAATTCCGCGCGGGTGTTGCTGACGGGGCAGGCGCAATCCGGTTCGGTGGCGGCCTGCGCGGTGTCCGGCGTGAGCACGCCCTGCTCGCAAACGACGTTCAAGGCTTACGTCTGCAGCCAGATCCCAGCGCTCTTTGATTGCACCAAGCTCTACATCGACGTTGTGAGTACAAACTCGTTCGGAGCACTAAGCCTCACCAGCTACGGCAATTCCTGCAGCTTCAACCCGGCCGGCGTGCAGTACAATGCCGGGGCCGCCGGCCAGGTCGTCGTGGTGCGCCTATTCTATCAGTGGCCGCTCATCGTCACCGGCCTTGGCTTCAACATGGGCTGCAGCAACAAACGGCTGCTGGTCGCGACCGCGGCCTTCAAGAACGAACCTTTTTGAGACAGATGGATTCGAGCAAGCCGATGCAGCCGATTGCGCATATCTGGAGGAATACCGGTCACTTCGTGCGTGACTTCGTCGCCGACAAGCGCGCGCTCGCGGCGACCGAATTCGCGGTCATCGTGCCGCTGATGCTGGTGATGTTCTTCGGTACCGTCGAATTTTCATCGGCCGTGGCGATTGATCGCAAAGTCACAATGATTGCACGGACACTGTCCGATTTGACGTCGCAGTCAACGTCGCTCGACCCTGGCGACTTGCAGGACACGTTCACGGCAAGCATTTCGATGATCATGCCTTACGACGCTACGCTCGTGAACGGCACGGTTCTTCAGATCTATATCGACTCGAGCAGCGTCGCCAAAATTAAATGGAGCCAGTCCGCCACCATTGCCAACGGTGCGACGCAGGCCACGCTGACGGCACCGCCCTCGGCTCTGGCTGCTGGTACCACGGTCACCTCGATGATTCCGTCGACGCTCTTGATCCCGAAGACCTACCTCATTTACAGCGAGGCGAGTTACCTCTACACGCCTTCTGTCAAATTTGTTCTGAAGTCGGGCATCACGCTGAGCGATGTCTCCTACACGCGGCCGCGCCAAGTCACCTGCGTTCCTTACAACGGCGTACCGTCGCTGCCGTGCCCCCTGAACTAGAAAAAAGGCCGGGCATTGCGCCCGGCCTTTTCTTAACTTGTTCGCTCGAGCCGATCGGGGCCGTAAGCGGTAGGCTCAACCGGCGGAACGGAGGTTGTCCGCTGCCGACTTGCCGGAACGGCGGTCGGCCACGATCTCGTAGGAGATCTTCTGACCTTCGCGCAGCGTGCCGAGGCCTGCACGCTCCACAGCGCTGATGTGGACGAACACGTCCTGGCCGCCATCGTCGGGCTGGATGAAGCCGAAGCCTTTGGTCGCGTTAAACCACTTCACGGTTCCCATGCTCATGGGGGTAGTCCCTTCTCAGATAACACAATGTCAGAGCCCGCTCGCGCGGACAGGTTAGATCGAATTTTTGGAAGGGTCGTCAGCGTGTCTGAACCGGCTGTACCGGTGGATGCTAATGTCGTCCGGCCGAAAATCGATTAATTCATTTTATTGGAAACAGAACCCCAAAACAATGCTGACGTGCACGATTTTTTGATCCGCCGTGATGTTCACGGCGGATCAGCATACAGGTCGGAACTTCAGGTCCGCGCTCGCGCGCTGAGCCTCCCGACTAGCGGCGGCGGAACTGGCCGCCGCGCTGTCCGGGGCGCGGAGGTCCGCCCATCCCGCTCGGACGTTCGTCCTTGTGGCGGAAAATCAGCCGGCCCTTTTCGAGGTCATAGGGCGACATCTCAACCGTCACGCGGTCGCCCGCCAGAGTCTTGATGCGGTTCTTCTTCATCTTGCCGGCGGTGTAGGCGACGATCTCGTGTCCGGCGTCGAGCTGCACGCGGTAGCGCGCGTCGGGGAGGATTTCGGTGACCAGTCCTTCGAACTGGATCAGCTCTTCCTTAGCCATGAATTTCTCCAGGTCGTGGACGGCTAGTGCGAATGGGGTTTGCGGTTCGGTTGGCCGTTCGGCCGACTCTCGCGGCGCAAAAAGGCAACGCCTTGTATCCCATCAGACGCCCCGGCGCTATGCGCGGAACGCTGTTCCGGACGGCCGTTTGGCGAAGAATGCGCCTTGCCGCCGGTGTGGTCGCGACGAGGAGCCTTCGAAGCCTTCGGGCCACTGCCGGGCCGTGCGTCAGCACGCCTGGCGTCGCCATGCCGTCCCTCGCCGGGTCTTCCGTCGCCCTGCTTGGCGGCACTGTGGTGGCGCCCGTCCGCATGCCTTTCGTCGGCACGGCGACCGTCACCGTGGCGTCCCTCACCAGACCTTGCGCCTTGCGGACGCTGGCCCGGGCGGCCCGGCCGACCCTGTCGTTGCTGCTGCGGGGGAGGGCCCGCATCCCGGCGGCCGGCGTCGGTGCGGCGATCCTCACGCGGCAGCGCCACTTTGATCAGCCGCTCGATATCGCGGAGATAGCTCAGCTCCTCGCCGCCTGCGACCAGTGAGATCGCGGTACCCTCGGCACCCGCGCGCGCGGTGCGACCGATGCGATGCACATAGGTCTCCGGCACGTTGGGCAGGTCGAAATTGATGACGTGGGTGATGCCGTCGACATCGATGCCGCGGGCGGCGATATCGGTGGCGACCAGCGTGCGGATTTCACCGGTGCGGAACTGGGCAAGCGTCCGTTCGCGATGGTTCTGCGACTTGTTACCGTGGATGGCGCTGGCGGGGATCCCCGCCTTCTCGAGTGTCTTAACGACCTTGTCGGCGCCGTGCTTGGTGCGCGTGAAGACCAGGGCTCGGTTGACCTGCTCCTGCTTCAACAGCTGGGCGAGGAACGCCGGCTTGGCGGAGAAGTCGACCTGGATGATGCGCTGCTGGATGCGCTCCACGGTCGAGGAGACCGGGGTCACCGCGACGCGGGCAGGGTCGCGCAGCATGGCGTCGGCCAGCTCGGCGATGTCCTTCGGCATGGTGGCCGAGAAGAACAGCGTCTGCCGCTTGATCGGCAGCTTGGCGACGATTTTGCGGATGTCGTTGATGAAGCCCATGTCGAGCATGCGGTCGGCTTCGTCGAGCACGAGGAATTCGACGCTTCCAAGCTTCAGTCCGTTGCTCTGCACGAGGTCGAGCAAACGGCCGGGGGTGGCGACCAGCACCTCGACGCCCTGCATCAGCGAGCGGACCTGACGGCCCATCGGCACGCCGCCGATGGCGAGGGTCGAGGACAGGCGGATGTGGCGGCCATAGGCGTTGAAGCTGTCGAGGATTTGGCCGGACAGTTCGCGGGTCGGCGACAGCACCAGGACGCGGGTCGTCTTCGGCTGCGGCTTGATGCGATTCTCGAGCAGGCGGTGCAGGATCGGCAGCGCGAAAGACGCGGTCTTGCCGGTTCCGGTCTGGGCGATGCCGACGACGTCGCGGCCGGTCAGCGCGGTCGGAATCGTCTGGGTCTGGATGGGGGTGGGGGTGACGTAGTTCTCTTCGGTGAGAGCACGAGCGATGGGTTCGGCGAGGCCGAAATCCTGAAACGAAGTCAAAAGGTGGGTTCTTTCCATGTCAAAAGCGGGCGCCCGGCGCATTCGGCGCGGCGCGCGCAAAAGGGTGTCGAGAGGGACACCTGCGTGTTTGGGGTGTCGGATGGCTTGATGGGATGGGGCAAGCCAGACGCCCGTAAGGGCTTAAGAACACGCGGCTCGCAACGGTCTCTGATTCGCAAGAGACCTCGCCCCCCATATGGAACATTGAGGCGGCGCTTTCAAGGCAGGCGCACCACAAATGGCGATCGCGGTGCAGAAATAGTTGTGCCGGAAATTTAGCCAGGGTGGGAAATTTGCTTAGAAAATAGCCTGCCTGCCACATTCGCATACATTCGAATTGCTCAAGGTTTAGGCGGCGCGGCTATGGCGATGCTTGGTTTTCTGTCGATTTCCCCAGCGAAATCAATGGCCTAATATGTGTCTAATCCATGGCACGGTTCTTGCGAATCCGTTAATCGCAGGCGGCCGTTGGGGCCGTTTCGCAGCGTTTTTCACGTCTGCGTCAGGGAGATGAGACACTCATGCATAGCAAATCCACTCACGATATAGCGGCGCCATTTAGCCGCCGTGGCGTTCTCGCCGCGACCGCCGGACTGATGCTTGGTCTGGCTTCCATTTCCGGTGCGAAAGCCGCGGACGACACCATCAAGGTCGGCGTGCTTCATTCTCTCTCCGGCACCATGGCCATCAGCGAGACCACGCTGAAGGACACCATCCTCTTCCTGATCGACGAGCAGAACAAGAAGGGCGGCGTCAACGGCAAGAAGCTCGAAGCCGTCGTCGTCGATCCCGCTTCGAACTGGCCGCTGTTCGCCGAGAAGGCGCGCGAGTTGATCACCAAGGACAAGGTCTCGGTCGTGTTCGGCTGCTGGACCTCGGTGTCGCGCAAGTCGGTGCTCCCGGTGTTCAAGGAGCTGAACAGCATCCTGTTCTACCCCGTGCAGTACGAGGGCGAGGAGAGCGAGCGCAACGTGTTCTACACCGGTGCCGCGCCGAACCAGCAGGCGATCCCCGCCGTCGACTATCTGATGAAGGACGAGAAGGTGAAGCGCTGGGTGCTCGCGGGCACCGACTACGTCTATCCACGCACCACCAACAAGATCCTGGAAGCCTATCTGAAGTCCAAGGGTGTCGCCCAGGAAGACATCATGATCAACTACACGCCGTTCGGTCATTCCGACTGGCAGACGATCGTGGCCGACATTAAGAAGTTCGGCTCGGCCGGCAAGAAGACCGCCGTGGTCTCGACCATCAACGGCGACGCCAACGTTCCTTTCTACAAGGAGCTCGGCAACCAGGGCATCAAGGCGAAGGACATCCCGGTCGTCGCGTTCTCGGTGGGTGAGGAAGAACTCGCCGGCATCGACACCAAGCCGCTGCTCGGCCATCTCGCCGCCTGGAACTACTTCCAGTCGATCAAGTCGCCGGAGAACGAGAAGTTCATCAAGGCGTGGCAGACCTACACCAAGAATCCGAAGCGCGTGACCAACGATCCGATGGAAGCGCACGTGATCGGCTTCGACATGTGGGTCAAGGCGGTCGAGAAGGTGAAGTCGACCGATCCGGACAAGGTGATCGACGCGCTCCCGGGCATCGAAGCCAAGAACCTGACCGGCGGCACCTCCAAGATGCTTCCGAACCATCACATCACCAAGCCGGTGTTCATTGGCGAAATCAAAGCCAACGGCCAGTTCGACGTGGTGTGGAAGACCCCGGGTCTTGTCGCGGGCGACGCCTGGTCGAAGGAGCTCGACGGCTCCAAGGACCTGGTCGGCGACTGGGTCGGCAAGAAGTGCGGCAACTTCAACACCAAGAGCAACAAGTGCCTCGGTTCGGGTTCCTGATCCGAATCTGACACTTCATTGCATGATCGGAGAAGGCGGCGATCCCGCCGCCTTCTCCACCCTTTTCTGCCGGGGTCTTTCACAGTGCCAGCCAATTTGTCCGCCCGCCTCTGTTCGCTCCTGCTCTCGTTGTTCCTGATCGCGTTCGCACTGCCGGCCTTGGCTGGTCCGTTCGAGGATGCGGTCGCCAAATTCGCCAACGACGATTATTCCGACACGGAAGAGGCGATCGGCGTGGTCGCGAGCAGCGGCAATACGCTGGCCTTTCCGATCATCAGCGCGCTCCAGGACGGCCGGCTGATGGCCGATCCGGACAGCAAGAAGGTGTACGTCACCGGCGCCGACGGAAAGTCGATCGATGCCGCGACCGGTCAGGCCGTGGCCAGCGTGCCCGACAGTGCAAGCGCGGTCCGCCTCAACAACCGCCTGCGCCGCAGCGTCGATGCCGCGATCGGCAGTCTGACGCTGCAGTCACCCGACATCGGAGCGCGGCTCCAGGCGGCGCAATCCGTCTTCAAGTCGCATGAGGAGACGTCGCTCGAAGCCGTCGACGGCGCGCTCGCCAAGGAAACCAACCGATCCGTCAAGGCTGCGCTGGGCGACGCCCGCGCGGCGATCCTGTTGTTCAAGCCCGATGCCACCGAGGTCGAGAAGCTCGAAGCCGTTGCCACCATCAAGGCGCGCGGCGACCAGGAGGCGATGGCGCTGCTCACCGGCATGGGCGACCAGCCGGCCTCGGTGACCAAGGCTGCCGCGAGCGCAATCGGCTCGATCCAGAGTTCGCTCGCGGTCTGGTCGATGGTGCAGAATGCCTGGTACGGCCTCTCGCTCGGTTCGGTGCTGCTGCTTGCCGCGATCGGGCTTGCCATCACGTTCGGCGTGATGGGCGTCATCAACATGGCCCATGGCGAGATGGTGATGATCGGAGCCTACACCACCTTCGTGGTGCAGGAGGTGATCCGCACCCGCTATCCCGGCCTGTTCGACTATTCGCTGCTGATCGCGGTGCCGCTCGCCTTCCTGGTGGCGGGCGCGCTCGGCGTCGTGATCGAGCGCAGCATCATCCGCTTTCTCTATGGCCGTCCGCTGGAGACGCTGTTGGCAACATGGGGTCTGTCGCTGGTGCTGCAGCAGGCGGTGCGCACCATGTTCGGTCCGACCAACCGCGAGGTCGGCAATCCCTCCTGGATGAGCGGCGCATTCGAGCTCGGCCAGATCACGATTACCTATAACCGGCTCTGGATCCTTGTCTTCACGCTCGCGGTGTTCGTCATTCTGCTCGCGATGCTGCGCTACACCGCACTCGGGCTCGAGATGCGCGCGGTCACGCAGAACCGCCGCATGGCGGCTTCGATGGGCATCGCGACCTCGCGTGTCGATGCGCTGACCTTCGGCCTCGGCTCGGGCATTGCCGGCATCGCCGGCGTGGCGCTGTCTCAGATCGACAATGTCAGCCCCAATCTCGGCCAGAGCTACATCATCGACAGCTTCATGGTCGTCGTGTTCGGCGGCGTCGGCAATCTCTGGGGCACGCTGGTCGGCGCCTTCACGCTCGGCATCGCCAACAAATTCCTGGAGCCGGTCGCCGGCGCCGTGCTCGGCAAGATCGCCATCCTCGTTCTCATCATCCTGTTCATTCAAAAGCGGCCGCGCGGTCTGTTCGCGCTCAAGGGCCGTGCGGTGGAAGCATGACCCCTCACATGCTGACGCGATCGCTGGACCGCGGCGCGACGATCTTCCTTGCCGTCGTCGTGGCCTGCGGCATCCTCATCCCGCTCTCCAACCTGCTGCTGCCCGCGGGCTCGTTCCTGCAAGTGCCGACCTATCTGGTCGCGCTCTGGGGCAAATATGTCTGCTACGCCATCCTGGCGCTCTCGATTGACCTGATCTGGGGCTATTGCGGCATCCTCTCGCTCGGCCACGGCGCCTTCTTCGCGCTCGGCGGCTACGCGATGGGCATGTACCTGATGCGGCAGATCGGCAGCCGCGGCGTCTACGGCAACCCGATTCTGCCGGACTTCATGGTGTTCCTGAACTATTCGAAGCTGCCCTGGTACTGGTACGGCTTCGACATGTTCTGGTTTGCCGCGCTGATGGTGCTGATCGTACCGGGGCTGCTCGCCTTTTGCTTCGGCTGGCTCGCCTTCCGCTCCCGCGTCACGGGCGTGTATCTGTCGATCATCACGCAGGCGATGACCTATGCACTGCTGCTCGCCTTCTTCCGCAACGATTTCGGCTTCGGCGGCAACAACGGCATGACCGACTTCAAGGACATTTTGGGCTTCAACGTGCAGGCCGAGGGCACGCGTGCTGCGCTGTTCGCGCTGAGCTGCCTGGCGCTGATCGCCGGCTTCCTGATCTGCCGCGCCATCGTCTCGTCCAAGCTCGGCAAAGTACTGATCGCCGTGCGCGATGCGGAATCGCGCACGCGCTTCCTCGGCTATCGCGTCGAATCCTACAAGCTGTTCGTGTTCACGGTGTCGGCCTGCATGGCCGGCGTCGCCGGCGCGCTCTATGTGCCGCAGGTCGGCATCATCAACCCAAGCGAATTCGCGCCGGGCAATTCGATCGAGGCAGTGATCTGGGTCGCGGTCGGCGGCCGCGGTACGCTGGTCGGCGCTGCGCTTGGCGCCGTCGTCGTCAACTACGCAAAGACGTTCTTCACCTCCGGCATGCTCGCGCCTTACTGGCTGTTCATGCTGGGCGCCATGTTCATCCTGGTGACGCTGCTGCTGCCCAAGGGCATCGTCGGCACTTTCAACGCCTGGTGGGACTCGTCGAAGGAAAGGCGCGACGCCGCGACCATTGCGAGCGCCGCGGCCGAAGACGGCGTTGCCGAACCTAAAATGGCGGAGGAAGCTCAATGAACGTCATGGACACCCGCGCCACCTCCGCAATGCTTTATCTCGACGGCGTGCACGTTTCGTTCGACGGCTTCCACGCCATCAACAACCTCTCGCTGACGCTCGAACCCGGCGAGATGCGCGCCATCATCGGCCCGAACGGCGCCGGCAAGACCACGATGATGGACATCATCACCGGCAAGACCAAGCCTGACGAAGGCACCGTGCTGTTCGACGGCGTCACCGATCTGACGCGGCTGGACGAGACCCGCATCGCCGAGCTCGGCATCGGCCGCAAATTCCAGAAGCCGACCGTGTTCGAGAGCCAGACCGTGCAGGACAATCTGTTGCTCGCGCTCAATGTCGACCACAGCGTCAAGGGTACGCTGTTCTGGCGCGGCAGCCGGGCGGAATCCGAGCAGATCGACAAGGTGCTGGAGACGATCCGCCTCACCGATGCTCGCGCCCGTCTCGCCGGCAGCCTCAGCCACGGCCAGAAGCAGTGGCTCGAGATCGGCATGCTGCTCGCACAGGATCCGAAACTGCTTCTCGTCGACGAACCCGTCGCTGGCATGACCGACGTCGAAACGCATCTCACCGCCGAGCTGCTCAAGCAAATCAACAAGACTCACACCGTGATGGTGGTCGAGCACGACATGACGTTCGTGCGCGAGCTCGGCGTCAAGGTCACCTGCCTGCATGAGGGTACCGTGCTCGCGGAAGGCACCATCGACCAGGTCTCGTCCAACGAGCGGGTCATCGAAGTCTATCTGGGGCGGTGAGCGATGCTTGAGGTCAAGGACATCAACCTGTTCTACGGCGCGGCGCAGGCGCTGCGTGGCGTCTCGATCGCGGCCGAACCCGGCAAGGTGACTTGCGTGCTCGGGCGCAACGGCGTCGGCAAGACCTCGCTCCTGCGCGCGATGGTCGGGCAGTACCCGATTTCCTCGGGCGCGATCGTGCTCGACGGCAACGATATCACGGGTCTGAAGCCCTATGAGCGCGCGCGCAAGGGCATCGGCTTCGTGCCGCAGGGGCGCGAGATATTTCCGCTTCTGACGGTCGAGGAAAATCTCAAGACCGGCTTCGGCCCGCTCAGGCGCGAGGACAAGCACATTCCGGACGACGTGTACTCGCTGTTCCCGGTGCTGCAATCCATGCTCGGCCGGCGCGGCGGCGATCTCTCCGGCGGGCAGCAGCAACAGCTCGCGATCGGGCGCGCGCTGGTGATGCGGCCAAAGCTGCTGCTGCTCGACGAGCCGACCGAGGGCATCCAGCCCTCAATCATCAAGGATATCGGCCGAGCCATCTCGTACCTGCGCAATCTCGGCAACATCGCCATCGTGCTGGTCGAACAATATCTCGACTTTGCCTGCGAACTCGGCGACAGTTTTGCGGTGATGGATCGCGGCGCGGTGAAGTTCACCTGCGACCGCTCCAATCTCGACGCGAGCGAAATCAGCCGCCAGATGGCGCTGTAAGCCATTCTGCCGCGACCGGCTGGGGAGGCGGATGCGCAGCGACGTTTCAGCGACATCTTCGGTGTTCGACGCCAACCGCGCCCGCGGCGCGGTGCGCTTCGACGTCCACGCGCGTGACGGTGTGACACGTCGCGGGATCTTGCATGAGTCCGGCTCGCTGCGCGTGCGCTTCCCTTCGCCGGAGGACGAGGGTCTCTCCGGCGTGTTCGTCAACACGGCCGGCGGCGTTGCGGGCGGCGATCGCTTCGACATCGAGATCGCGGCCGCAGATGGCTCGAAGCTGACGCTGACGACGGCAGCCGCGGAAAAGGTCTACCGCGCGCCAGGGCAGGCGGCGGAGCTCAATATAACGCTGAAGGTTGCCGCAGGCGCACATGTCGGCTGGCTGCCGCAGGAGACGATCCTGTTCGACCGGGCGCGCGTTCGGCGCCGCTTCGACATTGACCTCGATGCGACTGCCTCGCTTCTGCTGTGCGAGATCGTGGTGTTCGGCCGTACCGCCATGGGCGAACGAATGAAGCAAGGCGAGTTCGTCGACCACTGGCGGCTGCGTCGCGGCGGCAAGCTAGTGTTCGCCGAGACCGTCAGGCTCGACGGCAATATCGGCGCAAAGCTTGCGCGATCGGCGGTGGCCAAGGGCGGCGCTGCGATCGGCACGGCGCTGATCGTGCCCGGCGACGAGGCCCTGATCGAGCGTCTCCGCGAGGCATCGGAATCCTTCGCCGGCGAGGTCGGGATATCCGCCTGGAATGGCTTTGCAATGGCACGGTTCTGTGCCCAAGATGCGGCGCGGCTGCGCGCGGACATGATGGCCGTATTGGCGCGCACCGGTGCGGCGTTGCCGCGGCTCTGGCTCAATTGATCGGCTGAAAGTGTTGAACGGAAGAGATTTCGCATGAACCTGTCTCCCCGCGAAAAGGACAAGCTTCTGATCTCGATGGCGGCGATCGTGGCCCGCCGCCGGCTGGATCGCGGCGTCAAGCTCAACCATCCGGAGGCGATCGCGCTCATCTCCGATTTCATCCTCGAGGGCGCGCGCGATGGCCGCACCGTCGCCGAGCTGATGCAGGCGGGCGCGCAGGTCCTCACCCGCGAGCAGGTGATGCCGGGAATCCCTGAGATGATCCACGACATCCAGGTCGAGGCGACCTTTCCGGACGGCACCAAGCTCGTCACCGTGCACGAGCCGATCAGGTAGGAGAGAAGCATGATTCCCGGCGAACTCTTCATCCAGGACGGCGAGATCGAGCTCAATGCCGGCCGCAAGACCGTGACGCTGACGGTCGCCAACACCGGCGACCGCCCGATCCAGGTCGGCTCGCACTATCATTTCTTCGAGACCAACCCGGCGCTGAAGTTCGATCGCAAGAAAGCCCGCGGCATGCGCCTCGACATCGCCGCCGGCACCGCCGTTCGCTTCGAGCCGGGCCAGACCCGCGACGTTCAGCTCGTCGCGGTGGCCGGTAAGAAGACCATCTACGGCTTCCGCGGCGACGTGATGGGGAAGCTGTGAAATCCACAGGAACGAGCGTGGCGCGCCACGGTTGAGGCGAAAACGGAGGACTTTGCCATGCTGTCACCTGTCCGCCTCATCTCCGAAGCCGCCGAACTCGCCGCGCGCCGCCACAACGGCATGGCGCGCAAGGGCCGCGGTCATGAGCCTTACATCAACCACCTCGCCGAGGTCGCGAACCTGCTTGCGACCGCGACCGACGGCACCGACGCCGAACTCGTTGCCGCCGGCTGGCTGCATGATGCGATCGAGGACACCGACACCACGCGCGAGGAGCTCGCGCAAAAATTCTCCGACCGTGTCGCGTCGCTTGTCGAGGAATGCACCGACGATATGAGTCTGCCGAAGCCGGAGCGGCGGCGGCGTCAGGTGCTCGACGCACCGAAAAAATCGGCTGGCGCCAGGCTGATCAAGATCGCCGACAAGATCAGCAATATCGGCGCGCGCGTGCATTCGGATCCGACGGCCGCGGAACGTGACGACCTCGTCGATTACACCGACTGGGCCGAGCAGGTTGTCGCCGGTTGCCGCGGCGGTAACTCCTGGCTCGATACGACATTCGACGACACGGTGCTCACAGCGAGGACCTCTCTGTGAGCACCGATCCAAAATTCAAACGCAAACGGGGCTTGTGATGTCCGTCAAAATAAAGCGTTCCGTCTATGCCGACATGTTCGGCCCGACCACCGGCGACAAGGTGCGGCTGGCCGACACCGACCTCATCATCGAGGTCGAGAAGGATTTCACCACCTACGGCGAGGAAGTGAAGTTCGGCGGCGGCAAGGTGATCCGCGACGGCATGGGCCAGTCGCAGGTCACCAACAAGCAGGGCGCGGCGGACACCGTCATCACCAATGCGCTGATCGTCGATCACTGGGGCATCGTGAAGGCCGACGTCGCGATCAAGGACGGCATGATCGCTGGCATCGGCAAGGCCGGCAATCCCGACATCCAGCCCGGTGTCACCATCATCATCGGCCCCGGCACCGACGTGATCGCGGGTGAAGGCAAGATCCTCACCGCCGGCGGCTTCGACAGCCACATCCATTTCATCTGTCCGCAGCAGATCGAGCACGCGCTGATGTCGGGCGTCACCTCGATGCTAGGGGGCGGCACCGGTCCGTCGCACGGCACGTTCGCCACCACCTGCACGCCGGGGCCGTGGCACATGGGCCGGATGATCCAGTCGTTCGACGCCTTCCCGGTCAATCTCGGCGTCTCCGGCAAGGGCAACGCCTCGCGGCCCGGCGCGCTGGTAGAGATGATCAAGGCCGGCGCCTGTGCGCTGAAGCTGCACGAGGACTGGGGCACGACGCCGGCCGCGATCGACACCTGCCTGTCGGTGGCCGACGACTACGATATCCAGGTGATGATCCACACCGACACGCTGAACGAATCCGGCTTCGTCGAGGATACCATCAAGGCGTTCAAGGGCCGCACCATCCACGCCTTCCACACCGAGGGCGCCGGCGGCGGTCACGCCCCTGATATCATCAAGGTCGCGGGGCTGAAGAACGTGCTACCGTCCTCGACCAACCCGACGCGGCCCTTCACGCGCAACACCATCGACGAGCATCTGGACATGCTGATGGTGTGCCACCACCTCGACCCCTCGATCGCGGAAGATCTGGCGTTTGCTGAAAGCCGCATCCGCAAGGAGACCATCGCGGCCGAGGACATCCTGCATGATCTCGGCGCGCTCTCCATGATCTCCTCGGACTCCCAGGCCATGGGCCGCCTCGGCGAGGTCATCATCCGGACTTGGCAGACCGCCGACAAGATGAAGAAGCAGCGCGGCTCGTTGCCGCAGGACAAGGGCAAGGACAACGACAATTTCCGGGTCAAGCGCTACATCGCCAAATACACGATCAATCCCGCGATCGCCCACGGCGTTTCGAAGCTGATCGGCTCGGTGGAGAAGGGCAAGCTCGCCGATCTCGTGCTGTGGTCGCCGGCCTTCTTCGGCGTCAAGCCGGATTGCGTCGTCAAGGGCGGCATGATCGTCGCGGCTCCCATGGGCGATCCCAACGCCTCGATCCCGACCCCGCAGCCGGTGCATTACCAGCCGATGTTCGGCGCCTTCGGCAAGGCGCGCACTGCGTCTTCTGTGGTGTTCACCTCGAAGGCCGCGATCACCGGTGGCCTCGCGCGCAAGCTCGGCATCGACAAGAAGCTCTATGCAGTCCAGAACACCCGCGGCAGGATCTCGAAGAAGAGCATGATTCACAACGACGCCACGCCCAATATCGAGGTCGATCCGGAGACCTATGAGGTCCGTGCCGACGGCGAGCTTTTGACCTGCGCCCCCGCCGAGGTGCTGCCGATGGCGCAACGATATTTCATGTACTGAAATAGCGCCTCAACGCATGTCCCAGGAATATGTCTTGGTCGCATATCGGAGACAGCTTTTCCGGTTTTGCGTTCGATCCCGCCTGGTCTAAGGTCCCGCCCGGTATCTGAAGCCCAGAAGAAAAGCCGGGAGGATTTCTCGTGATCTATGTCGTCGCCACCTTGACCATCAAGCCTGAAACGCGCGCCGAATTCATTGCAGCCGCCACCGCCTGCATCAAGGAGACCCGGAAAGAGCCCGGCAATATCGCCTATGATCTGCATGAGAGCGTCACCGATCCCGCCAAGATGGTGTTCGTCGAGCAGTGGGAGAATGCCGAGGCGCTGGTGCCGCATCGCGCCATGGAGCACATGAAGACCTTCGGCCGCGTCGCGGTGAAGTGTTTTACGGCGCCGCCGAAGATCGAAGTGATCACGCCCGAGAAGGTCGAGACACGGTAACGGGGTAAAGCGCATGATCCGGGCGACGCAGGTCAGGGGACAACACCGCTTCGCGGAAGCGCCGGCGGATACGGTCGTGCTCGATTTCGACGATCGACACCGCCGCCGCATGGCGATGACGGGGACGCGGGGGCTCGAGTTCCTGCTCGACCTGGAGAATGCCGTCGCGCTGCGCGGCGGCGATGCGCTGGTGCTGGAGGACGGCCGGCTGGTCGAGGTGGTCGCCGCGCCCGAGCCGCTGCTCGAGATCCGCGGCCACGATCCGCACCACCTTATTCGCGTCGGCTGGCATCTCGGAAATCGCCATCTGCCGACGCAGATCATGGCCAAGGGCCTGCGCATCCGCCGCGACCACGTCATCGAAGCCATGGTGAAGGGCCTCGGTGCGCGCGTGATCGAGATCGAGGCGCCGTTCGATCCCGAGGGCGGCGCCTATGCCGATGCCGGTCATGCGCATGGACACGACGACCATGCGCATCACGATCATGGCCACGATGATCATCATGGCCACCACCATGATCATGCCGCACATGGTGACAGTCACGATCACCATCACCACGACGAGCATTGCGATCACCCCGATCATCACCACGGCCACAAGCATGCTCATGACCACAAATGAGCCGGTCGCGGCCCGCGACCTCGCGGAGCGCGAGGCGGCGGCGCTGTACCGGTTGATGACCTGGCTGTCGCCCGCGTTTCCCGTCGGGGGCTTTTCCTACTCCAGCGGCATCGAATGGGCGGTCGAGGCCGGCGACATCACCGACACAGCGTCGCTGGCGGACTGGCTTGATGCGATGCTTCGCGACGGCTCGGGCTTCTGCGATGCGACGTTTCTGGTCCACGCCTATCGCGCCACTGAAGCGGGCGAGGGCGACACCTTGAGCGATATCGCCGAGCTCGCCGCGGCGTTCGTGTCCTCGCGCGAGCGGCAGCTGGAGACGACATCGCAGGGCCGTGCCTTCATCGATATCGCCCGCGCCGCGTGGGATGCCGACGGGCTGGATGCCATGGTTGCGGCATGCCGGACGCCACTGGTCTATCCCGTTGCCGTTGGCGTGGTCGCCGCGATGCACGGCGTGCCGCTGGCGCCGACGCTGCACGCCTTCCTGCATGCGCTGGTCTCGAACTGGATTTCCGCGGCCAGCCGGCTCATTCCGCTCGGCCAGACCGACAGCCAGCGCGTGCTGGTGAGGCTGGAAGCCGCGGCTGCCGCGACGGCAAATCGTGCGCTGAATGCGACGTTGGACGATGTCGGCGGCGCGACGTTTCGCGCCGACCTCGCCAGCCTGCGGCACGAGACACAATACACGCGGCTGTTCAGATCTTGATTGCGGCCAGTACACTCCGCAGCCGCCAGGACGACGTAGGAAAGAAGCAATGGCTACATCTCACGGCCCCTTGCGTGTCGGCATCGGCGGTCCGGTCGGATCGGGTAAGACCGCGCTGATGGACCTGCTCTGCAAGACCATGCGCGAGCGCTACGACATCGCCGCGATCACCAACGACATCTACACCAAATGGGATGCGGAATTCCTGGTGCGCTCGGGCTCGCTGACGCCGGATCGCATTGCCGGGGTCGAGACCGGCGGCTGCCCGCACACCGCGATCCGCGAGGACGCCTCAATGAATCTCGCCGCGGTAGCGGATATGCGCGCCAAGTTTCCCGGGCTCGATCTCGTGCTGATCGAATCGGGCGGTGATAACCTCGCTGCCACTTTTTCCCCGGAGCTCGCCGATCTCACCATTTACGTCATCGACGTGGCGGCCGGCGACAAGATCCCGTCAAAGGGCGGCCCCGGCATCACCCGGTCCGACCTCCTTGTGATCAACAAGATCGACCTGGCGCCCTATGTCGGCGCCTCCTTGGAAAAGATGGAGACGGACGCCAGGCGCATGCGCGGCGAGCGACCGTTCGTCATGACCAACCTGAAGAAGAGCCAGGGGCTGGACCGCATCATCGGCTTCATCGAGGCCAAAGGCGGCTTGAAACGGGCCAGCTGACCGGCGCGACCACCTGGCGCAGGCGTTTTCCCCCGATAACGGCATGGGCAGAGCCGTGTCCGCGGAACAAATTTCGGTCACGGCAATTGATTACCTCCGGTGCCCGGAGCAAATCCATCCCGGCCCGACCATCGGCCGGGCGGCTTTAAGCTTCTCAGGCGACCCAAGTTGCGTATCGATGCCTCCTCCTCCATTATCTCGGCCATTGGGGTTCACCCTGTTTCGGCACGTGCCCGTTCGAGCGGCGTCCATATGCTCCGTGTTTATTGCCGACCTCCTGCTTTCGCCTGAGTAGTCGCGTGGTCAGGCTGGGTTTCATCATCGGCTTCATTGCTCTTCTCGGAGCCCTGCTCTCCGGGCTTGCGGCTTATCGCGTCCACGACCAGGAGCTGGCGCTGGATCGGATCGCGCTGGCGCGCGCGATCGACGTCCATGCGAGCCTGGTCCAGGACCGGCTCACCGAGCGCGAACTGCTCGCTCGGGTTGCCTCCGGCCTGTTCCGGGCACCGTCGGTGCTCAAGCCAAACATGCTCGAGCCGCTGCGCTCGGCCATCTACGCCTTCAAGACCGATTTCGTGGTGGCGGGCTGGGTGGCCCGCCTGAAGCCGAACGAGCTTGCCGCAGCGCAGGCCGCCATCGCGAGCGCCGGCTTCCCCAATCCGCGAATCCGCACCTATGACGACAAGCCGATCGATCCGGCAGGTGTCACCCAGCCGATCGACGTGCTGCTGGATCTCGAGCCGCGCAGCAACGAGACCAAGGGGCTGCCTGGTCGCAGTTACGACCAGGACCAGGTGCGCAGCGCCATGCTGACGCGCGCCAGAGTGGAGAAGAGATCGGTTGCCTCAGAACCGGTTGCCCTCCTGCGCGGCGACGGGCCCATCGGCATCATTGTGGCCGCTCCCGTCATCCCCGAGGGCGCAACGGAGCCGGCGGGCTTCATCACATTTTCCTACGAGCTCTCTTCCCTGATGCTGACCAACGACGACATGTCGTTGTTCGCGGTCGCGCTGAAGGATCCGCGCCTGGAGGGTGGCGAGCTGGTCGCCAACGATCAAGGCGTCGTCTCCGGCCGAACGACGGCGGCCGATGGGCCCGCGCCGTCGGCGACGCGCACGGTGAGCTTCGGTGGCCGCGACTGGCAGCTCGGCTATTACGCCAAGACCAATTCGGCGCGCCGCGCCGAACAGACCGCGATCATCGTGGCGGCGATCGGCTTTGCGATCACCGCGATGGTGTGCGGCCTGTTCGGCTACGTCGCCTACAACAATTTGCGGCTCAGCCGGGAAATCCAGGTCAGAATCGGCTTCGAACGCCGGCTGACCGCTGTCATCGACGAGCTCAACCACCGGGTCAAAAACATCCTGGCGGTGATCCAGTCCATCGTGACCCGCACGCTGCGCCATGGCTCCGACATCGATGTCGCGCGCGAGCTCCTGATCGGCCGCATCCACGCCATGTCCAATGTCGTCTCGCTGCTCAGCGAGAGCCAGTGGCAGGGTGTCAAGCTGAAGGGCCTGTTCGAGGCGCGCGCGATCCCGCATGCCGACCGCATCGCCGTTACCGGTCCTGATATCGCAGTCAGCGCGCGCGCGGCGCAGAGCCTCTCGCTGCTGTTCTTCGAGCTCGCCTCACACTCCGACGAAGGCCTGTCGCTGGTCGGCAAGCATCCGCACATCACGGCCAATTGGACGGTGACGAATGAGGGCGCCGGCGAGGTCTTCTATTTCCGCTGGGAGGAGTTCAACACCAGCGAAGCGACGCGCCGCCCCGATTCCGATTTCGGCCTGATCCTGCTCGACCGCGTCGCGCCCGAGGCGCTCGGCGGCACCGCCAAGCGCTATTTCACCGACGTCTCCTATGTCTATGAGCTGACCGCGCCGATGGAGACGGTCGAGGACATGACCGAGCGCGACCGCACCGACAAGCTGTCGGCACCGATCCGGCCCGCGCGGTGATTCCAGGTTAGCTCTTCGACCGCAGCACGAGGTCAACCAGATTGCGCACGTAGGCCGGTGTGATCGGCGCGATGCCGAAGACGTAACGGTAGAACAGGCTGCCATAGATCGCGTCGTAGAGATCCTCCGGCGGTGCTTCCGCCAGAATGCTGCCGTCGTTTTGGCCGGCGGCGATCATCTCGACCAGCGCGTCGCGGCGGAAGTGCAGGTAGCGGGCGTAGAACAGCTCGGCGGAGCCGGTCTTGGAGATGCATTCGGAGATGACGGCGAGCTGGACCTTGCCGAACTCGCCTTGGAGCGCTTCGGCATAGGCGGCCGCATGGCGGCGTGCGCGCGCGGCGGGGCTGCCCGAGCTTGCAGGCGGCAGCGGCAGCATCTGCGCGGCTTGATGAAGGAAGGCGTCGATCAGCAAGGCTTCGCGGGAGGGCCACCATTTGTAGATCGTCATCTTGGAGACGCTGGAGTGGCGCGCGATCGCGTCGATGGTGGTGGCGGCAAGGCCGGTGGTGGCCATCAGCGCATAGGCGCTTTGGAGAATGGCGTTGGTGGTCTCGATCGACCTCGGCCGGCCGCGCCGGGGCGCGCTGTCGGCTCCCTCACCCCCGCCATTCGCCATCGCCACGCCCCGCCTCCTCGCGCAATCCGCTGCCGCTCCGCTTAGCCCAGCCGCGATGGCCGGCCTAGCGGAATCGGAAGGTGCCGGGCTAGGCCTGTTGCCGCAAGGCCGCCGGCAGGTCCTGCCGCTTCGACCAGGCGATGTAGTATGCGACCGCGGCCATCGCCGCGAAGCCGGCCAGACTCACGGCGATCTGCATCACCATCAGATTGGCACCGGTGATCAGGATGAGATGGCCGGCTAAGGACAGGAATACGCCGACGCAGAACACCGCGAGCCATTCCTCGCCGCATCGGATGACTGCCCGCAGCGATCTCCATTGCAGGCCGGGATGATCGGCCGGCACGAGATGTGTCGCGATGAAAGCGAGTGCGAGGAAGTGGACTACGCGATAGGGTGCGAGGTTTTCCTTGTCGGTCGGCGTGATGTTGTCGAGCACGATGTCCGGCAGGTAGGCGGCAAGCGCCGGCGAGTGGCGCATCAGCGTGATCGCCATTGCGAATACGAGATAGGCGCCTGCAAGCACGCGCAGCCAGGACAGGCCGTGTAGCGCGCGGCCCGACGCACCGGTCACGGCGAACCAGCCGCCCAGCACCATCAGCATCTGCCAGCAGAACGGGTTGAAGGTCCACTCCTGGTCCGGATAGACCCGGAAATTCCAGTCGAACCAGCGCGCCGCAACGTACAGCGCGACCGATGCCACAAGCGTCAGGTTCGGCCGCCGCAACAGCCCCCACAGCGCGAGGGGAAAGAAGGCCATCAGCGGGATCATCAGCTGTAACAGATCGAGATTCAGCGGCTCCTCCTGGAGCACGAGGCCACGCACCAGGATTCGCAGCGGGTGTTCGAGAATTCCCGATATGTTGTATTCGTGGATGATTTCGGGCGCCATCGATTGCGAGGCGACATAGGCGATGGTGTCGATATAGATCACGAACAGCACGACATAGGCGGCATACAGCCGCCAGACGCGGCGAAAGATGCGCGTCGCCGCGACAACGTAGCCGCGCTCAAGCGCTATCCTGCCGTGAATGATCGCGACGCCATAGCCCACCACGAACACGAACAAGTCTGCGGCGCCGCTGAAGCCGAAGTTGCGCAGCGTCAGCAAATTGACCACGTTGTTCGGGATGTGGTCGACGAAAACCGACCAGTTGGCGATGCCGAGCGTCAAATAGAGCCGGGGGTCGTGATGGAATGCGGTGAGGTTCGCCTGCACAGACGGTTTCATCGAAAAAATGACTTTTGGAATCAGGGGCGCTGCTTTTAGCGGCAACCGCCTGCCTATCCGAGTAGCGTTTGCGTGAGTAGGGACATTCGCGTCGGGCGACGCAAATTGGGCCGGGCGCCCGCGGGTGTCGAATTCCGAAAGATGCGCTTGCGGGACCTATGACGAAATTTTCTAACGCGCGCGCGCTAGCCGCTACTCGGCAGGTTCGGCCGAGGCATCGTCGGGTACGCCGGCGCGGCTCGCCATGATTCCGAGGGCGACGCCGCCGATCGCCAGGATCGGCAACAGCCGCTTGATCCCGATGGCGCGAACGATCTGGAGTCCGGTGGCGAGCAGCATGGGGTCCGCGAGCATGCTCGAGGCCGCCGACCTCGTGGCGCGCTCGGCTGCGATATGAGCTTGCTTGCGCAGCTGCCGTTTGTAGACCCAATAGCTCACCGCTGCGGTCAGGGTCAGCAGAAAGAAAATGCCTGCACCGGCGAGGCAGGCCTGCACCGGTCCATATTTGTTGAGCACAGAAATGAACGCTGCCGCGCATAGGAAGCACGTGGTGATGAAGAGTGCGAGCGCCGCGCCTGCTGCCAGCGATGTCAGCCGCACAGTAGTACCGGTGGATGCGCTGATCCCGTCGATGATGCGCTGAAACATGGCCTTGCTCCTCAGATCCCCACAAGCCGGCACCGGCGGCGCCGCTGCGCCACCGTCTCAATACCCGTTCGCGATCTCAGCGACGCCAGACCGCGCCGATCAGGAAGCCGATGCCGAGCGCGAGCCCGACGGTCGCGAGCGGCCGCTGCGTGATCGCGTCCTCCAGCGTCTCCTCGATCGAGCCATAGGCCTCCTGTGCCGCGCCCATCATCGCGCTGCCGCGTTCCGACATATCGTCGATCGCGGAATCCACGTTTTCGCGCGCCTGGCTATAGCCGCGGCGGGCTTGCTTGCTGGAGGAGTTGGCAAAAGTATTGAGCGCGTCGGTGATCTGATCGGTGAGGGCGGCGATATCGCTTTTCACGGCTGCTACATCCTTCTCGAGGCGTTCTCGGGTGGCTTTGTCGGTCCAGTCTCTCATCCCGGCTTCGGCATTGGTGGCGGACATCGGGGGCTCCGAGCGGTTGACGGTTGAGACAGCCGGGAAACGTTTCGTCGTCGCGTAAGTTCCGTCCACGGAAACCGGTTAGTCCTGCGGGAGCTGCGGCGAATCCTGCGGCAACAGATGCTCCTTCAGGATCAGGGCGACGATCAGCAGCGGCGACGACAGGAACGCGCCCATCGGGCCCCACAGCCAGGTCCAGAACGCCAGCGCCAGCAGCACCGCGAGCGCATTGAGCGCCAGCCGTCGGCCGATGATGGTCGGCGTGACGAAATGTCCCTCCAGGAAGGTGATGCCGCCAAAGGCGAGCGCCGCCATCAGGCCGCCGCTGACGGTCGGAAAGGTGACCAGTCCCACCACGACCAGAATGGCGAACATGGCCACCGGTCCGATGATCGGAATGAAATTGAGGGTGGCCGCGAGCGCGCCGAGGCCAGCCGGATTGGGCATTCCGGTGAGCGCGCAGACAATGCCGGCGGCGACGCCGACGCCGACATTGATGAGGGTCACGGTCAAGAGGTAGTTGCCGAGATGGACCTCGATCTCGTTGAGGATGCGAAGCGTGCGCAGCCGTGCCTCATGATCGCTGAAGGTCATGATCATCGCCCGTCGCAGGTCCCGCCAGCTAGCGATGAATAGGATCAGGGTGACGAAGAACAGCAGGAATTCGGTAAAGGTCGGTGACAGGAATTCGATCGTCGGCTGCACCCAGTCGAATTTCGGCATCTGGAAACTTGGCAATCCCTCCGAGCCGCCGAGCATCATCTGCAGCTCCCGCCACAGCGCCAGTGGCCGGTCGAACACGTGGACCTTGTCTTTCAACTGCGCGCCGAGTTCGGGCAGGCGCGAGCTCCATTCCATCGCTGGCGAGGCGATCAGCGCAACGATGAAGCCGACCACGGCGGTCACCGCGAACACGATCAGCGCGGCGGCGAGGCTCCGCGGCACTTTCCGTTTCTCCAGGAAGGTCGCTGCCGGTGAGAGCATCGTGCCGGTGACGAACGCCATCACAACAGGCAGAAAGAACGCCTTTCCGACATAGAGCACCGCGACGATTGCAATGAGGAGCAGTCCGGCGAGGGAGAAGGCGACGAGCTCAGTGCGGCGGATCACCGGGGGGAGCTCGCCGTGGCTCTCGGGAAGCGGGGTGCCTTCGCCGTTGCCGGAAGTCATACGTTCACTGGGAAGGACGCGCACAATACCTCTCCGGCACGGAGTCTGTTCGGTCCGCGCGCCCAACGACCAGGAGAGAACGTCCAAGCGGCCTGGGAGTTCCATCGCGGCTTCGTGAAGAAATGCTCGCTTGACTGTGACGTCGCTGCTGCATCCGGCAGGGGAACTTGTATCGGCACGACCGCGTTGGTCGGACCACAGCATCACCCTGATGCAGGTATCCAACGGGGCAGCACATGACGAAGTTCTCTGCAGTCCGACGCCGCTTATCGCCGCGCCGCATCACCGCATTCGCGTTCGCAACCGCTTTGCTGGCAGTGCCGTTCGGCGCCGCAAGCGCACAGACGCTGGGCTACACCTATCCGCAGGATCAGGCCTACCCGCAGGACCAGGGCTATTCGCAGGGTTATGCAAACCAAGGCTATGCGAACCAAGGCTATGCAAGCCCGAACGTGCAGGCTTCCGACGAGGATGCCGCGCTGCCCGATCGCCTGCGCAAGCAGATTGTCAGCTTCGACCGCAGCGAGCCGGCCGGTACCATCGTCATCGATACCAACAATACCTATCTTTACTATGTGCTCGGCCAGGGCCGCGCCATCCGTTATGGCGTCGGTGTCGGGCGCGAGGGTTTCACCTGGTCGGGCGTGCAGAGCGTCAGCCGCAAGGCGGAGTGGCCGGACTGGCATCCGCCGGCTGAGATGATCGCGCGCCAACCCTATCTGCCCCGCTTCGTCGCTGGCGGCCCCGGTAATCCGCTCGGCGCGCGTGCGATGTATCTCGGGTCGAGCGAATACCGCATCCATGGCACCAACGATCCCACCACGATCGGCAAGTTCGTCTCGTCCGGCTGCATCCGCATGACCAATGAGGACGTCACCGACCTGTTCGGCCGCGTCAATGTCGGTGCCAAGGTCGTTGTGCTGCCCAAGAACGCGCCGCTGATGGCCAAAGCCGGGGATTCCGTGCGCAAGCGTCCGGCCGTGACGGCGCTGCCCTCGGGCCGTCAGGCGCTGAACATTTCGAATTCGGCCGTCAACTAAGGGTCGAGTGAGGTCACATGAAGAGACGTTCGATCGGCAAACTCGCCGGTGGCGCGGCGGCATTCGTCGCCGTTGCCTCCTTCGGCCTCGCGCTGACCCCATCGGCCCATGCGGAGGACTTTTTCTCGGCCCTGTTCGGCGGCTTCCGCGGGCGGGCGGCGCCAGAGATTCGCATGCCGTTCCAGACCGATGACATGCCGCGCTACGACACGCCGCGCCAGCGGGCCTCCTCCTACGGCGGCGGCACGGCCTATTGCGTGCGCGGCTGCGACGGACGTTATTTCCCGGCGCAGGGAAATGATTCCGAGAGCAAGGCGCAATCCTGCAAGAGCTTCTGTCCGGCCTCGGAGACCTCGCTGGTCTATGGCGGCAACATCGAGGACGCGACGACGGACAAGGGGAAATCCTATTCCGACCTGCCCAACGCGTTCCGCTATCGCAATGAGATTGTCGCAGGCTGCACCTGCAACGGCAAAGATCCGGTCGGGCTCGCTCAGGTCAAGATCGACGACGATCCCACCTTGCGCAAGGGCGACATCGTCGCGGGCGCCGACGGTCTGGTGGTCGCCAGCCGCAATGCGAACGACCGCCGCGGTGTCGCGATGAATTTCTCCCCGTTGCCGGATTCGGTGCGCGCAAGATTCCGCCAAGTGCCGGTAGTGGCGAAGGAGTAGCCCTCAACGTCGTCCTGGCGAAAGCCAGGACGACGTTGAGGGTGTGGGGCGCGGCTCTCTCTTTAACGGCCTACGCTACGCCGCGCGGATCTTGCCGAGGAAGTCGCTGACCTCATGGCCGAGCTGGCGGCTCTGGCTCTCAAGCATCTCGGAGGCGTGTTTTACGTTGTCAGCGGCGGCTGCGGCAGCGTCGGCATCGGATTTGACGCCGGTGATGTTGTCCGAGACGTTCTTGGTGCCCTGCGCCGCAAACTGGGTGCTGCGGGTGATCTCTTGCGTGGCCGCTCCCTGCTCCTGCACGGCGGCGGCGATCGCGGTCGCAACCTCGTTCACTTCGCCGATGATGCCGCCGATGGTCTGGATCGCGCTGATGGCATCGCCCGCGACCTTCTGGATGTCGGCGATCTGCTCGGAGATCTCCTCGGTCGCCTTGGCCGTCTGGCTCGCCAGCGACTTCACCTCGGAGGCGACCACGGCAAAGCCGCGCCCCGCTTCGCCTGCCCGGGCCGCCTCGATCGTGGCGTTGAGCGCGAGCAAATTGGTCTGTTGCGCAATGGTGTTGATCAGGCCGACAACCTCGCCGATGCGGCCGGCCGACTTCTGAAGTCCCTGGACCGTGCCGTCGGTGTCGCGCGCCTGGGTCACGGCGCGGCTGGCGATGCCTGCGGCATGCGCGGCCTGCTGGCTGATGTCGTTGATCGAGGCGCTGAGCTCCTCCGCGGCGGCGGCGACGCTGTCGACGCTCATGGACGCGTCATTGGAGGCCTTGCCCGCGACCTGCACGCGGTCGTTGGTCTGCCGCGATACCGCGGAGAGATCGCCCGAGGTCTTGCGCATTTCACCGGAGGCTTCGCTCAATTCGCCGAGCGTTTTGCGCACCGCGCCCTCGAACTCGCCGACATAGGTCTCGACCGCGCGCTGGCGCGCCGAGGCGCCCGCATTGCGTTCGCGCTCCTGCGCCTCGATCGTGAGCTTCTCGTTGGCCTGCTGCTTGAAGGTCTCCAGCGCGCCGGCAAGCGCGCCGATCTCGTCGTTGCGGTCGAGATAGCCGCTGTCGACGGCAAGGTCGCCGCCGGCGACCTTGAGCATGGCGTCGCGAATGGTGTTGAGCGGAGTGATGACGCGGCGGCTGACCAGCATGATCGCGCCGACGGCAAGCCCCACGGCGAGCGCCAGCAGCGTAAGCTGCACGATGAGTGCGCGCTGTGCGGCGCCGCGCTGCTCCTGCGTGTGGATCTTGGCAGCATCGAGCGCACCTTCTGCTACTGCGACCGCGCTCGCCATGCGACCGACCGTGAGCGGGCTCCATTGGTTCGCCGTCATCTCTGGCTTCTCACCCTTGACCAGCGCGTCCGCGAGACGGTCGCGCAAGGCCAGATATTGCGGCTCGAAATAAGAGGTCTTGGCGGAGGCCATCGCGGCGGCGAGCCCCGCCGGCAACTGCATGCCGGACGTCGACAACTCTAGCGCCTTCCACATCGCGCTCGTGCCGCCGACATGTTGGGTATAGGCGTAGCGGCCTTCCGGGGTGATCTTGCCGGCGGCCAGCCCGGTCGAGACGATCAGCGACGCCTCACCCGCGGTGTTGCGGAGCAGCCAGGCGTTCTGCTTGATCGACAGGAGCTGGTCGATCGCGGCGTCCAGGTGATTGACGGTGGCGGCCAACGTGTTCGAAAGCTTGTCGAGCGTGTCGAGCAGGCCCTGTGTCGTCTCCATGTATTCCTTGGGCAGGCCGGCGCGGCGCTGGTCCTTCGGCTTGGCCACATCCTCCCAGAACTGCTTCTGCTCCTCGATCAGCAGCTTGTAGAGGCGCGCGAGCTCCGGTACCAGCGTACCCGATTGCGGAAAGTCGATGGTCGGCAGCAGCTCGATCGCGCGCGCCATGGCGGGCATTTGGGCATCGCGCAGGGCGCGCAGATATTTCTCGATCTCGCCGTCCATCGGCTCGGTCGCGTTCAGGAGGCGGACCGTGGTCGAGCGGTCGGTGCGCAGATTGTGCATCGCCTTGAACAGATCGGCGGACGTGTCGGCGATCTGCGAGATGCGGTTGGCGGTCTTCAGGCGATCCCAGGACTCGTAGGCGGTGAGCGAGAGTGCGATCACCACGCAGACCGACGTGATCGCGATCACCGCCTTCAGCAGCGCGGATACGGTCAGACGATTCAGCATCGAAGTCCCCCAATTCCCATTACAAAGTGCGTGAAGTCGCCCCGGCAACATCGCAAAAGTGGGCGCACGCAAGACCAGGCAATCGCATGCCGTTTGTGGCTCAGGGCCCAAACGGTGACCGCATCTGAAAGGAAAAGGGTAAAGTTTTAGGCAGGCCGGCTGACGGTAGAAGTACGTATTTACTAGAAGTTGCAGAGGGTTGCGTCGATGGAACCAAGCCGGGAGTTGCGCGTTAGGAGACTGTCAGCAATTTTGCCTAAAGGGGGGTCCTAGCGATGCTGGTCGGCGTACTCGTCACCTTTCTCGTCGTCATTCTCGTACTTTACCTCATCAACATGCTGCCGATGGACGGCCGCGCCAAGCAGATCGCGCGCGTCGTCGTCATCATCATCGGCATCGTGTCGCTGCTGAAATATCTGGCCGTGTTCTAGCCGGGCTTTCGTAGCCCGGACGGATCGCAGCGCAATCCGGGTCTTGCCCCAAACCATAGCGGCCCCGGATTACACTTCGCTCCATCCGGGCTACGGCTCCAACAAAAAAGCCCCGGCGTGAGCCGGGGCTTTGGTGCTCGGTTATTCGGGCCTACCCCGCCGCTTTGGCCTCGCGGCGGCGGGCGGTGAGGATGTATTCGGTGTAGCCGTTCGGCTGCTCGCGCCCCTTGAAGATGAGGTCGCTAGCCGCCTTGAAGGCCGTGCCGTCGAAGGCGGGCGCCATCGGCTTGTAGATGGGATCGCCCGCATTCTGCTTGTCGACGACGACCGCCATGCGCTTGAGCGATTCCATCACCTGCGCCTCGGTGATGACGCCCTGGTGCAGCCAGTTGGCGAGGTGTTGGCTGGAAATGCGCAAGGTGGCACGGTCTTCCATCAGGCCGACGTCGTGGATGTCAGGCACCTTGGAGCAGCCGACGCCCTGGTCGATCCAGCGCACGACATAGCCCAGAATGCCCTGGCAGTTGTTGTCGATCTCCTGCTTGACGTCGTCGGGTGCCCAGTTCGATTTCGACACCGGGATGGTGAGGATGTCTTCGAGCTTCGCGCGTGGGCCGCCCTTGGCGAGCTCCTGCTGGCGCGCGGTGACGTTGACCTGGTGGTAGTGCAGCGCGTGCAGCGTCGCGGCCGTCGGCGAGGGCACCCAGGCGGTGGTGGCGCCGGCCTGCGGATGGGCGAGCTTCTGGGCCAGCATGTCCGCCATCTTGTCGGGCGCGGCCCACATGCCCTTGCCGATCTGGGCATGGCCGGGCAGGCCACAGGTCAGGCCCATGTCGACGTTCCAATCCTCATAGGACTTGATCCAGGGCTGCGCCTTCATCTCGTTCTTGCGGATCATCGGACCCGCCTCCATCGAGGTGTGGATCTCGTCGCCGGTACGGTCGAGGAAGCCGGTGTTGATGAACATGATGCGCTTGGAGGCGCGCTGGATGCAGGCCTTGAGGTTGACGGTGGTGCGCCGCTCCTCGTCCATGATGCCGACCTTGAGCGTGTTCTCGGGCAGCGACAGCATCTTCTCGACGCGGTCGAAGATCTCGCAGGTCAGCGACACCTCGTCGGGGCCGTGCATCTTCGGCTTGACGATATAGGCAGATCCCGTGCGGCTGTTCTTGACCTTGGAGTTGCCTTTCAGATCATGCACGGCAAGAAGCCCGGAGACGGCGGCGTCGAGCAGGCCTTCCGGAATTTCCTCGCCCTTGTCGTCCAGCACCGCGTCGGTGAACATGTGGTGACCGCAATTGCGCATCAGCAGCAGGCTGCGGCCGTGCAGCTTGATCTCGCCCTTGCCGTCAGGCGTCTTGTAGCTGCGGTCGGCATTGAGCGAGCGCGTCAGCGTCTTGCCGCCCTTCTCGAAATCGGCCGACAGCGTGCCGTTCATCAGGCCGAGCGTGTTGCGATAGACCAGCACCTTGTCCTCGGCATCGACGGCCGCGACCGAGTCTTCCATGTCGAGAATCGTGGAGACCGCGGACTCCATGACCATGTCCGCAACGCCGGCCGGATCGTCCTTGCCGATCGCGCTGGTGCGGTCGATCTTCACCTCGACATGCAGGCCGTTGTTGGCGAGCAGCACCGCGCTCGGTGCGGCTGCGTCGCCCTGGAAGCCCGCGAATTGCGCGGCGTTCTTCAGCGCGGTGGCGTTGCCGCTCTTCAGCTTCACCGCGAGCTGGCCTGCGACCACGCTATAGGCGGTGACGTCGGTGTGACTGCCGGTCGCCAACGGCACGGCGGCATCGAGGAAGGCTTTCGCTTTTGCGATCACCTTGTCGCCGCGCGCCTTGTTGTAGCCCTTGCCGCTCTCGGACGGATCGTGCGGGATCGCGTCGGTGCCGTAGAAGGCGTCATAGAGCGAGCCCCAGCGCGCATTCGCCGCATTCAGCGCGTACCGTGCGTTGGTCAGGGGCACGACCAGCTGCGGGCCGCAGATCTTGCCGATCTCCTCGTCCACATTGGTGGTCTCGACCTTCTGCGTCGCCGGCTCCGGGACGAGATAGCCGATCTCCTTCAGGAAGGCGGTATAGGCATTGAGGTCGAACGCCTTGCCCTTGTTGGCGCGGTGCCAGTCGTCGATCTTGGCCTGCAGCGTGTCGCGCACCGCCAGCAGCGCGCGGTTCTTCGGGCCCAGCTCCTTGATGATGGCGGCAAGCCCGGCCCAGAACGCATCCGGCGCGATTCCCGTCTTCGGGGCCGCTTCCTTGGCGATGAAATCGAACAGGACGGGAGCAATCTTCAATCCGTGGGCGTCGACGCGTTTCATGATGGGCTTTCTCGTTGGAAATGGCTGTTTTTGGCTGCTTTTGACCCGACAGCAGCAAAATGCGCTCCAAGGAGCGGCTTTCGGGGTCTTATTAGCCCCAAAATCGGGGCCGTGAGAAGGCCCCCAAAAGTTGTCAAAATGTCAAGGCGAGGTGGGGGGACGCACGGTGTCATTCCCCGCGAAGGCGGGGAATCCAGTCGCCGAGGCCTCTGGGCTGAATCACTGCAGTCGGTGGAATACTGGGTCGCCCGGTCAAGCCGGGCGACGACAGCGGGGCAGCAGCCCGGCTTCAAATATTCGCGGCGAGGTCCACGAGTTCGTCGAACAGCACGCCGGTTGTCTTGAGCATCTGTTCGATCTCGTCCGCCGCCTCGGCGACCGTCCGCGTCGACGTGTCGATCACGAGCTCAGCGGCTTGCGGCGTCTCGTAGTCGTTGAGGATGCCGGTGAACGACGCGAGCGTGCCGGCGCGGGCCTTCTTGTAGTGGCCCTTGGGGTCGCGCTCCTCGCAAATTTCCGCAGGCGTCGCGACGTGGATCTCGCGGAACGAAGTGTCGGCGATGCGGCGCGCGGTGGCGCGGTCCTCGCGGGCGGGCGAGACGGCGGCGACAATGGCGATGTGGCCGTTGCGAGCGAGATGCGTGGCGACTTCAGCGAGACGCCGGATGTTCTCGCTGCGATCGGCGGTCGAGAAGCCGAGATCGCTGTTGAGCCCGGCGCGTAGCGTATCGCCGTCGAGCAGGATCGGCGAGCCGCCATTGCTGAACAGCCGCCGCTCCAGCGCTTTTGCGAGAGTCGACTTGCCGGAGGCGGGCAAGCCGGTGAGCCAGACCACGGCGCCGTTGTGACGATAGCGCGCGGAGCGTTCGTCGGGCCGCAGCGCGGATTCCACCGGCACGATGTCGACGGGCACAGCGCGCTGGCCGGCGTCGACCGACAGCACGAGACCGCCGCCGGCGATGCGCCCGGACACCTCGATCACGAGACGGCCGGTGCGCGGATTCTCCGTGTAGGGATCGGTGGCAATCGGATTCGAAAGGGAAATGTCGATCTCGCCGACATGGTTGCGCCCGATCGCCTTGTTCTCGACGCCCGACAGCTCGCCCGGATCGACCGCCTTCTCGATTGCGACGACGGTGGCGCGGCTTTCCTTCGGTCCGCAGCGAACCAGGAGCTGGTCGCCCTTGGCCAGCGGCTTGTCGTGCAGCCAGAAGATCCGCGCGCGCAGCCGCCGGGTCTCGCGCGGCGCGCTGTTCGTATGCGCGATGATATCGCCGCGTTCGAGGAACAGCTCGCGGTCGAGCGTGATGCCGACCGAGCGGCCCGCACCCTGTCGGCCCGCGACCGGCGTCACCGGCCAGCTCTCGACCGTCTTGATCCTGGCGATCTTGCCGGCGGGCATGATCACGATTTCGTCGCCGGCGACCAGGTTGCCGGATTCGATCCGGCCCGCAACGATGCGGCGATCGTCGAATTTGTAGATCGCCTGCACCGGCAGGCGCAGCGCCAGCGCTTCGAGCGGCCGCGCCGGCTCGAGTCCATCAAGCGCCTCGACCACGGTCGGACCCTTGTACCAGCCGATGCGGTCGGTGCGCTCGGCGACGCCGTCGCCGTCGCGGGCGGAAATCGGGATCACGGCCGTGGGCTTCACACCGAGGCCTTGCAGATGCGCCGAGATCTCGTCGCTGATATCCTTGAAGCGCTCGGCGGAGAAGTCGACGCGGTCCATCTTGTTGACGACGACCGCGACCTGCTTCACGCCGAGCAGATGCAGAAGATAGCCGTGCCGCCTTGTCTGATCGCGCACGCCTTCGAGCGCGTCGATGATCAGCACCGCGCCGTCGGCCTGTGAGGCGCCGGTGATCATGTTGCGCAGGAATTCGGCGTGGCCGGGTGCGTCGATCAGCACGATGTCGCGCGAATTGGTGCGGAAGCGGATCTGCGTCGTGTCGATAGTAATGCCCTGGTCGCGCTCGGTCTGGAGCGCGTCGAGCAGGAACGACCATTCGAACGGCATGCCGCGCCGCGCGCTGACGGCCTTGAGCATGGCGAGCTTGCCGTCGGGCAGGCTGCCAGTCTCGTGCAAGAGGCGGCCGACCAGCGTCGACTTGCCGTGGTCAACATGGCCGACGATGACGATGCGGACCTGCGGACGCGTGGTGCCGTTCGGGGTCGCAGGCGATGCGGGGGTGACGATCATGTTCATACGACGCTCGCGTCCTTGATCAGAGATAGCCGGCGACGCGCAGGCGCTCGAAAGCATCCTCGGTCTCGTGGTCGAGCGCACGGCCGGAACGTTCCGGCACCTTGGTCTGCTCGAGCTCGATCAGGATCTCGTCGATGTTCGACGCGTTTGAGGCGACCGGATTGGTGATGTCCTGATCACCCAGCGAGCGATAGCGCTTGCCGTTTTGCGACAGATACAGCGGGATGATCGGGATGTTCTCGCGCTTGGTGTAGGCCCAGATATCGGACTCGGTCCAATGCAGGATCGGATGGATGCGCAAATGCGCGCCTTGCGGCGGCGACGCATTGAAATGATCCCAGAACTCCGGCGGCTGGTCGCGCACGTCCCAATTGCCCTCCAGGCCGCGCGGAGAGAACACGCGCTCCTTGGCGCGCGTCGCCTCCTCGTCGCGGCGAATGCCGGCGATCAGGCCGTCGAAACCGTATTTGCCGAGCGCCATCTTGAGGCCCTCGGTCTTGCGCGCGGCGGAACGGGCGGCGGGCGGCAGCGTTGGGTCGACGGCATCAATCGGCGGGCAGGGCTCGACGCGCAGATCGAGATCCCATTCCTTGCCGTAGTGATCGCGAAAGCGATACATCTCCGGAAACTTCTTGCCGGTGTCGACATGGAGGGCCGGGAACGGCAGACGGCCGAAGAACGCCTTGCGCGCCAGCCAGATCATGACGTTGGAGTCCTTGCCGAGCGACCACAGCAGGGCGATCTTCTTCAAACGGGCAAAAGCCTCGCGGAAGATGTAGATGCTCTGGGCCTCGAGCTGGTCGAGATGGTCCATGCTCGGTGCCAGGTCGGCAGAAAATTCTTGCGCGGGCACGCGCTCGGCGAGAGCGGGGCTGCTCAGCCCGCCAGCAGTGGAATTGTCCTTGAGAAGATGCATCTCTGCCACTTTGCGTTTGGAGGCGAAAATTCTATAGTTGCGGTGCAAGGGAGAAGAAAAAATTTTCTCTTTGCGCGCTCGAAACGACACATATATAGAAAATAATTCCAGTCAACCCCGCATGTGGGGGAAGCGAGTATCGTATGCGGTTCTTGCCCGTGTTCCTCGATCTCAACGCCGGTCCGGTGGTCCTCATCGGTGCGGGTGAGCTTTTGCGCGCCAAGCTGCGCGTGCTCACTGCGGCCGGTGCGCGCATTCGCGTGCATGCGATCGACGGCAATCAGGACCTGGGTCTGAGCTCCGAGGACGCAGCGCGTATCGACATTGCGGCGGCCGATCCTTTGACCGCCGATCTCTCGGGAATCATCGCCGTCGTTTGCGCCGGCGCAGGCGATGTCGGCGTGGCGATGTCGGCCCGCGCCAAGGCGCTCGGCCTGCCCGTCAACGTCATGGACGATCTCGAGCATTCTAGCTTCATCTTTCCGGCGATCGTCGATCGCGGCGATGTCGTGGTCGCCGTCGGCACCGGCGGCACGTCGCCGGTGGTGGCGCGGCGCGTGCGCGAGAAGATCGAGGCGCTGCTGCCGGCGCGCATCGGCGAACTCGCCGAGTTCATCGGCGGCTTCCGTAAATCCATCAACGAACGTATTGCCGAGTTTCCGCTGCGCCGCCGCTTCTGGGAGCGCGTCATCGACGGCCCGATTGGCGCTGCCATTCTGGCCGGCCGCAAAGGCGACGCGGACGCAGCGCTCAAGGCGATTTCCGATCCATCCGCTTTCGCGCGGGCCGACAAGCCGGAAGGATCAGTCGCGCTGGTCGGCGCCGGTCCAGGTGATCCGGATTTGCTCACCATCAAGGCGCTGCGCGCGCTCCAGGATGCCGATATCGTCTTCCACGACGAGCTGGTCTCGCCTGAAATTCTCGATCGCATCCGCCGTGACACGACGCGTGTGCCCGTCGGCCGCCGCGTCGGCAAGCCCGGCATCGGGCAGGACGCCATCAACAAGCGCATGATCGAGGCCGCGCAATCCGGCCAGCGTGTGGTGCGGCTGAAGGGCGGCGATCCCTTCGTGTTCGGCCGTGGCGGCGAAGAAGTCGAAGCGCTGCGTGCTGCCGGCGTTGCCTATTCGATCATTCCCGGCATTACCGCAGGCCTCGGCGGTGCCGCCGATTTCGAGGTGCCGCTGACCTACCGTCACGAAGCAACCCGCATCACCTTCCTCACCGCGCATAAGGCGCGCGACGCGGAAGTCGTGGACTGGTCGACGCTGACCGACGCCAGGATGACCGTCGTGGTCTACATGGGCATGACGGCTGCGCCCGCTATACGCGCTGGGCTGTTTGCCGCCGGCCGTTCGCCGGAGACGCCGGTCGGCGTGTTCGCCCGCGTCACGCGCCCCGATGCGCAAGGCGCGATCGGCACGCTGCGCGACCTGCCTGAGCTGGTGCGACGGACCAATGGCGGGCCTGCCATTCTCATCATCGGCGATGTGGTCCGGCATGCCGGATCGCTTCGCCGCCAAACCCCAAAGCAAATCATCTCTGACCTATTGGATGCAGCCGAATGACCTCCCCGCTTGAACAGAAAAAGATCAAAATCGCCGGCCCCTCGGTCGTGACCGCCAATCGCACCTGGGACGGCATCGTGGTGTACCGCACCGCCGCCAAGGGCTGGTCTGCCGACCTCTCGGAAGCTGCGATCGTGCGCAACTCCGACGAGGCGAAAGCGTTGCTTGCGGAGTCCGTGGCCGATGACGTGGGCGCGATCGGTCCCTATATCGCCCCGGTACAGGTCGACGCCGACGGCAAGGTCGAACCCGGCAATCTGCGCGAACAGATCCGCCGCACCGGCGTGACCATCGGACAGCCGGTCCAGGTTTAAGGCATTCTCTCATGTACGCTTACGACGAAATCGACCGCACGCTCGTCAACGAGCGCGTCTCGGAATTCCGCGACCAGGTGAAGCGCCGCCTGTCCGGCGAGCTCACCGAGGACGAGTTCAAGATCCTGCGGCTGCAGAACGGCGTCTATCTGCAACTGCACGCCTACATGTTCCGCGTCGCGATCCCCTACGGGACGCTGGCGTCCAACCAGTTGCGGGCGCTCGCCCACGTCGCGCGCAAATACGACCGCGGCTACGGCCATTTCACGACGCGGCAGAACATCCAGTTCAACTGGATCAAGCTCGCCGAGCTGCCGGATGCGCTGGCCGATCTCGCCGAGGTCGGCATCCATGCGATGCAGACCTCCGGCAACAACATGCGCAACGTCACCTCGGACCAGTGGGCCGGCGTCGCGCCCGGCGAGATCGAGGATCCCCGCATCTGGTCGGAGCTGATCCGCCAGCACACCACGCTGCATCCGGAATTCTCGTTCCTGCCGCGCAAGTTCAAGATCGCGATCACCGCGTCGGACCACGACCGCGCCGCGATCAAGATCCACGACATCGGGCTGAAGCTGATCAAGAACGAGAAGGGCGAGACCGGCTTCGAGGTTCTGGTCGGCGGCGGGCTTGGGCGCACGCCGTTCATCGGCAAGACCATCAAGCACTTCGTGCATGGCCGCGACATTCTCAGCTATATCGAGGCGATCCTGCGCGTTTACAACCAGTACGGCCGCCGCGATAACATCTACAAGGCGCGCATCAAGATCCTGGTGCACGAGCTCGGCATCGAGAAGTTCTCGCGCGAGGTCGAGGAGGAGTGGCAGCACATCCGCAACTCCTCGCTCCAGATCGACGACGAGGTGGTCGAGGACATCCGCTCGCGCTTTACTTATCCCGCCTACGAGAAGCTGCCGCACATGCCAGATGAGCTGCGCCAGGCCGCGGCCGATCCGGATTTCGAGGCGTGGCGCAAGAACTCGGTGGCTCCGCACAAAGTCCAGGGCTATTCCATCGTCACGATCTCGCTGAAGCCGATCGGCGCGCCTCCGGGCGATGCCACCGCCGAGCAAATGGATGCGCTCGCCGATCTCGCCGACAGATATTCCTTCGGGGAGATCCGCGTCGGCCACGAGCAGAACCTCGCTTTGCCGCACGTTGCCAAGCGCGACCTGCCGGCGCTGTGGAAGGCGCTCGACAAGCTCGGCTTGGCGACGCCGAACGTCAACCTGATCACCGACATCATCGCCTGCCCGGGTCTCGACTATTGCTCGCTGGCCAATGCGCGCTCAATCCCGATCGCGCAGGAGCTGACGCGGCGCTTCGCCAATCACGAGCTGGCCAATTTGATCGGCCGGTTGCACATCAACATCTCCGGCTGCATCAACGCCTGCGGCCATCACCATGTCGGTCACATCGGCATCCTCGGCGTCGAAAAGAACGGCGAGGAAGTCTACCAGATCACCATCGGCGGCCGCGCCGACGAGAGCGCCGCGCTCGGCAATCTGATCGGTCCCGGCGTCAAGTTCGACGAGGTCGCCGACGTCGTCGAGGACATCGTGGAAGCCTATCTAGCGCTGCGAGAGCGGCCCGAAGAGCTGTTCATGGACACCGTAAAGCGCCTCGGCGTCGAACCCTTCAAGGAGCGCGTTTATGCCACTCGTTAACGGCGGAAAGATCGCCGACGACAGCTTCGTCAAGCTCGCCGTCGACACGCCGCTGCCCGAGGGCGGCGACATCCTGGTGCCGGCCGAACGCTTCGTGGGCGAGGCGGATACGTTGCTCAAGCGGAACGGCAAGGTCGGCGTGATCTGGCCGAACAATCGCGACATCGCCGAGCTGGTGCCCTATCTCGGCAAGATCGCCGTCGTCGCGCTGGTGTTCCCGACCTTCCGCGACGGACGCGCCTACAGCCAGGCGCGGCTACTGCGCGAGCGCTACAATTACCGCGGCGAATTGCGTGCGACGGGCCAGATCCTGCGGGACCAGTTCGTGTTCATGCTGCGCGCGGGCTTCGATTCCTTCGACGTCAAGAAGCAGGCCGACGCGGAAGCCTTCATGCAGACCGCGAAGCGCTACTCGGTATTCTACCAGCCCACCGGTGACGGCCGGATCACGGCGCTGCACCGGCGCATGCAACTGCGTCATTCCGAGGGTGTCGGCACGTGAACGCAATCGCCTCTCCGGTGTCGTCAATCTCCGTCTCGGCGCTGCCCTCGGCGGAGGAGCTCGATCGCGCCTTGCGCGATGCCTCGCCCGCCGAAATCATCGCCGCTGCGTTGAAGACGGTCGGTCGCGACAAGCTCGCGCTGGTGTCGTCCTTCGGCACGGAATCGGCGACGCTGCTGAAGGTCATGGCCGATGTCGATCCGGCGATCCCGGTGATCTTCCTCGACACCGGCTGGCTGTTCGAGGAGACGCTGGCCTATCGCGACACGCTGATCGCGACGCTGGGCCTGACGGACGTCCGCTCGATCAAGCCCGCCGAGGAGACGCTGTCGCGCGAGGATCCCGACCGCGACCTCTGGTTCTCCGATCCCGACGCCTGCTGCCGTATTCGCAAGGTCGAGCCGTTGGCGCGGGCGCTGAAGCCGTTCGATGCGTGGCTCAACGGCCGCAAGCGCTTCCAGGGCAGCGCGCGCGCCGGCATTCCAGTGGTCGAGGACGACGGTGCACGGTTGAAGTTCAATCCCTTCGCCAATGTTTCGCGCGAGGAACTCGAAGCGATCTTCGCCCGTGCCAAATTGCCGCGTCATCCTCTGGTTGCGTCCGGATTCCTGTCGGTTGGGTGTATGCCTTGCACGAGCAGAACGGCCGAAGGCGAGGATGAGCGTGCCGGTCGCTGGCGCGGCCGGGCCAAGACGGAATGCGGCATCCACACGATGAAGACTTCGTAGCATGGTCACGCTGCCCTGCTACGAACAAGAAAATCCGGTTCCGTTGACTTAAGCGCGTTTCGACCCGAGTTATGCCTGCCATCGATGGCGCCGACGTCATTGATGTGAATGGAGATGGACATGATGCGCCGTATCGTTCCGCTCGCTGCAGGACTGCTCGTGACAGGCTTGTTGGCAAGCTCGGCTCTGGCCGCTGACATCAATCTGCTGAATGTGTCGTACGATCCGACGCGTGAGCTCTATGTCGAGTTCAACAAGGCGTTCGCGGCAGCCTATCAGAAGGAAACCGGCAAGAGCGTCGAGATCAAGCAGTCGCACGGCGGCAGCGGTTCGCAGGCGCGCGCCGTGATCGACGGATTGCAGGCGGACGTGGTGACGCTTGCGCTCGCCTACGACATCGACGCCATCGCCAGCAAAGGCCTCGCGACGGCTGATTGGCAGAAGCGGTTGCCGCAAAACTCGTCGCCCTATACCTCGACCATCGTGTTTCTGGTCCGCAAGGGCAATCCGAAGGGCATCAAGGACTGGGACGATCTGCTCAAGCCGGGCGTCGCCGTGATCACGCCGAACCCGAAGACGTCAGGCGGCGCGCGCTGGAATTATCTGGCGGCCTGGGGCTTTGCGCAGAAGAAATACGGCTCGGCGGACAAAGCCAAGGATTTCATCGGAAAGCTCTATCAGCAGGTGCCGGTGCTCGACACCGGCGCGCGCGGCGCGACCGTGACCTTCGTCGAGCGCGGCGTCGGCGACGTGCTGCTCGCCTGGGAGAACGAGGCGTACCTGGCGCTCAAGGAATTCGGTCCGGAAAAATTCGAGATCGTGGCGCCGCCGCTCTCGATCCTGGCGGAACCGCCGGTGACGATCGTCGACAAGGTTGCCGATAAAAAAGGCACCCGTAACGCCGCCGACGCCTACCTGCAATATTGGTATACCAAGGAAGGTCAGGAAATCGCGGCGCGCAACTTCTATCGTCCGCGCGATCCCGAGATCGCCAAAAAACACGAAAACTCCTTCGCGAAGGTCGAGCTGTTCACGATCGACGAACTTTTCGGCGGCTGGACCAAGGCGCAGAAGGAACATTTTGCCGACGGCGGCGTCTTCGATCAGATCTACAAGAACTGATCGGGCGCTGTCGGCGGGGCTTAAACAGGGGGCCTGGTGAGCGCAATCGCAGCACGACGCCGGACGTTGCCGGGCTTCGGTCTCACCATGGGGCTGACGCTGTCCTGGCTGTCGATCATCATCCTGATTCCGCTCGCGGGCCTGTTTCTGAAATCGCTTGAGCTGAGCCCCGAGCAGTTCTGGAACATCCTCTCCAGCCGCCGCACCCTGAATGCGTTGCGCGTATCCTTTGGACTCGCCTTTGCGGCCGCCTGCGTCAATCTCGTGATGGGCAGCATCATCGTCTGGGCGCTGGTGCGTTACCGCTTCCCGGGAAGGCGGCTGTTCGACGCCATCGTCGACGTGCCCTTTGCGCTGCCGACGGCGGTCGCCGGCGTCGCGCTGACCGCGTTGTTCGCCGAGAAGGGCTGGCTCGGCGCGCCGCTTGCGGCGGCCGGCATCAAGGTGGCGTTCACACCGGTCGGCATCTTCGTCGCCATGATCTTCATCGGTATCCCCTTCGTGGTGCGCACCGTGCAGCCGGTGCTCCAGGACCTCGACCCTGAGATCGAGGAGGCCGCCGGAAGTCTTGGCGCGAGCCGCTGGCAGACCATCATCCGCGTGATCCTGCCCTCGCTCGGCCCGGCGCTGCTCACGGGGCTGGCGCTCGCCTTCGCACGCGCCGTCGGCGAATACGGCTCGGTGATCTTCATCGCCGGCAATCTGCCCAACGTCTCCGAGATCGCGCCGCTGCTGATCGTGATCCGCCTCTCCGAATTCCGCTATGCCGACGCGACCGCCATCGCGGTGGTCATGCTGGTCGTGTCTTTCGTCATCATCTTCGCCGTCAACCGGCTCCAGCGCTGGGCGCAGAGCCGGATCCCGGCACGCTGAGGGCGGATCATGACGATGCAGATCGCAGATTCGGTTCCGCTCTCGGCTCCCGACGCCAAGGCACGCGCGCATGCGGCGGCCGCGCGGAACAACCTGCGCACCGAACCGCGCGCGGTCCGCATCGTCATCATCGCGCTGGCGATGACCTTTCTCTCTGTCTTCGTCGTGCTGCCGCTGGTCGTGGTGTTCGCGCAGGCTTTCTCGAAGGGAGTCCTCGCCTATTTCGCCGCGCTGGCCGACCCGGAGGCGCTGTCCGCAATCAAGTTGACGCTGTTGGTTGCGGCAATTTCCGTCGGCCTCAATCTTGTCTTCGGCCTGGTCGCGGCCTGGGCGATTTCAAAATTCGAATTCTCGGGCAAGACCTTCCTGATCACGCTGATCGATTTGCCATTCTCGGTCAGCCCCGTCATCTCGGGCCTCGTCTTCGTGCTGCTGTTCGGCGCGCAGGGCTATTTCGGCGGCTGGCTGCGCGATCATGATATCCAGATCCTGTTCGCGGTGCCCGGCATCGCGCTTGCGACCACCTTCGTGACCTTCCCCTTCGTGGCGCGTGCGTTGATCCCGCTGATGCAGGAGCAGGGCACGCAAGAGGAGGAGGCCGCGATCTCGCTCGGCGCCTCGGGCCTGCAGACCTTCTTCCGCGTCACGCTGCCCAACATCAAATGGGGCGTGCTCTACGGCGTCCTGCTCTGCAACGCGCGCGCGATGGGCGAGTTTGGCGCGGTCTCTGTGGTCTCCGGCCATATCCGCGGCGAGACCAACACGATGCCGCTGCTGGTCGAGATTCTCTACAACGAATACCAGTTCGTCGCGGCGTTCGCGATCGCCTCGCTGCTGGCGATGCTGGCGCTGATCACGCTGATCGCCAAGACCGTTCTGGAAAATCATCTCGACGAAGGACATGACGCAAGTGAGCATTGAAGTCAGGAATCTCGTCAAGAAGTTCGGCAGCTTCAAAGCCCTCGACGGCGTCGACCTCAAGGTCAATGACGGCGAGCTGCTGGCGCTGCTCGGTCCTTCCGGCTCGGGCAAAACAACGCTGCTGCGCATCATCGCCGGCCTCGACTGGCCCGATTCCGGTGAGGTGTCTTTCAACGGCGAGGATGCGCTGGCGCAGGGGGCGCGCGAGCGGCACGTCGGATTCGTGTTCCAGCACTACGCGCTGTTCCGCCACATGACGGTGTTCGAGAACGTCGCCTTCGGGCTGCGCGTGCAGCCGCGCGCGATCCGCAAGGACGAAGCGACCATCCGCGCGCGCGTCAAGGAGCTGCTCGATCTCGTGCAGCTCGACTGGCTCGCCGACCGTTATCCGAGCCAGCTCTCCGGCGGCCAGCGCCAGCGCATCGCGCTGGCCCGCGCGCTCGCGATCGAGCCGCGCATCCTGCTGCTCGACGAACCCTTCGGCGCGCTCGACGCCAAGGTGCGCAAGGAGCTGCGCAAATGGTTGCGTTCGCTGCACCATGAGATCAACGTCACCTCGATCTTCGTCACCCATGACCAGGAGGAGGCACTCGAAGTCGCCAACCGCGTGGTGGTGATGGACAAGGGCAAGATCGAGCAGATCGGCTCGCCCGATGACGTCTATGAGAGCCCCGCGACCGCCTTCGTCCACAGCTTCATCGGCGAATCCATCGAGCTTCCGGTGCTGATCGCCGACGGTCTCATCACGCTCGGCGACCGGCCGCTTCAGCTCGCGGCAGATGGGCTTGCGCCTGGCGCGTCAATACTGTTCGTGCGGCGACACGACATGCTGGTCGGCCCGCCCGGCAGCGGGGCCTTCGAGGGCGCCGTGCGGCATGTCCGGAATTTCGGTCCCGTACAGCGGGCCGAGGTGGCACTCGCTGGCGGCGAGACCATCGAGATCGACGCTCCCCGCGACAGGGAACTGCGCGCCGGCGACACGATCGGCCTGGAGCCCCGCCGCTACCGGATATTTGCGGGCACCTGAGCGGGATCAAAGGGTCAATTTTTCCTCAATATTCACCTTTCAGCCACGGTTGGTATGCAACAACGGCCCCCTGATTTTGGGGGCTCCTGTTCATGCGCGCCGCGGCCGCAATACTCATCACTTTGCTGCTCGCCGGCTGCGCCGGCAACGAAGCACCGGTCCAGCAACCCTCGATGTATGCCGATATGGCTGTCCCGGGCGCAAAGCTCGATGCGCAGGCGGCAGCGATCATGATTTCGCAATACCGCCAGAACAACGGGCTCGGGACCGTCGTGATCGACCCCGAATTGATGCGGCTCGCCGAATCCCAGTCTCAGGCCATGGCAGCGGCCAACAAGATGGACCATGACGTCCGCGCGCCGCTGGCCAAGCGCCTCAGCGCCGGCGGCTATCCGGCGACCGTTGCAGTAGAGAACGTCTCGGCTGGCTATCACACGCTGGCGGAAGCGTTTTCGGGTTGGCGCGACTCGCCCCCCCACCGCGCCAACATGCTCAAGAGCGGTGTCACAAAATTAGGCATCGCGGCGGGCTATGCTCCCGGCACCAAATACAAGGTGTTCTGGACCATGATCCTGGCCTCGACGGACTCCCGATAAGCCAGACTTGATCCCGGGATGCATTGACGCCGCGGCAGACTGTCGCCACGGTCGCTCGCCATCTGCTACTGTTCCCGCATGACCGATCATAGTCCAGAAGTCGCAACAATCCCCGCGAACGCGCAACGTGTCCTGGTCCTCCAGGGCGGCGGCGCGCTCGGCTCCTATCAGGCCGGCGCCTATCAGTCGCTCTGCCATGCCGGCTTCGAGCCGGACTGGGTCGCCGGCATCTCGATCGGCGCGGTCAACGCCGCGATCATCGCCGGCAACGAAGGGCAGACGCGCGTCAAGCGGCTCAAGGAATTCTGGGAGATGGTCTCCGCGCCGGTGCCGTGGAAGCCGATCGGCAAGAGCGATCACAGCCGCGAACTGTTCAACTCGACCAGCGCCGCATTGATCGCGACCTTCGGCGTGCCAGGCTTCTTCACGCCGCGCATCCCGCCCGCGCCGCTCTGGCCGCCCGGCAGCCCGCAGGCCGAGAGCTATTACGACACCGCACCGCTGAAGAAGACGCTGGAGCGACTGGTCGATTTCGACCGCATCAACGATCTGAAGACGCGGCTGTCGGTCGGCGCGGTCGGCGTCACCTCGGGCAACTTCAAATATTTCGACAATTTCGAGTTCAGGAAGCTCGGCAAGAAAATCGGCCCCGAGCACATCATGGCCTCCGGCGCGCTACCGCCCGGGTTTCCGTCCATCGTCATCGAGGGCGAGCATTATTGGGACGGCGGCATCGCCTCCAATACGCCGCTCGACTACGTGCTGGACGCCGAGACCGACCGCGATCTCCTGATCTTCCAGATCGACCTGTTCAGCGCGCGCGGCGATCTGCCGACCTCGCTGCTCGAGGCGACCGAGCGCGAGAAGGACATCCGCTTCTCCAGCCGCACGCGGATGAACACTGACAAGAACAAGCAGGTGCACAACGCCCGCAGGGCCGTGCGCGACCTGATTTCCAAATTGCCCGATTATCTCAAGAACGACCCTTCCGTGGAATTCCTTGCCAAGGTATCGCGCGAAAGCACTGTGACTGTGGTGCACCTGATCTACCGCAGCAAGAATTACGAATCCTCGTCCAAGGATTACGATTTCTCGCATGTCGCGATGGTCGAGCATTGGGAAGCCGGCGTGCGTGACGTGCATCTGTCGATGCGCCACAAGGACTGGCTCGAGCGGCCGCAATCCGGCGAGACCATGGTGACCTACGATCTCACGGGGGACGTCACTGCGCCCCCGCCAAAAAGGAGCGAGTAATATGGGTAGTTTGTCAGGCAAGAACGCCGTTGTGACCGGGTCGACCAGCGGCATCGGGCTTGCCTATGCGCGCGCTTTCGCCGCCGCCGGCGCCAACGTCGTCATCAACGGGTTCGGCTCGCCGGAGGACATCGAGAAGGAGCGCGCCAAGATCGAGTCCGATTTCGGCGTGAAGGCAGTCTATTCGTCCGCCGACATGACCAAGCCGGCCGAGATCGCCGGGATGATCGCGCTCGGCGAGAAGAGCTTTGGTTCGGTCGACATCCTCGTCAACAATGCCGGCATCCAGTTCGTCTCGCCCATCGAGGAATTCCCGCCGGAGAAATGGGATCAGATCATCGCGATCAACCTGTCCTCGGCGTTCCATGCCATTCGCGCAGCCGTCCCCGGCATGAAGAAGAAGGGCTGGGGCCGCATCATCAATACCGCTTCCGCGCACTCGCTGGTCGCTTCGCCCTTCAAGTCGGCCTATGTGTCGGCCAAGCACGGCATCGCCGGCCTGACCAAGACCGTGGCGCTCGAGGTCGCGACCAGCAAGATCACCTGCAACTGCATCAGCCCCGGCTATGTCTGGACGCCGCTGGTGGAGAAGCAGATCCCCGACACCATGAAGGCCCGCAATCTCACGCGCGACCAGGTCATCAACGACGTGCTGCTCGATGCGCAGCCGACCAAGGAGTTCGTCACCTCCGAGCAGGTCGCAGCCCTCGCGCTGTTCCTGTGCGGCGACGATGCCGCGCAGATCACCGGCACCAACCTGTCGATCGACGGCGGCTGGACCGCGGAGTAGAGCGCGACGGCTGGCAAATGGCGGAGCCGAGCTCCGCCATTTTCGTTCAGTGCGTCCAGGCCAGCGCCGTCTCGAATGCCGAGGACAGGTGCAACTCCGCGAACATGATCTTGCCGGCGACCACGAACAGCACGCTGGCAAGTGTCAGGCGCAGCACCGTCTCGGGCACGCGCGTCGCGCTAAAGCTGCCGACGACGATGCCGGGCAGCGAGCCCAACAGCAGCACGCCCATCAGCGCCCAATCCACGTCGCCAAGCGCCCAGTGCCCCATTCCGGCGATCAGCGTCAGCGGGACGGCATGGGCGATGTCGGAGCCGACGATGGTCGCCACCGGCAGGCGCGGATAGAGCAGCAGCAGAACGGTGACGCCGACCGCGCCGGCGCCGACCGATGAAATCGAGACCAGCACGCCGAGCACGATTCCGGTGACGACGGTTGCGATCGCGGTGGTGCGGTCATCGACCTGCTCCAGGCGCCGGCGATAGCGCTCCATGATCGATCTGCGGAAGATCAGCGAGGTCGCGGTCAGCAGCAGCGCGAAGCAGAGCACGAGGTTGACGAGATTGCGCTCGGAATCGCTCTTGAGGTCGAGCTTCCACAGCACGAGCAGCGTCAGCGCGCTCGCCGGAAGGCTGCCGCAGGCGAGCCGCAGCACCGCCGGCCAGTGCACGCTGCGCGACCAGCCATGCACCAAGCTGCCGCCGGTTTTGGTGGCGGCGGCATAGAGCAGGTCGGTGCCGACCGCGGTCGATGGATGAATCCCGAACAGCAGGATCAGCAGCGGCGTCATCAACGAACCGCCGCCGACGCCGGTCATCCCGACCAGCAGGCCGACGCCGAACCCGGAGGCGACGTAGAGTGGATCGATCATGTCCAGGGAATCTTAGGTTTATCTCGTCAGTTGGGCAATATGACGTAGAATAAACTTTCCCTGCAGCGCAACCGATTGGAGCGAATAAGAAAAATACTCCTGCAGGGGGCCGAAGTGGAGGTGTTTTCTCCAATTCATCGCTCTCTTGCAAAACGGACATTCGGTTAGACGTCAAACAAGAATCCAGAGCTTCGGTTCTGATCAATCAGAACCGATAACGCTCTAGGCATATTGCCTACCGGGCTCATTCAGCCCCGCGACCGGTCGCCGGGACGTGTGGCGGATGTGGACGATATGGATTACGTCGCCACGGACACGGTAAAATATCCGGAATGGGTAGCGGACGACCGCTGCGACACGAACCTCGGAACGGTGCGCAACGCGTGGCGCCGAGAAAGGCGCGCGAAGGACGCGCTCCACGACGTCAACAAATCTCCGGCCGACAGCTTCGGCGACCACAGGGCTGGCGTTGCTGGCATAATAGGTCGCGATGTCCGCGAGATCAGCAAGCGCCTCTCGCGTCCAGACGACCTTCATCCGCGCGCAAATTTCGCGAAGGCCTCCGCAACCTCGGCATCCGTAGCGACTTCGCCGCGATCTATGGACGCCAAGGCCGCATCGATGCTCCGCAATTCCTCTTGCGTCGCAAGATACTCGCCGCCGAGCAGCTCACTCTCGATTTCGCTGGCAATGGCGACCAGCTCGTTCTGGGCCTCTTCAGGCCAAGTCTGGGCACGTTCCAGAAGGTTTCGTAGATCGCTTGCGGCCATGGATCCGACTATATCAGGCGGCGGTTGGCTTTCCAATCGCCGTGAGCCGACGGCTATTTCCCGAACGCCAGCACGTGCAGCCCGAGCCGCTGTCGCACGATCCAGAACAGCAGCACCGTCTCGAAACTGAGCGAGATCGAGGTCGCGGCCGCAGCACCATGGCCGCCGAAGCGCGGCACCAGCGCGATGCAGAGCACCAGGTTCATCGCAAAGGCCAGCGCATAGGCCAGCGCGCAGATCTTCTGCTGGCCGAGCATGTTGAGCAGCCGTTCGACCGGGCCGATCGCGGATCGGACCACGAGCCCGATGGCGGCGACGAACATGATGTCGTAGCCGACCACGAATTGCGGCCCGAACAGCCAGAGCAGCGGCTTGCCGAGCGCGAGCAGCACGATGGTCGCCGCAAGCGACGGCCAGAACGTCCAGTTGATGGCATGCGCCACGTAAGCCGACAGCCGCGCCTTGTCGCCGCTTGCATTGTATTCGGCGAAGCGATGCGCGGTCGTCGCCGACATCGCGTAGTGGATGAAGGAGACCAGCGCGAGCGTCTTCACCACGGCGAAATAGACGCCGACCTCGTCGGAGGGACGGAACTGCTGAAGCACCAGCACGTCGGTGTAGGACAGCAGCAAATAGAAGCTTTCGACCAGCAGGATCGGCAGCGACACGGCGAGCCAGCCGCCGACGTCGTAGGCCTTGGGACCGGGCTCGATGTGATCGGCGAGCTTGCGGTTTAGCGCCACCATCTGCCCGGTCATCGCGATCCACACCGCGCCGGCACTCGCGACCATCGCGGCGACCGCGCCGAGATGATAGCCGAGCAGGAAAGCGCAGGCCGTGATGCCGATGATCAGTGCCTGGCGGATGATGAATTGCGGCATCAGGCCAAGCTGCATCCAGTCATGCGAGCGCGCGATGCCGTCCTGGGTGTTGGCGACGACGAAAGCGGGCAGCGTCATGCAGCCGATATAGAGCGGCAGCACCTCGGCCGGATCGATCCAGGGTGACAGCAATTTGACGATACCGGCGAGGCCGAGCGACACCAGTGCGGACACCGCAAAGGTGAGCCAGCGGCTGCCCGAGAGAAAGCCGCGCAGCAGCGCATGCTCGCCTCGGGCGCGGTATTCCGGAATGATCTTTTGCGCGGAGGCCGAGATGCCGAAGTCCATCATGCTGCCGAGCAGCAGCACCCAGGTCCAGACATAGACATAGACGCCGTAGTCCGACGTCCCCATCCAGCGCGCGAGCAGAACCTGAGAGAAATATGCAAGGCCCGCGCTGATCACGCGGATGACGAAGATGGTGCCGGCCAGCCGCCGCGTCAGCGATGCCTCGCTCGACCCGCCCGTCAATTTTTCGCGCAGCCGCGCGATGAGGCCGGCAGGTCCGGTCGTTGCGGGTTCTGCATCCATCACGGCCAAATCGAAGGGTCCCCGAGGCGCGCACGAGTGCTGCGGCAGACTTGCCGCAGGAGCCCTGGGGCTTAGCAACCATTCGTTAAGATTCGGTTGGATCAAGGATGTCGTCCTGGCGAATGCCAGGACCCATACCGCGTGATCTGTCAGGAGGAATTGGGTAGCAGTTCCAAAGAAGGAGTCTTCGCCAAACTAATCCCTGGGGTAATGGGTCCCCGCCTGCGCCGGGACGACAACTAATCCAAATTGGTATTGAACTCGTACGACTTCTCCGGTCCGACCAGCGTGAACTTCAGCGCTGCGCCGTCGGGCTTGGCGCCCGGCGGCAGTCCGTCGAGTTCGAAAGAAAATCGCTTCACGCCCGGTGGGCTGGGCTCGACCGGCGCCGGGATCGGCAACGCCCAATCGGGCGTCGGACCTTCCACATAGAGATTGACGTTGCGCGCATCCGGCACGACGACGTCCACCACCACATTCTTGGGCCCGTCGCGCTTGACGTCCCGGATGGTGAGCGGGTTGGGATCGCCGATCGTGGCAGGCTTGGGCACGGTGTCGAGCGCTGCACGCAAATTGGCGTCCTCGGTCGAGGCGACGCTGTTGAAGCCAAGCTCGGCGCGGGCCTCGACCGGAATGCAAAGCTTTTCGCACACCGCATAATTGATCTCGGCGCGCAACGTCACCGGCTTGTCGGCCGCCTTGGCGATGATGCGCAGGGGCAGCACGATCTGGTCGTGATAGCCGATCGAATGGCCGCCCGCGCCGTCGTCGAATTTCTGCGGGGCCGGCCACATCACCGTCACCGCCTCGACATTGTCGGATTTCGAGAAATCGAAGCGCGGCGGAACGCCGGAATCGCCCGGCATGCGCCAATAGGTTTTCCAGCCGGGCTGGATCTGGAAGGCAATACCGCCGAGCAGGACGGCGCCGCTGCGCGATCCCGCCAGCAACCGCACCGCGGAATGTCCATCGCGCTGCCACGGCGATGCATCGTCGGCATGGGCCGCAAGCGCCAGCGACGACGCGAGCAGGGTTGTCGCGACGCCAATCGCCGCACGCCGGGGAACTCTTGTCAGCATGGTACGTCTTTACAGGGTCACCCCGCGGCAAACCATTGAATTGCTTGTGATGGATGCACTTGAATCAAGGCCCTGCAAGCCTTGATTTGACAGCGGCCCGGCCCGACATCAGGATAGGAATTGAAACCGGAGTGCTTCACCGATGGCTCCCACAGGCAAGAGGACGGGCGAAAGCACCCGCAAGTCAGCCCCCGCGCTCCCGAGCTCGGCGGGCTACCTCGACGGCCAGCTGTTGATCGCCATGCCCGTGATGGGCGACGAGCGCTTCGAGCGCTCGGTGATTTATCTCTGCGCCCACTCCGCCGAAGGCGCGATGGGCATCATCGTCAACCACCCGGCCGGCAGCATCGACTTCCCCGAGCTGTTGCAGCAGCTCGGCATCATCAACAAGGGCGAGCACATCAAGCTGCCGGAGAATGCCGAAAGCATGAAGGTGCTGCGCGGCGGTCCGGTCGATACCGGCCGCGGCTTCGTGCTGCATTCCAGCGATTTCTACATCGAGAACGCGACGCTCCGGATCGACGACGGCGTCTGCCTCACCGCGACCGTCGACATCCTGCGCGCCATCGCCAACGGCTCCGGCCCCAAGCACGCCATCCTCGCGCTCGGTTATGCCGGCTGGGCGCCCGGCCAGCTCGAGACCGAAATCCAGAGCAACGGCTGGCTGCATTGCGACGCGGATTCGGATTTGATCTTCGGCGATGACGTCGACGAAAAATACGGGCGCGCACTGCGCAAGATCGGCATCGATCCCGGCATGCTCTCGAACGAGGCCGGGCACGCCTAGCGCCTCGCTGTCATGCCCCGCGAAGGCGGGGCATCCAGTACGCCGCGGCGCATCGGTTCTATCACAACTGTCTCGGAGTACTGGATCGCCCGGTCAAGCCGGGCGATGACACCGATTGCTGAGTAACGCCTACTCCGCCGCCTGCTGCTGGACCGTCGGCTCCGTGCCTGCGACCGTCGCGCGGCGCATGTCGCGGGGCTGCGACTGGTCGTAGCGGCGGACGCGGTGCATGGTCTGGCGGTTGTCCCACATCACGAGGTCATGCAGCGTCCATTTGTGGACGTAGACGAACTCGCTCTGGGTTGCGTGCTCGTTGAGATCGCGCAGCAGCAGCCGACCCTCGGGGACGCTCATGCCGACGATCTTGCCGGCATGCGATGAGAGATAGAGCGACTTGCGGCGATGCACGGGATGGGTGCGCACGAGACGTTGCAGCACCGGCTTGAACATCTGCTTCTCGTTATCGGTGTATTCGGTGAAGCCGAGCGATCCCCGCGAATACATCAGCGAGTGCTCGCAGACGAGATCTTCGATCTCCGCCTTGGTCTCGTCGTCGAGCGCGTCATAGGCCGCGCGCATGTCGGCGAATTCTGTGTTGCCGCCCTTCGGGTTGAGCACGCGGGCCGACAGCAGCGAGAATTTTGCCGGGATGGGGCGGAACGAGCTGTCGGAATGCCACAGGCAGTTGCCGAGGTTGAACAGATGCGCGCGGCTGTCCTTTGCCAGCGGCTTGCCGTCCTTGCCGAGATTGGAGACGTCGTTCAGGCCCGATTGGAGGCGGTAGTCTTTTTCCTTCGTGACGGTGCCGCCGCGCGCGTCCTCGCGCTGGCCGAAATTCAACGCGAAAGCCATCTGCTGTTCGTCGGTGATGTCCTGGTCGTGGAACACCAGCACCGCATATTTGTCCATGGCGGCTTCGATCTCGCGCGCCTCGGCCTCGGTGAGAGGTTGCCGCAGGTCGAGGCCGGAAACCTCGCCGACAAAATGTTTGTGAAGCTGCCGGATGGCGATCGTCATGACGTTTCTCCCGCGAACCGCGAGCGGTTGGTCCGCTCTGTCGGTGAAAAAGTTACTCCCGTAACAAGCGATGTCAACGCTAGGCGCGCATAGCTGCCCGTAGCCCGGATGGAGCGCAGCGTAATCCGGGAAGTCTTCCCGCGAGGTGAGAACCCCGGAGTGCGCTGCGCTCCATCCAGGCTACGCACCTTTGGTGCCGCTCACGCGTTGCGCGCCATCAGGCCGCCGTCGACGGGGATCACCGCGCCGGTGAGGAAGGACGCTGCCGGCAGGCACAGGCTCAGCGTCATGTGCGCGACCTCTTCGGGGTCGCCGTAGCGGCCCAGTGCAGTGCGGCGCTTGGCGTAGATGGTCTTGTGCTCTTCCGAGATCCTGTCGGTGATGGCGGTGCGGACCGGCCCCGGGCAGATGCAGTTGACGGTGATGCCTTCGCGGCCGAGCTCCACCGCGAGCGAGCGGGTGAGGCTGGCGACGCCGCCCTTCGCCGCCGAATAGGGGCTGTGCAAAGCGGTGGCGCCGAGCGCCTCGGTCGAGGCGATGTTGACGATGCGCGGGCTCTTCGACTTGCGCAAGTGAGGCAGCGCGGCGCGGATGATGCGCGGATGCGCCGTCAGCATCACCGCGATACCCCTGGCCCAGGCGTCCTCATAGGCCTCGTCGTCGATCGCGACGCGCACGGAGATGCCGGCATTGTTGACGATGATGTCGAGCCCGCCGAAATGCGTCGCGACATCGCCGACCACGCGCCTGATCTCATCGCCGTCGGCCACGTCGAGCTTCCAGGCTTTCGCGGCTCCGCCGCTTGCCGCGATCTCCTTCGCCACGGCCAGCGCGCCCTGCTCGTCATAATCGGTGACGGCGACGTTGGCGCCCTCGGTGGCGAACACGCGGGCCGTTGCGCGTCCCATGCCGCTGGCCGCGCCGGTGACGAGAACGGTCAAGCCCTTCACGGAGCGGCTGAGCTGTTTGAAATCGGACATGGTGTTTCCTCGTGCTCTGCTTGTTCTTGTTGGTGATTGACAAGGCTGTCATCGATCCGCAGACAGGTCAAACAAGCAAGACGATCGGGGAGGCCAGCGATGACGAACGAGCTCGATTTCTCAGGCAAGCAGGTGCTGGTTGTCGGCGGATCCAGCGGCATCGGCAACGGTATCGCGCAAGCCTTTCGCGTCAGGGGCGCGCAAGTCGCGGTCTGCGGCACGCGTGCTCACGCGAAGGAATATTCAGCTGAGGAGGGCTCGGATCTCACCGGTCTCTCCTACGCGCAACTCGACGTCGGCAATGCCGGAGCGGTCGAAGCGTTCAAGCCGTCGTTCGATCGGCTCGATATCCTGGTGCTCGCGCAGGGCGCGGTGCTCTATCGCCGCGGCGAGTTCGAGATGGCGGGCTTTCGCAAGGTGGTCGAGGTCAACCTGATGAGCCTGATGGCCTGCGCCACGCGCTTTCATTCCATGCTGCGGGACTCGCGGGGATCGCTGATCATGGTGTCCTCGACCGCGGCCTATCATTCCACCATGGGCAATCCTGCTTACAACGCGTCGAAGACCGGCGCGGTCGGATTGACGCGGACGCTGGGCGAGGCCTGGGCCGAGGACGGCATCCGCGTCAACGGCATCGCGCCCGGTCTGGTCGACACCAAGATGACGAAGGTGACGACCGACAATCCAAAGCGGCTCGAAGGTGCACTTTCACGCATTCCGCTGCGGCGATTGGGCACGCCGGCTGACATGGCGGGCGCGGCGCTATTCCTGGCATCGCCGCTGTCGTCCTACATCATTGGCCAGACATTGGTCGTCGACGGCGGGCTTATTCTCTAGCGTGAGGAACCGCGCCGCTCCTGATCGGTTACTTGGGCTGACCCCTGAGGAGGAGCATCATGGATAAAGATCGGATTGTCGGCTCGACCAAGGAATTCGCAGGACGCGCGGAAGGCGCTGTCGGTGATCTCGCAGGCGATGCGCAGACACAGGCGTCGGGCAAGGCGCGGGAAGCCGCAGGCACCGTGCAGAATCTCTACGGCCAGGCCAAGGATGCCGTACGTGACGCCACGGACACCGCGGCCAGCTATGCCAAGGACGCCTATGACAAGCCGGCCGAAACCTTGCGTGACGGCTCGCAGGCGATTGCCCAGAAGGTGCAGGACAACCCGCTCGGCGCGCTGCTGGTCGCCGGCGGCATCGGCTTTGCCCTTGCACTGCTGATGGCGCGGCCTGCGCGCCGCCCGCCGCCGCGCTGGCGCTATTACGGCTGAAGCCAAGGCGCGATAAGCATCAGGCCCCGGACGCAGCGCGGCGTGTAACGCCGCGTTGCCGAGCCGGGGCTTTGGCTTTTTTTATGGATGTTGCAAGGCTGTGTCCGCTCTGCGGCTGCGCCGCGTCCGGGACATGAGATCAACTATCGGAACACTTCCGCCGATCGCCCGACATTGCCAGGCGGCCGCGGGATCGCGGGGTTGGGATTCGGATTGCGCGGCGCGGGCGCCAATTGACGCGGCGGGGGCGGCGGCGAGCCAAAGCCGAAGAAATCTCGCATCGATGGCGCTGCCTGTGCCGGTTGCTGCGGCACCGGTGGCTTCTTTGGCGCAAGCTTTGGCGGGGCGATCGCTGCGGCCGCACCCGGCGTGCCGCCATCGGGAGTCGTCGCGGCGACCGGCGTATCGCCCTTGGCCTGCTCCCGGCCGACTTCGCGGCGCGGCCAGGCATAATCGTCGGCGCGTCCGGCGGGCGCAGCCAATGGCTCGCCCTTCACCATGGTCTTCGCAGCGAGCGCATCGACGGCGGCAGGACGCGAGCCCGGGCCACCCAGCAATTGATCGGTCGAGATCGAGGCCGCAACCAGCGGCACGATCGGGCCGGCCAGTGGCCGCGGCGCGGGCTTGCCGGGTTCGGCACTGGTGTCGGGAGTCGCCGGCTCGCTCGGCAGCGCGATCGGGCCGGAGCGCCCGGCGAGCAGGCGGGTGATCTCGCGTTCGACGTAGTGGGCGAGTTTGCGCGCGCCGGGTTTTGTGAAATAGACGCCGTCATAGCTGCGGAGCTGACGGATCTGGCCTTCGAAGTCCGGGCCCTTCTGCAGGAAGCGGCCGGCCTCGTCGACAAAGCCGTCCCAGACGTCGACGTAAGTGATGCCGGCCTTAGCCGCGCCTTCGCGATAGAGCGAATCCAGGAACAGCATGTCCGCGGTGCCCTTGGGACCGCGGATGGCGGGCAGGCCGACCCAGAGCACCGGCACGCCCTTGGACTTGAGGACGTTGGCGAGCTCCTCGATCTTCTTGCCGTAGAGCTCGACCCAGCGCTCGTCGCGGAATTCGTAGAGGCCGTTCGGGTTGCGTGCCGTCTTCTCGGGCGCTGCGACCGCCGGTGCGTCAGCGTTGTCGGCATCATCCTGCGGCAGGTCGGCATCGGCCGGCTTGTCGTCCGGTTTCGCCGCGGTGTCGCCGGGCTTGGCATCGCCGGGCTTGGCCGGTGGTTTGCCGCGCGCGCCCTTGTCGTTCTTCTTGTCGGTCGCCTTGTCCGATTTATCGGGTGCTGCCGCCTCGCGGATCGCGATGCGGTCGTTGAGGCCGAGCATCACCACGATCACGTCGGGCTTCTCGGTCTCGAGAATGCCCTTCGCAGCAGCCGTCCAGTCCGAGGGCTCACCCTTGGGCTGGTACTTGATCAGGCCGGACGTGGTCTTGTGCTTGCGGATCACGCCCATGTCGGGCTGCTCGGTGTAGGCATCCTCCAGGCCGTACGCGAGCCAATCGGCCATGGCGTCGCCGATCACCAGCACGTTCCTGTCGGGAATGGTCTCGCGCTTGGCCGGCGCCGGCGCGCGCGAAAAGTCCTGACGCGGTGCTTGCGGCTGTTGCTGCTGGAACGGCGCGAAGAAGTCGCCGCCGAACCATCCGCCACCGCCACCTCCACCGTTCCGCGGCGGCGGCGGGGCCGCGCGCTGCGGTGGGCCGCCGAAGCCGGGGAAGTTGAAGAACTGCGCCGAGGCGGGTCCCGCGACCGACACCAGAATCGCAAGCGCCGTCCCCAGCGCGATCAGCGGGCCGGTCTCGGTCAGCACCTTGAACAGGGACTTCTTCGACATGCGATCTCGGCACGTGCAATGGGGATCAGGACAGGCTCGATATAATAACGGAATCGGGCGCCAAACGGGCAGATTCTCTTTCAGATTCTCTTCAGATCCTTGAGATCCTTGGCCCATACACGGCGAACCGCCGCCCCGGTCAAGACTGCCGGCCAAAATCCCTGTTCAGGGTTACTTTCGGCGCGATTTTACCGCCCGCGCAGCCGGTCCAGCGCGTCGGAGGAGGCAAATCCGTCCGCGGGGACCCCGATCGAGGCCTGGAAATTGCGCAGGGCTTCCCGGGTCTGGCCGCCGAACTGACCGTCGGGGGTGCCCTTGTAGAAGCCGCGCTGGGCTAGCAGCTGCTGGAGTTCCAGCCGTTCGGTCCGGGACAGCTCCCGTTCCTGCCGCGGCCAGGGCTGCACGAACGGCTGGCCGCCGCGCAGGCGGTCGGCGAAATGGCCGATCGCCAGCGCATAAGCCTCGGCCGGATTGTACTTCATGATGACCCGGAAGTTCTGCAGCATCAGGAAGCCCGGCCCCTGCGCGCCGGCCGGCGCCAGCAGATAGGCCTTCTCGGCCGGATGCGGGAAGGGCTGGTTGGCCGGGCGCTTGAGGCCGAGCTTTTCCCATTGCGCCACCGTCATCGCCTTGGCGCGATCGGCCAGCATGTAGTTGAAGCCCTGTGGCACCACGACCTCGTAGCCCCAGGTCTGGCCGGCCTGCCAGCCGTCCTTCTTCAGATTGTTGGCGGTCGACGCAATCAGGTCGGAGGGATTGTCGACGACGTCACGCCGGCCGTCGCCGTCGCCGTCCACGGCAAAGCGCTTGAACGCGGTCGGCATGAACTGGGTCGGGCCGAAGGCGCCGGCCCAGGACCCGCGCAATTGTTCGGGCCTGAGATCGCCGCGGTTGAGGATCTCCAGCGCGGAGAGGAATTCGTCCTTGAAGTAAGCCTGACGGCGGCCGATGCAGGCGAGCGTCGCGGTCGATTGCAGCACGCTGCGGTCGCCCATCTGAGTCGAGTAGTTGGACTCGATGCCCCAGATCGAGGCGATGATGTAGCGATCGACGCCGGTGGCTTTTTCGGTGGCGTCGAACTGCGCCTTGTATTTGGCCAGGACCTCGCGGCCTTTGGCGAGGCGGTTGTCGTTCACGAGGATGTCGAGATAATCCCAGATCGACTTGGTGAACTCCGGCTGCGAATCCATCAGGTCCATGATGCGCAGATCGGGCGCGAGGCCAGCCGTGAAGCGCTGGAAATTTTCCTGCGTGATGTTGCGCCGTGCGGCATCGGGCCACATGACCGCGACGCAATTGTTGAAATTGCCCGCGGCCTCGCGGATCGCGGCGGCTGTCATCAGCGGATGACCGGAGGCGCCGTCCTCGCCGGTCCAGGGTTGAACTCCCGTTTGAGCGCCGCTGGGCCCGGGCGCTGCTGGCGAAGGCGCCTGGTTCGGGCCGGAGAAAATACCGCCGAACAGATTTGACAGACCGTTCTGAGCCTGCGCGCTGGCGGGAAGCGGGAACAGCAGGGCGGCCGCAATCATCGTCGCACCGGTCACGGACCCGCCCCGTTTTGCCAGCCCTGCCATTGATTGCATCATGTCCACACCTGTCCGGCCAAAATCCGCCCTCAGGAGGCCTGGTTACGGTTGCCAACAGCTTAACAAAGGTGAAATTTTGATGGTGGCCTTTTTCTTAACTCTGTGAGGATGAGGCCCCACATCCGCCTTTGTTGGCGGCTGCAAACAAGCTAGCAAGATGCCATTGCTCCCTTCACGTGTTCCTCAGGTATTCGATCAATCCCATGAAAATCCGCAAAGCCGTATTTCCCGTTGCCGGCCTCGGCACCCGCGTCCTGCCCGCCACCAAGGCGATGCCGAAGGAAATGCTGACGATCGTCGACAAGCCGCTGATCCAGTACGTCTATGACGAGGCCCGGGAAGCCGGCATCGAGCACTTCATCTTTGTCACCGGCCGCAACAAAAGTGTCATCGAAGATCATTTCGACCGGATGTTCGAGCTCGATGCGACGCTGGCCGCGCGCGGCAAGAAGACCGAGCAGGACGTTCTGGCGCAGAACCAGCCGGAGGCCGGCGCCGTCAGCTTCACCCGCCAGCAGGCGCCGCTCGGCCTCGGTCACGCGGTCTGGTGCGCGCGCGACATCGTCGGCAACGAACCGTTCGCGGTCGTGCTGCCCGACGAACTCGTGCTCAATTCGCCCGGCTGCCTGAAGCAGATGATCGACACCGCCAGCAAGCTCGGCGAAAAATCCAACGTCATCGCGGTCGAGCCGGTGCCCGATCATCTGACCCATCAATACGGCATCTGCGGCGTCGGCAAACGCACCGGCAAGATGTTCGAGGTGGACGGCATGGTCGAGAAGCCGGCCAAGGGCACCGCGCCCTCCAACCTCTCGATCACCGGCCGCTACATCCTGCAGCCGGAGATCTTCAAGATCCTTGAGACCCAGGAGCGCGGCGCCGGCGGCGAGATCCAGCTCACCGACGCCATGATCGGCCTCGCCAGATCGCAAAAATTCTACGGCGTCGAGTTCGAGGGCGAGCGCCACGATTGCGGCTCCAAACCCGGCTTCCTCCGCGCCAATATCGCCTACGGCCTGAAGCGGCCGGAGCTGCGTGACGGGCTCATTGCGGAGATGAAGAAATATCTGGGGCAGTAGTGCTCCGCTCGTCATTGCGAGGAGCGAAGCGACGAAGCAATCCAGGCTGCCTCCGCGGCGACAGTCTGGATTGCTTCCCTCGCAATGACGGAACGAACTCCTCACGCCACCAGCGACAGCTTCGGCAGGCTCGCGACCACCGACTGGTTGCGGCCGCCGGCTTTTGCGGCGTAGAGCGCCTTGTCGGCGGCGGCGACCAGCAGCGGCCAGTCCATGCCCGTGGTCGGAACGAGGCTCGCGATGCCGCAGGACACCGTCGAGCTCGTGTGGTCGTCGGACCAGCCCTGCACCTTGGCGCGGATCTTCTCGGCCACCGTGAGGGCGTCGGGGACCGAGGTGCCCGGCAGCAGCACGGCGAATTCCTCGCCGCCATAGCGCGCGGCGCAGTCGCCGGCGCGGCTCACCGAATCGGAAATGCAGATGGCGATGCCGACCAGCACCTGGTCGCCGGCCTGGTGGCCGAACGTGTCGTTGTAGGCCTTGAAGTGATCGGCATCGATCATCAAGAGCGCGATCGGCGTCTGCTGCCGCATCGCGCGGCGCCATTCGACGTCGATCACCTGGTCGAACTTGCGGCGGTTCTTCAGGCCGGTGAGCGCGTCGGTCGTCGCCATCTCCTCGAGCTTGCGCTCGGCCTCGGCGCGCCGGCCGATCTCGCGCGCGAGCACCAGCGTCGATGCGAGCATGAACAGGCTGAGCGCCAGCACCACGGCGCCGATGCGGTAGGCTTCCCTCTGCCAGAGCTCGAACACCGCGGCCAGCGGTTTGCCCGCCACCACGAACAGCGGACCGCTGTCGCTGCTGCGCACATAAAGTCGCGGAGTCGGATCGACCGGGCCCTGGCCCGCATAGGAGGCGCCGACCCGGAGATTTTCGGCCTTCCATGTCCGCCGATCGTTCAGGTTGGTGCCGATCACGTCGAGGTCGAACGGGCGCCGCATCATGATGGTGCGGTCGCGCTTGAGCACCGTGATGGTGTCATGGGGATCGAGGTTCAGCCGGTCGAACAACTCGTGGAAATAGCTGAAGCGGATCGAGCCGGCGACGACCCCGAGGAAGCCTCCGTCGGTGTCGCTGATGCGTCGGCTCAGCACGATTGCATAGGCGCCGCGGAACAGCATCGGGCGGCTGATGAAGAGGCCCGTTTCGGGACTGTCGCGATGGACCCTGAAGTAATCCTCATCGCCCCGGTTCACGACAACGGGATCGAGCGTCGAGGCGTCGATGGTCAACCGGCCGTCGGCATCGAACACCTGGATCGCGCCGAAATGCCTCGCCGTGGTCGAATGGTCGAACAGGATCAGGTGACGGATCGGCTTCGAGACCGTGGCGATTTCCGGCAGCAGCATATTGCTGGCGACCGCCTTGAGGGCCAGATCGTAGATCTCGATGTTGCGGCTGACGTCGGACTCGATGGTCGTCGCCAGGTTTTCCAGGGTCTGGCGGGCGAGCGCCTCCTCGCCGCGGCGCATGTCCAGCATGACGTTGACGCAAATGGCGGAAAAGCCGATCACCGTCACCACGGACGAGATGATCAGCAGCTTCGCCGAAAGCCGCCATGGCCGTCGGGCCGTGACGTCGCGCCATCGAGACAACATCGTTTGCTCCCGGCACCAGTGAATGCGCCCGAAAGCTTGAGTAGTGTTTAAGCCGGGACGGCGCTGCCGGAATGAGTTAAAAATTGGTTTCCGCGGCTCACGTTTTTGGGCAAAGCGGGCCTTCGACCAGCGAAGAGGACAGCGGTGAACGACTACGACGCGTTGCGCGATTATCTGATGCGGCAGAAGCAGACGGAATTCGTGCTGACCTATGAACAGATCGAAGAGATCATCGGCGCGGCCCTGCCGCGCGCGGCGAATCGTGCCTCATGGTGGGACAGCCTGCGCAGCCCGGATATCCAAATGCCGCAACGCGAAGCCTGCCTCGCCGCGGGTTTCAAGGCGATGCGGATGCCGGACGGCGAGAGCGTGCGGTTCACCAAGCTGAAGAGTGACCGGCGCAGGCCTGGGTGAGGCGAGGGGAAGCTAGCTCGCCGCTTCCAGGCGCACTTCCGTGAGCAGGCGCATCGCGGCGTCGGCATCCATGGGTTCGCCGAAGGCAAACCCTTGCGCATATTCGCAGCCCATCTGGTAGAGCTCGACCGCGTCGGAATCGGTCTCGGCACCTTCGGCGACCACGTCCATGCCGAGGTCGTGCGCGAGCGCGATGATGGACTTCAGGATCACCGGGCGGGTGCCGCGGTTGGTGGTGCGAACGAAGGACTGGTCGATCTTGATGGTGTCGAACGGGAAGCGCTGCAGATAGGCCAGCGACGAATGCCCGGTGCCGAAATCGTCGAGCGACAGCCCGGTGCCGAGCTCGCGGATCCGCGTCAGCATCTGTGCCGCGTGCTCCGGGTTCTCCATCACCAGCGATTCCGTCAGTTCCAGCTTCAGCGTGCCGCGCGCGACCGAGGAGCGCGACAGCACGGTGCGGATGTCGTGGATCAGATCGTGGCGCAGCAATTGCCGCGAGGAGACGTTGACCGATGCGAAGATCGGCTCGCGCGAGCGCATCGCGCGCTGCCAGATCGAGAGCTGCTTGGCGGTCTGGTCGAGCACGAACATGCCGAGGTCGATGATCAGGCCGGTCTCTTCCGCGATGGCGATGAATTCCGACGGCGCCATGCGTCCGAGCTTGGGATGATCCCAGCGCACCAGCGCCTCGAAGCCGGCGACGGAGCGGTCTTCAAGCCGCACGATCGGCTGGTACAGGATCGTGAGCTCCTGCCGCTCGATGGCGCGGCGTAGTTCGCTCTCCAGCGTCAGCCGGTCGGTCTTTCGCGCGCGCATCGCGGACTTGTAGACGTCGATGCGGTCGCCGCCGATGCGCTTGGAGTGATACATCGCAAGCTCGGCGTCCTTGATGATCTCGTCCGTGAGCTGAACTTGCGGATCGGACAAGGCAAGGCCGATCGAGGCCGTGAGAAATATCTCGCGTTCGTTGAAGGCGATCGGCGCGCGGATGGTCTTGCGGATGGTCTCGGCGAAAGCGGTGATGCGGGCGGGGTCCTGCTCCGACAGCAGGATCAGGCCGAACTGGTCGCCGGCAAGCCGCGCCAGCGTATCCTGCGGCTTCAGGATGCGGGTGAGGCGGCGGGCCAGCGTCAGCAGGATGGAATCGCCGACCGCGATGCCGACGGAATCGTTGACCTGCTTGAAGCGGTCGAGGTCGATCACCATCAGCGTCGGCCGCAGCGTCGGCATGGTCTTGGCGAAATGCGCGACGGCGCCGAGGCGGTCCATGAACAGCTTGCGGTTGGGCAGGCCGGTGAGATTGTCATGCACGGAATCGTGCAGCAGGCGCTCCTCGGCGTTGCGCAGCTCGGTGACGTCGGTGAGGGTGCCGACCACGCGCGAGACCTCGCCGTCGGAGCCGACCACCGGGCGCGCCTTCAGCGCGAACCACATGAAGTGACCGTCCGGCGTGCGCAGGCGGAAATCCTGCACCAGGCGGCCGCGGCGCTGGTCGAGCACGCTGTCGAGAGCGGCGCGGAAACGGTCCTGGTCGAGCGGGTGCAACACTTCGAGCCAGGAGGCGGCCGGACCTTCCAGCGTGCCGCGCTTGAGGCCGAGCAGGGCCTCGGTCTCGGGGCTGGTGAAGACCTTGTCGGCGGAAACGTCCCAGTCCCAGATCAGATCGCCGGAACCGGCCAGCGCCAGCGCGCGGCGCTCGATGTCGGAGACGACGCCGGTGGTGGCGCCGCCGCCGGCGAATGCATGCTGCATCACCGTGAAGCCGATCAGCATCACGATCAGCACGAGGCCGCCGAGCAGCGCAGGGCCGACGATGTCGTTGGTGACGGAGCCCGCGACCGTCATGCCGGCCGCGACCACCCAGACCACCAGCAGGAACCAGGTCGGGATCAGCAGCACCGCGCGGTCGAAGCCGTGGGTGGAGAGATAGACGATCAGCGCGAAGCCGGCGAAGGCAATCAACACCAGCGATATGCGCGCGATGCCGGACGCCACCGCAGGGTCGAACAGGGCCAGCGCCACCAGCGAGCCCAGGAACGCGAGCCAGCCCACCGTGATGTGGGAATAGCGCACGTGCCATCGACTGAGATTGAGATAGGCGAACAGGAACACCAGCAGCGTCGCCGCCAGGATCGCCTCGCCGGCCGCGCGCCAGATGCGCTCGGCGTTGTTCGACATGTCGAGCACCTTGCCCCAGAAGCCGAAATCGACGCCGATATAGACCAGCACCGCCCAGGCCAGCGCCGCGGCGGCCGGGAACATGATGCTGCCCTTGACCACGAACAGGATGGTCAGCACCAGCGCCAGCAAGCCGGAGATGCCGATCACGATGCCCTGGTACAGCGTGAACGAGTTGACCTTGTCCTTGTAGGATTCCGGCTCCCACAGATAGAGCTGCGGCAGCTTGTCGGTGCGCAGCTCCGCGACGAAGGTGACGACGGCGCCGGGATCGAGGGTGACGCGGAAGACGTCGGCGGTCGGACTCTCCTGCCGCTCCGGCCGGTCGCCGGTCGAGGGCGTGATGGTCGCGATGCGCGACAGCCCGAGATCGGGCCACAGCAGCCCCGAAGAGACGATGCGGTAATGCGGGGCGACGATCAGGCGGTCGAGCTGGTCGTCGGTGTTGTTGGCGAGCGCGAACACCACCCAGTTCTGGCCACCCTCGCGGGCGCGCACCTCGATGCGGCGGACGATGCCGTCGGTGCCGGGCGCGGTGGAGACCTGGATCCGGTCGGCGTCGCTGCGCTGATGCTCGAGCACGCCGGTGAGGTCGATTGCGGGCGCGTCACCGCGGACGCTGACAGCGTCGAGCGCGCGCGCCGGGAACGCGCAGACGAGAATCATGAGGCCCAGCGCTATGGGCGCGAGGCACCTGATCAGACGCAAGGTCAATTCTCCGCGTTCGACGCAAACTCTTCGGTGCAGGCTCTTCGGTGCACGGCGTTTTCCGAACGGAACAAGGTGGTTCGGTGCGTCGCGATAGATGCCACGAAAGCAAGGAAAATCAAAGGGTTTCCGGCCTGCCCTGTGGGCCGCTGACCTAGACCTCCAACACAATTTTGCCAATATGTGCCGAGGTTTCCATCCGCCGGTGCGCGTCGGATGCCTTTTCCAGCGGGAAAGTGCTGTCCATCAGCGGCTTGACCCGGCCTTCGCGCAATAGCGGCATCACTTTCGCCTCGATCGCGGCCACCATCGCCGCCTTGTCCGCATTACTACGGGGGCGCAGCGTCGAACCGGTATGGGTCAGGCGCTTCACCATCACCTTGGCGATGTTGACGGTGACCTTGGGCCCGTTGAGGGTCGCGATCTGCACGATGCGGCCGTCGAGCGCGGCGGCGTCATAGTTGCGGTCGACATAGTCGCCGGCGACCATGTCGAGGATCAGATTGGCGCCGGCATTGTTCGTCTCCGCCTTGACCACGGCGACGAAGTCTTCCGTCTTGTAGTTGATGGCACGATCCGCGCCGAGCTTGAGGCAGGCATCGATCTTGTCCTGCGATCCCACGGTGACGATCACCTTCGCGCCGAACGCTTTGGCGAGCTGGATCGCCATGGTGCCGATCCCGGACGAGCCGCCATGGATCAGCAGCGTCTCGCCGGCCTTTAGGCCGCCGCGCTCGAACACGTTGTGCCAGACCGTCATCAGCGTTTCCGGCAGTGCGCCGGCTTCCTTGATCGACAGCGACGGCGGCACGCTCATCGCCTGGCCGTCTTGGGCGATGCAGTACTGCGCATAGCCGCCACCGGCGACCAGCGACATCACCTTGTCGCCGATCTTGTGCCGCTTGGCGTTGCTGCCGACGGCCACCACTTCGCCGGCGATCTCGAGGCCGGGCAGGTCGCTGGCGCCGGGCGGCGGCGGATAGGCGCCGGAGCGCTGCGCGACGTCGGGCCGGTTGACGCCGGCGGCCTGCACCTTGACCAGGATCTCGTCGGGGCCGGGCTGCGGCAGCGCCCGCTGTTCCGGCACCAGCACTTCCGGTCCGCCGGGTTTCGAGATGGCGACCACGGTCATTTGCGCGGGCAGCTTGTCCATGATGTGTCCTTGAGCAAAGGTGCGGGATGGAACGAGGCCATTGCTTAGCCAGCGCGGTGCAGGCTGGCAACCGCCTCAGCTGCTTGTGATGCGAACGCAGGAGGAACCACGATGGCGATGGAAGACGACGACCGCCCGCGCAAGAAGATCAGCCATGACATCGGACAGGATCTCTCGCTCTTGTCGGTGGAGGAACTGACCGAGCGCATCGCGCTGCTCAAGGGCGAGATCACAAGGCTGGAAGAAGCCGCAACGAAGAAGCGCGCCTCGCGCGACGCGGCGAACAGCGTCTTCAAGAAGTAGGCTCGAAACAATAGCTGTCGTCCCGGCGGAGGCCGGGACCCATACGCCGTGCGAGCAGTTTTCTGAAGACTCGGAGTTGCCTGTTCGCGCGACGACTTTTCCCTGTGGCTATGGGCCCCGGCCCCCGTGCGCAATTGCGCACTAGGCCGGGGCGACGGAGAGAATTCGTTCCGCGGGCGCACTCGGCCACTGACCGACATGGCTAACGAACCCTCAAAATGTTCGCTCGTTTACTCCACATTAAGCTTTCGAGTTTATGACTGGGAACTGTCCTTGTTTGGACACCGAGTGGCTCCTGTCCACTCTGTTTGACGCCTCCCTGTTATCAACTTTCAAAGCCGCCGGTTTTCCGGCGGCTCTTTTTTTTGCGCCCAGCTCCGCCTTTTTGCGTCTCGCACCGGTTGAATTCCGAGCAAAGACCCGCGGAAACCATATCCATGCTTGTCACTGGACTCGGCGTCCCGCCCGCGCAATGATTTGTTCATCATAAGCCGGCGCCAAAGCCGGGCAGTCAGACAGTTGCGTAAGGGGCGTTAACCATGGAACGTTTGCAAGCCGAAGGCGCTCTCGTTCAACTCAGCGAGCGGTTCACTAATTCTGCGGCGTTCGGCGTCCTGTTCCGCGAGGGCATGGACCTGGTCGAGGAGACCGCCGCCTATCTCGATGGCGCCGGCCGCACCGAGGCCAAGGCGCTCGATCGCGCCGTCAGCCTCACCTACGCGACCGAGAGCATGCGTCTGACCACCCGCCTGATGCAGCTCGCCTCATGGCTGCTGCTGCACCGCGCCGTCAAGGAAGGCGAGATGACGTTGGGCCAGGCCAACCGGGAAAAAACCAAGGTCAAGCTCTCCGCCGCCGATCCCGGCTCCACCGACAGCATCGAGAAGCTGCCGTCGCAGCTCCAGGATCTGATCCATCGTTCGATGAGCCTCCAGACCCGCGTGCGCCGCCTGGACACCACCATCCACACCCCGCCGGTCGATCATTCCTCGATCGGCAACCCGCTGGTGCCGCATCTCAACGCGCTGAAGGCCGCGTTCGAGCGGTAAGCCCCCGTCATTGCGACGAGCGTCCCCCCAAAACAAAAAACGCCCCCGGCTCTCCGGGGGCGTTTTTCGTCTCCAGCCGCGAGGCCGGATCAATCCTTTTTGAGAAAGCCCGAAAACTTCTTCTGGAAGCGCGAGACGCGGCCGCCGCGATCCATCAGCTGCGCGTTGCCGCCGGTCCAGGCCGGGTGCGACTTGGGGTCGATGTCGAGGTTCAGCGTGTCGCCTTCCTTGCCCCAGGTGGAGCGGGTCAGGTACTCGGTTCCGTCGGTCATCACGACCTTAATCGTATGATAGTTCGGGTGAATTTCGGCTTTCATGGCAATTCCTCGGCGCCCCGGCGCCTCACTTGAGTGGCTATCGAATGACGGATTTGGCGCGGTCTATACCCCACGGGCCCCTGTAAAACAAGCCGTTGCAACGTCCTGGCAGGCCTTTGAGGCCTTAGAGGGGACCGGGCGGCTCCCTAAGGGACATCCCGGATTTGCCACGCCTGCTCGCGCGGCCTATCTGGAGCAGACTACCTCTCTTTGTCTTTTGGTCGGATATCATGAGCGCAGTTGAACGGCTTGAAACCGGGCCCGCGGAAGCCCCGTCGATCGAGGCCGACCTGATCGAGGCGCCGGCGAAGAGCCGCGCGAAGCTGCGGCCGCTGCTGGCGCTCGCGCCCTATGTCGCCCGCTATCGCGGCCGGGCGGCGCTGGCCTTCGTCGCGCTGACGATCGCGGCGCTGACCACCCTGCTGGTGCCGGTCGCGGTGCGCAGGATGATCGATTTCGGCCTGACGCCTGAGGGCATCGAGCTGATCAACAGCTACTTCTCGGTGATGATCGCGGTCGTCGCCGTGCTCGCGCTGGCGAGTGCCGCGCGCTACTACCTCGTGATGACGATCGGCGAGCGCATCGTCGCCGATCTCAGGCGCGACGTCTTCGCCCATCTGCTGTCGCTGTCGCCGGCCTTCTTCGATTCCGCGCGCAGCGGCGAGCTGGTGTCGCGCCTGACCGCCGACACCACCCAGATCAAATCCTCCGTCGGCGCCTCGGTCTCGATCGCACTGCGCAATCTGATGATGTTCTTCGGTGCCGCGGCGATGATGGTGATCACCAGCCCGCGGCTGTCAGGCTTCGTGCTGCTGGCCATTCCCCTGATCGTGCTGCCCCTGGTCGCCTTCGGGCGCTGGGTGCGGCGGCTGTCGCGCAATGCGCAGGACACGCTGGCCGAGGCCTCCGCCTATGCGAGCGAGCTGGTCGGTGCGATCCGCACCGTGCAGGCCTATACCAGCGAGAGCCTCGCCGAGAAGCGTTTCGGCGGCGAGGTCGAGCAGGCCTATGAAGCCGCGCGCACGTCCACGCAGGCGCGCGCCGTGCTCACCGCCATCATCATCTTCATCGTGTTCGCAAGCGTGGTCGCGATCCTCTGGATCGGCTCGCACGACGTGCTGACCGGCACCATCACGCCGGGCCGGCTTGGCCAGTTCGTGCTCTATGCGGCCTTTGCCGCAGCCGGTCTCGGCCAGCTCAGCGAGGTCTGGGGCGAGATCTCGGCGGCATCCGGCGCTGCCGAGCGCCTGTTCGAGATCCTGCATGTGCAGTCCGACATCACCGCGCCCGCGTCTCCGCGCGCGCTGCCGGTGCCCGCGCGCGGCGAAGTCGGCTTCGACCAGGTCAGCTTCGCCTATCCGGCGCGGCGCGACGTCAATGTGCTCGATGCCGTCTCGTTCACCGTGCGCCCCGGCGAGAAGGTCGCGATCGTCGGTCCGTCCGGCGCCGGCAAGAGCACGATCTTTCATCTGCTGTTGCGCTTCTACGATCCGCGCAGCGGCGCGATCTCGCTCGACGGCGTGCCGGTCAAATCCGCCGATCCGCGTGAATTCCGCTCCCGCATCGCGCTGGTGCCGCAGGAATCCAATGTGTTTGCGGCAAGCGCCCGCGACAACATCCGCTTCGGCCGGCCCGATGCCACCGACGCCGAGGTCGAGCGTGCCGCCGAGCTCGCGCACGCCGCCGAGTTCATTCGCCGCCTGCCCGAAGGTTTTGACACCCCGCTCGGCGAGCGCGGCGTGACGCTGTCCGGCGGCCAGCGCCAGCGCATCGCGATCGCGCGTGCGATCCTGCGTGATGCGCCGCTGCTGCTGCTGGATGAGGCCACCTCCGCGCTCGATGCCGAAAGCGAGACGCTGGTGCAGACCGCGCTTGAAGAGCTGATGCGTCACCGCACCACGCTCGTCATCGCGCACCGCCTCGCCACCGTCTTGTCGTGCGACCGCATCCTGGTGATGGACCAGGGCCGGATCGTCGAGCAGGGCACGCATGCGGAGCTCGTGGCCGCGAACGGACTCTATGCCAGGCTGGCGAGGTTGCAGTTCGAGGGGGCGTGAGGCGGAGGCGTTCGGACTGCTGCCCCACTCACAGTGTCATCGCCCGCGAAGGCGGACGATCCAGTACTCCGAGACGACAGTGATCAATCGAGAAGCCGCGGCGTACTGGATTCCCCGCCTTCGCTGGGAATGACAGCGGAGATTTTGGAAGGCGCGTCGCGCCACATCGTCTTCGTGTAGCGAGCGGATGGTTGCATGCTGCCTTGCAGTTCCCCCGGATGTGGCGCCTAATCAGGTATCGCCGGCCAAAGGCTCGTCCATAGGCGTCGGTGCCTGAGAGATGATTTGCGCTCCCGCCTCAACGGGAGTGCGCATCATGGCCCAGCCATACAGCGAAGAGACCCGCGAACTCCTGGAGCGGGCGCAGCGAGCGATCAACGAGTCGATCGAGCTTCGCGAAGAAAGCCGCCACGCGATCCTCAAAGCCAAGAGCTGGCAGTTCGAGCTCGAACTCCGCCTGAGCCGAGAGCGCGTCACGGCGAGTTACGCGACAGCGCCGATCACCGACACTTCGGCGACAGCGCCGGCACATTCGGCCATGGCCAGTTCTTCCAGCTCCCGTCCTCATCAACGCAGGCCGATGGCGCAAGGCCGTTCGTCGGAGCACTCGTCGTCTTGACCGGCGTGGCGAGGCGCTGGTCGACATAGCTCGTGGAGACATATCCGGCGACGATGACGCCGAGCAGGACCGAAGATCCCTTCGCCAGATCGCTCAGTTTCATCGGTCATCTCCATCCGCTTGCCGGCGCGACTTCCGGGCACAACGACTAGCTGACGTCCTGGGATCCCGACGTGACGGCCGTCACGCGCCCCAGAATCTAAGGTTGCCAAATCATCTTCAGTACCGGCCGGCCCGAGGTCGGGTTCACCTCGTCGCCGGCATGCGCGAAGCCGTTGCGCTCATAGAAGCGGATGGCGCGGCTGTTGTCCTTGTTGACGAACAGTGTCACGCCGGTCCCTGACAGACGCTTGGCCTCGTCCACCAGCAGCCGCGCCGCATCCGAGCCCCAATGCGCGGGATCGACAACGAGCTGGTCGAGATAGCCGTCGCCGTCGATGGTGACGAAGCCCGTGAGTGCGCCGTCCTGCTCCGCCACCACGATCGAAGCCTTCGGCACCAGCTCCTTGCGCCAGCGTTCGCGCCACCAGTCCAGCCGTGCCGCGAAGTCGATCTGCGGATAGGCCTGCTGCCAGGTGCGATGCCAGAGATCGATCGAGGCGGCCTCGTCCGCGGGAAGGTAAGGACGAAGATGGAGGGCGCTCACTACCGCTCCGTCAGCTTCAGCTCGATGCGGCGGTTGCGCTTGTAGGCTTCCTCGGTGTTGGCGGTGTCGAGCGGCTGGAATTCGCCGAAGCCGGCGGCGACAAGGCGCTGGGCGGGCACGCCGAGCGAGATCAGGTACTGCACCACCGAGATCGAACGGGCGGCCGAGAGGTCCCAGTTCGACTTGAAATTCGCACCGTTGACCGGACGCACGTCGGTGTGGCCGTCGACGCGCAGCACCCAGGGGATCTCGTTCGGGATCTTCTTGTCGAGATCGATCAGTGCGGTCGCGAGCGTGTCGAGCTCGGCGCGGCCTTCGGGCAGCAGCACCGCCTGTCCGGTGTCGAAGAACACTTCGGACTGGAACACGAAGCGGTCGCCGACGATGCGAATGTCGGGGCGGTTACCGAGGATGGCGCGCAGGCGGCCGAAGAATTCCGAGCGGTAGCGCGACAATTCCTGCACCCGCTGCGCCAGGGCGACATTCAGGCGAGAGCCCAGATCGGCGATTCGATTTTGCGATTCCTTGTCGCGCTTCTCGGAGACGTCGAGCGCTTCCTCCAGCGCCGCTAGCTGCCGCCGCAGCGCGCTGATCTGCTGGTTCAGCACCTCGATCTGCGCCAGCGCGCGGGCGGAAACCGCCTTCTCGGAGTCCAGCGCCTTGCCGAGCTCGGAGGATTTGCCCTGCGCATCGTTGCCGGCGGCGGCGAGCCCGTCATAGAGGCCCTTGATGCGATCGCGCTCGCTCTCGGCCGAGGCGAGGCCGGCTTTCAGCGACGAAACCTGGTCGTCGAGCGTGAGCTTGCCGAGCTTCTCCAGCGACAGCAGTTCGTTGAGCTGCGCGATCTTGGCGTTGAGCTGCTCCAGCGCCTTGTCCTTGCCGGTGACCTCCTGCGACAGGAAGAACTGCACGACCAGGAACACCGACAGCAGGAACACGATCGACAGCACCAGCGTCGACAGCGCGTCGACGAAGCCGGGCCAGTAGTTGAAGGAGGTATCGCCGCGGCGGCCGCGCGCCAGTGCCATGTCGCTAACCCTTCTCGGGCTGACGCGCGATGCGCTCCAGCAGGCGCCGGATCTCGCGGTTCTGCTCGCCCTGGCCGTCGGCCCATTCGCGGATCATCTGCTGCTCGGTCCGCATATGCGAGACCAGCGCCTGGATGGCTTCGGCGAGGCTCGCCATCGCCGCGGTGGTGCCGCGGCTGCCGCTGCCTTCCTCGAGCACCGAACGTAAGCGCTCGACGACGGCCTGAAGCTCGCCGCTGGCAATGCCACCGCCGCCACCGGAGGCGACCGCCACTTCGCCGCTGCCATATTCGCGGACGGTGGTGGCAAGCCAGTCTTCGAGATCGGTGTAGAAACGGTTCTGCGCCTGGCTCGATTGCAAATCGAGGAAGCCGAGGATGAGCGAGCCGGCAAGGCCGAACAGCGAGCTCGAGAACGAGATGCCCATGCCGCCGAGCGGGGCGGCCAGCCCCTCCTTCAGCGTGTCGAACAGGGCGCCGGAATCGCCCCCGACCTTGAGCCCGTCGATCACCTTGCCGACCGAGCCGACCGTCTCGATCAGGCCCCAGAAGGTGCCGAGCAGGCCGAGGAAGACCAGCAGCCCGGTCATGTAGCGGGAGATGTCGCGGGCCTCGTCGAGGCGGGTCGCGATCGAATCGAGCAGGTGCCGCATGGTGGTCTGGGTGATCGACATCCGCCCGGTGCGCTCGCCGCCGAGGATCATCGCCATCGGCGCCAGCAGCTTGGGGTGGCGGGCGGGCGCAAGGCCGGGATCGGCGATGCGGAAATTGTTGACCCAGGAGACTTCGGGATAGAGCCGGATCACCTGGCGGAAGGCCAGGATGATGCCGATGAACAGCACGCCGCCGATCAGGGCATTGAGCCCGGGATTGGCAAAGAAGGCCTGGATGATCTGCTTGTAGAGCACCACCCCCACCAGGGCGCAGAGCACCAGGAAGACCAGCATCCGCACCAGGAAGACGCTGGGCGAGGATAGCTTTGTATATTCGATGTCGATGGAGGAGCGGGGCGAGGCGCCTGGCGGCATGGCCGGTATCATCCGTTAACTTGCTTGCGGGGCGCACTATGGCACAGCGCCAGCCCAAAAAAAGCGCCGGATGCGCCGATTTCGGGGACAGCTGGGGAACCCAACGCTGAAACCGGGCTTTGGTAAGGACGTACTTTGCAAATCGTCGGCATTCCACAGGTTCAAGTCGCACTTTTCCCCCTGCCCAAGACGGAGTCGTCGCATGAGCGTCGTGTCCGCGATCATCGGGACTGCCGAACGGGTGCCTTTGCCTGATGTCGTGATCCGCGCGGCGATCCAGCGCCTGTGCTCGCGCACGGTGACGCGCCTGTCCGCGCTGGGCGCGGCGGACGATGCCGCTTTCGCCGGGCGGATGATGCTGCGGCCGATCGCCGAGGACGCGGATGCCGGGCATGACAAGGTGCCCGCTTCGGTCTTTGCGAAGGTGCTCGGTCCAAACCGCAAATACTCCTGCTGCTTCTACAAGACGGACGCGACCACCTTGCAAGAGGCCGAGGAGGAGGCGTTGCGCCAGACCGCCGAGCATGCCGCTCTCGCCGACGGCCAGACCATCCTCGAGCTCGGCTGCGGCTGGGGCTCGCTGTCGCTGTGGATGGCGCGGCAGTTTCCGCACGCCAAGGTGACGGCGGTGTCGAGTTCGCAGGCGCAGCGCGCCCATATCGAGGAAGAGGCACGGCTGCGCGGTCTCCTCAACCTGCGGGTGGTCACGGCGGACATCAACGTGTTCGCGCCTGACGGCCAATTCGACCGCATCGTCTCGGTCGAGATGTTCGAGCACGTGATGAACTGGCGCAAGCTGATGACGCGCCTGCGGTCATGGCTGGCGCCCCAGGGGCGCTTCTTCATGCACATCGTCGCCCATCGCTCCGGCTCTCACCTGTTCGACCGGGCCGATCGCGACGACTGGATCGCGCAGCGCGTCTCAACGGGCGGGCTGATGCCGAGCCATCACCTCGTCAGGCAATTCGACGATATCTTCACGGTCGAGAAGGAATGGTGCTGGAGCGGCACGCATTATCAGCGCACCGCCAACGACTGGCTCGCGAATTTCGACACCCATCGCTGTTTCATCGAAGCGGCCTTGCGCAACATCCATGGCGAGGAGACCGCCCTGCAGATGCGACGCTGGCGCTGGTTCTTTCTTGCGACCTCGGGCCTGTTCGGCTACGCCGACGGAACCGAGTGGGGCGTCAGCCACTATCGAATGAAGGCGGCGGGATAAGGCGCGGACACTCGAAAGAATTTGTTAAGCGTCTTTCGTTGCGCAAACGGCACACGCTGCGCGTTTTCTTTGCAGGAACATGTTGCGATTGTTGTCTGATCATTTCCGCTCGCCTATCGTCGTGGTTGTCCTTCGTGGACGACATAAATCCGCATCCCCGAACGGTGCGGACGCAATTGGAATGACGTATGCGCGAATGCATCGGTGCTGCCTCGATCCGACGACACCACGATGATCCGCTGCGGAGGAGTCTGACACGGACGCAGCGCTCTCGATCCAGCGACACCCGGACGCGAATGCTTCGCTTGCTTCTGGCAAGCGCCTCGGCAGCGGCACTGATAGCCCTGTCCACAGCATCCGCCTCCGCCCAAAGCTGGACCGGTACGACCAGCAATGACTGGACGGTCGGCAGCAACTGGTCGGGCGGAGTGGTCCCAATCGCGGGCAACGGCGTCAACATCAATACGACCTCGCCGAACCCGACCGTGCTCGGCATCGGCGGCGCGGCAGTCGGAGCGACCGGAAGCCTCTTCCTTGGCGGATCTTCCAGCAGTCTGACGATTCAGAACGGCAGCACGCTGACGAGCAACGGCGCGTCTCTCGCGATTGGAGTCGCAGGCGGGAACAACGGCACCGTGACTGTCAGCGGCGCCGGATCGCAATGGATTACATCCGGCGACCAGATCGAAATCGGCGCCAGTGGCAATGGCACACTCAACATCCAGAACGGCGCCAGAGTCGTCGCCCAATCAGGGGTTGCGCTCGGAACCTTCGCTGGCGGCGCGGGCACGCTCAATATCAATAGTGGCGGCACACTCGAGACGAACACTCTCGCACGCGTCGCTGTCGGAACCGGACAGGTCAATTTCGATAACGCCATCCTGCGCGCCCGGATAAATACCGCCTTCTTCATCGGTGGATTTTCGGCGGGAACACTCAACATCGCCACAGGCGGGCTGACCGTCGACACCCAGGCTTTCACCGTGAGCGCGAGCTCCGGTTTTTCCGGCGTCGGCGGATTGACCAAGACCGGCACAGGTACCTTCAATCTCCGCGCAGCCAATACCTATACCGGTGCGACGGTGATCCAGGCCGGCACGCTTGCCCTCGCCGTTACTGGCTCGGTAGCCGCGTCAAGCCGGGTCGTCGCAAACGGAATCTTCAACGTCTCGGGCATCACTGCCGCCGGCACCAGCATTCAAAGCCTGGCGGGAACCGGCACCGTCGCGCTCGGCGCGAAGAACCTCACCATCACCAACGCGAACGATCAGTTCGCCGGCGTGATCGGTGGCACCGGCGGCCTGACGCTCACCGGCGGCACCCAGACGCTCGCGGGCGCCAATACCTACAACGGCGCAACGACCGTGAACGGCGGCACCCTCCGCGCCGGGGCGGCCAACACCTTCAGCGCGGCCTCGGCCGTTACGGTCGCCTCCGGCGGCACGCTCGACCTTGCCGGCTTCAATCAAAGGCTCACTTCGCTGGCCAACGCCGGCATGGTTAGCCTCGGCGGCGCGCCGGGCACCACGCTGACCGTTGCCGGCAATTATGTCGGCAGTGGCGGCACCGTGCAGCTCAACAGCCGGCTCGGCGGCGATGGCTCTCAGACCGATCTGTTGCGAGTGCAGGGAAGCACGTCCGGTTCGTCGTCGTTGCGCGTCACCAATGTCGGCGGCACCGGCGCGCAGACCGGCGAAGGCATCAAGGTGATCGATGTGGTCGGCGCGTCCAACGGCAGCTTTTCGCTTTTGGGCAGCTATGTCTTTCACGGCGAGCAGGCGGTGGTCGGCGGTGCCTATGCCTATACGTTGCAGAAGAACGGCATTGCCAGCCCGGGCGACGGCGATTGGTATCTGCGCTCAAGCCTGCTCAACCCGCCGCCCGCGACACCTGCCGGTCCACTCTATCAGCCGGGCGTTCCGCTGTACGAAAACTATGCGCAGGTGCTGCTCGGCATGAACGATCTGCCGACGCTGCAGCAGCGCGTCGGCAACCGCTATTGGGGTGGCAGCGATGCGATGGCGCGCGCCGGTGACGCGGCGACGGTGCCAGGCGCGGCGTCATCGGCGCCGACGGCGTTCTGGGGCCGCATCGAAGGCGGGCATTCGGATTTGCAGCCCTCCAACACTGCGGGTTCGACCTACAAGGCCGACCATCTGAAAGTGCAGACCGGGCTCGATGGCCTTGCGTTTGAGAACGAGCGGGGCCGGTTGTTCGTCGGGCTCACGGCACAATACGGCCTGACGACCGCCGATGTCGCGTCGTTCTTCGGCAACGGGCGCATCCGCGTCGAGGGGACGGGCGTCGGCAGCACGCTGACCTGGTATGGCGACAACGGCTTCTATGTCGACGGTCAGGCGCAGTCGATGTTCTATCGCAGCGATCTCAGTTCCGTGCTGGCCGGCAGCCTGATCCACGGCAATGAGGGGTTCGGCTATGCCTTCAGCGCCGAAACCGGCAAGCGGATCGGTTTGGGCAATGGCTGGCTGCTGACGCCGCAGGCGCAGCTTTCCTATGCGAAGGTCGCTTTCGACGGCTTTGCCGATCGGTTCGGCGCGCCGGTCGCGTTGCGTGATGGCGACAGCCTGCTCGGCCGCGCCGGGCTTGCACTCAACCATCAGAGGACCTGGAACGACGGCACGGGCATCGTGCGCTCCGACGTCTACGGCATCGCCAATCTGCGTTACGAGTTTCTCAACGGCACCACCGTCGATGTCGCGGGCACCAGCTTCGCCAATGCGCAAGACCGACTGTGGGGCAGCATCGGCGGCGGCGGCACCTATAGCTGGGCCAACGGGCGCTACGCTGTCTTCGGCGAAGTCTCCTACAATGCGAGCCTCAACAACAGTGCGGACAACCGCAATTACAAGGGCACCGGGGGCTTCCGTCTCACCTGGTGAGTCACGCGCCCGCAGCAGGGTGGGAACACCGCTCGTTGCGATCTTCTGTCGCAGCACGCGGCGGTGGAACCGGACTCACAATCGAGTGAGGCGTAAAAAGCGCCCTGAACTCAGCAGCATAGACCGTGTGACATTGGGCCGCCCGCAAGGTGCGTTGCGTCGCAGCACGTCCCCTCTATTTTGACGGCATCAGCCGCGTGCCATGGCCCAGAACGGGCGCCCGCGGCGCGTGATCAGTTTCAACAATATCGGGGCACTTAACTTCATGTCAGGACTTCGCGCGCGATCGGCATGCGTTGCAATGATGCTCGCGGCCTTTACGCCGCTGTTGGCAGGCTGCGACGAATCCAGCTCCGCCATTTCAGCCGCCCAGCCCAACGACCCCGATGTCAGCATCGTCATCGTCAAGCCGCAACCGCGCGCCGTGGTGCGCGAGCTGCCCGGCCGCATCGCGCCGACGCGCGTCTCGGACGTGCGGCCGCGCGTCTCCGGCATCGTGGTCGAGCGCCTGTTCCGACAGGGCAGCGAGGTGAAGGCTGGCGATCCGCTGTACCGGATCGATCCGCGTCCGTTCGAGGTCGAGGTGATGGCCAACGACGCCGCGGTCGCCAAGGCCGAGGCCGCGCTGATGCAGTCCCAGCAGCAGGCCCGCCGCATCGCCACGCTCACCGCCCAGCGCGCCGCGCCCGAAGCCGAGAACGAGAAGGCGATCGCGGCCGAGCGCCAGGCCCATGCCGAGGTCGAGGGCCGCAAGGCCGACCTCGCACGCGCCAAGCTCAATCTCGATTATGCCACCGTGCGCGCGCCGATCGACGGCGTCGTCGGTGCCGCCCTGGTCAGCGAGGGCGCGCTCGCGGTCCAGAACGAGACCAATCTGGCCACCATTCAGCAGCTCGATCCGATCTATGCGGACTTCACCCAGTCGGTGAACGAGCTCAACCAGCTCCGTCGCGCCTTCGAGAGCGGCGACCTCGAGCGCATCGCGCCCGATGCCGCCAAGGTGCATCTCGTGCTCGACGACAACACCCTCTACTCGCTCGACGGCAAACTATTGTTCTCCGACGCCAAGGTCGACGCCAATACCGGTCAGGTGACCTTGCGCGGCGAGTTCCGCAATCCCAAGCGCGAGCTGCTGCCGGGCATGTATGTCCGCGTCCGCATCGACCAGGGCCTCGATAGCGACGCGATCGCGGTGCCGCAGCAGGCGATCCAGCGCAACGGCGGCGGCGGCAGCGAGGTGTTCGTCGTCAAGGACGACAACCACATCGCGGTGCAGCCGGTGCGCACCGGTTCGGTGCAGGACGGAATCTGGTTCGTCACCGAGGGACTGAAGGCCGGCGACAAGGTCGTGGTCGAAGGCTTCCAGAAGTTCGCCGCCGGCGACAGGGTCAAGCCGCAATCCTGGTCGGAAGCGGATGCGACCGCCGACAATCGGCACGCCCAGAAGCTGACGCGGTAACGCGCCATGGCGAGCTTCTTCATCGACAGGCCGATCTTCGCCTGGGTTGTCGCGCTGTTCATCTGTCTGGTCGGCGCAATTTCGATTCCGCTGTTGCCAATCGCGCAATATCCGATCATCGCGCCGCCCTCGATCTCGATCTCGACCAGCTATCCCGGCGCCTCGCCCGAAAACCTCTACAACAGCGTCACGCGGCTGATCGAGGAGGAGCTCAACGGCGCCTCCGGCATCCTCAATTTCGAATCGACCAGCGACTCGCTCGGCCAGGTCGAGATCATCGCCAATTTCGTGCCGGGCACCGACACCAGCGCCGCCTCGGTCGAGGTGCAGAACCGCATCAAGCGCGTCGAGGCGCGGCTGCCGCGCGCGGTGATCCAGCAGGGCATCCTGATCGAGGAAGCCTCCAGCGCGGTGCTCCAGATCATCACGCTGAATTCGACCGACGGCAGCCTCGACGAGGTCGGCCTCGGCGATTTCATGATCCGCAACGTGCTCGGCGAAATCCGCCGCATCCCCGGCGTCGGCCGCGCCACGCTGTATTCGACGGAACGCAGCCTGCGCGTCTGGGTCGATCCGGCAAAGCTGGTCGGCTATGGCCTGACCGCCGACGACGTCAACAAGGCCATTGCCGCGCAGAACGCGCAGGTCGCTTCGGGCAGCATCGGCGCCGAGCCATCGACCTCGACACAGCGCACCTCCGCGCTGGTGCTGGTCAAGGGCCAGCTCTCGTCCCCGGACGAATTCGGCACCATCATCCTGCGCGCCAATGCCGACGGCTCGACCGTGCGGCTGCGCGACGTCGCGCGCATCGAGGTCGGCGGCCTCAGCTACCAGTTCAACACCCGTCTCGACGGCAAGCCGACCGCCGGCCTCTCCGTGCTGATGTCGCCGACCGGCAACGCACTGGCGACCGCGAGCGCCGTCGAAGCGAAGATGAAGGAGCTGTCTCGCTTCTTCCCGGCCAATATCGGCTACGAGATTCCCTACAACATCACGCCCGTGGTCGAGGCCTCGATCAAGAAGGTGTTGTCGACGCTGGTCGAAGCCATCGTGCTGGTGTTCGTGGTGATGTTCCTGTTCCTGCAGAACATCCGCTACACCATCATCCCGACTATCGTGGTGCCCGTGGCGCTGCTGGGCGCCTGTACCACGCTGCTGCTCGCCGGCTACTCCATCAACATGCTCTCGATGTTCGGCATGGTGCTCGCGGTCGGCATCCTCGTCGACGATGCCATCGTCGTGGTCGAGAACGTCGAGCGCATCATGGCCGAGGAGGGGCTGCCGCCGAAGGAAGCGACGCGGAAAGCGATGTCGCAGATCACCGGCGCCATTATCGGCATCACGCTGGTCTTGATGGCCGTGTTCGTGCCGATGGCGTTCTTCCCGGGCTCGGTCGGCATCATCTACCGCCAGTTCTCCGTGACCATGGTCGCCGCGATCGGCTTCTCCGCCTTCCTCGCACTGTCGCTGACGCCGGCGCTGTGCGCGACCTTGCTCAAGCCCGTCGCGGCCGGCCACGGTCACGCCAAGAAGGGCGTGTTCGGCTGGTTCAACCGCATGCTCGACAGCAGCAAGGAGGGCTATTCCCGCACCGTCGGCTTCTCGCTGAAGCGCACCGGCCGCTTGATGCTGGTCTATGTCGCGCTGCTCGCCGGTCTGTCCTGGGCCTTCGTCAACCTGCCCGGCGGCTTCCTACCCGTCGACGACCAGGGCTTCGTCACCACCGACGTGCAGACGCCGTCGGATTCGTCCTATGGCCGGACCGAGGCGGTGATCGAGAAAGTGGAAAAATACCTGGCGCAGCGCCCGGGCGTCGACAACGTCACCTTCCTCACCGGCTTCAGCTTCTCCGGCCAGGGCATGAACACCGCGCAGGCCTTCATCACCCTGAAGGACTGGTCGGAGCGCGGGCCGAAGGATTCTGCAGCGGCGATCGTCACCGACATCAACCGCGATCTGTCGTCGTCGATCCGCGACGCCAAGATCTCCGCGCTGCAGCCGCCGCCGATCGACAATCTCGGCAACTCCTCGGGCTTCTCGTTCCGCCTCCAGGATCGCGGCCAGAAGGGTTATCCGGCCTTGATGCGCGCCGCCGATCAGTTGATCGCGGAGGCCAATGCAAGCGCTGTGCTTCAGAAGGTCTATGTCGAAGGCCTGCCCGAGGCCGGCGTGGTCAATCTCGTGATCGACCGCGAAAAGGCCGGCGCCTTCGGCGTCACCTTTGAGGACATCAACAATACGATCTCGACCAATCTCGGCTCGAACTACATCAACGACTTCCCGAACCGCGGCCGCATGCAGCGCGTCGTGGTGCAGGCCGATGCCCGCGACCGCATGCGGACCGAGGACATCCTCAACTACAACGTCAGGAACAGCCGCGGCCAGCTCGTGCCGTTCTCGTCCTTTGCCACCGTGGAATGGGCGCGCGGACCGACGCAGATTACCGGCTTCAACTACTATCCGGCGGTGCGCATCTCGGGCGAGGCGAAACCCGGCTTCACCTCGGGCGATGCCATCGCCGAGATGGAACGGCTCGCCGGCAAGCTGCCGCGCGGGTTCGGCTATGAATGGACCGGACAGTCGCTCCAGGAGAAACTGTCGGGTTCGCAGGCGCCGTTCCTGCTCGGACTCTCGGTGTTCGTGGTGTTCCTGTGCCTGGCCGCGCTTTACGAGAGCTGGACCATTCCGCTCGCGGTGCTGCTCACCGTGCCGCTCGGCATCGTCGGCGCGGTGGTGGCCGCCATGCTGCGCGGCCTGCCCAATGACGTCTATTTCACCGTCGGCCTGATCACTATCATCGGGTTGGCGGCCAAGGACGCGATCCTGATCATCGAGTTCGCCAAGGATCTGCGGAAAGAAGGCAAGCCGCTGGTGGATGCCACCATCGAGGCCTGCCGCCTGCGCTTCCGTCCGATCCTGATGACGGGCCTCGCCTTCATCTGCGGTGTGCTGCCGATGGCCATCGCCCATGGCGCCGGCGGCGCCAGCCAGCAGGCGCTCGGCAGCATCGTGATGGGCGGCATGATCGCGGTGGTGATTTTGGCGCTGCTGATGGTGCCGGTGTTCTTCGTCTCGGTGCAACGCGTGCTGGGTGGGGATCGGGAGAAGGTGGCGAAGGAGGCCGAGATGTACGGGCCGCCCGCGCCGGCCAAGCCGTAAGGTGAGGTGTCATGCCTCGCCTAGTGCGCAATTGCGCACGGGGGGCGGGGCATCCAGTACGCCGCGGCCTTTCCGTACCCAACAGACGCTCTGGAATACTGGATCATCCGCCTTCGCGGACGATGACCGTTCGGGTTTGCGCTGGTGAGAGTCGGCCACTGAACGCCGGATCGGTCGGCTTGATTTCTCGGAGGCCTCAATCCAGACTGCATCCGTGGATTGAAACAACTTATTCGCACTGTGCCCGCGAATGCACAGGCACCCGCCGATCGAGAGCATGTGATGCGTCCGTCCGACATTGCGATCTCGAATTATCGCTCCATTCGGCGGCTCTCCGTACCCATCCATCCCTTGTCGGTGTTTGTCGGCGAAAATGGTGTCGGCAAATCCAATCTCTACAAGTCCTTGTCGCTGTTGCGCGACGCGGCGACCGGTCAGATCACCCGCACGATCGCCGATGAAGGCGGATTGAATTCGGTCTGCTGGTCCGGCATTCGCAGGCGAGGCGAAGATGGCCGGCTGCGGCTGTCGGCCACATTCGACAGCATGAGCTATTTCATCGAGCTCGGGTTTCCCAGCCCGCTTCAGGCCGCGTTTTCCGGCGAGCCGATGATCAAGACCGAAATTATCGAGGCGACACACGGCAAACGAAGGATCAAGCTGATGGAGCGCATCAATTCGCTCATCAGCGTCCGCGGCGAGAGCGGCGCCTGGAACGCTCACAAGGACGCGGTGCTGCCGTCAGAGACTGCGCTAGCGGCTTTTTCCGACGGCAAGCAATGGCCGGAAATCGACCTGATCAGAAATGCAATGCTGGGCTGGCGATTCTATCATGACTTTCGCACCGATCCTGCGTCGCCGATACGAAAGCCGTGTCTCGCGATCGCAACGCCCTCGCTCAGCGCCGATGGAATCGATTTAGCTGCCACCCTGGCGACCCTCTATGTCATTCGGGAAGACGCCAGCGACCTGCAGGACGCAATCCAGGATGCATTCCCGGGCGCCGAACTCCGCGCATGGGAAGAAAATGGCAGGTGCGAATTCGCTCTGCAATTGCCGGATATGCCGCGGCCGTTCAGGGCTCATGAACTGTCCGACGGGACGCTGAAATACATCTGCCTGCTCGCGGTGTTCATGGGTTACCGGCTGCCGCCGTTCATCGCGCTGAACGAACCCGAGACCAGCCTGCATCCGTCGCTGCTGGCGCCGCTGGCCCGGCTCATCGCCAAGGCGTCACGCCGCGCCGACATCTGGATCGTCACCCATTCGGAACAGCTGATGGACGCACTGCGAAGCGAGAGCTCGGTCCCGCTTCGCCGGGTCATCAAGTCGAAAGGCGCTACGGCGATCGAGGGCCTGACCATTGGCGGTGAATATCGTGACGAGGAAGATGACGAGGACGACGATTCTTGAACGTCGTAGATCGAGCCGTCGTGCTACTGCGGCCTACTTCCGCAAAATCTTCACCAATTCCCCGTGCACGAATTCATTCCCGCACACGACATTCCCGGTCACCAACGGGTCGCCCGGCGTGTCGATGTCGGTCACCGTCCCACCGGCTTCGCGGATCATGATCAGGCCCGCCGCGACGTCCCAGGATTGCAAATTGCGTTCCCAGTAGCCGTCGAGGCGGCCGGCGGCGACGAAGGCGAGGTCGAGGGAAGCGGCGCCGAAGCGGCGCAGGCCGGCGACGCGCTCCTGCATCGCGGTCATCTCGCGGCGGAATTCCTCGTGGTCGCCGCGGCCGATATGGGGCAGGCCGCAGGCCACCACGCATTCGTTGAGCTGGCGGCGGCCGGCCACGCGCAAGCGCTGGTCGTTGAGGAAGGCGCCCTTGCCGCGCTCGGCGATGTAGAGCTCGTCATTGGCGGGGTTGTAGATCACGCCGGCGATGATCGTGCCTTCGCGCGACAGCCCGATCGAGATCGCGAATTGCGGGATGCCGTGCAGGAAGTTGGTGGTGCCGTCGAGCGGATCGACGATCCAGGTGTGGCTCTTGTCGGATCCCTCGCGCGTGCCGCCTTCCTCGCCGATGAAGCCGTAACCGGGACGGGCCTTGGCGAGGTCCTGGTAGAGGATCTCCTCGGCGCGCTTGTCGGCCAGCGAGACGAAATTCGCCGGTCCCTTCAGCGAGACCTGGAGATGCTCGATCTCGCCGAGATCGCGCTTGAGGCTGCGGCCGGCGCGGCGCGCGGCCTTGACCATGACGTTGATAGTTGCGGAATACAGCATGAGCTTCCGGTCTTGATCGGGGAGATGGCGCGAAATCGCACCTGTTTGAAGGATGGGGTGCCCTGCGAGGGGGCCAACGTCAAGTCATTGCTTCAGTTCGTTCGGCGCCAAGTCATTTGGCCCCGAGCCATTTCCTGGCGGCGGCCTCGGCCTTGGCCCGGTCCTCGGCCGGCAAATCGGACAATTGCTTGTCCAGCTCCGGATCGCCCTTGCCGGCGGTCTTGGCCACCAGATGCCATTTGAAGCCCTCGACCTTGTCCACGGCCGTGCCCATGCCGTTGATCAGCACCCAGGCCAGCCGGTTCTGCGCGATCGCGCTGCCCTGGCGGGACGCCTTGCGGAGCAGGGCGACGGCCGCCGGCTGGTTCTTCGGCGTGCCGGTACCGTTGAACAGCGCGATGGCGTATTCGACCTCGGCATCGACATTGTCGGTCAGCGTGGCGACCTGGAGCAGACGCACCGCCCGTTCCAAATCCTTCGGCACGCCAGTGCCTTCCTTGTAGAAGGTCGCGAGCGCGTATTGCGCCTCGGGCAGACCGGCATCGGCCGCCTGGCGCAGCAGCTCGGCGGAGCGCTTGACGTCCTGCGGCAGGGTCTGTCCGTCGAGATAGAGCAGCGCGAGGTTATAGGCCGCCTTGGGCTCGCCGAGCTTGGCGGCGGACGCCATCAGCTTGACCGCCTCGTTTTTGTCGATCGGGCCGCCACGGCCGGACATCCTGAGCATGGCGAGCGCGAACATCGCCTCGCGGTCGCCGGCGTCGGAGGCGCGCTTGTACCATTGCAGTGCCTTGGCGTAGTCGCGCCGGATGCCCATGGCATTGGAATAGAGCTCACCCAGCATGGTCATCGCCTTGGCATCGCCGGTCTCGGCACGAGCGGTGGCGAGTTCGAAGGCGGTCTTGTACTGGCCGCGCTGATAGGCGCCGAACACCAGATCGACGTTGGGATTGTCGGCCGGAGGCGCCGGGATCACGGTCGCGGCCGGAGCAGGCTTTGGAGAGGCTGAAGGCTTGGGGGAAGCTGAAGGCTTTGGTACCGGCGCTGCTTCCTTCTTCTTGGTGATGGTGTGCGGCGTGGCCTTCGGCTTGTCCTTGCTTTTCTCGGCTGAAGGGTTCGGCGTTGCCACGGGCGGCGTGATCTGGAGCTGCGCGGCCGCGGGCACTGTGAGCAGCAGCGTGGCCAGGATGGTGATGCGCGGGAGCTTCATGACGGGCGCTAGCCGTGCTCCTGTTCTGCAAGCGCAGTCGCATGAGCCTTCTTGATCGCGGCGTCGGCCTCGATCAGCGCCGCCTTGGGTCCGCGCGGATCGGTCCAGATGGAGTCGCCCACCAGCACGAAATCGGCACCGCTGGCGGCGAATTCGTGGGCCTCCTCCAGCGAGATGGCAAAGCCGACGCAGGGCGGCTCGAACAGCTCGGCCCACCAGTCCAGCCGCTCGGCGATCGCTTGCGACGACGGCCGCTGGCCCTTTGCGTCGGGCTCGCCGAACAGCACGTAATCCGCGCCGATCTCGCCCGCATCCATGGAATGGTGCCGCGTCGTCAGCCCGCCGACGCCGGCGATGCGGTCGGGCTTCAGCGATGGCAGCGCCTCCTTCAGCGCGGCGATGCCGGGCAGGTGCGCGCCGTCGGCGCCGCCGCGTGCGACGAGCTCAGGATGGCCGTCGACGAGCAGCGCGGCGCCCGCTTTCTGAGCCGGCGGCGCGAAGGCCTTGATCCGCGAGATCATGGTGCGCTGATCGGTCACCTTCAGACGCAACAGCACGGCCGCGACGTCGGCGGCGGCGAGCAGGCCGCGCAGCTCGGCCAGAAGCGAAGCGGGATCGTCGACGACGGGCGTCGCGAGATAAAGGCGCGGCGCCGGGCGCGGCGGAGGAGATTTGTTCGACAAGATCTAGGCCGCTTTCTGTTCCAGGCTGCTTTGCCATTCGCCTTTGGCGGCGAGGCCATTCATGCGCGCGCGATGACTGAATGCGTCTTGTCCGGCTGCGACGTTCTCGGCCTTGCCGGACCAGGCCTTCTGCGGCGCGGCCTGGAGGGCGCGACCGTAGGAGAAGGTCAGGCCCCAGGGCAGCGGGCCGAGCTTGTGCATGGCGTTGAGGTGCGCCGTTGCCTCTTCGTCCGACTGGCCGCCGGAGAGGAAGGCGATGCCGGGCACCGCCGCGGGCACGCACGCTCTGAGCAGCCGTATCGTCTTCTCCGCGACCTCCTCGGCGGCAGCCTGCTTCGCAGACTTCTTGCCGGGGACTACCATATTCGGCTTCAGCACCATGCCCTCGAGCGCGACGCGCTGCACGCGCAATTCCTGAAACGTCTTGTTGAGCACACGGCTCGTCACCTCATAGCAGCGATCGATGTCGTGATCGCCGTCCATCAGCACTTCGGGCTCGACGATCGGCACGATCTGCGCGGCCTGGCACAGCGCTGCATAACGCGCCAGCGCGTGGGCGTTGACGCTGATCGCGGTCATCGAGGGGATGCCCCGGCCGTCAGTGCCACTGCCGATGTCGATCACCGCGCGCCATTTGGCGAAGCGCGCGCCGCGCTCATAATACTTCTTCAGCCGTTCGGCGAGCTTGTCGAGCCCGACGGTGACGAGCTCTCCGGGGCACATCGGCAGGGGTTGCGTGCCTTCGTCGACCTTGATGCCGGGAATGGCGCCGCTCTGTTCGATCAGCTTGACCAGCGGCGTGCCATCCTTTGCGTTCTGCCAGATCGTCTCGTCATAGAGGATGACGCCGGAGATATAGCGGCTCATGGCTTCGTTCGAGCGGAACAGCATCTCGCGATAGTCGCGGCGGTTCTCTTCGGTGGATTCCACGCCGATCGCGTCGAAACGCTTCTTGATGGTGCCTGAGGATTCGTCGGCGGCGAGGATGCCCTTGCCGGGCGCGACCAGAGCGGTCGCGATCCTGTTCAGCTCAGTCAGATTCATCGAGATGTCCTCCCAAAACGATTCTGCCCTTGCCGGTGAAAATAGACCGTTCTCGGGCAAATGCCGAGTTAACGTTCGTCGCAGGGTAGGGGGGAGGGGCTTTGGCGCCGGCAACAAGGCGTCATCCCGGGCTTACCGCCCGGAATGACGGAGAAAGTGGGGCTGGCCTACGCCACCTTCGGGGCGAGCTCGCCCTTGGCGTAGCGCTTGGCCATCTCGGCCGTGGTCAGCACCTTCTTGATCTTGGAGGCTTGGCCAGCGGTATTGAATTCCTGGAGCCGCTGCTTGCACAGCTTGGTCATCGCTTCCATCGCGGGCTTCAGGTATTTGCGCGGGTCGAACTCTTCCGGATTGTCCTTGAGCACTTTCCGGATCTGGCCGGTCATCGCCATGCGGTTGTCGGTGTCGATGTTGATCTTGCGCACGCCGTTCTTAATGCCGCGCTGGATCTCGGCCACCGGCACGCCCCAGGTCGGCTTCATCTTGCCGCCATAGGCGTTGATGATGTCCTGGAGGTCCTGGGGCACCGACGAGGAGCCGTGCATGACGAGATGCATGTTCGGCAGCTTGCGGTGGATCTCCTCGATCACGTTCATGGCGAGGATGTCGCCGTCGGGCTTGCGGGTGAATTTGTAGGCGCCGTGAGACGTCCCCATCGCGATCGCGAGCGCGTCGACCTGGGTCTCCTGGACGAACTTCACGGCTTCATCCGGATTAGTCAGGAGCTGGTCGTGGCTGAGCTTGCCCTCGGCGCCGTGGCCGTCTTCCTTGTCGCCCATGCCGGTCTCGAGCGAGCCGAGTACGCCGAGCTCGCCCTCGACCGAGATGCCGCCGAGATGGGCCATCTCGGTCACGGTCTTGGTGACGCCGACATTGTAGCCCCAGTCGCCGGGGGTCTTGCCGTCCGCCTTGAGCGAGCCGTCCATCATGACCGAGGTGAAGCCGGCCTGGATCGCGGTCATGCAGGTTGCCGGCTCGTTGCCGTGGTCGAGATGCACGCAGACCGGAATGTGCGGGTAGATCTCGGTCACCGCGTCCATCATGTGCTTGAGCATGACGTCGTTGGCGTAGGAGCGCGCACCGCGCGAGGCCTGGATGATGACGGGCGCGTCGACCTGGTTGGCCGCGTCCATGATCGCCAGCGCCTGCTCCATGTTGTTGATGTTGAAGGCCGGGACGCCGTAATCGTTCTCCGCCGCATGGTCGAGCAATTGACGCAACGTGATCCGAGCCATCTGTGTTTTTCTCCCGTTTGGGCCTGCAAGGCCACTGCTTGAAGGCGGCTACGACTTGCCGACCGATTACTTGGTGCGCAGAACTTCGACGCCGGGCAGGGGCTTGCCTTCCATCCATTCAAGAAATGCGCCACCGGCGGTCGAGACATAGGTGAACTGACCGGCCACACGGGCCTGGTTGAGGGCCGCGACGGTGTCGCCGCCGCCCGCGATCGAGACCAGCTTCTTGGCCTTGGTGCGCTCGGCGGCATGCTTGGCGGCGGACATCGTGCCGCGGTCGAACGGCTGCATCTCGAAGGCACCGAGCGGTCCGTTCCAGACCAGCGTCGCCGCATCGTCGATCGCGGCATGAACACGCGCGATCGACTGCGGACCGACGTCGAGGATCATGCCGTCGGCCGGGATCGCGTCGAGGCCATAGGCGTGCGACGGCGCGTTGGCCGCGAAATGATAGGCGACGGTGGCGTCGACCGGCAGGATGATGGCGCAGTTGGCGGCTTCCGCCTTTTCCATGATGCGCAGCGCGGTCGCGGCGAGATCCTTCTCGGCGAGCGACTTGCCGATGCCGACGCCCTGGGCGTGCAGGAAGGTGTTGGCCATGCCGCCGCCGATCACGAGCGCGTCGACCTTGGTCACGAGGTTTTCGAGCAGGTCGATCTTGGTCGAGACCTTGGCGCCGCCGATGATCGCGATGACGGGCTTGGTCGGTGAGCCCAGCGCCTTCTCCAGCGCGACCAATTCGGCCTGCATGGTGCGGCCGGCATAGGCGGGCAGCTTGTGGCCGAGGCCTTCGGTCGAGGCATGGGCGCGGTGCGCGGCCGAGAACGCGTCATTGACCCAGATGTCGCCGAGTTTTGCGAGCTCCGCGACAAAGGCCGGATCGTTCTTCTCTTCCTCTTTGTGGAAGCGGGTGTTTTCCAGACAGAGGATGTCGCCGTCGTTCAGCGCCGCCACGGCCTTGGCTGCGGGCTCGCCGATACAGTCGTCGGCGAAGCCTACGGGCTTCTTCACGACCTTCGACAGCGCCTCGGCGACGGGCTTGAGCGAGTCCTTGGCATCGCGTCCTTTCGGCCGGCCGAAATGCGCGAGCAGGATGACCTTGCCGCCCTTGTCCGAGATTTCGGTAATGGTCGGCGCGACGCGCTCGAGCCGAGTCGCGTCGCTGACGCGCCCGTTCTCCATGGGCACGTTGAGATCGACGCGCAGCAGCACGCGCTTGCCCTTCACGTCGACGTCGTCGAGGGTGCGGAATTTGTTGGTCACGAGGGATCCCCTGAACCGCCTTGGGTAATGTTGGGCCAGTCCTCGATCTTCCGATCCGGATCGGGCTTGATCTTCGAGCCCGATCGCAAGAACAGGAACAACAGGCCGCCCATCAACGCCAAGAGGAGCGCGAGGGCGACGAGTTGCGAGGTCATGGCGTTCTCCGGATGTGCCGTGACGCGTGTTGGTTAGATCACCTTCGCCATCGCCACGGCAGTGTCCGCCATGCGATTGGAGAAGCCCCACTCATTGTCGTACCAGGACATCACGCGCACCAGCGTGCCGTTCTGCACCTTGGTCTGGTCCTCGTGGAACGTCGAGGAGTGCGGGTCGTGGTTGAAGTCGATCGAGACGTTCGGCGCGCTGGTGTAGCCGAGGATGCCCTTGAGCTGCTGCTCGGAGGCGCGCTTCATCGCCGCGTTGATTTCCTTGACGTCGGTGGCGCGCTTGGCGACGATCTTGAGGTCGACCACCGAGACATTCGGGGTCGGCACGCGGATCGCGACGCCGTCGAGCTTGCCCTTCAGTTCCGGCAGCACGAGGCCGATCGCCTTGGCGGCGCCGGTCGAGGTCGGGATCATCGACATCGCAGCCGCGCGGCCGCGGTAGAGATCCTTGTGCATGGTGTCGAGCGTCGGCTGGTCGCCGGTATAGGCGTGGATCGTGGTCATGAAGCCGGTCTCGATGCCGACGAGGTCGTTCAGCACCTTGGCGATCGGCGCGAGACAGTTGGTGGTGCAGGAGCCGTTGGAGACGACCAGATGTTCCCGGGTCAGCGTGTCGTGGTTGACGCCGTAGACGATGGTGGCGTCGGCGCCGTCGGCGGGCGCAGAAACGAGAACGCGTTTGGCGCCGGCGGTCAGATGCGCGGAGGCCTTGTCCTTCGAGGTGAAGATGCCGGTGCATTCCATCGCGATGTCGATGCCGAGATCCTTCCAGGGCAGCTTCGAGGGATCGCGCTCGGCGGTCACCTTGATCTTGTTGCCGCCGAGGCTGATCGTGTCGCCATCGACGGTCACGGTGCCGGGGAAACGGCCATGGACGCTGTCGAAGCGAAGCAGATGCGCGTTGGTCTCGACCGGGCCGAGGTCGTTGATGCCGACGACCTCGATGTCCTTGCGGCCGGACTCGGCGATGGCCCGCAGGATGTTACGGCCGATGCGGCCAAAACCGTTGATTCCGACGCGGACTGCCATGTTTCGTCTCCTTCAATGACCGTTGTCATCCCGCACAACGCGCTAGCGCGCCTGCGAGGGTTTTTTTAGGGCGGACGCCCGGTTCGGCCGGGCGGGGCTTGATCATATGAGAGTTAGGTAGTCCTTTTTTTCGGCAATCTCAACTCTCAGGAAACGCGTTTCAGAACGGCGTTAACCGCGGCCTCGGCGGTAATGCCAAAGTGCTGGAATACCTTGTTGAGAGGGGCGCTGGCGCCGAAGGAGTGCATGCCGATAAACTCGCCATCCTGGCCGATCACGGCGTCCCAGCCCCAGCGCACGGCGGCCTCGATCGCGACCTTGACCGGGGCGTTGCCGATGATCTCGTCGCGGCGCTCCTTTGGTTGCGCTAACAGGAGCTCGAGCGAGGGAACCGAAACCACCCGGGTCGGAATGCCGCGCTCGGCGAGCTGCTTCTGGGCGGCCACGGCCATCTCCACTTCGGAGCCGGAAGCAAACAGCGTCGCCTTGGCTTCGCCCTGGGCGGCCACCAGCTCGTAGGCACCGAACCGGCACGGGCTCTCGTTCGGTGCGGTGGTGCGCAGTTGCGGCAGGTTCTGCCGGGTCAGCGCCAGGACTGTCGGGCCGTCGATGCGGTTGAGCGCGAGCTCCCAGCACTCGGCAACCTCGATGGAATCGCACGGGCGGAACACGCGCATGTTGGGAATGGCGCGAAGTGCTGAGAGATGCTCGACCGGCTGGTGGGTCGGGCCGTCTTCGCCGAGACCAATGGAATCATGCGTCATGACATAAACGACGCCGGTCCCCATCAACGCGGCGAGCCGCATCGCGGGCCGGGCATAATCCGTGAACACCAGGAAGGTGGCGCCGTTCGGCGCAAAGCCGCCGTGCAGGAAGATGCCGTTCATCGCCGCGCACATGCCGTGCTCGCGGATGCCGTAATGGATGAAGCGGCCCTTCGGCGTCTTGGCCGAGAACGCAGTCGCCGACTTCGCCTTGTTGTTGTTGGAGCCGGTGAGATCGGCCGAGCCCGCCAGAAACTCCATCGGCATCGCGCCGGCAATCACTTCGATCACGGCTTCGGAAGATTTGCGGGTCGCCGCATTCATCGGCTTTTCCAAGAGCTCCTTCTTGTAGCCCTTGAACGCCTTTGCCAGCGCGGCCGGGCGCTCGTGGCGCAGCCGGCGCTCGAACTCGGCGCGCTTGCGGCTGCCGAGTTCACCGAGCCTTGCTTCCCATTCCTGGCGTGCCGCCGCGCCACGGCTGCCGGCCGCGCGCCAGGCCTTGAGCACGTCGTCGGGCACCGAGAACGGCTCCAGCGAAATGCCGAGATTTTCCTTGGCGGCCTTGAGTTCGTCGGCACCGAGCGCTTCGCCGTGGACCTTGTTGGTGCCGGCCTTGTGCGGCGCGCCGAAGCCGATGGTGGTGCGGCACGCGATCAGCGTGGGCTTGTTTGATTTCTGCGCGCGCGTGATCGCGGCGGCGATTGCGGCCTGGTCGTGGCCGTCGATCTTCTCGGCCGCCCAACCCGCCGACTTGAACCGCTTCACCTGGTCCACTGAATCGGAGATCGAGGTCGGGCCGTCGATCGAGATGCCGTTGTCGTCATACAGGACGATCAGCTTGTTGAGCTTCCAGTGCCCGGCCATCGCGATCGCTTCCTGCGACACGCCTTCCATCAAATCGCCGTCGGAAGCGATCACATAGGTGTGGTGATCGACGATCTTCTTGCCGAATTCGGCCGCGAGCATCTTCTCGGCGAGCGCCATGCCGACGGCGGTGGAAATGCCCTGGCCGAGCGGACCGGTAGTGGTCTCGATACCCTTGGTGTGGCCGTGTTCGGGATGTCCTGGCGTCAGCGACCCCAACTGACGAAAGTCCTTGAGCTGGGCGATCGTCATCTCGGGACTGCCGATCAGATACAGCAGCGAATAGATCAGCATCGAGCCGTGCCCGGCCGAGAGCACGAAGCGGTCGCGGTCCGGCCAGTCCAGCGCGGCGACGTCGAATTTCAGGAATTGCGTGAACAGCACGGTCGCCATGTCGGCGGCGCCCATCGGCAGGCCGGGATGACCCGATTTCGCCTTCTCGACGCCGTCCATGGCAAGGCCGCGGATCGCATTGGCCATACGGTTGTGATCGACCTGCGTCATGTCTGAAAATCCGTCTGAAATGAGGCGCTTGTGGCTGGATTTGGCCGCGCCGGAAGGAGCCTTTCGGCCGCTGGGGTCGCGGCTGGGATAGCATCTCGGTTCCGGCAGGCCAAGGCAATCAAACGCCGGTTTGGCCGTAAAAGTTGCTTACGGCATGATCCGGACCCGCAGGGCCGCGTTAGCGCAAAGTGGAGGCGGTTTTCCGGCCAGGTCATGCCCGGCAGGAACTGATAGATCGGGATGAATCCCATCCCGATCTATCAGTGCATAGTTTCGTGGCGGCGTTGCGCTCCGCTAGCTTGCCACGTAAATTTCTGCTTCTAACCGCTTGCCGAACCGAGTTTTTTGCCGGACGGCAAGCTCCAAGGTAAATGCCCAAAGGAAAAGCCCAAGGGCAAGGCCACAGGTTCCGCCGCTGACTGCATGAACGATCGCGTATCCAACAGCTCTGCCATGACCGAGTCCTCGGCCGTCGAGATCGAGATCGCGACCCGCAGGCTCATGGCGGCGCTCGACTCGCTCGAAAGCGCCGTGGAGCGGCGGCGCGATGCCGATCGCGACGAGAACGAGCTCGCGGCGCGAATCCAGGCGCTCGGCGCGGACCGCTCGCGGCTTGCCGACGAACTCGACGGCGCGCTGGTGAAGGCGCGCAAGCTCGAGCGCTCCAGCCGCGAGATCTCCGATCGGCTGGATTCCGCGATCGTCACGATTCGCTCGGTGCTCGATACCGGAGAGGACGGATGAGCCACATCAACGTCACCATCAACGGCCGGCAATACCGCATGGCCTGCGAGGAAGGCCAGGAGGTGCGGCTGCTCAAGCTCGCCGAAAGCCTGGAGACGCGGATTCAGTCGCTGCGCGGAAAGTTCGGCGAGATCGGTGATGCCAGGCTCACCGTGATGGCGGCGCTGACCGTCTGCGACGAATTGGTCGACGCCGGCAACCGCATCCGGACCATGGAGCAGGAACTGACCGAGCTACGGGATTTCCGCAACGCCGCCGTCGAGCGCGCCCGGCTGACCCAGACCGCGGTCGTGAACGCACTGAACTCTGCGGCGGAGCGCATCGAAAAGTCGACCCAGGTCCTGAACCGCACCGTCGGCAACGGGATCGCCATCGGCTGACCGTTCACCGGGCTGGCGATTCGTCAGCATCGTTGTTACATTGCCCGAGCGGGGCTGCGACGCGCGTCAGGAGCCATTATCCCCGGGGCCTTATCGATCCTTTAGGGAACTGTCCCTGGCCGGGCCCGTGGGCTCGGACATATGGTGCCCACCTACTTTCGTAGGGAACTCCGGGATCGAGTGCTTCAACGGCGTTCGCGGCTTCGCACTTTTGCTTTTCTTCCTTCTGGTTCGTGCCTGTCGAAATTGCGTCCCCGACACGCTTGCGGTTCAATCTCGGTGTCATGCCCCGGCTTGACCGGGGCATCCAGTACGCCGCGATGTCGAGGTTTTTGCACTAGCGTCTCTGGAATACTGGATCACCCGCCTTCGCGGGTGATGACGGCGGAGCAAGGCTCAGCCTTCGGAGCAAGCGCGCATGACCAACACCAAAGCCGAACTCCGCGCCAAAGCCCTCGCGGCGCGCGATGCGCTGAGCGACAAGAAACGCACCGCCGCCGCCGCCAAGCTCGCCAAGCGCGGGCTGCCATTCTCACTGCTGCCGGGCAGCATCGTGTCAGGCTATTCGCCGATCCGCAGCGAGATAGATCCGATGCCGCTGCTGAAGAAGCTGGCCGAGCAGGGCGCCAGGCTCGCGCTGCCTTGCGTCACCGCGCGCGGCCAGGCGCTGATCTTCCGCATCTTCCATCCCAACGATCGTCTGATGCTCGGCCCGCTCGGTATTCCCGAGCCGTCGCCAGGGGCCGCTGAAGTCATTCCCGACATCATGCTGACGCCGCTCGCTGCCTTCGATCGTCTCGGCCATCGCATCGGCTATGGCGCGGGGCACTACGACAACACCTTCGCGCATCTGCGAAAAGCCAAGACCATCGTCGGCATCGGGCTCGCTTTTGCAGCGCAGGAGATCAAGGCGGTTCCGGCACTAGCCCACGACGTGGCGCTGGATTATGTGCTAACGGAATCCGACGTATTCGATTTCCGGAGTTCTGAAGTTGCGCATTCTCTTCGTGGGTGATGTCGTCGGCCGTGCCGGGCGCAATGCCATCGCCGAATATCTGCCCGGCATGGTCAAGGACTGGTCGCTCGATTTCGTCGTCGTCAACGGCGAAAATTCCGCCGGCGGCTTCGGCATCACGGAAGCGATCTATCAGGAGTTTCTCGATGCCGGCGCCGACGCGGTGACGCTCGGCAATCACTCCTGGGACCAGCGCGAAGCTCTCGTGTTCATCGAGCGCGCGGATCGTTTGGTGCGGCCCGCGAATTATCCACGCGGTACGCCCGGCCGCGGCGCCGCGCTGGTCGAGACCAAGAACGGCAAGCACGCGCTCGTCGTCAACGCTTTGGGCCGCGTCTTCATGACCCCGTTCGACGATCCCTTCGCAGCGCTGGAGCGCGAGCTCGGCGCTTGCCCGCTCGGCGTTGCCGCGGACGCCATCGTCGTCGACTTTCATTGCGAGGCGACCAGCGAGAAGCAGGGCATCGGCTTCTTCTGCGACGGCCGCGCCAGCCTCGTCGTCGGCACCCACACCCATGTGCCGACCGCCGACCACCAGATCCTGTCAGGCGGCACCGCCTACATGACCGATGCCGGCATGACCGGCGACTACGATTCCATCATCGGCATGCAGAAGGAAGAGCCGCTGCGGAGGTTCACGTCGGGGATTCCGTCGGGGCGGTTCGAGCCGGCCGCGGGCGTGGCGACGCTCAGCGGTGTGGCCGTGGAGACGGATGACGCGACCGGACTCGCACTGCGCATCGCACCGGTGCGCGCCGGCGGCCGGCTGGAGCCGGCAACGCCGAAATTCTGGTTGAGCTGAACGGCGCCACATATTCAGTGTCGTCCCGGCGAAGGCCGGGACCCATACCGCGTGATCTATCCATTGCACGCAGCCGGAGTACCGAACGACGAATCTTTGCCAAACAAATCGCGGCGGCTATGGGTCCCGGCCTTCGCCGGGACGACGCCGAGAGTGATGCGCTCACCGCACCTACTCCGCCGTCTGCTCCCTCAACCCCGCCACATCCTTCGCCGTCAGCTTCGATCCCTTCGCACCGAACCTTGCCGTGACGTAATTCGCGACCGCCGCGATCTCGTCGTCGCTATAGGCGTTGCCGAACGCCGGCATCGACAGCGCCCCGTCGGGCGTATTCCGCTTGGTGCCTGAGATCACGATCTGCGCGACGTTGGTGGCGGCGGGGTCGTTGACGGCCCAGGTGCCGGTCAGCGTCGCCATCGGCGAGACCGGGCTCTCGCCGCTCCAGCCATGGCAGGTGGCGCAGGCGCTGGCGAACATTTTCTTGCCGCGCGCGTCCGCAGTGACGCCGTCCTTGTGCGAGGCGGGCGCAACGGGCGCGGTGGTTGCGGGCAGGTCGGGCGAGGGCTGCGGCGGTACGCTGCGCAAATAGGCGACGATGCTTCGGATGTCCTCAGGCGCGAACTGGCTGAAACTGTGGTCGACCGCTTCACCCATCGGACCAGACGCCGAGCCGTGGCCCGGCGCGTGGCCGAGCGACAGATAGGAAATCAGGTCCTCGTCACGCCAGCTGCCGAGGCCGGTGGCCTTGTCGGAGGAGATGTTGAAGGCGCGCCACCCCGCCGTGATCGCGCCCGCGAACTTCTTGCGGTTGTCCAGCGCAAAGCCGAGATTGCGCGGCGTGTGGCATTCGCCGCAATGCGCCAACGCTTCAACAAGATACGCGCCGCGATTCCATTCCGGGCTCTTCGACGTATCGGGCGCAAAGCGCGTGTCGGGATTGAACACGGCCGACCAGAACATCATGGCCCAGCGCTGGTTGAACGGGAACGACAGCGTGTTCTCCGGCGGCTTGGCACGTACCGCCGGCAGGCTGAACAGATAGGCCTTGACCGCCAGCACGTCCTCGTCGGTCATGTAGGTATAGGACGTGTACGGCATCGCTGGATAAAGCTGGGCGCCGTCATGGCGCTTGCCGCGCTGGACGGCGTTGAGAAAATCCTGGTCGCTGTAATTGCCGATGCCGGTGTCCTTGTCCGGCGTGATGTTGGTGGAATAGAGCGTGCCGAACGGCAGCTTGAAGCCGAGCCCGCCGGAATAGTCCTTCTCGCCCGGCTTGGTGTGGCAGACCATGCAGTCGGCCGCCTTCGCGAGGTATTCGCCGCGTTCGACCAGGCTCGCCTTTTCGAGCTTCGCCGGCACGCCGGTCGGCTTGCCGGCACGGTAATCCGCCAGCGCTACCTTGGGGCCGCCAGCGAAGTCGAGCGGGCCGGGCCCGCGGATGATCCAGACGCCGAGCGCCACCACGACAATGGCGATCACGACGATGCCAGTGAAGATACGCATCTTGCCGCTCATGCCTTTTTCCCCGCAGCCAGCAGTTTCCGATCGATCGGCAGGCGCCGTAGCGCGACGCCGGTTGCCGCGTAAATGGCGTTGCGCAGCGCCGGCGGTCCAGCATTGACGCCGGCCTCACCGATGCCGCCGGGCGCCTCGCCGCTCTTGACGACGACGACCTCGACCTTCGGCATCTCGTTGATGCGCATCATGCGGTAGTCGTGGAAATTCGACTGCTGCACGCGGCCCTTCTCGATGGTGATCTCGCCATAGAGCGCGGCGGTGAGGCCGAACACCAGGCCACCCTCGATCTGCGCCTTCACTGTATCGGGGTTGACCGCGATGCCGGTGTCGACCACCGATGTGATGCGGCGGAGCGTGATCTCGCCGATATCGTCGATCTCCGCTTCCACCACGGTGGCGAGGAAGCTTGCAAATGACGGCTGGACGCAGATGCCGCGACCGACGCGCGGTGGCAGCGGTTGGCCCCAGCCGGATTTCTCGGCGGCGAGATTGAGCACCGCGAGCATGCGCGGATTCTTGGTCAGCATGGAGCGGCGGAATTCGACGGGGTCCTTGCCGGCCTTGCGCGCCAGTTCGTCCATCGCGCATTCGACCGCGAACACGTTGTTGTTCGGACCGACGCCGCGCCAGAAGCCGGTCGGCACCGCCGGCGGTTCGGCGCGGACGTATTCGACATGGAAATTGGCGAAGTCGTAGGGCGCATCCACCGCGGCATCGACCGCGTCGATATCGATACCCTTCTGGAACGCCGGTGGCAGCCAGCGCGCCAGCACGGCGGAGCCGGCGACCTTGTACTTCCAGGCCGCGACCTTGCCGTCGACCAGCGATGCCGTGACCTGGTCGCGATAGACCGGGCGGTAGACGTCGTGCTGGATGTCCTCCTCGCGGGTCCATATCACCTTGACGGGATAATCGACCTGCTTTGCGATCTTCACGGCGGCCACCACCATGTCCGGCTCGAGCTTGCGGCCGAAGCCGCCGCCGAGCAGATGCTGGTTGACGATCACCTTGTCGACCGGGAGGCCCGCGGCCTTCGCCGCCTCCGACTGCACGCGTGTCATGATCTGCGTGCCGGTCCAGATTTCGCAGGCATCAGGCCTGACGTGAACGGTGGCGTTGATCGGCTCCATCGAGGCATGCGCGAGGAACGGCAGTTCGAAGCTCGCCTCGAACCTGTCGCCGCTTGCGAGCCCCTTGGCGATGTCGCCGACCGATTTCGCGACCACGCCGTCCTTCGCGCTGGCGGCGCGCAGATGCTGCCAGATATCCTCCGTGCTGAGCTTGGCGTTCGGTCCCTCGTTCCACTCGATCTTGAGCGCATCGAGGCCTTTCTTGGCGGCCCACATGTGGTCGCCGATCACGGCGACTGTATCCTCGAGCACCACGATTTTGCGCACGCCCGGGATTTTCACCGCCGCGCTGTCGTCGACCTTGCCGACCTTGCCGCCAAAGACCGGGCAATTGGCGATCGCTGCGATCTTCATGCCGGGCAGGATCGCGTCGATGCCGTAGACGACCTTGCCATTGACCTTGTCCGGCGTGTCGAGCCGCTTCAGCGGCTGGCCGATGATGACGAAGTCCTTGGGGTCCTTGACCGAAACATCCTTCGGCGGCGTCTGGCCCTGTGCGGCCAGTGCCAGTTCGCCATAGCCGAGCCTGCGGCCGCTTGCGGCGTGCACGACCTCGCCTTTCGACGCGGTGCAGCTTGCAGGCTCGACCTGCCATTGCACTGCTGCGGCCTGCACCAGCATCGCCCGCGCGCTGGCGCCGGCTGCCCGCAACGGTTTCCACCAGGCACGGATCGAGGTCGAACCACCCGTGGCCTGCAAGCCGAAGGCGGGATTGGCGTAGAGCTTGTCGTTGGGCGGCGCATGCAGCACGGCGACCTTTGCCCAATCGGCGTCCAGCTCTTCGGCCAGGATCATCGCAATCGAAGTATAGACCCCCTGGCCCATCTCCACCTGCGGCATCGTCAGGACGGTGCGGCCAGTCTCGTCGATGCGGATGAAGGCGTTGGGCGCGAACTTGCCGTCGGTCGTGTCCTTCGGCTGCTCCGGCTCGTTGACGGCGGCGCGCAGCGGCAGGTGGAAGGCGAGCAGGAAGCCGGTGGCGAGACCGCCGGTCAGAAGCGCACGGCGGGAGACGTCAGGAAGAGTCTTGTCGGTGGTCATGGCGGACCTCATGACTGACGACCGGAGGCGGCCTGCTTGATGGCCTCGCGGATGCGCACATAGGTGCCGCAGCGGCAGATGTTGCCAGCCATCGCGGCGTCGATGTCGGAATCGTCAGGGCTGGGCGTTGCCGCCAGGAGTGCCGCGGCCGCCATGATCTGGCCGGACTGGCAGTAGCCGCACTGGACCACTTCGGCATCGAGCCAGGCCTTCTGCACCTTCGCGCCCGCAGGCGTGCTGCCGACATGCTCGATCGTCGTGATGGCGCGGTTCGCGACCGCGCTGACCGGCAAGACGCAGGATCGGACTGCCTTGCCATCGACGTGCACCGTGCAGGCGCCGCACTGCGCGATGCCGCAGCCGAACTTGGTGCCGGTCATCCCGAGGACGTCGCGCAGGACCCACAGCAGCGGCATTTCAGGTGGCGCGTCGAACGATTTCGTTTCGCCGTTGATGGTGAGAACAGTTGCCATATGCATCCCCTTGCTCGCTCGATCGCTTACGGCGATCTAGTCAGCGAATTTGCGCGCACAATAATCATATCGATGCGAAACGATGAAGCGTCGACATTTCCGGCAATGCATATTTGCGTAGCGAGCGCGTCAGGCCATGACGTTCACGAATTTGTGCGGCGATCGCTGCGGTGATTTTGGGCTAATTGATATGATAATCGTCATTTTCTGACGCTTTTTCTTCACATGCGCCGTTGCTCGCCGCAGATGATCGTGCGAATGCGCAAAATCATGCGATGACGAAACTCGTGCGATTATGGAAGTCGATCGACGGCGCGGGCTTCTGACGCGATCAATTGCGGCGACTCATTGATGTGCCCTCTCACCTTGTGGGAGAGGGCAGCGACGCCCGTAGACGCAGGCTCACTCGGGTGAGGGGTCCGTCTCCGCGTACGGGCACCGTTGTGCATCAACCGGCAAAGGGAAGCCTGATCGTGAACGAGGCACCGCCGTGCTCCCGATTACTCGCTTATATGAACCCGTTGTGCGCTTCGATAATGGTGCGCGCAATGGACAGGCCCATGCCCATGCCTTCCGCTTTGCTGGTGTAAACGGCTCGAACGGTCACCGCCGGCGCTTGCTTGTGCGCACAGAAGGCCTAGCCGCGCTATCGGGCGTCGCCACGGATCAATAGGCGCAAATGTAGTTTCCGTAAGCATCGTAGCAACTGCGGCGGTACGCAGCAGTGCCAACGGCAGCCGCGCCGACCGCTGCCGCTCCTACACCGTAGCGCCGATAGCCGTAGCCGCGATAGCCGCCCCGATAGCCTGCGCCGCGCACTGCAACAGCGCCGCCGCCCCGCGGTCCTCGAACTGCGACCGCACCGCCGCGGTAAGCGCCGCCACCCCGATAGGCACCTCCGCCGCGCCGGGCCTCGGCATCATCGGGGATCAAGCAGGCGGTGAGCAAAACGAAAGCGGCAAGAGAAGCAAGAATGAAGCGGAGCATGACAGAAACCCTTCCATGAATTCCTTAAGCCCCGCTCGCGAGATTGCGGCTCACTCCGCGCGTGAGCTTGATGTAGATCAATCGAACCCGCGCATTGCGACGCCTACGCTATGTTCAGCCGCACCTGAGGCGCTTCCGTCACCTTTCGGTGACGCAAGTGCGAAGAGGGAGGTCCGCCATGCATCCGAGGAAGCTTCTTTCGATCAAGTCAGCGACGGTCGCGGGCATCGCCGCCAGCGGCCTGCTTGGGCTTGCAACCCTGTCGCTCAGTCCAACCCCAGCCAAGGCGGTGATTTACTGCCAGTACGTAGAATATCCGGCGGGTTGCGTTGCTCGTGCAGGCGTCGTGCTCAGGCCGCGCCCGGTGGCGCGCGCCGCAGTCCGTCATAACGCCGGTGGCAATGCGAATGGTGGCGTCAATCGCGTTGGAGCCGGGCGGTAAAGGCGGGTTTCGCAAGCCAGGAGGAAGCCGTCATCGTTTCGTTCCGGTGGCGGCTTTTCTTTGTCTGGCGGGGATGGCTTCGACAAGGAGAGAAGGGAGGAATGGAAATTTCGGAATAATAGCACTCTACGCCTGTTTTGCCCGACGCCGCAAGCGCTTCAGAGACGCCTGGATCGACGGATTCATCGGGCGCTTAAGCCATTGATTCTGCTCGCCCCCGCTACTGTGCATGGGGTTGTTTTCGAGGTTTTTTGATTCAAGGTCCGCAGGAGTGACCGTCAGCTCTGCCGAAAGCCCATCCGGAAGGCGCCCCAGTGCTTGCCGCGGATCATGATCGGCGAGGACAGGTCCTTCATCAGCACGAACTGCCCGCCGCCCATGTCGCGGCGATAGGTCTGGAGCAGGAACGGCTTGGTGTTGGCCGCGACCTTCTGCACCGCTCGATCGGTGAACAGGCGGCGGTTGCGGCAATTGGCGTTATTCCAGACCGGGTCCTTGCCCTGCGGCAGGCGGTAGTTCGGGTTGTGCGTCGGCAGATAGCCGCCCTTGGCCCAGGCGACGCAGAACACGATGCGGGGATCGGACTTCTGGATCGGATCCTGGACCGCGGGCAGCACGCGGTCGGTGAAGTCGACATAGTTAGTGTTGTACTGCTTGGGATCGGTGCCGGGGATTTCCCGATAGTTCTCGTCCATGAACTGGTCGAGCGTGATCTCGCCGCGGCCGATGGCGGCTTCGAACTCGTCCGAGATCCGCTTGGCGGTCTCGACGACGATTCGGATCAGCGGCGCATCCGACGTCTCGACGCCGCTGTCTGCGATCAGCGCGATCAGGCCTTCGGACGTGTCGAGCAGTTTGGTCACGCGCTGATCCGCGTTTTTGAGATCGCGCGAGGAGAGGTCGACGCCCTTGGCGAGCTCGTTGAGCTCGCTGATGACGCTGTCGCAATGTCCGAGATTGGAAGTCGCCGCGCGCGTGACGCTGCCGATCTCCGCTTCCACCGAGGCGAAGCCCTGCTGGACCCGCGAGATGATGCCGGAGATCCGCTGGGCGCCTTCGCCGGCCGTCTTCGCGCGCTGCGAAGCATCGCTGCTCTCGCCGATCAGGCCTTCGATCTGGCCGTCGAGATCGCGCACGGTGTCGGAGATCTGGTGTGTGGCCTGGCGGGTGGCTTCCGCGAGGTTCTTGACCTCGCTTGCGACCACCGCGAAGCCGCGGCCGGCATTGCCGGCGCGTGCTGCCTCGATGGTGGCGTTGAGCGCGAGCAGGTTGGTCTGCTTCGCGATCGCCTCGATCGAGCCGGACACTTTTGCCACCTGCGCCAGCGCGGAGCCGACGGCGCTGAGCCGCGCCTCGATGCGTTCGACGGCTGCGACGAGTTCGGAGATGTGGCTCACCGCGGCATCGACTGCGCCGCGCGACTGCGCGATCTCGCCGACCGCCGCCGACGTGGTCGTTTGAACCGCCTGCGACGCATTGGCGATGTCGTGGTTGGCCGACACCATTGTCTCGGCGGTTTCCTGGAGATGATGAAACCGTTCCGACTGGTTCGCGACGCGGCTTGCGACTTCCTGGACGTTGCCGGCGATGTCGGCGAGTTCCACGCCGAGGCCGCCGATGCGGTCGGCGAGCTGATCGATCAGCCGCTCGGCAAGCGTTCGGTTGGAGCCGGTGTCCAGTACTGCAAGTTGTACGACGGACATGTCTTGAGAGTCCTCCAGTCAGAGCCGTTCGCCGGCTCTCCGCGGCATTCCCATTCCAATTCCGGTCTTAAGAGGTGATTCGCGCGTTGGCGTCTTGCCTGAGCGCGCACTAGAGCTTGTAGGCCGTCCGAAATCCGCCCCAGTGCCGGCCCTGCACGCGGATCGGAACGTCGATCTCGCGCATCATCACAGTATTGCCGTTGCCCATGTCGCGCGCATAGCTCTGCACCAGATACGAGCGCAGGTTGCGCGCGGCAGCCAACCCCGCCGGATCGTTGAACATCCGCCGGTTGCGGCTGTTGGCTGTGTTCCACGCGGCATCGCCCGGCCGCTGCGGATGCGAATAGATCTTGTTGTGCACCGGCAGGAAGCCGTTGCGATCGACCATGGCGCAGAACGCCAAGCGCGGGTCCTTTGCCAGAAACGCTTCCTGGAACGACGGCAGCGCGCGGTCGGCCCAGTCCAGATATCGGGTGCGGTACTGCTGCGGATTGGTTCCGGCGATTTCGGCATAATCGGTGTCGAAGAGGTCGTCGATCTTCACCTCGCCGCGAGCAACCGCCTGCTCGAAGATCGCGGTCAGCGCGTTGCCCGCTTCCATGGCGCGGGTCACGAACTCCGTGTTCTCTTCGTGGATCGACCAGAGCCTGTCCTCGAGCTTCTCGCGGAGCGCGGCAGCGGGATTGACGAATTGCGCTCGGGCGCCGGTCTTGGACTGCTCGACCACGCGCAGGCGGCAGGCGCCGACGCCTTCGAGGGTGCCTTCGATCATGGCTTGCGATGCAAGGCGGCCCGCGTCGGCGCCGCCGATCAGCACGCCGTCCATCGCTATCTCGTAGACCGGCAGCACGCCGCGGGCGGTTTCGAGCTTGAGATGGCAGGGCAGCCGTTCGGTCTTGCGGCGGTCGTCGTGCTCGCTCTGGCGCAGCAGCACGGCACAGCGCGATTTCAGTTTCTGTGCGAAGGCGGTCACGGCCTTGCCGGCGCTCGCGACGTTCTCGCCGTGGCTCTCGGCCGCCTTGGTCGCAGCATCGATCTCGGCTGCGCTTTCGCCGACCGAGATGATGAACTGCGACGCGCTGGTCGCGTTGCCGGAGACTTCGCTGGTGGTGGCGTTCTGTTCGGCGACCGCGCCGTTGACGGTCTCGAACACCGGGCGGATGGCCTCGATCGCCTGCGAGATGCGGTGCACCGCATACGCGGAGCCGGCGGCGTCGCGCTGCAGCGCGTCGATCTTTTTGGTGATCTCCTCCGTCGCGCCCTGGGTCTGCACCGCGAGTGCCTTGACCTCGGTGGCGACGACCGCAAAGCCTCTTCCCGCAGCGCCCGCGCGCGCGGCCTCGATGGTCGAGTTGAGCGCGAGCAGCGTCGTCTGCCGCGCGATCTGCGCGATCAGATTGACGACGTTGCCGATGGCGGCCGAGGATTCGCGTAGGCGATCGACGTTGGCGCGGGCTTCCTGCGCCGCGGCGCTGGCCTCGTCCGCGAGCTTGCCGGCCTCGCGAACCTGCGCCCCGATGCCCAGCGCCGACTGGGTGAACTTGTCGGCGGCATGGGCGAAGGTGGAGGCGTTCGATTGCGCGGCGTTGGTCCGGCCGGTCAGGGCGTCGGTGCGGTCGCGGATGGCGGCAAGCGTCGTCGCGGTCGCCTCGGCGCCGCCGGCCACCGAATTGGCGGCGCGCTCGAGCTGGCGAATCATGGCGCCCAGCTCGAGTTCCAGCAGTTCCAGGATTTCCTTGGCCGAATCGCTTTCGACGGCCGCGGCAGGCTCGGAATGGGCCGCCGGCTGTGCAGCCTGCGGGGCAGCCGCAGTTGCAGTCATGTCCGGCAGACGCTTCCGAAATAGTCCGAATGCCATCAGGTCTCTCTTGTCGGGGGACGGTCGGACGCTATTTTCGCAGGCTGGAATGAAATCAGGGTTAACGGTGCCTGACATCTAGGCACGGGCCCATACGGTGTTACCTTAAAGCCGTAGAGCCTCTTTCTTTCCAGGGGGGTGGCGGCCTATAAGGCCGCGCTTCCCACGCTCACCTTGGCGCACGATTCCCCTAGAGAAGATCACGCATGGCCGGACATTCCCAATTCAAGAACATCATGCACCGCAAGGGGCGGCAGGATGCCCAGAAGTCGAAACTGTTCGGCAAGCTGGCGCGGGAAATCACCGTCGCGGCCAAGCTGGGGACGCCCGACCCCAACATGAACCCGCGCCTGCGTGCGGCCATCACGGCGGCGCGCCAGGAGAACATGCCGAAGGACAATATCGAGCGCGCCGTCAAGAAGGCGCTCGGTAATGACGGCGAGAACTATGACGAGATCCGCTACGAGGGTTACGGACCCGGCGGCGTTGCCGTCATCGTCGAGGCGCTGACCGACAACCGCAACCGCGCGGCTTCCGACATCCGCTCCTTCTTCACCAAGTCCGGCGGCAATCTTGGCGAAACCGGCTCGGTGTCCTTCATGTTCGACCGCACCGGCATCGTCGAATACGACCGCAGCGTTGCCTCTGACGATGCGGTGCTGGATGCCGCGATCGAGGCCGGCGCCGACGACGTGATATCGAGCGAAGCCGGCCACGAGATCTACGCCTCGACCGAAGGCTATCGCGACGTCGCCAAGGCGCTGGAAGCCAAGTTCGGCGAGCCGCGCAAGGCCGCGCTGATCTGGAAGCCGCAGAACACGGTCGCGGTCGACGACGAGACCGGCGAGAAGCTGCTCAAGCTGATGGACCTGCTCAACGAGCACGACGACGTCCAGCACGTCTACGCCAATTTCGAGGTGTCGGACGCGCTGCTGGCGAAGATGGGCGGGTAGGGGGCCACTTCCCCTGTTACTTCCGTTCTGTTTCTGTTTCCCCCACGGCGGCCAGCCGCTATCACTGGCCCATGACGACGCTTCCGATTCGTGGCCCCGTTCGCATCATCGGCATCGACCCTGGCCTGCGCCGCACCGGCTGGGGCGTGATCGAGGCCGAGGGCAATCGCCTGATCTACGTCGCCTGCGGCTCGGTGGAGCCGCCGGACGATTTGCCGCTGGCGAGCCGGCTGCTCGCGATCCATGAGGGGCTCGCCGCCGTCCTGTCCGGTCACAAGCCGATGGAAGCCGCGGTCGAGCAGACTTTCGTCAACAAGGACGGCGTCGCGACGCTGAAGCTCGGCCAGGCCCGCGGCGTCGCCATGCTCGCGCCCGCGATGTTCGGCATCAGCGTTGCCGAATACGCGCCGAACCAGGTGAAAAAGACGGTGGTCGGCGCCGGCCACGCCGACAAGCAGCAGATCGCGATGATGCTCAAGATCTTGCTGCCCAAGGCCGATCCGCCGTCCGCGGACGCCGCCGACGCGCTCGCCATCGCCATCACCCATGCCCATCATCGCCAGAGCACCGCGCTGCGGCTGAAGGTGGCAGGCCTATGATCGGCAAGCTCAAGGGCCTGATCGATTCCTACGGCGAGGATTTCGTCATCCTCGACGTCGGCGGTGTCGGTTATCAGGTGCATTGCTCGACGCGCACGCTGCAGCATCTGCCCTCGCCGGGCGAGGCCGCCGTGCTGTCGATCGAAACCTATGTTCGCGAGGACCAGATCAAACTGTTCGGCTTCCGCAGCGACCAGGAGCGCGAATGGTTTCGCCTGCTTCAGACCGTGCAGGGCGTCGGCGCCAAGGTCGCGCTCGCCGTGCTCGGTACGCTGCAGCCGTCCGACCTCGCCAACGCGATCGCGTTGCGCGACAAGGCCGCGGTGGCGCGCACGCCCGGTGTCGGCCCCAAAGTCGCGGAGCGCATCGTCACCGAACTGAAGGACAAGGCGCCGGCCTTCGCCAATGTCGATCCGGCGGTCGTGCACCTCGCCGGGGCCGTCGACGACCAGCGCGCGCCGCGACCCGTGGCGGACGCGATCTCAGCGCTGGTCAATCTCGGCTACGGCCAGCCGCAGGCGGCGGCCGCGATCGCATCGGCCGCGCGCAGTGCAGGCGAGAGCGCCGGGACCGCGCAGCTGATCCGGCTGGGCCTGAAGGAGCTGTCGAAGTGAGCGCGGAAATGGTCAATCTCGTAGGGTGGGCAAAGCGAAGCGTGCCCACCATCTATAGAGCGATCAGCGACATGGGGGGCACGGCGCGAAGAGCGCCTTTGCCCACCCTACGATTTTCGGGAGTCCGCTGAGTGAGCGATCCCAAGGCCAACCGCATGGTCACGCCCGAGCGCCGCAGTGACGATGTCGGCGACACTGCGCTGCGCCCGCAATCGCTGTCCGATTTCGTCGGCCAGCAGCAGGCGCGCAAGAATCTGTCCATCTTCATCGAGGCGGCGCGCAAGCGCGGCGAGGCGCTGGATCACGTGTTGTTCGTCGGTCCCCCCGGCCTCGGCAAGACCACGCTGGCGCAGATCGTGGCCAAGGAGCTCGGCGTCGGCTTTCGTGCCACGTCGGGCCCGGTGATCGCCAAGGCCGGCGATCTCGCAGCACTCCTCACCAATCTCGAAGAGCGCGACGTGCTCTTCATCGACGAGATCCATCGCCTCAGCCCTGCGGTGGAAGAAGTGCTCTATCCCGCGATGGAGGATTTCCAGCTCGACCTCATCATCGGCGAGGGCCCGGCGGCGCGCTCGGTGAAGATCGAGCTGTCGAAATTCACCCTCGTCGGCGCCACCACGCGCGCCGGCCTGCTCACCAATCCCTTGCGCGACCGCTTCGGCATTCCGATCCGGTTGAATTTCTACACGATCGAAGAGCTTGAGAGCATCGTCACCCGTGGCGCACGCGTGCTCAACGTCGGCATGAGCGCGGATGGCGCCAACGAGATCGCGCGACGCGCGCGCGGCACGCCACGCATCGCCGGCCGGCTGCTCCGCCGCGTGCGCGATTTCGCCTCGGCAGCCGATGCCGACAGGATCGATCGCAAGATTGCCGATCACGCGCTGAGCGCGCTCGAGGTCGATGCCGCCGGCCTCGATGCGATGGACCGCCGCTACCTCACGACCATCGCGCAGAACTATGGCGGCGGCCCGGTCGGCGTCGAGACGATGGCCGCCGCACTGTCCGAGCCGCGCGACGCGATCGAAGACATCATCGAGCCCTATCTGATCCAGTGTGGCTATCTGCAGCGGACCCCGCGCGGCCGCCTGCTCACCTCGCACGCCTTCCGCCATCTCGGGATAGCCGAGCCCTCGCGCGATGCGGCGGCACAGTTCGGCCTGTTCGGCACCGACGAGAGCGACGACTGATCTGGGCAAGTGCAGCCTACTCGGGCCGTCATGAATTTCCGGTCATCTCGTGCAGAGGGTCTGCACAAACGCACCCCATTTCCGCTCCAATAGGATCGCATCAAGAAGCCGCATCACGATCGGGCTGCCATGATCACGCGCCGTCATTTCTTCCGTTCCATCGGCGGCCTGTCCGCCCTCGGTGTATCGACCGCGGCCTATGGCGTCGGCGTCGAGCCGATGCTGCGGCTTCGGGTCACCCGCTATCATCCAACCCCGCGGCAATGGCCGGCGGATTTTCCGCTGAAGATCGCCGTGATCGCCGACATCCACGCCTGCGATCCCTGGATGTCGCTGGAGCGAATCGAAGCCATCGTCGATCGCACCAATGCGCTCAACGCGGATATCATCGTGCTGCTCGGCGACTATGTCGCCGGTCTGCACCAGGTCACGCGCATCATTCCGGCGAACGAATGGGCCAAGGTGCTGGCCGGCCTGAAAGCGCCGCTCGGCGTCCATGCCGTCATGGGCAATCATGATTATTGGGCGGACAGGACCGTGCAGCAGGCCGGCCACGGGCCGACGGTCGCGCATCGCGCGCTGGAGGCGGCCGGTATTCCCGTCTACGAGAACGACGTCATTCGGCTCACCAAGGATGGTCGCGCGTTCTGGCTCGCCGGCCTCGGCGATCAGCTCGCCTTTCTGCCGGCGCGACGCTTCCGGAGCACGGGGCGCTTCGGCGCCGACGATCTCGACGCGACGCTTGCCAAGGTCAGCGACGATGCGCCGATCATCCTGCTCGCGCATGAGCCCAATCGCGCCGCGCGTGCCCGCCCGCGTCGCGTTGCAGCTGTCCGGCCACACCCATGGCGGTCAGGTCCGCCTGCTCGGCTGGTCGCCGGCAGTTCCGCCGCAGCACGGCCTCCGGCTCGCCTACGGGCATGTCCGGCTGAAATGCGACGTCATCATCTCCGGCGGCCTCGGTTGCAGCATCATGCCGCTCCGCGTCGGCGTGCCGCCGGAGATCGTCGAGGTGACGCTGGGTCGGGGGCCTTTGATCGTCTAGCCGCGCTTGCGCAGCCGGCCGTTTTTGCGCAAAACGGTCTGGTTACCGAAAGCGAAGAGGCTCGTGACGTGACAGCTCATCTCGACGGCGAGATCCGCGACGGCCGCCACCACATGCAGGTCCGCGTCTACTACGAGGACACGGATTTCCCTGACTTGCCATTGTCGTAGTAGGCAAACGTGCTGATTTCTCGCGCCTTGCTGCGGTTTTCTGGGAAAAGGTTCTTGCCGTAAAGCGCGGAGCTGTTCAGGTAGGGCGTATATTCGTAGGGCATCCGCTTGCGAACCGGATGCACTACTATGCATTCGATCAAGTTGCGAAAGGCTACGCGAGTTTCGATCGCCTTCGGATTGGCCTTGAGCGCGGTGACCAGTCTTCTAACCTCCGAACGGTATCGGTCACCGAATTTCGGGTGATCGAAGCCAATGACATTTTCGCCGCCAGCGCCCAGCAGCCGCAAGCGCTCTTCAACGCTTTCCCGCTCCAGGTCGCACTCATCGATGCGCTTGAGCAACTCGTCCGGCTTCCGGCGGCTATTTGCGATGGCATATGACAGGCGTTCCATCTCGGTAGTCAACACGCGGCGTCGCCGCTCTAGCTTAGAGTGTTCGCTGCCCTTGTTCCGATCGTTTTTGCGCTCCTCCTTCCAGGCACACATCGCCTCTTCAATGGCTTTCGGCGAAAGCAATTTCAGTTGGATTTTGTCGGAGGCATCCTCGAGCAGAACGTCCATGTCGAAGCTACGGGTGTGCTCGCACGTGCCCCGCTGATGCGCGCTCGCGCATGCCGCGCGCGGTGCACCGTTACGCGAGGATTGAGCGATTCGCATGTGGCCATTGCAGACGCCGCACCGGAGCACACCGGCAAGCGGGTGCTCGTTGTTGCGCGGGATCACGGCGCGACGCCGCGGCTTGCCAGTCGGTCCGAACATAGATACGGCGCGCGCGCTACGAACCTCATGCGCTCGATTCCAGAGCGCTTGCGGCACGATCCGTAGCTCCGGCTTCTTAACTATGATGTGGCGCTCTTCTGGATTGCGGCGCTTCTGTTTCTTCTGGGTCTCCGGGTTGAGAATTGTCGAGCGAACGTTCCAATGTATCTCGCCTATATATAGATCGTTGCCGATAATACCGCGACCATGCCGGCCGCCTGTAATGCACTGGTGATTCCAGGTGGTACGATCAGCCTTGTTCTTGTGACGAGTTGCCCCTGGTGAGGGCACGCCTTCGCGGGTGAGATCAGCGGCGATAGTTCGGGTCGAGCGGCCCGCTGCATATTCGCTGAAGATGCGGAGCACAATCTTTGCTTCGTTGTCATCGATCACGCGTTCGCCCGGCGCGCCCGGCCTCGGTCGATAACCATAGGCGCATGAGCCAGGAATTCTTCCGTTGGCAACAGCGTTGTCATGGCCGCGCCGAACCTTTTCGGCGAGCTGCGGCTTGTAAATCGTGTTGTAGAGACTTGCGATGCTGATGTCAGTGGCGGTCGCATAGACCCCCTTCTGATCCATCAGCTCAACGCCGTTGAACTCGAAAACCTGCTTGAGACGCTGGATGGTTGCGGGATCGCGCGACAAGCGGTCGAAATGCTCAACCACGACTACGTCAAAGTCCCGGTTTCTCACACCGTTGAGTAAACGCTGATAGCCGTCCCGCGCACCTTCGGTAAGACCAGATTTTGCGGCATCGACAAACTCGCCGATGACATCGAGGTCGTTGCGCAATGCGACCTTCCGGCAGAGCAATAGCTGACCATCAATCGAGGTCGCCTTTTGCATGTCGCTGGAATAACGGGCGTATAGTACGGCCGTTTTCTTCGATGACGCTGTCGTCATGTCGGTCCTTTATCGGCTGCCCCGAGCCGTGATTTTCATCCCGTGCGACCTGACGTCCGATAGCGCGCGCCAACTCAAACCAGATTTCCTCATTGTCCGGATTATCCCAGCTCTGAGGATGTGAGGGGGCGAGCGGTCGAATGATCGCTCGTTGTCTTCGGAGAGATCGGGTGCGGGTACGCATTTGCAAACTCGCGAGCAGAAGCTAGCCTAAATTTCTGCGCTGCGCTACAGCCAAGCCGCAGCGATTACTCGCAACGCTTCTCGCATGCTGACTTCGGCAGCGTCGAATGAAAATGAAATTGTTGAAGTGCCGCGGCGCGCGTGAGGGCATTCCTAGCGATGAGGCGCGTAGTCGAGAGCAGATACGCTAAGCAAAGCGGAGTAAAAATACTTGCGGGTGACGGCGACGAAGTCCGTGGCTGCGTGAGCTGTGCCTAGCGGACCCGTTCTCGGTTCATGAGGCTTCTCGTACAGTCGTACAGATGTGTAGTGGCCGGCGCGGAGCGCCGGCTCGTCCATCAACCGCTGGCGGACGGATTGTCGCGCACAGCCCAGACGCCGTGGTTCGACCCAAGGAACCGTCGCTGGTTGGGGCTTTCTTATTCCGTTGGTTCGATGACCCTTGCGTCGAGCCTCCAAGAGCAAGCACTCGCGTGTGGGTGAGCTCCGCAAGCGCGCGTCGAAAAAGCACTGTCAGAAAAACGCTTACTTCTGACAGAGTCCTCCCGTTCCGGCATCCAAGCAGTTCAAAACTGAACTCGCTTCAGCTCCCGTCCGGCGTCTGGATCCCCGCGGATTTCCTCCCTGTCGGCTGGCGAGACACCGTCGATGATGCTCCGTGGCGCCTCACCAGCGCTGGCGATATACGCGACCCGCTGGCCTGTGGTGGGAAGAGCACGCCGAGTCTGCCGTCTCGGCCAAGATCGGGTTGGACAGGATACCTTCGCCGTTTTCCACGAGGAATCAGCCAGCCCGCAACGGGAATCGCGGCTCCGTCGAGGCATTAGGATGGCCGCCTCGGTGCGTCGGAGTGGTGTAATTATGTTTTGTCCTATTTTATTGAACGTCTTCGCGTTTATGCGTCCATGTTTTGTGGGAACGGAGACCACGATGCCAAAGCATCAGACCTCGCTTGAAAAGATCGAGCGCAAGAAGGATGACGCTGTCTTCCTAGTGTGTGAGTTCACCAAGCTCGGCGGTGAAGATCAGGCCTTGCGCGCGCTTCGCACCCCTCTGGGCAAGGGCCGTCTTGTACGGCTCGGCCACGCCCCATGGCCGTGCCAGTCCCTCGAGGCTGACGCCGGATGGCTTCACCGGCGCGGCGCGTCAAGCGCTCGACGAGCGTGGCGTGGAAGGGGAACCTACCGAAGCCGAAAGTGCCCTATGATGAGGGCCTTCTCGACTCAGATTCCCGTCAAACCCGGTCGTCCCTCAAGGCCGCCTCTCGCGTAAAGGTCCTGATCATCATCCATGCAGGCACATACACCAGGTCGTCGCGGGAGGCATAAATCGGCTCAACCCGGGCAATTGGTCCGGCGGGCTTCGGAGGCCTACGGCTGCCGCATTTGCTGATGAAGGCGGCGGCTCATGGCGCTGTCGATGGCTGCCTCGCGCTCCTTGAGATCCTAGCCTTGCAGGGCGCCGTCGTCTGACCTCCCGCGAGATCCAAAGGGCCTCCCGTGAGCGAGGGAATCTGCCCGCGGATCGGGCCGATGAGGAGCCGAAGCGCAGATCGTCGGTTTCGGAGCCGAAGAAGGACAGGCGCGCCGCATCAATACAGCCCAAAATGAGCGCGGAATTCAGCGATCGGGCCCCTCATATTCGGCCCAACAATCTGTCGTCTCGTACACCCTCACGCTCGAGAGTTGCGCAAGGCGCGGTTTCGCGTGCTGCCAGATCCAGATGGCGATATTTTCCGCCGTCGGATTTTCGAGTCCCGGGACTTCGTTCAGGCAATGGTGATCGAGCTTCTTTAGAAGAAGACCGAACGCTTCTTCCATGCTGAAGAAATCCATTACGAACCCGGTGTGCGGATCGACGGGCCCGTTCAGCACGACCTCGACGCGATAGGAATGACCGTGCGTCCGATGACAGCGATGTGTCTGCGGGACGGTTGGAAGTCGGTGCGCTGCCTCGAACTTAAATACCTGGGATATCTTCATCTGATGCCGGGATGTTTGTGACATTGCACGCTGATTCGCCATTTCCGATGAGTCAGGCGTTGCGCGACGGCCTGCCGCATGTGGTCGACGGCGCCAGGGCCGTCTGTGGGCCGAAGCAGAAATCGTCCGAGCCCTCTCATCGAACCGCCGGCACACGGCTGCGGCTACACGAATTTTGAGTTCGTGTCCGCGAGCGATGGCCAGTGCGGCGCGATTTGCTGCCGCAAACCCAGTTACCACGCCGGCCGGGACCAGCAGCCTGCCGTTCGTCTCGATCGCGACAAGGACCCGAGATCATGGAGCGCTTGCACGACATCGTCGCCGAACCTAACACTGGTTCTGGGCACGTTCATTGCGTGTGCCATGCAGACGATGGAGCGTCTACTACAAGATCCGGTAGATGCCAAAGCCAAGTTGAGGCTCTAGGGTCCGGCCGCGTTCCCCCGCCGATCATCATCGAGGAAAAACGCAACGGATGAGAAGTCAACAAAGGGCAGAACGGCACAATATGACTGGCAGAACCTAGGTGGCTACGCACGGACACCTCAATCAGGATCCTCGTTGTTCTACTTAAGAGCCGCAGAAGCCTGCGATTGGCGGGAGGCGTATGCCTAGGGAAAATCGACCAAGGCAAAAATCAGCTTGTGAAACGTCAAACGGGTCCACCCGATCACGACGATCGATCGGCGCAGATAAACTTATGTACCGCTGTGCAAGAGCGGATCGGAAAAGCTTGCGCTGAGTGCGCGATCAGCGAATTTGGAAAGTAGCGACACGTTCATGCATGAATGAGCCGGATACGGAATTCGCGCTCGAGAGCGAGCCAAGTTTGATGCCACAGAAGAAACAGCACATCGATCTATCGGACCCGAATCTCTCGAGCCTTATCCTGCGGCTCGCCATTCCATCTGTTGTTGGGTTATCGATCCATGCTTTACAGCAGGTCGTCAATGCGATCTTTGTTGGCGCACTTGGCGCGCAGGCGACCGCAGCTGTGAGCATGACCTTGCCGATCATGGTCCTGCTCGCGGCAGCCGCACAGGGAATCGGTGTTGGAACGGCGTCCTTCATATCTCGTCATCTGGGCGCTCGTGAGTACCTAGAGGCGAGTCGAGGCGCAAGTACAGCTCTAGCGCTCACCGCTCCGATTGGCATCATAGTTACCGTCGCTCTGCTTCCTAGTCTGCCAGCGATATTCGCAATCCTCGGAGCGACTCCAACCATCATGCCCGTGGCGCTCGACTACGCGGGAACGCTTTTGTTCGGGAACACCCTGATGCTTCTAAACATCGTTAGCGGGTTCATTGTCAGAGCCGAAGGCGATACGCGATTCAGCATGTGGGCGATGCTTACCGCGTTTCTACTGAACGCTGTGCTTGACCCTGTCTTCATATTCTTGTTTGACCTTGGCGTGCGTGGCGCAGCCCTCGCAACGCTGGTATCGCAGATCGCCGCTATTGGACTTTATATTGCGTATTTTGCGAAGCTTGGCGGGACAGTTCTCGTCAGGATATCTCACATATCATTGCGAGCAGATCGCATCAGACAGCTCGCGTTGGTGGGCGCGCCAGCGACAATGACGAGTATCTTATCGGCTCTTGCGGTTATGCTCTTGTACGGAGCTGCCGCACCGTTCGGCGATGATTCCATCGCTGCAGTTGGAATAGCTGTGCGAATCTTGATGGTCGGCGCACTGCCTATCACCGGGTTCTGCATAGGCGCTCAAGCTATCCTGGGTTTCGGTTGGGGCGCACGCGACTATGTTCGTATTCTGAAGGCTGCGAAGTTCATGCTCTTCGTGACGGTCGCATTCTCCATCGCGTATTCTGCGGCCGTTGTTGTTTTTGCAAGGCCTTTGGTGAGTCTATTTAGCGATAACGAGAATGTCACGGAAATAGCCGTCTCGTCCTGCATCGTGTTCCATCTCTTCTTTGGGCTCTTTGGGGTTCAGAGTTTCGTGACGGCAATGCTTCAGGCGTTTGGGAGAGCACGCCTCAGTGCAATTGTGGCCCTGGCGAGGCAGGGCTATCTCTTCATACCGGCCGTACTGTTATTCCCGGTGGTTGCGGGTTTCGATGGGCTGTTAGCCAGTCAAGCAATCGCTGAGCTGGGCGCCGGAATGATCGCTCTGTTCGTCATGTTCCATCAGTTCGGTGAGCTCAGACGAGCGCTCCGGCACCGTGGCTCAAGAGCGATCGGGATAGCGGGTTGACCTTAGAATGGATGTCATCGAACCCAGAGCATTGGGCGCAAGCCTCCCGAGAAGCTCGCGGCAAGACCGGCTGCCAGTGGGCACGGATTTTGCGGGCTCGCGGGCGTGCGATCCGCGCGGTCCTTCCTCCAGCCGTGCTCCTCGCACTCGCGGATCGCACCGGCTCGCCTAGCGGACGGATCGGGCAGTTCGGCGAGCGATAGCCGATGTGCTCCCGCTCGCCAGGCGGGGTGGCAAGGGCTCTACGCGCGGTCGAAAGGCTCGGCTTTAGCAGAGTGGGTGGTTTCTGCGCTTATGCAGGTTTGTCTCTTAACCCGCGTCTTTGGAGCTGACTTGAATGCCGCCGCTTTGGGTCGACACTTCGCAGGACGCTCTTGAATTTTCGCCTGCCACGATTTGCTGTTGGGCCGTCGTGGCCGCCTCGGTCAATCTCGCTTTCATCGCATTGGTGATATTTCTGGCGTGACCGCGAGACGCAATCTTGCTGATTGGACTAGTTGTCTCACCCGCGTCTGAAACGCGCAACACGCACCAGGGAGCTCGGTGCTCTGAAGCACAAGCATTCCGACGTTTCATATCCAGGCTCAGGAGCTATCGTGACTGTCTGCACTGGGCAAGTGTTTGAGATGGCCGTAAAGCAATTCGAACTGATCGCGAATTATCCCGAGGATACCAGACGACCTAAGAACCCGCCTGCTGATGCCGAAGGAATCTGTCACGGTATTGTTCAAGGCTTTGGAGATGTCGGTTCGATCACCGCACTCGAGCTACACAATATGCGAGCGAAAGTGATCGGAGTCAGAGATCACACGGGCGCGCTTTATCGACCTCGGCGCTCGATATACCACAGCTGGTCGGACATGCTGCCTCCTAGGTAGCCTGGATGGCCACTCCAGCGAGCTTGCTCTAGACCCAGGCGAGCTGCTGACGATCCCGTGTGACGTGCTTGTTCCGGCTGCCCGGAACGGGGCATCGACCGCGAAATAGCCAGTAGCAAGGCCATCAGGAGCAGATCTTTCTCATCCCCATATTCTCCGCAACTCGGGCGGTGTCGTGGTCAGCTACTTTGAATGGGGTGCAGGGCTTCCAACGACTATTCTGGGAGGAGGAGGAAGTCACGAGTAGGGAGTATCAACTTTGGATCGTGCTTTCGAGCGCGTCTTGGCGCGAAGCAAACGTGAAAACAATCGCACGGCAGCCATCGCGATAGGTGTCGAGCGCGTTCGTGGAGCAAAAGAAACACGCGGACGGTTTCCCCATTAGTGTGATCTCGCTGAATGTCTTTGTTATCCAGTTCGATATGCCGGGCCGATGACGGACCGGAGTTTCTGCACCGTAGGCCTAGGTGGGTCACCGCCGAAGTTCACGGCGGCGGCCCCTTCTTTACTAGTGAATGAGTGCGTGCGTCTTACGAACCGCCCGTCGATCAGAATTGAACCTTGTTTTCACCCGTCACACTTCGCGAATCGTCCTACAAAGGCAAATGCGGAGCTTGTTGAAGTTACCGATTTCAGCCTGGCGCCGCTTCCACGTTTCCATCAGCTGCTCGACAGTATCTCACTATTATTTGGCGGCGGAATCCAACGTAAATCCGGGCGGGCCACGCCGGTAATGACTTCCAGCTTCGAAAACGCCTAGGACGGTTCAAGGTACTTCTGCCAGGGAAACGCGTACGGCTTCAGGATGCTCGTCCAGCAGGGCTGGTGTCTGGAGCTTGACTAAGGTGGGGCCTTTTCAATTGACCTTGTAAGAGGCCTGAAAGAACGTACCCCAGCGCTCCATGCTGAACTTTGAAAACTGAGTCGCAGTGGTTCCCCGATAACAGCCTGTGCACGTCGTTTCGCTGTCCTTTTCGCTCCACATTGCCCAATAGCGCCCGCCGACGCCGATGCTGAGATTATCGGTAATGAAGTAGGACAACACGCCTTCAACCTGTACACCCCCGCCTCCGTTGCCGCGTTGATCAACGAAGGTCGTCCCCGGGCGCAAGAGATGGTGGTCGCGACCAGCGAAATCGGTCCAAGGCAGGTAAGCGACATCCGTGCTTAAACGCCAACGCTCGGTAAGCATGGTTTCGGCGCTCAGGCCGACGCGAGGTGCATTCCACTGCGTATCCTGGCTGCCAATGATTTGATCAGCCGACGCCGGGCATAGTGTCATGGGGTTGGCAATCTGCATGCATCCCATCGTGTCGGAGTTCTGGGCGTAATAGGCCCAGCCGATAAATCCGCCTAGCTTGTAGTTGGCGCCGCGCAAAAAATCGTAACCCGCGTCGACCGTATAATAGGTGAACCTTCCGTTTGCCTGGCCCGATATCGTGTTGCTATAAGAGACCCTGCTCGGGAGGCTCCAATCTTCATCGTTCATCTTTCCTTTATCGAAGCGCCCGATGCCGACGTTGCTCTTCAGGAACACTCCCCACGGGCTGTCAAGACGGCCAAATAATTCCCCGGAAAGTCCGTCGAGGCCATGGTAGGTGAGCCTTGATACAAGAATGTTAGGATCTCCAGTAGCGATCCCATGGGGAACAGCGCTGGCGTCCCATTGGAATCGTCCCCGGCTGAGCCAGAGCCGCGATCCGCCTTCGAACGACCAACCGGCCGTGTAAGCAATCGGCGGCGCGCCGGCAGGTGCTTTCGCATACAGCGGCGCATCGGCCCATTGCGCCGCCCATGGGGCGGCGCCAAAATGGTAGTTCAACCCGATCTTTCCGATGTGATAGCTGCTGGACAGGCTCGTTGTGTTCGCCGGAAGAATTGCGAACGGCGGAAGCTGCACCGTCGGAGGCGTTGCGACGCTTGGCCCACCGAAATGCAGATAGTCATACTCTACGTTGACCGACCATGCAGGCGTAAGCGCTTGTTCGACGCCCAGCCCGATGACGCCACCGACCTGACCATAGTCGAAATGAGTTTTCTTCTGTAGCCCGAGGTCATTGAATTCGTAGTTATTGAGGACGTTGCCCTGATTGTATTGCCAAGCCACGCCTCCCTTGAGATAGGCCAGCGTATGGCCGAGAGCGTCCAACACGTAACCGACGCGACCGGTCCCGGTGGTAAAGAGGTTTGGACCAGCCGTGCAGTTTGCGCTCACAACAAAGCCGGAGGCGGCCAGACAAGTATTTGTGCCATCGGAGACAGCGCCGCTGGCATCTAGTTCGACGCCAAAGACCCAGCCGTTCTTCTGCCAATTGTAGCCGATCTGGCCTCCTGCGAGGAACACTGGGGTATCGACGACGCCGCCATAGATTGACGGACCGTAGGGATTACCGAAGGAGGTTCGGCCGTACCCACCGCCGACGTGCCCGCCAATATAGCCTCCGGACCAGCTCCACACTGCTGGTGGCAGTTTCACTTCTGGCTCAAGGTCCGCCGCATTGGCTGCACCGGTTGCGATGAGCGCAATTGTTGTGGCTCCCGAAAGAAAAACTCCAGATCGCACCAATACTTCCTTCCCTGCATTTTCTCGGTCGACAACCGAGCGCCCTTAAGTTATCGCCGCAGCAAAACGTCGGGGCGGACCAGACGCTAACGGCGATGCGCCGAGCCCGTCCCGAAGACCATCGCACTGCGTGGTGATGATGATGACTGAGTAAAGCAAACCTCGTGCCGAAGAGAGTTCGAAGCTCTGCAGGCACTCCGTGAGGTGTGTAGCGTCAAGTTGCTGACATTTGTCTCAAGACTGACAGTCTGCGCTGCTATCGTCCGACAGGGCGTCGCGCTTCGAACAGTTGTCCCATCGCCCCTCAATACGCCGGTGTAGGGCATGCAACTCCGCATCGTTCAGCGCGGTGATCGAGGAAGCGCCGCTTGGTGTCGTCGGTCCCCGGGGCGATCGCCGCTGCAACCGCGGCCGGCAAGAGAGCTAAAGAACGGCGGCATCAGTTGCGTGATGCTCTCCGCCGACACCATCCAACCGCGCGCCGACTGGTGCTGATCGCCAGCGACGATCTCATTGCCGCCCCCTCAATCGCAATGGCCTCAAGACCGGCAACGGCAATCGCGTACCCCGAGCGCGTCACATCAATGCGCTCGAACTACCATATCCCGGTGTTTAAGCCTGCCGATGGCGGAGTAGTGTGGTCGCCGCCGGGCCGTGTCCCCGTTGGTCTGCTTCACCGGGATCGAGATTGGACCCGTGGCGCCAGCAACGCGCCTGTCGCGATCCGCCCAGTTCCTCGACCTGGTCGAACACCATCTTGATCCTGGACGCGCCGATCCGGGTCTTTCTCATAACGGTCGCCGGGCTTCATGAAGCCGACGGGCGCTGCCATAACCAACTCGTCCCGGAGCGCCTTCTCACAGCGTGCCGAGAGCGAGCGCTGGCGCAACAGATCCGGTTCGTACTCGTTGAGGCTGCCCCTTACCCCGAGCAGCAGGCGGTCGTTGCCATGCCTCAGCGCTTAGATGGTCTCCTGATCGACCAGAACCGGTATCGGCCACGCGGCACATCTCGATGAGTTGCTGCCAATCCCGACTGTTGCGAGCGAAGCGCGAGACGTCGCGGGCGCAAACCGCACCAACCCTACCAAGGCAAACCTCCGCTACCATTCGCTCGAAGCCGGCGTGTGTAAGCAGCCGGCGGCTGAACGACCGAGATCATCATCGATCACTTCGATCTCTGAATAAGCTGGGTGATGACGGACTGAGATAGGCGGCGTATCAGGCGGATGTCGAGCCTGCCAGAAGCTCTCAAGGAGCGCCGAAAGGTCGAGAGGCCATGGTGCGGTGTGTGGAAACGGCACTGAGCAATGCACGCCGCCGCGCGCCAGTTCAACACCACGCCGAAGATGGTGGCCAAATGGGTCGAACGGCCGCACAATCTGCGCAACGTTCTGGCCGCGCTTGCATCGATGTCAGCGCGCCGCAGCTTGGCCCTCAGCAGATGCCGGCTCCAGAACACCAGCACATATATCCAGCAGCGTAGCCTTTGAAGAAGCCTCCCTCCTGATGCCCGTGTACAGGTGGGTGGCGTCGAGCTCGAGGATGATCTGCGGCGGGATCACTTGGACGGCTCCAGGAACGGCTTCAGGGGCGTCACCACTGCACGACGCTCTGTCGTTGTCAGGGCATTCCTTCCACCACCAAATTCTTGTTGCAAAAGAACGCCTCGCCGATTCGCGCCCCGATGCTCCTCAACAATGTGAAAAATGCACGCTGCGCTTAGGAGAGGCCCTGGCGGCACCCGCTGAGCTGTGCGTCATGAACGGAACGCTGCCATTGTAGTTCAGCGCTCGCTTGCGGGCAGCAGACCGATCAGCGCTTTAGCCTCCGACTTCAGAACTAGAATCGCAGCCTTCCGAGCATCTGCATCAAACCGACTCCGAATGGCGGAGACCGAGAGAGCGCCGCGCAATTGGCCATGAACGTCGATCACAGGCACAGCTGCGGCCGCGACCTCACGATCCCGCTCGCCGATCGAGACGTAGAAGCCACGATCTCTGACCTTCTTTCCATCAGTTGATGCAGAATCGCGGTAGGCGGTAAGAACACGGCCGGCAGCGCCGCGGTCAATCGGCAGTCGGTGACCCTCTTCGAGGTGATGCCGGACCGAACGCGGAGAATTGACGCGATAAAGGCAGATGCGCTCGTCGCCCTCCGCGATGTAGAAGGATGCGGTCTCTCCGGTAGCCTCGACCAGACGATGGAGCGAGGGTCTGATCAGGTCACCAAGGTCGAGCCCGCGCTGATAGAGCGCCCCAAGGCGCCATAGCTCCGGTCCGGGTCGAAATAGCCGGTTCGTACCCCGCACCAGGAAGCCATCCGCCTCCAGAGATGCGGCAAGGCGAAGGACTGTGCTCTTGTAGAGGTCAGTCGCATTCGCAATCTCCGTCAGCGTCATCGCGGCGCGCTCCGGGTCGAATGCCTTAAGGATTGCCAGTGCCCGCCCGACCGCATCAACCCCTGTTCTTACCATCGCTACCTCTGGTTCTGCTCTGCAGAACCAATAGTCAAAATGACGCCAGGAGTCCACCCAAGTTAGCGCGAGCACAATCCTGCACGCCAGAATACGATTGACTCCTCGTGAGAACGCGAGCTACTCGGTTCCAGGTTTCAGAACAAGTTCTATGGAGCGAAACAATGGGGCGGCCGGGACTTGCCGTGGACTTGCACGACGTCATGATTCGCTTCGGCGACTTCACGGCAGTCAAAAGCATGAACCTCCAGGTGGCCGAGACGGAATTCGTTGCAGTGGTGGGGCCGACCGGCTGCGGAAAATCGACCATTCTCAACACTGTCACCGGACTGCTGAAGCCCGCCGCCGGCGACGTTCGCATTTTCGGCAAGTCTCTTACGGGCCTGAACGGTCAGTCCGGCTACATGCTTCAACAGGAAGGGCTGCTGCCCTGGAAGACCGCCCAGGACAATGTCGGCCTCGGGCTCGTCTTTCAGGGCAGGTCGGTCGCGAAAGCGCGCGAGCAGGCACGGCCCTGGCTCGCCAAGGTCGGATTGAAGGGATTCGAGGAGCGCTATCTGCATCAATTGTCCGGCGGCCAACGCAAGCGCGTTGCGATGGCACAAACCCTCATCATGGAGCCCAAAATCGTTCTCATGGATGAGCCGTTCTCCGCGCTGGACGTTCACACACGCCGACTCATGCACCGCATCCTGCTCGACCTCTGGCAGGCGGACCGGCGCTCGCTCATCTTCATCACCCATGATCTCGATGAGGCGATCACGCTGGCGGACCGCGTCGTTGTGATGTCTGCCGGTCCCGCCAGCCGCATGGTTGCCGACGTCAGGATCACGCTCCCTCGTCCGCGCGATGTTTCTGCGCTGCAGACCACCGACGAATTCGTCGCGCTCTATCGTGAAATTTGGTCGCTGCTCGGCGCCGAAGTGGAGAAAAGCTATGTCACGCAGGGGTAGGGTCGCTCTCACGCAGTTCGCCATCCTGCTTGGCATGATCCTGATCTGGGAATTGGGCGTCTGGGCCGGACTGATCGATCCCTTCTTCTTTCCGGCACCGTCGACACTTGTCGTAAGGATCGGGGAGTGGATGTCGACGGCGGACTTTTGGGGCGATATTGGCATAACATTGCTGGAGACGGTCCTGTCGTTCCTGGCTGGCATCGGGATCGGCACAGCGCTTGGGATCTGGCTGGGCTTAAGCCCATTTGCTGCCGAAGTCGTTCAGCCCTTTATCAAGATGTTCAACGCCATCCCGCGGATCTTGCTTGGACCCATTTTCGTCATCTGGTTCGGATTGGGCCTCACCTCCAAGGTTGCGCTCGGCGTCACGCTGGTTCTATTCGTCGCATTCTTCAATACGTTCCAGGGCGTCCGCGAGGTCAATCCGGTCGTGCTGGCGAATGCCCGCCTGCTGCGTGCATCGAAGTCGTCCCTGCTACGGCACGTCTACCTGCCGTCCGCCACGACCTGGATTTTGTCGAGCCTGCGGGTGTCCGTCGGCATGGCTGTGATGGGAGCCGTGGTCGCGGAATATCTCGGCTCGTCCGCAGGATTGGGGCACTTAATTGCGCAGGCCGAAGGCGTCCTCGATGCGACCGGAGTGTTCGCAGGAATTATCGTTCTCTCCGCCTTCGTCGTTGTCCTCGATGCCATTGTCGACTGCGCGGAAAAGCGGCTCCTGGTCTGGCGGCCGGCGCCTGCGCACGAAAGCTGATCGTACGCTCTCCCCTCAATTATGGAGGTTCGCATGCACGTTTCCATAAGATTGATGCCGGTGGTGGCGCTGGCCGCATTCTCGGTCATTTTGGCGCATGCCACCGAGCCCGAGAAAACAAAATTGAAGATCGCGGTGGGGTCACAAATCCTCAACTATATGCCTGTCGAACTTGGAGTGAAGCTTGGCTCCTTTAAGGAAGAAGGCCTTGACGTTACCGTCGAGAACTTCCAGGCCGGTGGCTCAAAGGCTCTGCAGTCCCTGATCGGCGGCTCTGTCGACGGGACTATCGGCTTTTACGATCATACCATTCAGATGCAGGTGCTGGGTAAGCAAATTTCCTGCGTGTTCCTGCTGAATGACATTCCCGGCGTCCTGCTCGGTGTCCGCAGCGACCTCGCCGACAAGGTCAGATCCGGCGCCGACCTGAAGGGGCTCAGGCTCGGGATCACGGCGCCGGGGTCATCGACGGAGAGTATGGCGCGCTACTACATCAAGAAGTCAGGATTGGGTTCACGCGATGTCAACATCATTGCCGTCGGCAGCGGCGCACCGGGCATGGTGGCGCTTGAGGCCATGAACGTCGATGCCCTGGTCTATTTCGATCCCATCGCGACGCTTCTCGCGCGCAAAAAGAACGCGACAGCGCTGTTCGATGCGCGCACGATCGAAGGCTCAAAGCAGGCCTTCGGCGGGTCCTATCCGACCGCGTGTCTCTACCTTCAGCAGACTTTCATCGACAAAAATCCCGAAACGGTCCAGCGCCTGGTCAACGCCTTGCTCAAAACTCACCGCTGGATCAACGCAACGCCGACGGAGCAGCTCGTCGATACGATTCCTCCTGGTTACAAGACTGACAATCGCGAGGTGAATATCGAAATCATGAACGCATCGAAAGCGCTCTTCTCGCCAACCGGACAGATGGACATCGAGGCGGCCAAGGTCCCGCTGGCCGTCCTAAGCGACTTTGATCCAAAAATTGCTGCCGCAAAGATCGACTTGAACAAAACCTTCACCAATCGTTTTGCGGAACGCGCCGCACAACAACTGAAATAGCTGCCAGCCGGCCAAGCCCTCACCATCGGATCACCTAAAGGAAGGCGTCTTCAGATGTCTCTGCCGCTCACCGGCATCCGCGTCCTGGACCTGTCGAACGTGTTGGCCGGTCCGTTCTGCGGTTATCATCTCGCGCGTCTTGGCGCGGAGGTCATCAAAGTCGAAAATCCGAACGGCGGCGACCTCGCGCGGCGCCTCGGCGCCGATCCGCAAAGGGCAGAGCGCTTGCAGGGCCTCTCTTTTGTCGCGGTGAACGCCGGCAAGCAATCCGTGGCGCTGGACTTGAAGTCGGAATCGGGCCGCGAGGTATTCTTGCGACTCGTCAAGGAAGCCGATGTGGTGCTCGAAAGCTTCCGGCCGAAGGTGATGGAACGGCTTAGCCTAGGCTTTAATGTGCTCAGCAGGCACAACCCGCGTCTCGTCTACTGCGCGATCTCCGGCTTTGGGCAGAGCGGGCCATGGTCCGCCCGTCCGGCCTATGACCAGATCGTTCAGGGTCTGTCTGGTGCCATGAGCGTCACTGGCGATACGGCCTCGGCTCCCCTGCGCACCGGCTTTCCAATCTCGGACACGATTGCGGGACTCACTGCTGCCTTTGCCATCGCCGCGGCTCTGGTCGAACAGCGGCATAGCGGCCGCGGTCGGTTCATTGACGTGTCCCTGCTCGAAGCCACCGTTGCAGCGATGGGATGGGTCGTCTCCAACCACCTGAACGCTGGTGTGGAACCGCAGCCCATCGGCAACGAGAACTTCACCGCGGCTCCCTCCGGCACGTTCCGCACCGCAACAGGCCCGCTGAACATTTCCGCCAACGAGCAGAAGCAGTACCAAGCCCTATGCGACCTGATTGGCCGACCGAACCTGAAGACGGATCCACGCTTTGCTGAGCGCGAGATGCGCAAGGTCCATCGCGCAGCGCTGAACACGGAGTTGAACCAGGCGTTGAGTTGCAAGCCCGCTGAAGAATGGGAGGCCCAAATGAATCTGGCTGGAGTCCCCGCAGGCTGCGTGCTGACGGTCTCCCAAATCTTGCAGCAGCCACAGCTCCTCGAGCGCGGATTCGTCGAGACTTTGGCCCCAGAACAAGATGGTGCGCAGCCGTTACGAATCATGCGGCCGGGCTTCCGGCTGGATGAGGAGTTTTCGGTGCCTTCACCACCTGCGACGCTCGGAGCAGACACCGAGCGATGGCTGCAGCGGCTCGGCTATTCGTATGCGGAGGTCGAGCAGCTGGTCTCAACCCGGGCCGTCGGGACGCCAAAGCAACGGGCGGCTGATTTCCTGCCCGTCCGCGTAGCCGCGGACGGACCAATATCATGATATTCGACGGCTTGCGGCGATCGGCAATGGCAGGGTTGAAGGGGCGGAACCGCAAATGAGCGAAGAAGAATTGCGGCAGCAAGCGGCCCGTTGGTGGCGAACCTCCATCTGCGACATCGCGCCCGGTCGCATCGCCTATCGGGGTTATCCAATCGAAGATTTGATCGGCCGGATTTCCTTTCCCGCCATGATCTGGCTGATGTTGCGCGGCGATCTGCCGACGCCAGCGCAGGAGCGGCTGCTGCAAGCTGCGCTGGTCGCGTCCGTTGACCACGGTCCGCACGCGCCCTCCATCGCAATTGCGCAGATGGCGGTGAGCTGTGGGCTGCCCCTGAATGGTGCGATGGCGTCCGCCATCAATACACTCGATGAGGTGCACGGCGGAGCAGGGGAGCAGGCGGTCGAACTCTACGAAGATGTGCTGCGGAGGCGCGATGGCCTAGAGATCGGCGAGGCCGCGGCCGCCGCAATTGACCATTTCACTGCAAGGTGCGGCAAATATCTGCCCGGCTTCGGCCACCGGTTTCATTCGGTCGACCCCCGCGCCGCACCGCTATTGGCGCTGGTGGATGACGCAAGTGCTGAGGGCAGTGTCAGCGGCGACTATGCCAAGGCCGCCCGCGCGATCGAGCGGGTGATGCAGCAGCGCAAGGGCAAACTCATCCCAATGAACATTGATGGCGCGACCGCGGTCATTTACGGCGAGCTCGGATTCGCGCCACCGCTGGCGCGCGGCGTCTTCTGCCTGTCGCGAGCGGTCGGAATCCTGGCCCACGCCTGGGAACAGACCAGGCGCAAGGATCGTAACAAGGGACCGATGCCCAAGCAGTTTGGCTACAAATATGAGGGACAGCCGCGCCGCACGCTGGGAGGCCCGTCATGATGTATCTCGACAAGCCGCCTCAGCTGGCTGAGACCCGCGTGTTCTCGTCGATGCCGCGGAATTTCGTCGCCGTGGTGTTTCCTCGAAATGGGCCGGATGCCAACCGCGGAGGCCATCGGTGGATTGTTTCATCGAGGGGCCGTCGTTCGACAAGTCCGGGGATCTCTACGTCGTCGATATCCCCTTCGGCCGCATTTTCCGGATTTCGCGCGACGGGATCTGGTCTCTGATAATCGAATATGACGGCTGGCCGATTGGTCTGAAGATCGCACCTGATGGCCGGGGGCTGGTGGCCGACTACATGAACGGCCTCATGGAGCTCGATCCGCAGCGGGATACTATCAGCCCGCTTCTGGGGCAACCGCAATTGCGAGTCCTTCAGAGGCTGCAACGACCTGCATACCGCGACTAACGGCGACATCTATTTCACCGATCAGGGGCGAACTGGAGTGCACGATCCGACCGGCTGGGTGTCCGACTGTGTCCTGCCGGCCGGCTCGATTGCCTGATTTCGAACTGGCCAAGCCCGAGCGGGCTGGTGCTCAGCGCCGACGAGGCCGTGTTGTTCGTTGCAATGACGCGCGACAACAGCAGCTGGCGCGTGCCGCTGATGCGTGACGGCGGGACTGCGAAGGTGGGACGGTTCAGCTTGTCCTTCGGGACCAGCGGTCCTGACGGGCTGACGATGGATCAAAACGGGCGGCTCTTTGTCGCGCTCGCCTCCCTCGGCCACGTCTTCGTCATGGCGCCGAACGGCGAAACGATCGCCCGCATCAAGTCCTGCGCTGGGGCGACCTGCACGAACCTCGTATTGGAGGCGGCAAACGGCACATTGCTCATTACGGAATCCTCTACCGAATCAGTGTTGATGGCTGATTTCGTCACCTTCCTTGAACGTTCGCCAGCAGGAGCGACAGCGTGGTACCGAATCCCTTTACGCGACGGTCCACCGAATCAAGTTGCAGGAAGAAGCCCCATAGATGATTGGCTTGCCAGTTGCCGAGGCATTGGACTTGGCGACGAATGGATCGCATTTGTGTGCGGTGATCCCAAACTGGCGGCATTGTGTGGGAAGCACGAAAGAACGACTCGGCTATCGTTTGTAAGGCTGGGTCGGGCTTCGCCCGCAACGGGCCGCCGCCGACCTGGCTCCGCGCCTTCTAGCCGGGCAGGTTTCCGCTCGCGGTCCACGAGCCTTGAGAAGACCATCGTATCGCTCCGCACCATGAAGAACGATTTGATGGTTGATACCCGCCAAAAAAGTCGAAGAGGTAACCCGCTCGCAGTGGGAGTAAGCACCGCATCAGCGCCGAGGTTCTCGATTGTCCTCGGCCGCGACGCACGCGTTGGAGCGTTCGTTTTGAGAGCAACAAGCAGCAGGATTTTCTGCCTTGAAAGTCTTTAGTGACAGGACCAGGAGCGCTTTTAAGTGTGGAGCAGAGGTCGCAGTACTGTCATAGCCTCTTGCGCGCGCGCAATCCTCCAACCCGATATCCCCTCTCCTCGTAGAAACGGCGTACCCGTTCTAAGGCCGGATAGCCATCAGGGGGCAACGCAACCTCAATCATCTGCCAGCCTCGGCGCTTCGCCTCCGAACGTACCGCCTCGAGCAGATGCCCACCGCGGTCAGAGCTTCGGAAGTCCCGAGAAATCCATAGCTCCTGAAGCACGCCGTACGCTCCAGCTGCTCTCACGGCCAGTACGGCGGAGATGGCAGCGATCCCTACAATCTGCCCGGTGGCTTGTTCCTCGATGACAAAAATGAAGCCCTCTTCGGGATCCTGAATCAGGCGCAAAGCAGTCTGCTTTGCGCCTTCAAGGCTGAACTCTGGTCCGAGACCACCTAATTCAGAAAGTAGCTTTCCGACGGCTTCTACGATCGCGTTCTCATCTCCTGGCACGCCTTTGCGCAAAGCCGTGCCCCCGTGGGGCAAGCCTTGCGCTTCAGCGCCAACACGAACACCCGTCACGTTAGTCCCTCCAGTCCCTCTTGAGGATATCCATGTTCAGAAGGATACAGAGAACGCAACTGAGAGAAACTATCAAGCTCGATAGGGAATAGGACGTCCGCACTCGCTATAACCAACAGAGGTGAGGTAAGTGCAAGCTGTTGCCGTTCTCAGAATCGACCGCGGCTTGACCCGCTGCGAACTCAGTTGGATCTCCTTCGACTAGATAGGGAATCCACGAGACGGCACATTCGCGCGTGGGCAGGCCGGCCATGCCGATCAAACATTTCGTAGGAGTGATTGCTGATCATCACTCACGAGAGTCGATTCAGTACATCTTGCAGCATGATCATCGCCGTGGCATAGGGCGCATCAGCTCGGCGCGTCCGAAGGTGAGATTCCCCACACTCGTGTGCGTCACTCGTACAAAGTTGCGCGAGCCGGGACAGGTATCATACGCGTGCGCCCGACAAAATCGTCTGAACAACATCGCGAAAAGATTTTGCACGCTAATGCACTATCTTAAGCTTACCTCGAAGAATCGAAAGATAATGGCAAGCACTGCTTGTTTGGACCTTCGCTCCTCGTTTAAGGGACCTTCACGGAAGGGGAGTGGTTGCGATGGAGCATGGGCAGGCCGAACTGGTCGGAGGGAAACCTGTAATCTTCGGCCAGCGTAAGGTGCGGCCGCGAGCGTGCGTGGCCGTGGGCAAGCGGCATCTGCGCGCCTTTCTACGCGATGTGCTAGAGGATATGGGGTTTGTGATCAGCGAATGCGGGACTGCTGACGAGCTGCCGCGCGTACTCTGTACGGACTTCCCTGATCTGATCCTGCTCGGCATTGGCTCGGATCGCATCGAGCCTGGACGATTGCTCGAGATACTCGTACGCGAAGAATTTGCAGGCAGAGTGCTGGCGTTCGGCGCCCGCGAGTCGATCGTCATGACGGCAGTGCAGCAGGTCGGGGGCGAATATGGACTTGATATGCTGCCGCCGCTGAGGACGCCGTTTGCAGCCGAGACGCTGCGCGATCGGGTCGCCATGCTCTTGCCCAGAGAGCCGGCGCCCCGTCCCGCAGTCCATGTCGGAGAAGCCTTACACGCTGGCTGGCTTGAGCTCTGGTATGAGCCGAACTTTGACCCGTGTACCCTCAGCCGCCGCGGCGCCGAGGCGCTTGTGCGAATGCGGCATCCGACCTGGGGCGTTGTTCCACCAGCGTATTTCATCCCGGAGGCTCACGATCCGCATTTTAGGGACTTGTCGCAGTTCGTGATCGACCGCGCGATCAAGGATTGGAAGTATCTTCTGGAGCAGCAAACTTCGACCGATCTCTCCATCAATCTCCCGGCAGCATTCCTGATTGACCCGCAGGCGGTACGCGATCTCTGTCAGCGCATGCCGTCGCACCCCGCTTTCGGCGGCTTGACGATCGAAATCGAGAGCGAGGAAGCGATCCAGAACCTAGATCTCCTGATCGAGGTCGCGCGTGAGGTTCGCTTTCACAACATTGGCCTTGCAATCGACAATATCGGCGCCAATTGGCCGCAGCTGATGGGGCTCGAAAAATTCCCGTTCATGAAATTAAAAGTGGACCGGCAGTACGTCGCCGGTTGCGGAAATGGGCCCCTGAAGCGAACGGTGTGCCGCCATATCGTCGATCTAGCCAAAGAGTACAGTGTGCGCACCGTCGCCGCAGGCGTGGAGAGCCACGCCGACCTGATCGCTGTGACCGAACTCGGCTTCAACCTTGCGCAGGGCCATCTGTTCGGAAAGGCCATGCCGCTGAAGCAATTTGCACAGTCATCTTTCAGCCCTGTTCCACTTCGTCCAAAATAGTTGCATGAGGAGTGACTGAGCACAGCCAGGCAAAGCGTACCAGCGCTGGCCCGCGCGGCCATGCCTACTCGGCACCAGGCATGCGGCTGACAGCAATTAAATCGGCCACTTTGCAAACCCAGAATCGCTTCTCCCGGCCGAACTTCATTTCCCTCCGAAGCGATGCCGAAGGTTATTGTAGCACAAAGCCCTTTTGGCAAGCCTCCAGCGAGTCAATCCGCGGAGTTAACGTTGCAGGCGTGAGCGCGGCTTGGACAAAATCTCCGGTCAGGGCGTGTGACCGGAGGTTTGCCGACATCCGGCGTAGACGTGCGTCGGCTCGCGGCTTCTACTCGCGCCGCCGGTTTCGGGAATCGTCGATCGTCGCTTGGCCCCGCGCTGCCATGCCAGACAAACCGACGGAAGCTCGCAGCAGTCGAGTCGCGACTGGCTATCGGAGTAGGGGCCCGAGGGCTCGCACGGCTTGATATTGAAGCGGCCCATGCTGTCGCAGATGCAACATGGTCTCAGACCCCGCACAGCACCATTGGGCAAGTTGCCCATCATTGAGCGCGCCTGTCCTTGGCACGGCATTTGAAAGGGATCGCCAATGGCATCGCTCGCCTAAGGAGTCGGAAGGCATGGCTTACAAGATCGTCGCTTCGCAATGTACCGTTTGTGGGGCATGTGAGTTCGAGTGTCCCAACGCGGCGATCAGCCTCAAGCGCGACATTTACGTTATCGATGCAAAAAAGTGTACGGAGTGCGAGGGCCATTCCGACACGCCGCAATGCGCTGTGGTCTGTCCGGTGCCTGACACCTGTGTCCCGTCTAAGACAACATAAGCAGCCCGCGTCCAGAAGGCTTCACCGCTCGATTTCGCGCACGAAGGAGTAGATGTCGAGCTTGTGGAGGCCGCCTTCCGCGTGCGGCGCATCGAGGTCGATCAACATCGTTATGAGCTTAAGGCGCTGATCGACTCCGAGAAACCCTCGAAGGGCTCTGTCAGAGGAGACCGTCAAATTTGTCTCGAATAATGACAAGGCCGCCTCGATGCTCCAGGTCGTCGCGTTGAGGCTTATCGTCGTTGGCTGACGAGCCGAGGCGAGGTGGACGGGCGTCGAATATCCCAAGATCAGCTTGCAGGATATCTAAAGCTACGTCGCTTCGAAGCCGAAGAGACGGTCTCCACGCGCGACGAGATCGGTCCGGAGATCCTGAAGACGTACGAGAAGCTGGGCATCCGCTTGCCCACGGTCACGATGCACGAGTGCATGGAGCTAGGGTCGTAACAGGATCCCCGCCGCCCGCGCTCTCGCTGCTTACTCCAGTTTCGCAAGTTAGCGCGCATCCTGACGTCCGGAACTGTTCCTGCGATGCCGCGCAGGCCAACGTCCAGGCTGCACTACTCGCCAGCGGCGACGGAAACAACGAATGCGCGGCCAAAGTCGCTCAGCACGTAAGTGCTTGGCACACCGAAGGAGATCATCTTGACCAACGCCACGGAGCGATCGAGCTCACGGCTCGTCGCGGGGTCCGCCGAACACAGGCAGTCCGGGCAGTCCGGCCTGATCATCCGTTTGATCCTGGAGCAATCCGGCCTTGACAATTCCTAAGGAGCCTCATGGCGCTGTGATCAAGCGGATGCCGGCCGAGGATGATCGCAAACGTCCTCGCGGGCGAGTTCGAGAAGCTGCTGACGGAAAAGACCGGATTTGTCGCGATCACGCAGATGTCGAAGCGCCCACCGCGTTCGTTCTGCTCGCGTTGGCTCATCCGAGTACGCCAAGCGGGTGTTGACGGACGCATTCACAAGCGGAGGCTCCACAGATCTAGGCGTTTTTACCAGGCCGGGAGTAAGACCGTTGTGCCCTAGCTGGTACAGCTCGCAATCGCTTGGGCAATATCGCGGCGACACTTAGTAGGTTGACGGATCGATCCTCGTGCGCCTAATGCCCAGCCGTCGTGGTCTTCGGATTCGTTTGATCCGGAGCTAAGAGGGAAGCCGGTGCAATGCCGGCGCTGCCCCCGCAACTGTAAGCGGCGAGCCGCTGTCCAACGAAGTCACTGAAGCCATGCGGCTTCGGGAAGGCCGGACAGCAGCGACGACCCGCGAGCCAGGAGACCTGCCTCGACAATATATCGTCCACGGGCGGGGTGTCCCGGTGTGCGCCAAGCAGCTGTCGCTCACGCGATATTCGCTGCATGCGTCCGCCATGGCCTTTGCCCCAATCATGGGGTCTGAGCTATGTCTTTTCTTTCGCTTCCCGTTGCCACACTGGGGACGTCACGCATCGGCCCACGACGCGAACTCAAAGTCGCGCTCGAGAGCTACTGGGCGGGAAACTCCAGCGAAGCCGAGCTCCTCGAGGCGGGGAGTGGACTTCGTGCCGCTAATTGGGCACGGCAGAAATCCCGCGGTGCGACCGTCATTCCTTCGAATGACTTCTCGTTTTACGACCATGTGCTCGATACCAGCCTAATGGTTGGCGCCATTCCCGACGTCTACGGCTGGACCGAAGGTCCTGTGTCGCTCAAGACCTACTTCACCATGGCGCGTGGCGCTCAGGACGGTGGTCACGCTCAGCATGGGCCTGGCGTAGCCGCTCAGGAAATGACGAAGTGGTTCGATACCAACTACCACTACATGGTGCCGGAATTTCACCGGGATCAGATCTTTAAGTATTCCTCTCGAAAGCCGATCGAGGAATATGAGGAGGCAAAAAGCCTCGGCTACCAAACGCGCCCCGTCCTAGTTGGCCCAGTCACTTTCCTGAAGCTTGGCAAAAGCGCAAATCCCGCATTCAATCCGCTGTCGCTGCTCGATCGGCTCCTCCCAGTCTATGTCGATGTTCTCCGCGAACTATCCTCGCGCGGTGCTGAATGGGTTCAGCTGGACGAGCCATGCCTAGTGATGGACGTCGACGAAGCATCGCGGGCGGCTGTCCGCTGGGCCTATGCTCATTTCGCAAAGGTTGTGCCGGCCCTTAAAATAATGCTGGCCACATATTTCGGGGCTATCGGCGACAATCTTGAAACAACCTTGGCCTTGCCCGTTGCCGGGCTTCATGTGGATCTGGTTCGGGCACCTGACCAGTTGGACGCAATTGTCGCCACAACCCGTAGAGATCTCGTGGTCTCACTAGGCGTCGTTGATGGTCGGAACGTGTGGCGCTCCAATCTTCCGGCGCTGCTCGACCAACTTGCTCCTATGGTCCAAAAATTGGGCAGGCACCGTGTTCAGATTGCTCCTTCCTGCTCGCTGCTTCATGTTCCGATCGACATTGAGCTAGAGACCGATCTCGATCCCAATCTGAAGACATGGCTGGCGTTCTCAGTTCAGAAGATCAAGGAACTTTCGATATTGGGCAAAGCGCTGGCCGGCCATGCTGCCGAGGTGGCCGATGAACTTGCGCTTTCGGAGGAGGCAGCCGTCACCCGCGAAACATCGCCCGAGATCCACAATGCGAATGTCGCCGGACGAATCGCCGCGATCGACGATAGCATGCTTCGCCGTCGCAGCGCGTTCACCCAGCGTGCCGACGTCCAGCGCGTCTCGTTCGCATTGCCGATGTTTCCAACGACAACCATCGGATCCTTCCCGCAAACGGCCGATGTCCGGAATGCGCGCGCGGCTCATGCGCGGGGAACGTTGAATGACACGCAGTACGAGCAGCTTCTGAAAGCGGAGACAGCCCGTACCGTGAAGTGGCAGGAAGATATCGGCCTGGACGTGCTCGTACACGGTGAGTTCGAGCGCAATGACATGGTTCAATACTTTGCCGAGCAGCTGTTCGGCTTCGCTTTCACCAAGCATGGCTGGGTTCAGTCTTATGGCTCGCGGTACGTTCGTCCGCCTATCCTGTTCGGAGATGTCTCCCGGCCGAAGCCCATGACCGTTGAATGGTGGCGCTATGCGCAGTCTCTGACCAAAAAACCCGTCAAGGCTATGCTGACCGGACCGGTGACGATCCTGAACTGGTCGTTTGTCCGTGACGACATCTCGCGGCGCGAGACATGCCGACAGATCGCTCTCGCGATCCGAGATGAGGTCATCGACCTTGAGGCGGCTGGAGCGACCATGATCCAGATCGACGAGGCTGCGTTGCGGGAGGGATTGCCGCTACGCAAATCGCAGTGGAAGAACTATCTCGATTGGGCGGTGGACAGCTTCCGCCTTTGCTCCTCCCCGGTCGCCGACGGAACTCAGATCCATACTCACATGTGTTATTCCGAGTTCAACGAAATCATCGATGCGATCGCAGCAATGGATGCCGACGTCATTTCAATCGAGACGTCGCGTTCTAAGATGGAATTGCTCGAGGCCTTCAAGAGCTACAAATATCCAAATGAGATCGGGCCCGGCGTCTATGACATTCATTCACCGCGCATTCCCGCAGCGGCGGAAATCAAGCAGCTGATTGTGTTGGCGCGGCAGCGAGTTTCCGATCGGCAGCTCTGGATCAATCCCGACTGCGGACTGAAAACGCGAAGGTGGGAGGAGGTGCGTCCCGCGCTCGTCAATATGGTGGCCGCCGCACGCGAGTTGCGGGCCGAGCCATGATGGGCCGGAGCGTTTCGCCAACGCGTTTGTGAACAAGATGCACGCGCTTTGGGGGCTTACGATGTCCTTGGGAGCTTTCAAAGTTCCCAGCGCCGCGGAATGCGGGCGGGCGTCGGCGGAGGCGGTCGCATACAGCCGGCGACAAGCTCGATTCTCGACCCGACGGCCGACAGCATGCCGGCGAGGTCCGATCAGGTCCTATTGCGACGTCATTAACGCTCGACGCGAAGCACAGCCCGACTTTTTCATTTATCCATCGCGTGGATGCGTCTCATCACAACAATCTATTTTACGGTCCTTACGGAACGTCATACGAAATTCAGGCCCTGGCACGCTCTTCGGGAGAGGTAATCGAGCGTTGTTGGTTTTTGGGGACGTACCAAATGCTGCTGTGCGACGGCAAACTGCCGCTTGTGTTTCAGGGCACGGCAGCCAAACCGGCGCAGGATCCCATCTCGGTCAAGGCACTGCCGTCCCAACCGGACAGCGGGCGAGTGGTGGAAAAGTCGTGAAGTTTCCGACAGGAGCGGAAGGCAAACGGCTCCAGATTTCGCGCGGAGTGATATCCGTTTCTCCTTGTTTGACGGCGAATGCCCTCGCCGAAGATCGATCGGCGGTAAGTCCTCCCTGCCGACGAAAGCTGGTGCGATGCGTAAAGCAGCGTCGTTCCTGCGTGACTTTCGCCTGGCCTCCGGAGGAGGCCGGGCTTTTTTTGGTGCGCCAGGCATGGCGCGGACCGCCGTGACTGGCGCGATTCGACCGGAGTGGTGTCCGGTCGATGACTTGGAGGTCAGAGTCCTTTCCTGGGCACCATCGCTCTCCTAAGAGCGTGAAATCCAAAGCAGATTAGCAAATTCAACGGCTTACCCGCTCCTCAGTGGTACAGAAGGGTGGTACAATGCCGTTGGCTATGTCGCGTCCGTGGAAGCATCCCAAAACTGGAATCTATCAGCTCCGGAAAGCCGTTCCGGAGGATCTGCGTAAGCTTCTTGGCAAGCGCGAGGAAAAGGTAAGCCTTCAGACGCGCGATCCTTCTGAGGCAAAGGTGCGGCATGCGAAAGCGCTTGCCGAACTCGAAGCTCGCTGGGCGAATTTGCGCGCTGGCCCGGTGCCTCTGACCGAGCGGGAAGCGCATCGTCTTGCCATGGTCGCCTATGAGCGATGGCTGGAGCAGTACAGGGATAACCCAAGCCAGCAGACCAACTGGGATACCGTTGCAGGGGCACGCCTATTTGGCCCCCCACAGGCCAGGGAAGAGCTCCTGGCTGCGAGCCAACGGGCGTTAGACGGTGCCCCGGAGCTGCCCGAGGACAAGATCTTCCGGATGGAGCAAGCGTGTGTGGACGCTGCAAACGGCTATCTGACGAGCAACGGGATTATCGTCGACGATCAGAACCGCCGAACCATGGCGAGTGCGCTAGGCGCGGCCATTCAGCGTGCAAGTCTGAGTTTGGCGAAGCTTGCAAGAGGGGAAGGCGAAGACTCGCCTAGACCTCAGGTGATTCGGTTCCCGCAATGGCCGGCACGGGCGGAGCAGGCGAAGAATGATGTCAACAGCGCCGCCTTAGAAGATTCACTATCGGCACTGGTCGAGCATTGGTGGAAGGAGGCGAAGGCTGCTGGTCGCAAGCAGAGCACCTACGAGAGCTACCGCAACACTGTGGCGAAGCTTGTGGGGTTCCTGAAGCATGACCAAGCGAGCCGCGTGACGCCGCAGGACATTGTTCGGTACAAGGATCACAGGCTTCAAGGCGGCGCCAGCGCGAAGACGGTCAAGGATAGTGACCTCGCGGGGCTAAAGACGGTTTTCGGCTGGGCAGTCATGAATCGACGGATGGCCAGCAATCCTGCCGAAGGGCTCACCATCAAGATCGGAAAGTCACGCAAGCTCAGGTCGAAGGGCTTCTACGACCAGGAGGCATCCGCCATTCTCAAACACGCCCGGAGTTTTGCGGCGGGCAGGGAGGCGCCGAAGCTGGCGGCAGCCAAACGGTGGGTGCCATGGTTGTGCGCCTTCACTGGGGCGCGGGTTGGCGAAATGCTTCAACTTCGCAAGGAGGACGTTCGACGCGAGGGAAAGCACTGGGGCGTGCACGTGACGCCCGAAGCCGGCCCCGTGAAGACGGACGAAGCCAGAGACGTCGTACTGCACCGGCAAATCATTGAGGAGGGCTTTCTGGAGTTCTACGAGAACTCAAAGAGCGGCTATCTCTTCATAGACCCCAAAGCCGGCGACCTTGGCGTCCGCAAGGCGGTGAAGACCGCGCGAAATAAGGTCAATGCTTTCGTGCGTGAGGTTGTGAAGGACCCAAACGTAGATCCACCCAATTCGTCACCGCCTGAAGCGTGGTGTCCAGCTTTCGATAAGAGCGTCTTCGTCATCTTCCGGCTCTTCCGCTTCAGCCCGCAAACTCAGGTTTTTGCAGGTAAGGATCGTGAGTGTCCGGCCATACTGGCCGAGGCCGACCACTTCTTCTGTCACACGGTAAATGCGATCTCCGCCTAGCCAGTCGTTCAAACGTCCTTCGTCCGATTCACGCTGGCCTGACGATACGTTGTCGGGGTTCGCATTGAATCGCGCCGTGACTGTACCCGCCGGCACGGGCGTATCCTTGCGGATCCAGCTCAGGCCTTTCGCCTGTTTGAGCCCATCGGACATGAAGCACCAGTCGATTGCATCTCCGGTGCTGGATAGAACGGCGATGCCGTCCGACGTGAGCGCGCTATAGCGGATCGCTGTGGCGGTCAGCGATGTTTCGCACGCCTTGCAAAGAGACTCGACACAGGCCAGGCCGGGATCGTGATCCGCGATTGCCTTTTTGAACGGAAGTTCCGGCATCAGCAGCGCGGCAGCGAAGTAATCCGCTTCCTGCTCGAATGGATCACCTGAAACGAATCCTGCGTGTGATTGATGCACGCCGGTCGTGAGCAGCGTTTCGGGGTGGCCTTCGATGCAGTAGTGCCCCAGCTCGTGGCTGATGCTGAATCTCTGAAAGCCCCGGCTTGGGATGTGCGTCGCGTACAAGATGCCGAAATTGTCGCCAGCTTTAATCAGCATGCCGGATACGCCGGAGGCCGTGTCCGGCTTCGCTTTCACGACGATGCCCTTGCTGGCGGCGATTGCTTCGGGATCCACCCAGAGGCCATCGATCGTCATCTGCCGCAGCACCGAACTTGCCGCTGCTTCGGCCAGACTGCGACGTGCGGGGCCGGGCTTCCGGGTCATTCGCCTTCTTTGACGCCCCGCCTCACGAGGAGATCGACGAACTCAGTCGCAAGCTTCAGGTCCTGCTCGGTGAGCTTCCCGAGATCGCGATGCAGACGACCGACCGTTGCTGCCGATGCTTCGGGCGTGTCGGCGCGTCCCAACAAGTAGTCCGTCGTGACGTCAAGTGCGGTCGCCAGCGCCTTCAGGTTATCGAAGGATGGCTTTCGCGGACCCGATTCAAAATGGGACACAGAGGCAGGCGGCAGGCCAGCTCGTGCGGCCAGTTCGGCCTGGTTTAGCCCCCGTAAGGCGCGGGCAGCCTTGAGGCGTTCTTTAAAGATATCAATAGGTTCGTTGGTTGGCATGGCATTTTCGACATGTGGAACTTGACGAAACCGCCAATCCCAGTCATCCTCATGGCGGTCGTGGCAATCATGCCATGGCGGAATCGCAAGGCGCAAGCCCTGAAACATGGAGTTGATGATGTCCAAGAACGATCGGTTCGTCGTCCGGCACGGCGATGATTGGGCCGTGAAGAAGGGCGGCGTCGCCGCACCGGAGAGCGTGCACCACAGGCAGAGCCGCGCCGAGCAGCAGGCCAAGTCCACGGTCCGTGGCCTCGGCGGCGGCGAAGTGCGCATCCAGGGTCGCGACGGCAAGTGGCGCGATTCGGACACTGTTGCTCCGGGCCGTGACCCGTTCCCGCCGCGCGACAAAAAACACTAACAAACAGGAGAAGGTGAAATGGCGAATGGAAATGAAGGACACGGCGCTGGCAACCCGGGTCATGGTGGCGGCAACGACGAGGTGACCATCCACATCGACAAAAAGCAGTACAAGTCGCCGAGCCCGACGACGGGTTCGGCGCTGTACCTGCTGAGTCAGGTCGCTGCCGGTTACGACCTGTGGCGCGAAGCGCACGGCCAGGGTGACGACGAGCAGATCGCCAACAATGCGACGCAGGTCGTGCTGAAGAATGGCGATCACTTCTATACGGCCCAGTCCTCGCTCAATCCGGGGGCGCGCCGTGACGGTCACTGATGTCAAAGAGTTGTTGCCAGAAGCCGACAGGGATTTTCTGTCCGCCGCCGGCTACGACCATACAATCGAACGCGTCGGCCAGCAGGTTCACATCGTAATCCGGAACTTCCCGCTGCCGCGTTACAAGCCGCAGAGCGCCGATCTGCTGATTATCGTTCCGAGTGGCTACCCGAACGCGAAACTCGACATGTTCTGGACTTTTCCGGACGTGTTCTTACCGAACGGCGGCATTCCGTTGAAGGCTGACGTGCATGAACAGCACGGCGAGCGGAACTGGCAGCGCTGGTCGCGGCACATCGCCGATGGAAAATGGCGGCCCGGCGTAGACAACCTCCGTAGCTACATGACCACGGTCAAGTCCGAGCTTGCGAAAGGCCTTTGATGCGCTACTCGGTCACTTTTCTCGAAAAAGATTGCCAAGCGCTCGAGGCGCATATCGCGGCCAGCACCGACGAACAGGCCGCGTTTTTGATTTGCAGGATTTCCCAAACCGACAACGAGACCAGGTTGCTCGTGCGCGCGTGCATCCTGGTGACCGGCGATGACATCATCGAGCAGTCGCCCGTGCACATGAAGATTGCACCCCGCGCCTATACAAGCGCGATGAAGCGCGCGAACGACGAGAAGTCCTGCCTGCTCTTCGTCCACTCGCACCCCAACGGCCATGCCGACCATTCCGGCCAGGACGACATCGAGGAAAAAAAGCTATTCAGGACCGCTTACACCCGCATCCGGACGCAAGGTGTTCACGGCTCACTGGTGCTGACCCGTCAGGGCTTCTCGAGCGCCCGCGTGTGGCTGCCGGATGGATCGACCGCAGCTATCGAGCGTATCCGCATCATTGGACGGCGCGCCCGGTTTTGGTTCCCGAAATCCGGGACAGTGGAAGTGCTATCCTTCTTCGACCGCCAGGTCCGGGCATTCGGCCCGGACATCCAGCGGCTTCTGTCGCGCCTGCGCGTCGGCATCGTTGGAGTTGGCGGCACCGGCTCATGCGTCCTCGAACAGCTCATCCGGCTCGGCGTCGGAACGATCATGATTTCCGATGGCGAGATGTTCGAGTCATCGAACGTCAACCGCGTTTACGGGTCTCGCGTCGTTGACGACACCCTCGCTAAGATCAAGATCGCGCAGCGGCTGACCGCAGATATTGGTCTGGGAACCAAGATCGAGCTGATCGACAAGCCGGTCTCGTACCAGTCTGCGCTGAAGAGATTCCGCGAATGCGACATCGTCATGGGCTGCACCGACGACGAGCTCGGGCGCTCTTTGCTGAATTCCTTCGCGATCTACTACTACGTTCCGGTCTTCGACATGGGGGTGAAGATCGATTCAGAAGACGGCGTCATTCGCTCTATTCAGGGCCGTGTCACCACTCTGATGAACGGAGCGGCCTGCTTGCATTGCCGTGGCCGCATCTCTGCTGAACGCGTGGCGGCGCAGGCGAAGCGCGAGACGGATCCCGAAGGCGCAAAAGCGCTGGAAGATGAAGGTTACCTGCCCGAACTGGGTGATCCGGCACCAGCGGTCGTCGCATTCACCACCACGATCGCTGCCGGTGCTGTGACCGAAGTTCTGCATCGCTTGACCGGTTTCATGGGCCCGGATCGCGAAAGCACCGAGGTCATCTACCTCATCGATGAAGCCCGGATACGCACAAACAACCTTGCATCGCGGCATGATTGCTTTTGCGTGGACAGCTATCATTGGGGCCGGGGCGATGTTCGTCCCTTCCTGGACACGACCTGGCGCACCGAATGAAAAACCTGATTACCCGGCTGTGGAGTTTCTGGCTCTATCTCTGGAGCCTGCGGCCCTGGTCTCGACGACGCCACGAGATAGCGACGATTGTCCAGGTCCGCAGCCGCTCCGAGCTTCCAGAGAGGCTGGGGCTTGCGCTTTACATCGTGGGCGATCCCGCGAAATGGGCGATCCTGCAATGTCCATGCGGATGCGGCGACACAATCGACGTGAACCTAATGCGATCACGCAATCCCGTCTGGCAGTTCTCTGTTGTAAACGGAAAGCCGAGTTTCCATCCGTCACTTTGGGTGCCTGCAGAAAGATGCGGCGCTCACTTCTGGATCAGGTACGGAAAGATCATCTGGGTGTAGCAAATGGCTCAAATCTTGATCCTTGGATGGGGCTCCCTTATCTGGCGTCCGGATAAACTGAAAACTGTCGGTGACTGGTCGCTCGATGGCCCGACACTGCCAGTCGAATTCTCGCGCATCTCAAACAACAAGCGCCTGACACTCGTCATCGACGAAACTAACGGCGTCCCGGTAAAGTCTCGGTTTGTTCGCAGCGCCTGCGGAACACTTGAGGATGCAATCGAGAACCTCCGTGTTCGTGAAGGTGCGCCATCTTCGAAGGGCATTGGTTACGTCGATATCAATAATGGAAGTTTCAGCGGCACCGCGCTTGAGCGACACAAAGCGACCGCACACGAAATTGCTAAGTGGGGCAAGACGAGGGACGCAGACGCCGTCATCTGGACAGCCATCGGACCACGCTGGCCGTTCGAAGGGAGCTTCAGCGTGGAAGCTGCGGCTAGGTATCTGTTGAACTTGCAGGAACCGATCGCGCACAAGCGCATGAGTTCGTCTGCAGAGCGCCCCAGGAAATCGAAACGCCAGTTCGAAAGCGATTCTAGGATCTTCTGAAGTGATAGTCGGGCGCATCGGCAAATTTCCGACCCGCTCGCCGGAAGCACTCGCATTAGGTCCGGCTGCCATGGTTCAGAGTTAATTCGCTTCGCCCACTGCTCTCCGTTTTGCTGTCCTCCGCCTTGAACGCTCGTTTAAGACACCGCTGACATCGCAGGGACCGCCGCCCCGCTATCGTCTGGCTTGCCAATCACCAAGCGCGGAATTGTCAGCGGTGTCCCTGAAACCACGAAATCAAAAACCGCGTCACTAATGGTGACGTCGAAACGTGCTGTCAATGACGGCACGGATAGCTCCGTTGTCGAGCAGGCGTCCAAGTTCGGCGAGTTGCCTGCCATTGGAGCGCACCTGCGTCGCGGATACCGCCACGCTGATCTTCTCTGCCTCCCCGTGGCCCGAGAAGCCCAATGGAAAAACTGGGAATAGTGCGCCGCCACGCTTGAGCGTACGAAAGAACCGGCCTGCGGTAGGCCCGCCCAAGGCATCGAGCACCAGATCGAAATCGCGCATGGCTTCTTCGGGGCTAGTCCTCTTGTAGTCGATGAGTTCATCGGCACCGAGTTCTCGCAGATCCGCGGCGAACGTACCGATGTCTTTCGAACCTGGCAAAGTTCGTTGGATCTGCATTTGCCATGTCTCGATAACCAATGGGGTGTCCGACTTCGAAGCGGGGCTGAACTCTGGCGCCGCCTAGCAGCGCGCGGCTTCCGCGGCTCGCTCCGCGTCGTCAGCGAGTGGGCGACCCGCAGACGACAGGCTGTTCGGCTGCAAGCTGCTCTGCCTTATCACGCCTTCCGCGCCGCAACGCCTTCGCGAGTCGTCCGTGAAGAACGCTAATTTCAGGCCGGATTGATCGTCGGCCCCACGAAGAGAGCGCTGAGGATTTGGCGCAACAAAATCCTCAGCCAGCGGATCAGGCGGCGGAAGTTGTAGCCGACGGCGGCGAGGACGGCGTTGTTGGCATCGCCGCGCCGGAACCAGAGATAGTTGCGGCCCATGCGATGCTCAGCTTTGAGATGGCCGATGACGGGCTCGACGGCGGACCTGCGACGGAGTTCACGCTTGATCTGTGGCGTTACCCCTCGCTTCTGGCCGGAGAGGAAGACCCTGAACTTGTAATGGGGTGGTGCATTGTGGCCGCGGTAGCCCTTGTCTGCGAGGATGCGCGCGATGGTGTTGCCGACCAGCGCCTCCATGTCCGGGATCACGGTTTCCAAGGTGTGGCCGTCATATGGATTGCCGGGCAGCGCCTTCACGTGGGTAACGAACTGGCCGCCCTTGCAGTGCTTGAGGGTGGTGGCAACGCTGACCTTGACGCCGAACTCGTAAGGCCGATGGGCCTTGCCTTTGCCGATGCATTCGACTTCCGGTGCATGCAGGGAATAGACCTTCGGCCCGCGTTGACGTTGCTGCTGCTCGCGCACGCGGCGAGCCAGCAACAGCAGCCTGGTGAACGCTGCATCGAGCCCGCCATTGCCCTCGATCTTGCGCCCGATGTCGCGGATGACGCGGCCGAGGTAGGTGCGCAGCTTCCTGAGCATCCGGTTGGCGCGCTTGAACTGTTTGGCATGGGCATAGCGCTGATGCTGGATCAGGGCGAACTTGCCCACCCGTGCATAGGACTGGCGCAGATTCACCCCATGGCACTGCGCCAGCCGCACCAGCTTCTCGCGCGCCCGGTTCAGAAGCTTGGCATCGGTGGGGAACGTCACGTTCTTGGGCTGCACCGTGGTGTCGATGATCACCCGTGACAGCTCGGACGGCTTGATCGCCATGGTCCTGGTGGCAACCGACAGGCTCTCCTGCAGCAGCGCCTGCAGCCGTTCCTCGCCCATCCGGTTGCGCCAGCGCGTCAGTGACGAGCGATCGAACACCAGCCGGTGCTGGAAGAACTCCTCGCCGCAGAAGAATTGGTAGTAGGGATTCTCGACCCAGCGCTCGCACAGCACTTCGTCGGACAGGTCATAGGTGTGCTTGAGGATGGCCAGCCCCGCCATCAATCGCGTCGGCAGTGGCGGGCGGCCCGGGTCATCCGTGTAGACCGCGCCAAACTCCCGTTCCAGGAACTCCCAATCCACCGTGCGCCCCAGCGCCACCAGCGGATGCTTCAGGTCGAAGATCTGATCGAGCCGGGACCGGAACAGATCCTGCTCTCCCGTCTCCCGCCGTTCCGGTGGCCGCATCTGGTCCCCCCGCCAAATCGTTCAATGGCGAGTGAATCACAAATCAAATTTGCAAGGAATCCCCTTCGCTGCACCCGATTCCCGGCAAGCTCAATTAGCCCAGTGCGCCGTTTCCAGATTCTAAATCAACGACTTGGGAATTCTTCACGGACGACTCGCGATTTTCTTTTCCAACAGTTCGTATTTTGCCGCGTCCTTTATCAGGACGGCCGAAGGAGGAATATAAAGCGGAATGCAATGTGCGAGCGCGTGACGAAAATCTTCGAGTTGTGCGAACCATGGATTGAGCGACACGAGATGTTCTCGGAACTTGGTCGGCAAGGAACGCCGGATTATTCGACAATTTTTCGATAACCCGATGTGCGTTGCGGCGATAGCCTCTCCTTTGTCGGTCGTCAATTTTTGTTCGCAGACCCAAATCCAAGCGATGTTGTCCACGCAAGCGAAGGCATTGAAAATGAACGCTTGGATTTGAATGACTGCATCGACCAACTCGTCCATCGACGGCTCATCCTCGACTTCCGGCGGAAGAATGGCGAAGACGTTCTTTAGGCATAGCTCCATGGTTCTGAGGCGACGCGAGACACCATGGGCCGCGAATTCTTGAGCACGCGGAACTTGATAGGATTGCGACAACAGCGCTTCAAGGACAGCGATCCGCTTTGCGGTCGTGTCGGCAAGCTCGACATAAAACTCGTCGATCGTGCTTTGTGCAAAATACACTCGTCCGCTCCATGCCGGCCGAACCGAAAAACCGTCAGACGTGGCAGGTTAAACTTTCCGGCACGATTGAGCCATCGCCTCAGCTTAAAATCGCAACGCAGCTTCAGGCGGCTGTCTCTAGCACAGAAGCAGCCTCGGCCAGAGGATGGCGCAAGAAGTGCTCGAACAGCGTATCGTTGATGAGTTTCTGCTTGCCCGCCCGCGCAAGCGCCAGAACGGCTTGACCATCTTTCCAATCGATTGGCAGCCGCGTGCGCTGTATTTTCTCGTTGGCAAGAAGCGCCAGAGCGTCGGCGCTGAAAATGCCGGACGTCCAGAGTTCGAAACGTCTATCCGCCTCGCGAAGCGTTGGCTGGCTCTGGATATACGCATTGAATATTGGGATGCGCCGCAGCCAGTCCTGAACTTCGTCGACCTCTACGATGCCGCCCGGCTGCTTTCCTTTGCATTCGATAAGCACGCAACCGGCCGATTGTTCAGTCACGCCAATAATATCGATATCGGCGTGCTTACCCGTTTTTTCGTCGAAGGCGTTCTTGCCGATATCGATCGAGACTGTTGATCTCCGCAGCAAGTGTGCTGACAGAAGATGAAACAATATCCCACGAAGATTACCCGCTTTGCCTTCAATCGAGGACAGTTCGCGAATATACTCTTCGAGACGTTCCGGATAACCGGACACCATTGCAGCTGCATTGTTCAAAGTTTTGAGCAGATTGCGCATCGATTCTGCTACCCGGACACCGAATAGAGTTTCGTGCGTCACCATGACGATCCCGGCTTTGTGGCCTTCGGTCAGTGCCGTCGATGTAAACGAATCGGCTAGCAAGATAGGGAATATGCCCATCCCTTTGAGGGAAGCCTTCGACATACGGGCTTTCCGGATGAAATATTTGATATGAAATTCGTCAAGCGTACCGTCCGCGAAAACGTCGGCAACCAGGAATCCAGGCTGCGCATCCCCATTACGTAACGGAAGTATATAGCTGGGACCCGTCAGATCCCACACGAACGGACCGACCTGGCGCGACCTGGCATCGCCTCTGATGGCGATCGAGTTATAACTTGCGAAGCCGGTCTTTCGCGTCCATTCCCTAAGCGCATCGAGAAGAACGCCCTCGGCGAGTGCCCTTGCTCTCCGCGTAGTTGTTCCAACGGTTGGTCCAGCTCCAGTGATAGCGTAACAGCTGTCCGGCAGATCAAAGGACGTCATGAAGCCAGCATCTATCAGCTGGGAAGCAACACGATCTGCCGACACTTGACCTTTCTGCGCAACTGGCGCGCCGCTGATTACAGGGAAATCCTCCTTCAGGACGATGCCACCGCGCGCCAGCATACCGTCGATCGCGGCCCCATACACTGAGTTAGTCTCGCGGAGATCGCGGAGAAAATTGGTCCAGAAGCGCTCGGTGTTGCGATCCACCAGCCGATAAAGGAAGGCTTCTCGTTTCGGAAGCAGCGGTATAGGAAAGCGGACAACCGGCTTCACGATCCGCGAAAGCCGCTTACGAGCAGCGTCCGGATTTAAACCGTGCTGCTCCTGAAGAAGCTCTGCTATCAGCGAAGACCGGCTCGGCCCGTGAGCCATCAAAACATTGGCTATATCGTCCATGTCACACTGCTTAATTTATTAATGTTACTACCTCGTCGGGCCTCGCTTTTCAATGACAATACCGGAGTCAACAAAATCAATGGCTTAGAAGGCAAAAAGTGAGAGGGTCGCTTTAGATCATGTCACGGAGATGCTTTCAGTCGGTCGTCCGGCACGACGGTGCAGACGAAAACCCCGTCTTCCAAGACGTCATTAGATGTCTGCTTATTCCGTCCTGGCTGGATGCTCATCGCGCTCACTTGCGGCACGCACCGGCATTTACCAACCAGGCTCCACTCGCCAGCACTCCGGTTCGGCGACTCTGGTAGATATCAGAGATGACCCAGAATCAGCACTACGTTCCCAAGTTCATCTTGCGACAGTTTCTGGCCGATACGGACGGCGAGCGCGTAGCTGTTTACGACAAGCAAACGGATAAGACGTTCGTCACTTCCATTCGAAACGTCATGCCAGAAACCCGCCACGGAAAACTCACTCAAACGCGCTCATCTCCTCAGCATACGAAACAGCATCGGCGAATTCGCGCAGATAATCGGCACAAAGGATTTTCTGCTAGCGGCGCCCGCCGACGGACGCAGCTTTTATCTTGGGGAGTGTGCCTCAACAATATGCAGACGTTCGGCCCCTATGGAAACCTTGGCCTTGCCGTCACAGGCATCGAAATCTACATGCCCTTGGCTTCTGATCTGCTACTTTGCGCCTGGTGTCCCTCACTTCTTTCCGCGCTTCGTTCGGACTACGAAAGCGCCGCTCGACTCCGGCAAACCGAGGCACTAGGCCGGGTGATGGCGGGCACAATGACGGCACGACAAATGAAGGAATCGATGGAGCGCTTCCACGCAACGAACCAGCCCGCAGCTTCTCTTTTGCGTGACGCGGCAGAAGGCATACCCGTATCGTCGAACCAAGATAACATGGACTATTACAATTCACTGCAAACATCGTTTGCCTCTCGCTACGTGGTCTGCCAACAGGCAGACTTCGCGTTAGCAAGGACGTTTTGCCTTGAAAACCCCAATGCCAAGCACGGTCGTCGAATGGGCGCAGCTTAACGTACAAGTGCCTCGCGGAGCTTGGTGAATGTCGGGCGCGTCCGCATGCCTTGACCGGGCTCTACTGTGAGATGTCACACTGACCTTCGCCTTCACTATGACCGGGGTAGCAGCAACGCCTATTTGGGTCTTGCGGTGACCATTGCAGGCCTGTTTTTCTGGCAACGCCCTCCGCTGAAGACGGCATTTACGGCTGGCAAACAACCATTCCTATTGCGCCGACTTCGGAGCATGCACCGAAGAATGACTGAAGCAACCAATATAGTTGGACGAAAGACGGCGCAGGCCTCTGACCGTTCTGAATGGCTAGGAACGCATCCGCCACTGCCTGCCTGCTCAATGAGGACGTCACGATGACGGCGCGTCGGCGCGCGTCGGGGGCTGTTCTTGCTCGGCGCAGTATAGCTGCGAGATCCATCTCGCCCGACCGGATAGTTCTTTGTATTTGTGTCGCCTGACCAGGCGCGTTGTAAAGAGTACCCCACAATTCCAATTTTGCCTGCATCCGTTCATCGGGAAACATCATGTTTCCCAAATTTTTGGTCGCTTGGCTGACTGAAACGTGAAAAGGGCTGGCTCCGAGGGACAACACACCATGCTTTGCGTGATAAAAAGATATTTGCGTGAGGCCGCCGTCTTCAGTGATGCCAATGAAGTCCGCCCACTCATCGCCGAGATCATCACATAGCAAGGTCGCGTCGCGGGCGGCGATATGATCGACGATTGCGCCAAAACTCGATGTCGGCTCGAATCCGGTCTGAGCTGCTGTAAAGATGCCTTTCTCGCTGGTAACGCCCACCAAAGATGCATCCGTGGTCAAGTATCTTAAGAACGATTCCCCGCCATCCAGCAGCGTCTCATCTCGAAAGACTTGACCGTCGATATAGGCCAACCGCACATCATCAAAAAGAACGATGAGCGCATCGATCTCGTCGAGATACTCGCGAAGCGTCTTACGTTCACTATCTTCACCCAAAAGAGCGTCCAGGCTCTCTACAAAAACGTCAGAAGCCGGCGGTAAAGACAAAGAGCGAAGCGCGATGCGGTTCTTGTTCAAGCTGATCGACGCCGCCTGATCACCAATACCAGGAATCCGGGCGAGTCTGACGCGGTCGTCGCCCTCTATGTTCAAAACCTGCTCGAGCTGCTCTATCAGGGCGGTCAATGCACCAGCGGTTAGCTCGACTGCATCTTCTTCTTCCAATCGAACCAGCCGAATGGTCGCTTGCTCGCTGGCCAGCGCTCCTGTCAGCTTATTCGTATCCATGGCCAACGTGATGGGCGCAGACTGTTGCAGGGCCTCCGTTAAGGACACGGGTCGAGCAAACGAGCGGATGAATGGTGAAATGTCCGCGTTATCCACCCGAAGTTCATCGATTACGCCCTTGGCGAACGCGATGAAACCGGGAAGATCGGCCCGTGCAGAACGAATGCCAATGCGTCCTGTGCTGGGTGTCGCGGTGCTTTGATTGCCATCTGCGATAACGCTATAGGTTCGCGGTGCATATCTGCGACTACCTGCCGGTCCAACGACGTTGGCAAGATCCTGAGCTTCGAGAGTCTTGGTCCGCATTGCGTAAGGCGAGATCGACATGTTGCGCATGGTCATCCGCTGGAAGATCGCGTCTGCCTTGGCAATTGCCCCCTCAACGCGCGTAGTCTCGACGGATGAAAAGTGATCCGTCTTGAATGAGATCGGGAGACTCAGCCGAGAGGAGAGGACCGCTACGTATCCCTGGTACTCGACCAACAGCAGAAGACCGCAAAGGCTCTCTCTGATCGCAGTGCGCTCTTCCAAGAAGGAAGGTGGACTATCATACTTGAAGCACACGGCTGACCATCGAGTGCCATCGAGCCGCTGTCGAGTGTGCTTGAATTCATTGTGTGCCGTTACACCATGATTAGCGCGCAACAACACGAACAAGCTCTCGATGGCCTTGTCTGACAATTTCTTTCGGATCGAATAAAAATTCGCAGATGTCGGAACGGATAGATCATCTATCATTTCAAATACCCACCCAATGCATGGATATTGCGCAGTGGCCTGAAAGAAGTCGAGTCTTCCGTAGAGTTCGCATCATTACGCCATCGTCGACTTTCAATAATAGCCAGAATCGGAGCTTTAGTTGTGGGCTTTGGGCGCGTCCGATGGACCGGGCTCTATTCGCCGACGCTCACCGGGCCAACCCGTTGCCGCGGAAGGCGGAACGTTTGTCCCGACCATTCGGTGACGATCCCTCGCGGAAGTGCATATTGAGCCGTTCGCCGGAGGCACTCGCATCAGGGGCCCGCCGTGTCCGGGCGTCGCTATCACTGCCCCGGACGACGGGTGCCTTCTTAACCGGTCTCGCGGCTGCACTCGGTCCCGCGTCCCGCCTGCGGCGGCGCTATGCTGACGCTCCTGCGGGTGCCTCCTTTCCAAGCCTAGCGGCTGAAGCTTAGGGGCGCTGCCCCTCGGCGCACCGCAAAGACAATCCTTGGGCCGTGGCTCGGCTTCGCCTGCGCCCGCACACCCTTTACGGATTCTCTCTTGCGGTTTGCACAACATGACTGACCAACGATTATCCAATTTGAAAGATTTCAACGGTTCGGAGGAATGGTACCGCCGCCCGCTCAACCGGCGCATCACCTTCACGCAAGGGGCGCGATACGTTGCCGATCAAGTTGGTGCTTACTGGTTGCTTGACGAGATTGCGATCGCTCAGGTCGGGACCCCGTTGGTCAAGGCTCAGCCGTTTCAGGTGTGGAAACTGCAGGTGTCAGGGAGTCGAGCGATCCTGTTGTGCGAAGACGGGAATGATGCCGCGGTCTTCACAAAGGAGATCGCATTCAGGCAGATCTGCCTGCGGAGCGTCGGAGGAAATGGTGTTTGGACGGGTTCCTGGTGAGGTGGGTCGTTATTCTCGAACAAGCGCCTCGGTGATATCGAACCCCTGGGGTCTCTCGTCTTCCTCACACTTGACGTGAGCTAACGAAGCGGAGGCAGCGCTGGAAACTCGGCGAAGGTTACCGCGAAAGGTTTGAGCGTAAGACGAGCGGCCAGGTTTTGGTGGACGAAAGTTGGAGCGGCTTGCGTCTGACTCGTCCCGCGTGAGGATCGTGTAAAGCCAACTGGCTTGAGCGTCGGTGATGAAGGCTTGGTCCCGATATCGTTCGATCCTATGTAGTATAGCCTCAAGGAAGTTCAATTCTTTCGCGGTCAGGGTGGTGCCGTTCATGGTCGCGTTGATGCGCCTCTCTAATTTGTGGGCGCCGTCTCCGATAATCATGTGGGTGTTCCTGGATCATTGCGCTCGATGAAGTTCTCGATATGCAGATATAAGAGCGTACGGCTCGGATGAATTCTTCGCGGTTGGGATAGGAATTGATCGAGCGATTAAGCGAAGCGGTTGCGTTGCTCGTCTCTTTAGTATCGAAAATTGGTGGACGTCGGAGGGAGGTTTCTGTGCCTCGAAGAGGCACAGCTTCGCCTGCGAGGGCGAAGCTGCTGATTGAAGGCCGCGCTCGAAAACCGGAGCCACGCCGTCGGTCAGTCTTCGGATAAGCGCACCCTGTTACGGGAAGGCCGGGGTCAGCCGGTCGACCTTTACGCGCCGCTTCATCTGGCGGGACTACTGCGCAACAAATCCGTCATTGCGCAGCGTCTGTGGGTCGGGATTCACCGGAGCCCACTCCTGCTATCAGCTTTGACACTGTCAGCTTTTGCCGATGCCTTTCGGCTGTGTCCGCTTAATCTCCACTGCTTGGCTAGCTTGAAGGGCGGAGCCCGTTGGGGGCTGGCTATGTGCGGCGGCAAGCCAACGATGTGAATCCTATGTACGGGCGAAGCCTAGCAGTCTGCTGAAAAATCTTGAAATGGAGAATTTTCATTTTCCGCCGGTCGTTTTTGGAGCGGCGCGGTAGAGTTGGATGTAATTTCTAGCTTGTTATTGAGTGTGCCCGGCGCGGGGTGGCTATGCGGCGAGCAGTTTTGGAATTCGGATCAGGTTATAGGCGATCAGATTAAGCAGGAAGTCGGCGGCGACGCGAGCGATGCCCCGATGTTTGGTCTTGCGCATGGTGCCATGCTGCTTGCCCCATCCGAAAATGCACTCGACCATCGCCCGGCGTGATTGCGACATGCCGTATCCCGGATGCCGCGTGGTTCGTTCGTCGATCGCGCTGTTACGGTTCTTGCCGGTTTTGGTGATGGCCTGGTTCTGTGTCACATGCGGCGTCACGCCGATGGCGCGAAGATTGGCGACATGATCGGCCGTATCGTACGCCTTGTCCTCACCAGCCGTGATGCGGCGACCTGCGGCTTTGCGTCTCGCCTTCAGCATGACCTCCGCAGCCCGGCGTTCGGCGGTGCCATTGGCATGCGTGACCCTGCCGGCCACCGCCAGCCCATGCCGGTTCTCCATGGTGGCGTGGCCCATATAGCAAAGCTTGGCCTCCCGTCCGGCCGCCTTGCGATAA
>NZ_JADPIS010000068.1:0-7966 GCF_023073025.1 Bradyrhizobium sp. 76
TCTTCGCCCATTGGGCGTCAGTCAAAACGAATCGGTCCATCCCAAGCTTGAATCACAACCAAGCCCCGATGAGAATCCTGAATCCCAACAGACCCTAGATAACCTTGAACTATGGACGACCTCGAAAGGCTTCGTCAGCTGCAGGCCACGCCGGGTTGATCATCGCGGGTTCGATATTTGTGGGAAGATTTGCCGAGCGTCACGTTGGAAGCCTAAGCGGTACTCAGCCCTGGTCCCATTGAGAGCATCGCGGCTCGAGTCCAGATTGGCGCGTTTGCTACAATCGTGTTGGTATTGAAGACTTGCTACGCCGACTACTCCAGGTCGGCCGGGGGAAAAACAGCGGTTTTGCAGGCAATCAAATGGCTGTTGGAACGAGCGGCGCAGTTGGCCATGCTCTCTGATGGATGGGCGGGGCCTTGTAGCGGGCGCCGATCGGCGTCCTCCCATTCATCTTGAGGCGCGAGCGATTGTTAGGCCGGCATTCTCCAGCACATCCAAAATCGTTTCAGCAACCGCCCGCGGATCTCGCTCGTCCTCTTTGCTAACGTTACAGGCCAAGGTAGCTGCGATGATCGCGTGCGCTGTTTTGCGCTGGAGGCAATCGTATTCGGCATACTCACCGCAAGTATTGCAGTTGATCACTGGTCGGCCGCTCCAGGGATCGTGCATTGCGATCTCGCACCAGTTACCTGTGTGACATTTCGGACAGAGCATAGATCGAGATTTCCTTGTGGTCTGACCTCGCGCGCTCCAAGGCCATCAGTTGAACGGCCGCTTGCTAGCCAAAGCTGTAGAAGTCATTGCTACTCCGAAGGCCGTGTTGCCCGTCTTTGGATACGAAAAACGTCATGGACGCGGCGGCGGAGGCAATCCAGGCACCCGAGGGCGGCTTCGGCATGAGCGACCAGTCGACGCATCTCTGGCGAGAATGCTGGCAACGGTGTATGCCTGGAGCTACCTGTTTTGGCGTAAGCAAGCTATTGCAGGTTCGCCGCGGCCGCATCACGGCTACGTAAGATGAGTATGGCCTCCAACTTCCATTCCACTCTGAGCTGCGAGGCCCCGATCTCCAGACGTCGACCTTCTGCGTGAGCACTCTGTCAAATCGGGCAACCGCAACGCGAGGATGCTGCTGCATCTTAGAATCCGGTTCCCCTCCTGGCTTCGTCGCCACACGTGCAATGATTCGCCGAGGCGACTTCACTGCGGCGCCAGGGACAAGGCGGGCGTTCTGCAATCTGGGCGCCAAATGACACACTCGAAATTGTGTCGCCCGGAAGCTGTTCTACGGCCAACCACGCTCGCCAGCTGTAAGAGACCCTACAATCTGACGCTACGTACGATTCAAGCCCTAATGTCTAGAGTCGCGCATTCGCGCCCTTTGCCGCGCTTGCTGCGAGCGGGTTGTCGCATCTCAGACATCAACAGAGCGGTCGGCAGATAACGGCAAATGAGGTGCTTTTGCGAAAGCCAACCTACGGGATCTTACGTAGGGCATGTGTCGCATTTTCTTGATCTAAAAATTGCATCGTCTTCCGCATGAAGGAAAAAAAGCTGTTCTCAGACGCCAAACATTGGAGAAGCCGTGCTGAAGCGACCCGAAGAAAAGCGGAGTCGCTCGAGGACGACACATCCAGATGCAGGCTCCTCAAGGTCGCTGAAGAATATGATAAGCTGGCTCGCCTCGCGGAGGGGCGGCAAAGAAATGAGCTTGACGGGCAGTTCTGATCGCCACCGGGCGGACGGTTGCACCGATCGTCAACGCCTTGTGACCCCGGCGCGGGTGTCTCTCCGTTGGAGCTCACAGCCCGTTAGCTGAACTGCGAAACTGCCTCATGCCGTAAGGCCAATGAGCTAGGCTGCTGAACGAGTGCGGTCCGCGCGTCCGAGCCTCTGACCATGAATCCATTCTGAGTCGCGGGGCCGGCCACATAGATGACGCATTGACGGTGTCTCAGGCGGCAAGCCGGCTAACCGCTAGACATGAGAAGGATGAGATGAAAGCCCACCGTCAGGTCGTCGAATCAAAAGCCTCTCGCTCGATGAACTGGCGAGGCATTGGCGTCGCGCTTTGCATCATGTGCTGAAGCCAGGACTTTTGTTTGGGTGACAAAGTAGCCGGTTCGCCGGATCATGCCACGCGAATTGGCTTCCGCCGCCATTTTGGCGTGAGGCGTTTCAGTCGAATTCTGGCACCTTGCACCAAGCACTGCTGAGCTCAACGCCATACATTGCGGACATGTTCAGGCGAAGAGGCGAGCAGAAGCTCCTGCTGGAGCGGCTTGCCAAGACGGGCCATCATAGATCTCTGCGCAGATTGTCTGCATGAGGCCGGGTTCGCAACGAAGGCGCGAATGACAAGACAATTGAAGAGACGATCAGATGTCGAAAGACAAACCCAAGAGAACTCCCCGGTGAACGATGCGGATAGAACCGATGTTCTTCATCCAAGTAGGTTCGGTGCAGATGATCAGCGGTAGCTGGGGCTGCCCATGCCGGGGTGCCAGCCGTTCGATGTGCGACTCGGACAAGACGAGTGGTGCCGGATGCAACTCTATCGGCCAAAAGGAGGACGCATGAGGAGGCACAGTGTAGAAAGACTGGAAGCGGGGCGCGTTCGCGAGGGCCAATTCGCCACTGCACCAGGGTCTGGCCCTTCTGGTCTCTTCTTCGTGCAGGGGCCTTGTGGCTGCCAACTCAAGATCATCGGCTTGATCCGTCCGGGATGGGAGCATGTCTCAGTGTCGACGCCACGGCGATCTCCAAACTGGGAGGAGATGTGCCTCGCTAAAGATATGTTTTGGGATGAAGAGGAATGCGTGATGCAGCTGCATCCTCCTCATTCGCAGTATGTGAACAATAGTCGCTATTGCCTGCATCTCTGGAGGCCGACCCGTCAGGTCATTCCGATGCCTCCGGCAGGCTTCGTGGGCATCGTCGGGCTCGGGCCGTCTGAAGCGGCAACTCTGTTTGCGCAGATGAGTGCGACACCTTAGCGGATCTCGCCCCGCCGATGCCAAGTCGGGCGGTGGCGACATAATCGAGAGTCCCGCGGAGTTGCTCACCACAGCGCTCGCAGAGTCGGCTCGTCGAGGCCGCCGTTTATTGTGCGGAATGTGACGCGCATAACAACACCATTGAGGATTCAGCCAGGTGAGCAGATCCGTCGCTCCGTTATACAAGGCGCGCGGCCAAATACATTTGCATCGGAAGAGGCTCCTACGGGGCGCAACTACCGGACGCACCGCCTAGTTACCTGAGTGAGGCGCGCCTGCGGGGAAATCCGGCATGAGGGGGCGGCGATTAGCCTGATATGAGCGCCATGCCCGCGCAACTCGGCGATATTTCTCGTTCAATACAGGGCAAGAGTGTTGCTTTGCGGAGCTACGCACGACCTTGTCGTCTGTACGATCGAGCGAAAATCTTGGGGGTGCTGTGGAAGTCGAAGGCAATAGCGGCCGCAACGGCGCGCCGGTCCGCCGCGACTGGGAACGTGCCGAGGCGGAAGGGGTTTACGTGCAGCCAATTGCCGAGCTCCTATTTCAGGCCCAGACCGTTCATCGCGGTAATTTTGACCCAAACCACGTCGAAACCGCAAGCCTAACTCAGCATCAAGACCGGCGGCTGTCCTGAAGACTGCGCCTACTGCGCACAGAGCGTGCATTGCGACACTGGCCTGAAGGCGACTCGCTTGATGGATCGCGCTGATGTGGTCGCCACCGCGCAGCGCGCCAAGGCGGCCGGGGCGAGTCGCTTCTGCATGGCCGCGGCGTGGCGCAGTCCAAAGGACCGCGACCTCGATAAGGTCTGCGACATGATTGCCGCCGTTAAACGTGTTGGGATGGAGACGTGCGTAACGCTCGGCATGCTCACGCCAAAGCAAGCCGCACGGCTCGCCGACGCCGGCCTCGACTTCTACAATCATCACGTGGACACTTCACCGGAGTTCTACCGCAGCATCATCACTACCCGGGCCTTGCAAGATCGGATCGACACTCTTACGCGTGTGCGCGAGGTGGGGGTCAAAGTCTGCTGCGGCGGCATTATTGGCATAGGTGAGCACGTCGATGACCGTCTCGGCATGCTGGTACTACTCGCCAATCTTCCCAACCATCCGGAAAGTGTACCGATCAACCTGTGGAACGAGGTGAATGGGGTGCCGGTGAAGGTCACGGCGGAGCGTCCCAATCCGATTGCACTGGTGCGCCTGGTGGCGACCGCGCGGATCATGATGCCCAAGAGCGTCGTACGATTGGCCGCCGGGCGCCAGTACATGAGTGATGAACTCCAAGCCCTATGTTTCTTGGCGGGTGCGAACTCCATCATTTTCGGCGATGTGTTGCTGACTACCAAAAACCCGCAACTTGACGGTGATGTAAGTTTGTTAGCACGGCTCGGCATTACGTCTGGACTCGCTTAAGCCATCAGAACAACGGCGCGCTGCGCGCAAGCCACTAGCGTAGGTAAGAAATGCAGATTGTCTTGATGAAGGGAAAGATTCATTGCGCCTCGGTAACTGAATCCGACCTGCACTTTGGAGGCTCGATCTCGATTGATCGCGCACTTTTGGACGCGGCCGGCATCCTGATTAACGAACGCGTCGAACTCTACAACCTCGAGACGGGGGCACGCTTTGCAACGATTGTGACAGAAGCGCCGCAAGGGTCCGGCACGGTAGACGTGAACGGTGCGGCGGCGCGATTGGCGATGCCCGGCGATAGGATAAGCATCGTTGCATACGCCTCAGTTGACGAGGGGGAGGCAAGAATCTTCAGGCCGCGCATTGTGCTGGTTGACCGACAAAATCGCATCGTGCCGATTTGAATCCAACAAGCTAACCGCCGTAAAGACCCCGTCGTTGGCGGCCAGTTGGGAGTTTTGGGGCGTCGATCCTTGCTCAGCGAGTGAAGAATGAATTCCATCATTGCGGGTAAAGCCGCCAGCTATGCGGCAGGCTTAGATGCGCTCAAACACGAGAAGCGGAGTCTCAAGCCGCGCACCGGGATTGACTTTTCATCCAACGATTATCTGGCCCTGGCGAGCGCGCCGCGCATGAAAAAAGCGATCGTCACCGCGCTTGAAGCCGGTACTCCGATCGGAGCCGGCGGATCACGGCTTCTGCGCGGCAACTGCGAGGAGCACGAATGCCTCGAAGCAGCAGCGGCGCGGTTCTTCGGCGCGCAGACCGCGCTCTTCTTCGGCGGTGGTTATGTGGCAAATTTTGCGGTGCTGACAACGTTGCCGCAACGGGATGACCTGCTCGTCCTTGATTCCCTGGTTCACGCCAGCATTCACGAAGGAGCACGAGCTGGCCGAGCCGCGTTTCGAATCACCGCCCATAACGACCCGCAGTTTATCGTAAGCGCAATTTGCGACTGGCGTGCCGCGGGCGGAGCGGGGCAGGTCTGGATCGTAGTCGAGAGCCTCTACAGCATGGATGGCGATTTCGCACCGCTTGAGGACCTGCTCGCGATCGCGGACCGGCACGATGCGTTCTTGGTTGTGGATGAAGCTCATGCCACCGGCGTTTACGGCGAGCAGGGGCGAGGGCTCACAGGGCCGTTTGAAGGACGCGAAAATCTCCTGGTTATTCATACCTGCGGCAAGGCGCTGGGAGCTGCCGGCGCGCTTGTCACCGCCTCTGGCGTGCTGCGCGACTTCATAATCAATCGCTGTCGCCCGTTTATCTTCGCGACCGCCCCCTCGCCGTTAATGGCGGTGGCCGTACGGGAGGCTCTGTTGATCCTGCAGGAGGAACCGGAGCGCCGACAGCGGCTGGCGAAGCTTGTCGCGTTCACGCATCAGGAGATGGTTGCGCGAGGCGAGAGAAGTCCTTCGAACTTGCAGATCCTGCCCTACATCGTTGGCGAGAATGCCCGCGCCATGAGGCTAGCGTCCGCGCTACAGGCTCGCGGATTTGACATCCGAGGAATCAGACCGCTAACGGTGCCGGCCGGCACGGCCCGTTTACGAATTTCACTGACGCTCAACGTCGGAGAGGATGAGGTGCGTGCGATGCTCGATGCCCTCGCTGAGGAGACGAGGGGCGGATCTCGATGAGGCAGCGGATCGTGGTGACCGGCACAGATACAGGGATCGGCAAATCTGTCTTTTCGGCAGGCCTTGCCCATCTTCTCGGCGCGAATTATTGGAAACCAATTCAGGCCGGTGTTGAAGGAGAGACCGATAGCGAGCAGGTCGCACGACTGAGCGGTCTTCCGGCCGATCGGATCGTTCCGGAGCGTTACCGCCTTAAAACGTCCGCCTCGCCGCACCATGCCGCCGAAATAGACGGAATTCGCATCGACCCCGATTCGCTCGTCCTGCCGCATACCGGGGAGCGACCGCTCGTCATCGAAGGCGCTGGCGGGCTGATGGTGCCGCTGAATTCTAGTGCACTCTACATCGACATCTTCGAGCGGTGGCGACTTCCTGTTGTGCTTTGCGCGCGCACGCTACTCGGGACCATCAATCACTCCCTGCTCTCGATAGAGGCCTTACGAAAGCGCCAGATCGACATTCTTGGGATCGCATTCATCGGGGAAAGAAATTCGGAGACTGAGAGCGCAATTTGTGACATCGCGCGGGTGCGTTGGTTAGGACGGCTGCCCTGGATTTCTCCTTTGACGGCAGAGAGCCTACAGGCTGTCTTCAAAGGCTCGTTTATTCCCGGCGATTTCACGCCATGAAGCCAAACAAGAGGTGGCCAATTTGGCATCCATTCACGCAGCATGCTCTTCACAACGAGATGACCAAGGTTGTGCGTGGCGATGGTGCTTATCTCTACACTGCGGATGACAATCGAATCATAGATGCAATCTCATCCTGTTGGGTCGTCACTCACGGCCATTGCCATCCGCAGATCGTGAGCGCGATTCAGGAACAGGCCGGCAAGCTGAACCAAATCATTTTCGCCGGCTACACGCATGATCCGGCTGAGGAGGTCGCTCGGCTCCTTTTGAAACTCACACCCCAAGGCTTGGACCACGTGTTCTACTCGGACAGCGGGTCAGCCAGCGTGGAAGTCGCCTTGAAGATGGCACTCGGTTATTGGCATAGGCGAAGAGCGAACACGCATCGTTGTCATGCAGCACTCCTATCACGGGGACACGTTCGGCGCGATGTCAGTTGGTGCCCGCGGTGTCTTCAACGCGGCGTACGGATCTCTCCTGTTCGACGTCACCTCAATCCCGTTCCCTGCGAGCGGTCGTGAGCGGGCGACGCTCGATGCGCTTGAGTCAGGATGTCGGAACGAAAATCCCGCAGCCTTTATTGTCGAGCCTCTGGTGTTAGGGGCAGGCGGAATGCTGATGTACCCAGCTTGGGTGCTAAGAGAGATGAAGCGGATCTGCGAGGCGTCGGACGTTCTGTTCATTGCCGATGAGGTCATGACGGGCTGGGGCCGCACCGGAACAATCTTCGCCTGTGAGCAGGCCAATGTTGTGCCAGATATAGCGTGCTATTCCAAGGGTCTCTCACGGGAGGGGCGCTGCCGCTCGCGGTGACACTCTGCCGGGCAGAGATTTTCGATGCCCATTATTCAAAAGACCGTACCCGCACATTCTTGCACTCGAGTTCGTATACGGCAAATCCGGTGGCCTGTGCCGCCGCCAAGGCTAACCTGGATCTGTGGAAAGACCAGGAATGTCACCGACGCATCGCTGCGGTCGCAACCATGCAAGAGCAGGCAATTGAAGCATTCCGCGTCGATCCGCGCTTTGACTGCGGCGCGGCAATCAGGATGGAAGTGCAGCGTCAATCAGGATGAGAGAGCTTCGCCGGGCTCGTGACGCAGGGAGGGCGTAGCCCGACCGGAGTTACGAGCCCGGCGACGGCGCGATCCGAGTGGACCGCGCCGTCTGGTGATCGCGGCTGGCCGGTGATGGATGGTTCTTCTCGCCAAAGAGGAATCACCCGTTGCCAGGCTGCCATGTCACCGATCACCAGATGAGGCTCTACATGA
>NZ_JADPIS010000060.1:0-7835 GCF_023073025.1 Bradyrhizobium sp. 76
CTTGCGCGCGACAATCATCGCGGCAATCATCACCTCGCCGCGACACCGACTCGCCATCCTGATTGTCGCGCGCTTCCCATCCAGATTGTCGCGCTATACCTCCCCTTTCATGGACCAATTACGCTGCACGGACCGCCGCCTGACAGGCTTTGCGCAATTTGAGCTAACGTGATGTTGAGGCCGCAACCAACGTATGTATTGACCGTCTGTGAACTTCCGACCTACAGCTCGCGGGTTGCCCCGGGAGTTCTGTGCCCGTGGCGCCTAGTCAAGTGAATCTAAAGTTCGCCACATAAAGTCTGCTGGGCTTTGTGGGAGAAGCGTTTGACGGAAGCCAAGATCTGGTCTGCGGACTTGGTCCATTTGAAGGGCTTCGGGTTATTGTTGTGCAGTTCGATGAAGGTACGGATGTCGGCCTCGAGCTGCCTGACGGAGGTGTGAACACCTCGCTGGATCTGCTTTCTGGTGAGTTCAGCGAACCAGCGCTCGATCTGATTGATCCATGACGCGGAAGTCGGCGTGAAGTGGACATGATAGTGCGGCCGGCGAGCGAGCCACGCTTTGATCTTGGGTGTCTTGTGGGTGGCGTAGTTGTCCATGACGATATGGACAGCGAGCCCCTCAGGGACTTGAGCGTCGATCTCTTTGAGGAACTTCAAGAACTCGACCGCCCGATGGCGCTTGTAGCATTTGCCAATGACGAAGCCGGAAGCGACATCGAGTGCGGCAAACAGCGTGGTCGTACCATGCCGCACATAGCTGTGCGTGCGACGTTCCGGCACGCCAGGCATCATCGGCAAGTCCGGCTGCTCGCGATCGAGTGCCTGGATCTGGCTTTTCTCATCGACACTGAGGACAACGGCTCGGTTCGGTGGGGACAGGTAAAGCCCGACAATATCGCGCACTTTGTCGACGAATAGCGGATCGCTCGACAGTTTAAATGTCTGGTTGCGGTGCGGCCGCAAGCCGAACGCCGTCCACATTCGGCGGATCGTGGCGTGAGAAAAGCCAGTTTCCGCAGCCATCGAGCGGATCGACCAGTGCGTCGCGTCGGGCGGTGTCGTACGCAATGTCCGCTCGATTACCTCAGCAACCTGATCGTCGTCGATGGTTCGGGGGCGGCCAGGGCGGGCTTCGTCAAGCAGGCCATCACAGCGATCCTACAAGAATCGGCGGCGCCACTTGCCAACGGTATGTTCGTGAAGGCCAAGTTCGGCAGCCACAGACTTGCTTGGCAGACCATCTGCACACCGCAGGATCGTGCGGCACCGCTCAGATAGCGATCGGGCTACACGATGACGGCGAACTTGCCTCTCCCACGGGCGAGCATGACAACTGCAAAACGATTTGTTGGTCGTTCGCATGACTTGCATCTATTGGCCATACTTAGCTCAAATACTCGGTTTTGAGCAGCGCACAATGCCCCAAACATCGTTCGCGATGCCACTTATGATGGGTTTTTCAAAGAAAACGCGTCCTGACATCGGCAGGATGCCGGCTGGTGATTGGTAGAGTGATAGCGAGTTCGAGCAGGCGATACGTGATCATCATCGGCGGCGGCGCCAGCGTGTCCTGCTCACCTATCAATTGCTGCATCGGCCGAGCGAGCGATCTCCGCGTCACCCTGATCGAGCAGCTTCCCGATATTGGGCGCGGTATCGCATATCATACAGGTAACCCTGATCACTTGCTCAACGTACGCGCCTCAAGTATGAGCGCGCTGCCCGACCAACCAGACCATTTCTGGCGCTGGCTGAGCTGGCGTGATGCAGGCGCGTCGCTGTGTCTTGATCCCTACTGTTGCGTGCCACGACGCATGTATGGCGATTACATCGCGAGTTTGCTCGAGCAACAGATAGCTGACCCGACGAACGCACGGCGTCTGTCGATCCTGCAAGGTACTTGCGTCGATATCAACGAGGGGCCCGCCTGCGTGTCGGTCAAGCTGGATGATGGCAGATCGCTAGTGGCCGATACAGTCGTTCTTGCGACGGGACATGATACGAGAGCTAATCGCCCGGCTCATGCAAATCCTTGGGCTCCGCCGTCCTCCGCTCCCATCGATACTGATGCAACCGTATGATTCAGGGCACGGGCCTACCATGGTCGATTATGTCCTGTCGTTGCTGCGTAACGGCCATCGCGGGCCGATTGTCGCGATGTCACGGCGCGGCCTGCTCGCAAAACCCCACCGCCACGTCGATGCTTTGCAAATTGATGAGACGGATGTTCCTTTCGGCGCCAGCATCAACAACCTGCTACGCTGGCTTCGCGACCGTATAGACCGGAATGCGACCCAAGGCGTCGATTGGCGCAGTGTCACCGATGGCCTTCGGCCCTATACCCAGCGGCTGTGGCATGAGCTCCCCCGGGCATCGAAACGCCGCTTTCTCGAACACGCGCGCGCCTGGTGGGACGTGCATCGGTACCGGATGGCTCCGGAAGTCGAAGTACGCATCACCCAGGCGCTTGACAGCGGCCAGCTCACCCTGATGGCTGCAAAGGTGGCCAGCATCGAGCCCAATAACACCGGAGCCAGAGTCACGTACCGCCGGCGGGGCGACGCCAATCCTCTCGAGATGCAAGTCGGCGCCGTCGTCGATTGCAACGGCATCGTCAAAGATCCGCGCGCTACGCTCAATCCAGCAGTGCGTAGTTTGTTCGATCGCAGTCTAGCCCGCGTCAACCCGCTCTGCATCGGCATTGAGACCGATCGCAATTGTGCGATCATCAGGCGCGACGGCACGGCTTCGCGCTGCCTGTTTGCGGTGGGTCCGATCACACGCGCGGCCTTTTGGGAGATCATGGCGACACCCGATATTCGCAACCAATGTGCCGCACTCGCGACCTTCCTCGTCGACACTGCAAGTGAGGATCGGCCCAACCGCATGAGCGCGTCTGACTGCTGACCTCCCAGAATCAGATGCGGCAGGCTTCTGCACCGCTCGACCATACTGGGGCTACTCAACACTCATTCGGCTTACAACAGCAGCCCAGAAATGCCGTTCTGCTTGAGCTCCATAGCTCAAAACAAAAGCGTCGCTATCTATGATCTTGTTTGATGTCCGCAGCACTTCCCCAGACGTCGCAACTGCGACGGAGGTGGGCAATTGCTCCTTTGCTCGTGAAATCGAAGGCCGCACGCGTTGGATTTGGCTCACGCGAAGAAAAACCAGATGCTCGTGCGTTCCGATCGGGTCCTTACTGCGCTTCTAAGAGGAGGCGCTCAGGTGGGCTGAGAACTAATCCGCGATGAAGAACGTGGCCGCGCGCGACGCGGCCGGGACGGGAGAGACTCGATGCAACCTGCCGGCAAAAGAAACCGGAAGGCATAGCTCTCATCACTTTCGATCCAGGCGGGTGGTCGCCTCGTCGAGGGCGGCATGTCGCGACACGAACTCCGGTGCACTCTCGAGTGAGCCGGGCGAGCACGTCCGTTGTGGGGCGAAGTGCCGCAATCACTTCGCCCCACGCTAGTGGGCGGACTGAAGATCAGATCGCATGCATCAAGCTCGTCGAAGGTCAGACGTACCCGCAGGACAATCGGAGCTGGACGCATTGTTGTCTCAGACGCAGTATTGCCGTTGCAAATAACGCCGACCAAGCCTTCGTGGACAAAGAAACCCTCACTGCAGGGTTTCTGTTCTAGGAACGGAACGGCGTGCCATGGGCGACCACTCTAGCGGTCTTCGGGCCAGGGACGTCAAGCCACTACTTCCAGTAGTTGAACAGTTTGGCAACATCATCTTGAACTCGCTCAAGAACATGGAATTCGAGTCTGTCGAGTGATAAGAGTTTCTCGTCAAGATCGTTTCGCCACACTCCGGCCCGCTCAGCTTGTCACTGTCCATGGGCGATCGTTCGAGTGGCTCGACATCCGCACCGATACCGTCGCCCAGTTGCGCGATCCGGTGACGCTCGAACGAGCGTGGATGCCACTGGCCACGATCACCGTTCCGGTGCGGCCAGAATGGGCGCGGACGCATCCCGCAGTCAGTGAGGCCAATCGCCCACTTTCTATTTTCTTCCATCGCTTCCGTCGTCGGAAGCAACCAGGTGATACGATCGCGCTCCAGGATGGTGGGTGACATGGCTGGTATATGACCGCAGACAGTTGCTGCGGTGGCGCGCGCATCGTCCGCGCTAACGTGATCCGGAGCGGCTCGACCTGTTTCACCGCCGCGATCGTGTTGAGCAGGAGCGACCAGGTGCAGCTATATAGATCACATCGTGATCTTGAGAGCTCGCGAATGTCCAGAAACAGGATGAAGGAGGCAGTACCGCGAGCGATGCGGTGTTCTGGCAGATCTCGGTGAACTGATTCAGGAGATTTCCGAGCCGGGCGCACCATCCGACGCCTAGGCCAAGCGTGACGGTCAAGGCGACCGACCTCAGAAATCCGCTCAAGGCACGCAGCACGCTCGCCGAGACGTCGTCGTACAATTCTTCTGTCTGCGGAGCTGCTACCCGCCCGCCGGGCACCTACGAGAACGGCGGCAAGAACACGGATCGATCAAGCCGAAGTTCGGAGCCGCCTCCCTCACCGACAACGGCATGAGGAACAGGATGGAGGGATGCCCGAATACGGTGAGCCCGCGTATGACCGAACCGACCCTGCGCAAACGTGGCTCGTTCCGTCAGGACTACGCGGGTAGCACTCTTCGTGATCACTATGGTTTGACTCGCCCCGTGAGCGTATTCTCGCGCTCCCTTCAAGCGATCGCGTCATCCATTGAAGACCGGTCACGTCGCGCGCGGCGCGCGCCTTGCTTTGCCGCGCGAACGAGCAGTTTGTGCGCTCGCATACTCAATATCGGCTTCGCAGCCATCGAGTCGGACCAATTCGCATCGCCGAAATGCCAGCCCTGTTTTCGAGAGCAACCAGAAGAAGTGCCATGCTCGAGCACATCTGGCGATCCCTCGATCAGCAGCCGCGCACGCTTTTGGGCGCTCGATGAGCACGCAACTGCGCCACATCTTCCATCTGCACCGAGGAGAGCCAGCCGGTGTTCCTGTCCGGAAGCGCCTTTTCGCCGTTTGCTTCGAAGTAAAAAGTCACGCCGCTTGGTGGGCGCCTTCAATAAGATCGAAAAAAGAAGTGAAGAGCTAGATTTATCCCGGGCCCAGGGCCCGAAGTAGATCGGCAAAGCGGACAGTCTTAAAGCCGCATCCCGGTTGGCGAGGCCTCAAATCAACTATGTCGAACAGACGAGAACAGGCTGGCTGCGGCGCGATTGAAGTCATGGTTGCGCGCTAGAAGTGTGCGGCGTGTTCAGGCCAGGGCCGACCGAGGCAGGGCGGCGGCATCGCGCGTAGAAATCCCCCTTTCCTGCGAACGGCCACGGAGAAGGTCCCCGAGCTTTCCTGCGTGCTCCATTCAGAAAGTCACCAAACGCAGATCATCCTCGCTCGAGCACCGGCAATGGCAACCATTAGATCTAGACGGTCGAGGCAGGCTGCTTTGGTCGAAATCTGATCTGAACCTTTCCGATTAGGTGCGGTTTGAGTTTAACATTCGGAATATACACCGGGGATCTCTGGATGGGGGCTTGCTTTGTCGTGTTGGGCATTGGCAACCCAGTCGTCCCCGCGGAACGCTCTCAAGCCCAATAACAAACATATCAAAGCCGTCTTCCGTCAGTCCAAGCGCAGGAAGTTGCTGTAAGCGCCGATATGAAGCGAACAGAACGCGTCATTTCCGATGATCCTAAAAAATAGGCAGGTGATGAGTCCATTGCGGGTCTCGGTCTCGAGGCGATTGACGAGGTCGACTACGTTGAAGAAGCGGCCGCGGGCACCGGATCGGATGCAGCTTCTGGCGATGGCAATGGCGAGGTGTGTTTTGCCTGTACCTGTGCCGCCAACCAGCACGACGTTGCGTTGTTGGGCGATGAAGCCGCCGCCAGCGAGATCATTGACGAGAGTCTGATTGATCGGCGTGCCGTCGAACTGGAAGTCGGCGATGTCCTTGGCGAGCGGTAGCTTGGCAATGGTGAGCTGGTATTTGATCGAGCGGGCTTGCTTCTCGTTAATCTCGGCGTTGAGCAGGTCGCCAACAATGCGCTGCGGTTCGTGCTGGCGCTTGACGGCAGTTGCCATGATCTCGTCGAAGGCAGCCTTCATGCCGTAGAGCTTGAGTTCGCCCATGAGGTCGAAGATTTGGGTTCGTTCCATCAGATGGTCCTCCGGAGGTTGTCGTAGCGGGCACAATCGGCGATCGGTGCATGACGGAGCGTCAGTGCGGCCGGCGTCATGATGTTGGCCGGTGGGGCGGGTTCACGTTGACGGGCCAGGATATTGAGAACGACATCGGCGGAATGGACGCTGTGACTGAGCGCTTCGGCACAGGCCGCTTCCACCGCGGGCAGACCGTCAGTCAGCACCGCGTTGAGGATGTCGACCATCTGCCGATTGCCATCGTCGGTGCTGGCAAGCTTGCGCCGGATTCGCTCGATCGCGGCCGGCAGCACCCAGTCTTTGAAGGGAGCACCGTTGCGCAAGGCGCCGGGTTTGCGGGTGAGCACCGGCACATAATGCCAGGGGTCGTAGACGGTATCGCCGCGGCCAAAGGATCGCGGGTGCTCGGCAACGATACGTCCATCCTGACGGATCACGATGCGATCGGCATAGGCTTGAACCTCGACCGGTCGTCCGACTGCACTGGCTGCGACCGAGTACTTGTTGTTGTCGAAGCGCACCAGGCAGGTCTTCGAGACCGATGCCGTCACCGCATGGAAGCCGTCGAAGCGGCCGGCATAGGGAACGAGTTTGGGGCGTTCGGCTTCGAACACGTCCCAGATCGTCCGATCGGCCAGCTCCGGATGGCGATGAGCCTTGGCGTAGGCGATGCACTTGTCGAGCAGCCAGGCTTTTAACTCGTCGAGGTTTTTGAACCGCAGCCGCGGCGTGAAGAAGCGTTCCCTGACCAGCCCGACCTGGTTCTCGACCTGCCCCTTCTCCCAGCCCGACGCCGGCGTACAGGCGACCGGATCGACCAGATAGTGGCTGCACATCTGCAGGAAGCGGCGATTGTAGAGACGGCCTTTACCGACGAACATCGTCTCTACGGCGGTCTTCATGTTGTCGTAGATGCCGCGGGTGCAAGTGCCTTTGAACAGGGCGAACGCCCGGTCGTGGGCGTCGAACACCATCTCCTGCGTCTCTCGCGGATAGGCCCGCACGAACAGCATGCGGCTGTGACAGAGCCGGACATGGGCAGCCTTCACCATCACCGTGGTGCCGCTCAGCAGGACGACCTCGTGGCTCCAGTCGAACTGGTAGGCTTCGCCTGGGGCAAAGCTCAGCGGCACATACGCCGACGCTGTCGAGGTGCCGCGTTCCTTGCTCCACCGTCGTGCGTATCGACGAACCGTATCATAGCCGCCGGCATAACCCAGACCGCGAAGCTCTTCGAATAGCCGGATCAGCGTCAGCCGTTCCCGTGCTGCCTTGCTCTCATTCCCTGCCAGCAACCGGTCAAGCTCGGCACTCCAGGCACCGATCTTCGGGAGCGGCTGCGTCTCGCGCTCATACCGGAACTCCGTCGCTTGAGAACGAATGACCTTGCGAACCACCTTCCGCGATACGCCAAGTTCTCGGCAGATCACCTTGATCGGACGACCATCAACAAAGTAGGCGCGACGGATCTTACCAATCGTCTCCACCACCAGCATCCCAACCTCGGCTTCCATGACTCGATGGAAGCCACTGTGGACCCTTATCCCGGGGTCCCGATTGGGGTCTGACTCATTTCCGATGAAGTTTGCCGGGCGACTGTGGTTCTCAAACGGAGAATCAGCGCCATGCGGACGGGCTTTCAAATCTCATCGCTAGTA
>NZ_JADPIS010000158.1:0-7351 GCF_023073025.1 Bradyrhizobium sp. 76
CATCGCAATGCGCGCCGACAAGACCGACCAGAGCTTCACTTCAATGATCTATCTGGCCGCGGCCGCGATAAACTCCAGATGAATCCCAACAGACCCTAGAACAGCTCGCGAGCCTGCGATTGGAGCCGAGGTGCGTTAGCATCTCACCCGATGTCCAGCGATTTGGCCTCGAGTTGCTCAACTTAACCTGAGGTTTACGGAAAAGATTTGGTGAGCGTGCTGGTGATCGAGCCCGTCCGATAGCGCCGATCGCCATGCTCGGGCAAGTGCCACGTTGTCCTTCGAAGCGAGGCGCGCCTCGTACTTCGAGGGGCGCTGCGGTCCTAATGCGGTCCAAAACCCGCGCTGAGGGGGAGGATCACAGCGGGCCTCCTCAGCGATAATGGGCTTAATCGAACAGCTTCATCTGGCTTCCACGTCGTATTAGAAACCTGGATGTTTGTCACGAATTATGACCAGGTCCAAGCAATCGGAATGTCGTGATAAGCCCTGCGCGACTGCTTGCTTGCCGGAGGCAAGGCCACGCCAGCCTCGCAACCTGATTGGCCGTAAATTTTGCACATGAGGCTCAGCCTCCGTAAGCGAGGGCTATGAACCGCCGCGAAACCATGCGGTGGCATCGGGCCAGGAGCTGGGCGGCACATCGTAATTCGATCTGACCGAGGCTTGTGCGCATTCGGAATCTGACCGCGACAAAATCCAGGTCGCATCACCTTGCCTTATTCGACAGTTACCGATTTCGCGAGATTTCGGGGTTGGTCGACGTCCGTGCCCATCAGGATGGCCGTGTGGTAGGCCAGAAGCTGCACCGGAATCGCATAAACAATCGACGTAAACGTCGTATCCATCTCCGGCAGCACAATCGTCGCGAGTGAATCCATGGATACCTCTGCGGCTCCCCGAGCGTCCGTTATCAAGATAATCTTGCCGCCGCGTGCGGCGACCTCCTGCATGTTCGAGATGGTTTTTTCGAACACCCGGTCGCAGGGAGCAATGACGATTACGGGAACGCTCTCGTCGATTAAGGCGATCGGGCCGTGCTTGAGTTCTCCGGCCGCATAGCCCTCGGCGTGAATATAGGAGATCTCCTTCAGCTTCAGTGCCCCCTCCAGGGCCAATGGAAACGACGTGCCGCGACCAAGATATAGCACGTCACGCGATTTGGCGATGTCGCGTGCGAGCTTCTCGATCTGCGGCTCGCCGGCAAGCGCCGCGGTAACCAGCCGTGGAATTTCGATCAGCGCTCGCACGAGATCGACCTCGTCGCTCTCCGGCAATTCACCGCGCGCCTTGCCAGCAGCAACCGCAAGCGCCGCAAGGACGACCAGCTGGCATGTGAACGCCTTGGTCGAGGCAACGCCGATTTCAGGTCCGGCGAGCGTCTGCAACACTGTCCCGCTTTCGCGCGCAATGGTCGAACTCAGTACGTTCACGACAGAGAGGGTATGCAGGCCTTGCGATTTGGCATAGCGGAGCGCGGCCAGCGTATCGGCCGTCTCGCCGGACTGCGAGATGAAGATAGCAAGATCTCCCTTGCGCATCGGCGCCTCACGGTACCGAAATTCGGATGCGACATCGAGCTCGACCGGAATACGAGCCAGCCGCTCGAACCAGTACTTGCCGACATGGCCGGCGTAGCCTGCCGTACCGCAAGCCGTGATCGAGATATGTCCGATCTCGTTGAAGTCGAACGGAAGCTCCTGCGGCAGTGCCACGCTCTCGGTGGCGATATCGACGTAACGCGCCAGCGTCTGCCCGATCACCTCTGGCTGTTCGTGGATTTCCTTCGCCATGAAGTGGCGGTAGTTTGCTTTGTCGACGAGAACCGACGACGCGCCAGATTTCATCACCTCCCGGCGGACAACTGTGCCTTGTGCGTCGTAGACCACGCTGAAGTTGCGGTTGAGCACAGCCCAATCGCCGTCCTCAAGGTAGGTGATCAAGCCGGTAAGGGGCGCGAGCGCGATAGCATCCGATCCGAGATACATTTCGCCTTCTCCATGTCCGATCGCAAGTGGTGAGCCCTTGCGCGCACCGATCATGAGGTCGTGTTGACCCTTGAACAGGATTGCAAGCGCAAACGCGCCGACTAGCCGCGGCAGCGACGCTTTTACGGCCTCCTGCGGCGAGCAGCCATCTTTCAGATAAAAGTCGATGAGATGCGTCACCACCTCGGTGTCTGTTTCAGAGGCGAAACAGGCGCCATGCTGTTTTAGCTCCGCTCGCAGCTCGCGGAAGTTCTCAATTATGCCGTTATGGACGACTGCAACATTGTCCGTTGCATGGGGATGAGCATTGTGCTCCGTCGGCTTGCCGTGAGTAGCCCAGCGCGTGTGCCCAATCCCGACATGGCCTGAGAGCGGATGGCAGCGAACGCGTGTCTCAAGGTTCCTCAGCTTGCCCTCGGCGCGTCGAAGCTCGATATGGTTTCCTTTGAGCGTTCCGATACCCGCTGAGTCATAGCCACGATATTCCAGTCGCTTCAGTGAATCGATCAGACGATCCGCGACCGGACCGCGCCCCAAGATGCCGACAATTCCGCACATTTAGTCAGTTTACCTCAAGTTCAAAACAGAGCGTCCCGCAAGGCGCGCCTGACCAATTCGCTCGCTTTAGTTATCCGCCAGTCTAGCCGTGCCTGCCCTCCATCGGGCACGCGGCACCCGGAGGTGCTCGAACTCCAAGAAAACGTGGAGCCCTGTCGAATTCGCCGGGAGATCCTAAAGCAACTGTCTGGCAATCGCACAATGAGCGCCGTCAGCAGTTAGCAGCTGCATGAGGCTCTCGTTTTGTCCGATGTACCCGATACGGCCAAGAAGGCCCGGTAGGTCTGGCGCATTCCATCTACAAGCCATGTCCTCGCGCGCCAGCCGAGGCTTGCGAGACGGCTGACGTCGAGCAGCTTGCGCGGAGTGCCATCGGGGCGCGACGTGTCGAAGGCAATCTCGCCGCTGTAGCCAACGACCTCGGCGACGACACGGGCGAACTCGGCGATGGTGATGTCCTCGCCTGTGCCGATATTGATCAGCTCCGGTCCCGAATAGCTCTTCATCAGGTGCACGCAGGCATCCGCCATGTCGTCAACATAAAGGAACTCGCGCCGTGGCGTGCCGGTGCCCCACACGGCGACACTCTTTGCGCCCGCGACCTTCGCCTCGTGGAAGCGGCGGATCAGCGCGGCAACGACATGGCTCAATTCGGGATGATAATTGTCGCCGGGGCCGTAGAGATTGGTGGGCATCACGCTGATGAAGTCGCTGCCATACTGGCTGCGATAGGCTTCCGCCATCTTGATGCCGGCGATCTTGGCGATCGCATAGGGCTCGTTGGTCGGCTCCAGCGGGCCTGATAGCACCGAATTCTCGCGCAGCGGCTGTGGGGCTAGCTTCGGATAGATGCAGGACGAGCCCAAAAACATCAGCTTTTCGGCGCCGTTTTGATGCGCGGCCTGGATCACGTTCGCAGCAATCGTGATGTTGTCGTAGATGAACTCGGCCCGCAGCGTGTCGTTGGCGACGATGCCGCCGACTTTTGCGGCGGCGAGGAAGATCACATGCGGCCGCGTTTTCGCGAACCATTCGAACACGGCCGTCTGGTTGCAGAGATCGACCTCGCGCCGGTCGACCGTGACGAGCTGCACGTCCTCCCGCGCGAGCCGGCGCGCAATCGCGCTGCCGACCATACCGCGATGGCCGGCGACGTAGACGCTTTTGCCCTTCAGCTCAAACGGTGCGCTTGCCATGGGCCGCCTCCCGTTTTGCTTCCGCCAGATCGCTTGCCATCATCTCCTCGACGAGCTGGGCGAACGTGTGCTTCGGCTTCCAGCCGAGCACCTGATGCGCCTTGCTGGCGTCGCCGACGAGGAGATCGACCTCGGTGGGGCGGAAATAGGTCGGATCGATCTTCACCACCGTCTTGCCGCTCGTCTCATCGACGCCGGTCTCCTCGACCCCTGCTCCACGCCATGCAATGCGGCGGCCGAGCTGGGCGAACGATAGCTCGACCATCTCGCGCACCGAGTGCATCTCGCCGGTGGCGAGCACGAAATCGTCGGGCTTGTCGGCTTGCAGGATCTTGTGCATGCCCTCGACGTAATCGCGCGCGTGGCCCCAGTCGCGCTTGGCTTCGAGATTGCCGAGATAGAGCGTCTCCTCCAGCCCGACCTCGATACGGGCGACAGCGCGCGTGATCTTGCGGGTCACAAATGTCTCGCCGCGGATCGGGCTCTCGTGGTTGAACAGGATGCCGTTGCTGGCGAACATGCCATAGGCTTCGCGGTAGTTCACCGTGATCCAGTAGCCGTAGAGTTTTGCCACGCCGTAGGGCGAGCGCGGATAGAACGGCGTGGTCTCCTTCTGCGGGATCTCCTGAACGAGGCCGTAGAGCTCGGAGGTCGAGGCCTGGTAGAACCGCGTCTCCTTCTCCATGCCGAGGATGCGGATCGCTTCCAGCAGCCGCAGCACGCCGATCCCATCGGCATTGGCGGTGTATTCGGGACTCTCGAAGCTGACCGCGACGTGGCTTTGGGCGGCCAGATTGTAGATCTCGGTCGGTCGGATCTGCTGCACCAGCCGGATCAGATTGGTCGAGTCCGTCATGTCGCCGTAGTGCATCAGGAACGGCACGTCCCCGAGATGCGGGTCCTGGTAGAGATGGTCGACCCGCGCAGTGTTGAACGAGGACGAGCGCCGCTTGATGCCGTGCACGACATAGCCGAGCGACAGCAGATATTCGGCCAGATAGGCGCCGTCCTGTCCAGTCACGCCGGTGATTAGGGCGACCCGCCGTTTGCTCTCTTGGTTTGACAAATCGTTGCTCTGCGCAGGCTAATGTCGGTCCCCGATCGACGACGTCAATCGCGTCTGGCCTCTTCGAATGCGGAAGCGTCACGCTCTCGAACGGCCGAGTTCTGGACTCTGTATAGGCATTGCATCAATCGCTCAACTGTACGGAGGTAACCTTCCACATCGAAAGGGTTTTGAAGGACTATACGAAAGTTTGTAGTCCGGAAGATTCCGTTCGGCCTTCGTCAGGCGTTTCTCGGCGTCGGCGCGACCAATGAAGTTGCGTCGCGGATGGGAGGTAAGCAGACCCGTTTGGCCGAGAAGCGTTCCACAGTCCCTTCGTGGTCAACTCGCACGTTGAGCCAGCGAGTTTCCCTCATTTCGTGTCCTTGCATTAGAGTGTTCCAATCTTGCTGTTCATCCAGTGCAACCGCGAGCAAGCCGGCCAAACAAAGCATTGAAATTCGTTCTCTGTCGCGCAGTACTTGTCATCGTCGATCATTTCGGGACAATCAAGTTGGTGATCTGGCAAGCAAAAGTGAAGGCGCGCATACTGTCTCCGTGCTGTTTGAGTTCACAGAAAAACGCTGGATGAATGAGGCCAGTGCTATATGGGACCTCAAGGGCTTTATCGCGACGATTAGTGTGTCCTGCGCCCCCGAAGGGCGAATTCAGTAGCGAAAGGCATCTGGCGGCTCATTGCTCGCGAGTGGCCACGGAATCAACAACAATGGTGCGTTTAGCGGGCGGACGATATGGCTCACAAGATCAGTGCTCGGTTCGGCGACCATTCCGCCGGGGGTGTTTTCCGCGCTCGCAAGCATGTCTTCGGGCCGGCCGTAGTATGACCAGGCAAAGCCCGCATGTGGGTGAATAAGCCGCCTCGAGCACGTGCCGCTGCCATTGAAACTGGCGGTTTGCTGGTCCCGAGCGCAACTTCTCTTGTCGGCAAATTCCGGTTCTTGAGCAAGCGTTCTGCGGATACCAGCCTGAGCTGACGGATTAACTGCGTTCTACCTCGGCAGAAAAAAGTCGGATGAGCTGCTCGCGGAGAGTGGATAGGTCGACCCGGGCCATTAAACCAAGTGCCCCCGCTCGAATGCGCCGAAAGCAGCGTAAGCTTTAGAGGCGCGTCTCGAAATGGATGGCCGGCTTATCGGGTTCGAACGCGGTGTTGCCCTCAATCAAGGTGCCGAGATCAATCTTCAGTCCCTCGCGGGTATAAACTTCCACATCATCTCTTCCAAGGCGCTCACATGAGCTTCTCAATACTCGCTCGTCAGGTCTTGATGGGCCTCATTGCCGGATCGGCGTTCGGCTCTTGGGCAATCGTCAGGCCTGCACCTCGAGCAGATCCAGCTCGCGGATCTATCGGCAGCTCTCTTGCTCCCGCGATGACCGCTACCCATGCCTAGCACTTGCGCGGCCTCGTCTCGGATTACTGTTGTTCATCTAGTCTGCTTTCGTTCAACGAGGCTGCGTCCGTCCGACCATGGCATGACGTGCATTCGGGAATGGTGATAAGCGCACCACGATGACAGCTTTTGGCGAGGCCCCGTCACAACGGGGGCGCCGCACATATACGCGGCTCCCGGATCGCCATTCTTGAAACCAACAATGGCCCGGCATTGGCCCTCACAGTGATCGACGAGCAAGACCCTGTTGGATCTATCGGGTCCTCTCACATGACCGCTCCGGGATACCGCATCAATCTCGCCGCGGCTGGTTTGGAACTCAGTACCCGCAAACGTATTTGGCAGCCTCCCAGGCTGGATTGGTCCTTCTTACATGTGGGCGATCTTGTCTTCATAGGGCCGGCGATTGCGTGGACAGGACAGAAAGTGCGTTCTTCGGCTGAGCGCGATCCTCAGCCGCTTTGGCAGAAGACCTCTCATCGCAAGCGGTCGGCCTGCTCCGCTGGAAGCAGCCGAACATTGGTGCTCCCTAGCTGTGCACTCTACAATCTGACGCTACGTATGATTCAATCCCCCTCCGAGCTTATCGCGTGAATATGTCGAACCCTTATTCGTTTGCCAGGAGCCAGCCGCAAGACGAGCAGGGCGGGAGGCGCTTCACCAAGGCAGTGGCTTTGGCTATCAATCGTCTGCGGAAGGCGCAGCTCAGGTCCGCTCGAGTGTGCGCGCATAGCTACCCCCAGCTGTGAGACTGCTCGTCGGCGGCCACGAGTGATCAAGCGAATCAATCAAGCTTACTTGAATGTGTGGATAGGAGGTGCCTTGGCGACGGAATCGATCGGCCATGGCCGGAATGCTCTGGCGAGTCTGTGCGAATTGGCTTTGTCTATCCAGCCGAGCTCTCCCGCTGTCACCATCGTAATGGGGCTGCTTCCCGGGAGTTGTCGGTGCCGCGGCGGCTGAGCAGAATTGGAAACGAGATTAATCGGCAGCGCGTTAACCTGGTCAAAGAGCCAAACTCCCGTCAGGTAACCCAACAGTGACTTCGCCGTTCTAGGGTCTGTTGGGATTCATCTGGAGTTTATCGCGGCCGCGGCCAGATAGATCATTGAAGTGAAGCTCTGGTCGGTCTTGTCGGCGCGCATTGCGATG
>NZ_JADPIS010000075.1:0-7213 GCF_023073025.1 Bradyrhizobium sp. 76
GACCCAATCACCATGTCGGCCAAAGCGGCTGCTCACGATCGCGCGAAATGCCTGCTCACCATCGCGTGAAATCACCGCTCACCATCAGCGAAATCCGCATCAGCCCGCCTTCGGTTCACCAGATGGTGCTGACGCTGGAACGCGCCGGCCTCATCAGACGGCAGCCAAGGACGCCTCGCAGCATCGAGGTCCTCATTGATCCGAAACTCCTGCCCGAGCTAATCTGACCGCCGGACCCAACCCGTCAAAATCACTGTGCAGAGCCACTAGTTGTCGAGGTGCTAAATCTCGCGGTCGAAGGCATGGGTGTGCCAGCGCTCACGCCGGTCTTCACACCTGGGGTGCCTTAATGCCCGGACTGATGGCACGCTAATTCATTTTATAGGCTACGCGGCGACCAAGGAGGAGCGCTGCAAGTTCTGGTGTTTTCTGCGCCGATCACCGCATTTGAGGACGCGCTCTACGTGCTGCCCGGAAATCCGAAACCTCTGACGGCGGTCGCACGAGTTGCGCAAGGTCCCGACATTAAGCTCGCCGTGCTTGTCGGTCACGATCGGAAGCGAGTGCGCGCAACCAGGGTAAATCAAATCGGAACAGCTGCTGCGTGTCACCAACCTCCACGATTGGAGCAATGTCGACAAGGCTCATTCTATGGGCGAATGACGGACCGGTGCTACTCTACAGTAATCCGTACGATGTTGGATAAAGGCAACGGATTTGCCTGCACGAGGAGGGCGCCGGCAAAGTCAAGGGAGATCTCTGCAGGTGATTGTTCGTCTGTGCGGGCACATCGATGTCTCGAGAGACAAAGAGACCCGAAACTCCTTGCGCCTTGTCCTTACCGTCCTTACGGCAGCCACGTACGTATTGAGAACGCTCGGCTTTGTTACTGCCCAATAGCGTGCAATTCCGATCTGGTCTCAGTGCTTTCCAAATTGGTATTGGCTTCTGCGAACGATGGCATCCGAGAATGCCCTAATCTTGTTGTTGGGACGGAAGAGATACCATGCGTGCGACACTAAAGTGGCTCATCCTGCTGCTCGTCGTAACTGGCTATTCATTTTCGGCGTTAGCAGAAACAGAAGATCCTCTTTTCGCCTCGGTCCACAAAGCCGGCCAATTCAAGGTGGGGGTTTGCTTGGCCCCTTCCTACGTAGTCGCATCGCCCGACGGAAGGGTGACGGGTTACGCGATTGACATAGTCAATTTGGTGCACAAAGGCATTGACCTACCGCCGCTTACGCCGCAAATGCTTGCCTGGGAGGACGCGCACGTGCCTGCGTTGCAAGCCGATACATTTGCCGGCATGATGAAGGCCAGTCACTTCGAGCCAAGCTGCAAGTAAGCAAAAGGCGAAGATCAAAGGGGTGAACAGCAGCCTAAGCCGACCAGATCTGCTCGCCAATGGGCAACACGCGCGGCTCGCGACGGGTGGACCATGGCGGCTCTCGCTTTCCCCGGACTTCTATGTGCCGCCATGGATGGCGTATTTGAATCCGACCGTCGCTCCGCGAGTTGGGACAAGCAGGACCGGAGCGCCTGCTGGCGATGCGTTACCGCTAGCCTCCGGAAAGCTGTGCGGGATTCACGGTTGGAAGTCTCGTGCGCATGCCGGCTAACGGATCGCGAGCATCATGCTCGAGAAGTCGCGGCTGCATCACCAGCGCAAAGCATGATGACTGTGCGAATCGTGCCTGGATTGGTGCCGGGCGCCCAGGCTTTAGGTTGACGTGGCAGTGCGTGCAGAAAGGAGAGTTGCGAATGAGTGAGTTTCTCAATTATGCGGAGGTTCGGGGGCTAGCCAAGCGTCAGCTTCCGCACGGCCTTTTCGAATACATCGACAGGGGTACCGAGGATGAGAAGGGGCTTCGAAGAAACCGGCATGCCTTTGACTCCGTGCGGATTAGACCGCGGTGCTGACCGGCAGCGGTAGCCCCCGTACGCAATCAGTCTCGATCTTCGGTCACACCTGCGATATGCCGATTGTCGTAGCGCCGACGGCCATGGCCGGCCTCGTGTGGTATCAAAGCGAGAGAGAATTGGCCAAGGCCGCGGCTGCAAGCGGAATCCCGTTCGGTGCAGCAATGCAGGCCATTTCGTCTGTGGAAGAGATCACGGCAGCGAGCCCAGGTCAGGTCTGGTTTCAGCTCTACTTCTTCGGGGAGAATGAACAGTCTTCGGAAGAGTTAGCACGAGATCTGAGCCGGCGAGCATGGAACAAGGGCGTGCGGACGCTCGTCGTGACTATGCCTGTTCCAGGGAATCGAGAATACAGGATCCGCAACGGCTTCGAGATGCCGATCAGATATTCCGCTCGCAACCTATACGATGTCGCTGCCCACCCACGATGGACGGTTGGCGTATTTGCTCGCTATTTGGCAGCTGGCCGGGGGCCGGCATTCACGAACTGTCCGGTCTACCATCGCTGCAGTATATTGAGCAGAAAGAAGCCGCTGGGTCTCATGCCCGGCCTTTCTTGGGACCACATCCGGCGGCTGCGCGACACCTGGAAAGGTAATTTTGTCGTAAAAGGCATTCTCCGCCCGGACGACGCGATCCTTGCCGCGAAGAGGGGAGCTGATGGAATCGTCGTGTCCGACCATGGCGGACGCCGTTTTGATAGCGCGGTGGCACCGATCCAAGTGCTGGCCGAGATTGTTGACGAGGTCGGCCAGCAGTTGACAGTGATTGCCGACAGTGGAGTCCGAAGAGGTAGCGACATTCTCAAATTCCTCGCAATGGGAGCCAAGGCCGTGATGATTGGACGTGGTCTGCTCTACGGCACCGCGGTGGGCGGGATGTCGGGCGCGACTCGAATGATCGAGATCCTAAGACGTGAGCTCGACACGGTGATGGCCATGACGGGATGCATTCACAGTCGCGATTTGAATAGAGATTACCTGGAGATCTCGGGAAGTTGGGGCGATCATGACCGACGAGCCAACGCGGCGATCTTAGGTGATGCCGGCAGCGTGAGCGCTGCGACCGAAAGCGAACAGTTGGCGGAAGCGAAAAATGTCACGGAGCAAAGCTAATGTCTAACACTGGATTTCGTGTTTACCTCAACATCAATAGACCTGATCCATCTCTCGTCCAACGGTTTGGTGGAATTGCCGTAGCGAGCATTGCCGATAGCATGAATAGGGCATCGTGCATCAGCGGGAAGATCAAACCGCTGAACGGCGCTCCGTTGCTCGGAGTGGCCATCACAGTCAAGACGCGTCCCGGTGACAGTCTGGTGATGCAAAAGGCAATGAATTTAGCCCAGCCCGGCGACGTGATTGTGGTCGATGCTCAAGGAGCAACTGACAACGCGAATGCCGGCGAGCTGATGGTGACGTGGATGCAGTACCGTAAGTTGGCGGGGCTGATCGTCGATGGCGCAGTCCGCGACGTTGCCGCCATCCGCAATATGACTTTCCCGGTATATGCCGCTGGAATTACCCCAAGAGGGCCATACAAAGATGGGCCGGGCGAGGTCAACGTTCCTGTCTCGTGCGGTGGCGTGACGGTGAAGCCAGGCGATATCATTGTCGGCGACCAGGACGGTGTGGTGATAATCAACCCAGATGACGCCGAAGATATTCTGGGGAAGATCAAAGATGTTCTAGTTCGTGAAACGAAACTCAGGGCGGAAATGCCTTGGAACGGGTCGTGGGTAGACGAAGTCCTTAAGGAGAAAGGCTGTGAATATATCGATTAGGCTTCTTTTGATCGTTCTCCAATCGCTCGACGTCGGCTCACGCCGTGAAGAATGAACAACGCGCGTCTTACGAGGGCCTTCAGACGACCAGCAAAGAGGATTGTGCAGTAGCCGTTAGCCCTGCGCAATCCTGTTGCATGCGCACTTCGCATAAGCGACAGATGTGGTTGTGATCGATTCACACGCGATGCATTGGAACGATCAATCAGACGAGGTTCTCTTGGAACAGTTCGAAGAAGGTGCGAAACGCCCGGCTCTCGCGCACGCACCGCGCCGCGGCAAGCTCGACTTAACATTCGGTGCAATCAGGAATTGGCAGCAACGTCTCCACCTTTGAACCAGGGCCATACCCAGCACAATCAAAAAAGCCGAGAAGCGACGTCCACCGCGTTGCGCGTCGTCTCGCTCGCCTGCCTAGAATTATCCAGGGCCAGGTTGCGCATGGCGCGCAGCTCCAATGGTGACTGTTTCGCTGTTTATTGGATTCCAGCTCGATCGCACCCGCGGCTCGCTGCGCTGCTGGTGAAGCGACGTTCAAGGCCGCAGAAGGACATCTGCTTATGGACGTGATCATTCCGCGTCCCTCCATTACATCGGCAACATGTTGATCTTTGATTCTGTTGAGGGCTCACCCCCGTTTCGCTGGCCGAGCGCTACTCCTCGCGGAATGCCAAACCTTCTAACTCCGGAGACGGGCATCGGGAACGCAGGCAAGGCAGGAGGGCGCCGATATGATGAATGTGGCAAAGCCCCGGGTCATCAGCGGCGATGGCATCGCTGCGCCATTGAGGTATGCCAATTTCCGGCGCATTTGGCTTGCAAGCCTCCTCTCTAATCTTGGTGTCCTGATTCAGGGCGTCGGTGCGGCTTGGGCTATGACGCAGATGACCTCGTCGGCTGGCGAGGTCGCACTGGTGCAGACCGCGCTTTCGCTACCGGTCATGTTGCACGATCGAGAAGTTTGCGGCAAAGGGCGAGTTTGGCAGCGCGATGGCCGTTGGCCATGAAGCCGAAGTGGCGGATGCGATGGAAGCCATCAGGCAGCGTGTGAAGAAGGAAGCGGCGCCGCTCAAGGAGATGATCTTCGGGAAGCGCTCGGAGCGACTTGCGGTGCTCGTGGACGAGCAGCTCGCGCTCGAGCTGGACGATCTGGAGACCGGCGTCACACCAGCTGCGCCGGCCAACGACGATGCGGCTGCGACCAAGCCGGCTGGTAAGCCGCGCAAGAAGGCCCGCCGCAACATCGGCGCGCTGCCCAAGCACCTGCCACGCTGTGAGCAGGTGCTGGAGCCGGACGCGACAGCGTGCCCGTGTTGCGACGGCCGCCTGCATAAGATCGGCGAGGACGTCAGCGAGGTGCTGGACGTGATCCCGGCGATCCTGCGGGTGCTGCGCACGATCCGTCCCAAATACGCCTGCCGCGGCTGCACCGACGGCGTGGTGCAGGCGAAGGTGCTGCCGCGACTGATCGAGAGCGGCATGGCCTCAACGGCGCTGGTGACCCACGTGGTGGTGTCGAAGTTTGCTTAGTATCTGCCGCTGTATCGGCAGGTGCAGATTCTGGCCGGTCAGGGCATTCATCTCGACCGCGCGACGCTGGCCGGCTGGGTGAAGCGTGCGACCTGGTGGCTCAAGAGCCTCTATGAGCTCCAGCTGCGCACGATCCAGGCCTCGCCGCGCGTGTTCTGCGACGAGACGCCGATGCCGGTGCTCGATCCCGGACGACATCGCCCCCGCATCTGCCAGTTCTGGGCGCATGCCATGGATGACCGCCCGTGGGGCGGCCCCGCGCCGCCGGCGGTCGCCTACGTGTTCGCCGGCGGCCGCGGCACCGAGGAGATCGCCGGACAATTGACCGGCTTTTCCGGCATTCTCCAGGTGGATGGTTATGCCGCCTACAAGGCGCTCGCCCGCGGTCATGGCAGCGCGATCCAGCTCGCTTTCTGCCTCGCCCATGCCCGGCGCAAATTTGTCGAGGTCTACAAGACGACCCAGTCGCCATTCGCTCGCGAGGTGATCGAACGGTTGCAGGCGGTCTATGCCATCGAGGCCGAGATCCGCGGCAGCAGTGCCGAGCAGCGGCTTGCCGCCCGCCGCACCAGGACCACTCCGTTGATGGCGGCGCTCAAGGCGCGGCTGACGGCAACGGTCGGCCAGCTCTTCTCCCAGTCGAAGCTGGCCGAGGCCATCAACTACGCGCTCAATCACTGGGACGGACTGACGCTGTTTCTTCGCGACGGCCGCGTCGAGGTCGATTCCAACACGGTCGAGCGTTCCATGCGCCCGATTGCAATGGGAAGACGCAACTCATTGTTCAGCGGCAGCGAAGGCGGCGCCGAGAGCTGGGCGATCCTGTCGTCGATCGTGAACACAGCAAAGCTTCATGAGCTCGATCCGCAGGCCTACTTGTCCGACGTGCTGGAGCGCATCGTGTCTGGGCGAACCAAGAGCCATCAGCTGCACGAGCTGCTCGCCTGGAACTGGAAGGCGGCCCGCGAGCGCATCGCACAAGCCGCCGCATGAGCCCGCGTCGCCATTCAGCATCGTCGTCGATGGCCGCAGCCGCGATGCCGCTTGCGGAGCTCGAGCGGTGGCTCCAGGTTCGTGTCGATCGGCACCCTGCCGCCACCAGTCTCCCCATGCTCGATGGCTACGTCGCCGCGATCGTGGCCGGACCGGTGTCGATCAGCCCGCTCGACTGGATCTGCCCGCTGCTCGCCATCGATGCCGATGCTTTCAACCACGGCGGCACTCCGGAGTTCGCAGCGATCTCCGCCGTCGCGCTGCGCCACAACGAGATCAGCCAGATCCTTTCGACCACGCCCAGCCAGTTCGAGCCGATGCACCGGCGCAAAGCCAATGGCGACGTCGATCCGCGACCCTGGTGCCTGGGATTCTACGCCGCAACGCGGCTCAGGCCGTCGGCGTGGGCGCCGTTGCTGGACGCCAGCAACGTCAATCATGGCCTGCTTCTGCCCATCCTGCTGCACTGTCGCGACGATCAGGGCCGGCCGCTGCTCGGACCGCCACGAAGCGGGCGCGAGACCAGGGATTTTCTGCGCAACGCCCACGCCGATCTTCCAGCGGCCGTCGAGGCCATGCGCCAATACTGGATGCCGATCCGCTACGCTCGCGCCCGCTGATCACCGCAGACGTGGGAGCTCATACCGGGTTACGTCTGTGGCGTGCCGGTCCGACAATGCATGAAGATGCCTGGCGGTTATCGTTGTGAGCAGGAATAGTCCGTGATGGGAGCAGAACGCTGCACTTACATAATCGTCGGCAGCGGTTCCGCAGGATGTGTCTTGGCATCGCGGCTGTCGGAAGATGCGTCAACGCATTCTGCTTTTAGAAGCCGGTGGTGAAGATTGGAATCCCTTGATTCGCATACCGATCGGCACAGGGAAACTGCTAGGAGCCTGTCCAAGTAGTCGCTGGTCAAGCTGGGGCGAGTCTGATTCTTTGCGGGGCTATGAGCAAGGATTTTCGACTCTGGAAGATTGACGAGGC
>NZ_JADPIS010000079.1:0-6936 GCF_023073025.1 Bradyrhizobium sp. 76
TGCTAGGGTTCAGACTCAATTGATCCAATAAGCGACGAGAGCGGCGAGGTGGACGGCGGCCAAGAAGTTTCTGGCAAGTTTGTCGTAGCGAGTAGCAACACGCCTGAAATCCTTGAGCCGGCAGAAACAGCGCTCGATAACATTGCGCCCTTTATAGAGGCGCTTGCTGAAGCTGTGGAGGGTTACCCGGTTGGATTTGTTTGGAATGACGGGTTTCGCGCCGCGATTGACGATTTCGGCGCGAAAGCCGTCGCCATCGTAGCCTTTGTCCCCAATGAGGGAAGACATGGGCGGCGCGAGCTTCAAAAGGGCCGGCCCTGCGGCAATGTCTGCGGCTTGTCCCGGAGTGAGATGAAATGCACAAGGTTTGCAATCAGGGTCGCTCAGCGCGTGGATTTTCGTGGTCCGCCCACCGCGCGAGCGGCCGATCGCCTGTTCACACTCCCCCCTTTTCCGCCGCTCGCCGAGCGATGCGCTTTGATCGAGGTGGAGTCGATCGACAAAGCCACTCGGTCCTTGCCGCAGCGGGCGAGCGCTTCAAAGATCGCCTGCCAATGTCCGCGCTTAGCCCAGCGATTGAACCGATTGTAGATCGTCGTGTAAGGGCCATAGTCGGACGGGCAATCGCGCCAGCGTGCGCCGCACTGGAGCATGTGAATGATACCGCTGATAATGCGTCGATCGTCTTGGCGCGCCGGGCCGGTCTGGTTCGTTGGCAGATGCGGCTCTATCTGAGCCCACTGCTTGTCGTTCAGCCAGAACAGTCCTTTGCGCATCGAAGTCCCCCGTGCCGAATCAACTTAGCACCAGGGAATCAGAACTCGCTAATTAGGTACAGACCCTAGGATAGGCCCGTCGGTGGCCATCGTGCGTTCACGGGTCGATTGAAAGTGGCCGGCCAGAATGTCCGCCTCACTGACCCGGTCGTTGGAGAAAAAACGATACGCGGCCTTGGTATTAGCCCAGTCCTGGCACACCAGCGGAATGCTTTGTCCCATGGCGCTCCCGATCTGCGCTACCAGTTTGCGGAGCCGCTTATTCAGGCGCTCGTCGGCAAGGTTGCAGCCAGCGAGCTCGCGATCAAACCATGCGTCGGCTTCTTCGTGCATTGGCACCGCCCCCTGCGAATCGGTGCCAGACAAGGAATCACGGTCGATTCCTGCGATGCAATAGTTGGTGCGCTCCCTCAGCCCTCTCGGCTAAATGTGGGTAATTGAAAGGTAGCAGACCCCACATAGCGCGGCGTGTTCGAATAGCAGATGATCTCCTTGTGATTGTCGGGAGCCTCCTGTGAGCGAACGTATGTCTGATAGAAGCTTCGAAGTTCTCACGGCGAGCCCTGTGCGGCTGTCGAGCAGTCCGGCGCGTAGTTATCGATCCTGGTCAAATGGGGAGAAGGCCAGGATCGTCGGAGAGACGCTGGTTTCCGGAGCGAATGTATCGGCGATTGCGGGCTCAAATGGGCTCGATCCGTCGCAGCTTTTCGCGTGGCGTCGCAAGGCGAAGGCCTCTGGGGTGGTTGCACCATTGGCAGCAGCGCCGAGCAAGCCGGTCAAGTTTGCGCGCGACATGGTAGAAATTGTTATGGGCGACGTGGTGGTGCGCGCCGGCGCGGATGTCGAGCCTGACCGGCTTGCCGATGTGATCCGGGCGGTTCGCAAGACATGATCCCGGCCGGCGTGCAGGTTTATGTAGCGAGCACACCGGTTGACTCCGCAAGGGTGCGACCGGCTTGATGGCTCTGGTTCGGGACGGTGGCGCTGATCCATTCAGTGGCGCGCTCTATGTATTCCGTTCGAAAAGAGCGGACCGGATTAAGGCGGTTTGGTTTGATGGCACAGGTGTATGTCTGTTCGCCAAGACGCTTGAGGAAGCGCAGTTCTGCTGGCCCCGGATTGGACCGGCCACGGTGCGGTTGAGCCATACGCAGTTGCTTGCGCTGGTCGATGGGCTGGACTTTAAGAAGGTCCGCCCGGTGGCTGTGAGGCGGCCGCAATCGATAGGCTGAAAAACCTGTGGCCTTTTGAATCGGGCCTTTGGAAAGTTTGGGAAACCGGCCGCGAACATGCTGTGATGGCGGCGATGACGAAGGCCGTTGCAGAGCTTCCCGACGACGTTGATGCGCGATCGTCGCCATGGCCGACCAGAGGGCGCTGCTGGAGGCCCGCAACGATCATCTCGAGGTGGCGAACAAGACGGCCGACGAGCGGATCGCGACGCTGACGGCGATCGTGATGATGCTGGAGCGGTCGCGCTACGGCACTCGCTCGGAGCGTCTGCGCGGCGCGACATTGAGCGAGGAGCAGCATGCCTTCGTGTACGACGAAATAAAGACCGGCATGGCGGCGGTCGAAGCCGAGCTCGAAAGCGCCGCTCAGGACAAACCGAAACGTGCGCCGCGTCCGTGGAAAGGCTTCGCGGCTCATCTGGAGCGGGTTGAGATTGTCATTGAGCCTGAGATTCCCGCAGGCTGCGAGGGGCTGGAGAAGGTTCTGATCGGCGAGGACGTGTCGGAACGTTTGGACGTGATGCCGGCGAAGTTCCGCGTAATCGTCACGCGCCGCCCGAAATACGCCTACAGGAATCGCGACGGCGTGATCCAGGCGCCGGCGCCGCTCCATATCATCGAGAGCGGCATCCCCACCGAGGCGCGACTGGCCCAGATTGCCGTTTCCAAATATGCCGATGGTCTGCCGCTCTATCGGCAGGAAGCCATCTATGCGCGGAACCAGGTTGAGCTGGACCGATCGCTGATGGCGCAGTGGATGGGCAAGGTTGGCTTCGAACTGCAGCCTCTGGCCGACTATGTTCTGGAACGGATCAAGCAGGGCGAACGGGTACTTGCCGATGAGACCACGTTGCCGACGTTGGCTCCCGGTTCCGGTAAGACCCAAAAGGCTCGGTTATGGGCCTATGCCCGGGACGACAGACCCTTGGCGGCGCTGGTCCGCCAATGGTTGCCTATCGCTTCGAAGATAGCCGGAGCGGTGACTGTGTCGCGCGTCATCTGGCGTGCTTTAGCGACCTGCTGCAGGTGGACGGTTAAGCGCCTACAACCGGCTCACCAAAGAAGGCGGCGCCAATGATGGTGTGACGCTGGCCGCCTGTTTTGCCCATGTGAGGAGGCGCTTCTACGAACTGCATGTGAACGAAAGCTCGCAGCTAGCGACGCAGACGATCACGACAATGGCGGCGCTCTGGAAGGTCGAAGAGGACATCCGCGGCAAGGATCCTGCAACACGGGTGAAAGCCCGCCAGGAAAAGTCCGCCGCCATTGTGGCGAGGCTCTTCGAGCTGTGGGAAACGGAACTGCCGCGCCTATCCGGGAAATCCAAACTCGCCGAGGCGATCCGCTACGCCATCTGCCGGCGGACCGCTCTTGAACGCTTCCTGCGCGATGTGCGTGTCGAAATCGATTCCAACATTGTTGAGCGCGCGCCATCCGACCGCAAACAATTGCTCGGAAGAATGCATTGTTCGCAGGATCCGCTGGCGGCGGTCGGACCTGGGCAACCGTCGCCACGCTTTTGCAGATCGCAAAAATGAATGATGTCGATCCACATGCCTGGCTCACGCAGACCCTTGAGCGCATCGCTCAAGGCTGGCCGATCTCGAGCATCGACCAGCTCATGCCGTGGAACTTCAAAGCCTGAACGGCCTCAGCTCGGCCGATGGCGAAGATCGACGAATCGCGGGCCTGGGGCTTCCGCCCTAACCGCATCCATCAGCTCGGTGGTAGCGCCTCCGGAATCTCCTGCGCCTCACTCGCGTCAGCGAAGACCTCATCGCGGATCACGCGCAGCGTCACTTGATGAAGATAGGCCTGCAGGGCCTGGTCAAGCTCGGAGAACTCCGGCCACAGAACTTGATCGAGGAACCGTTTGGGTGCGCGAACCATGACCGTGTTGCGCCGCTGCCGATAATAGCGATAGGGCTTCATGCCATAACGCCGGCACAAGGCGAGAAACAGATGGCGCGACCATTGATCCGGCATCAAGAACCGCATCTCAAATGAGGGATCTTGCCGACCAAGTTCCGTCAAACGCTCCTTCACACGTTCCAGCGCCGCTTCCGCCGCGAGCCGCTCGCCGGCCGTTCCGGCACCCGCGAAAAGAGCCTCGATCTTCCGCAACTTCTCGCGCAACTGGGATTCGATAGACATGGGCAGGGCTCGCGGCTGAGTTTACCACCGTTCGGCCATATCGACGTCAATCACCGGGCCATCCATATCCACGTCATTTACTCGCCGTGCGGCAAACGATCGGTATCCCCGAACGGCCTCAGCTCGACGCTTACGGTGCGTGCATCTGTGCGCCTGCTAATGTGCCGCCCGTGCATCCGGTAGATCGGCCGCAAACGCACCTGCCTGAAGCGTTATGTTCATTACGGGTAGGAGATGTCGTGAGCCAACGTATGGTGTTCATCGTCCCCGTATCGAGACCATGCATCCTCGCCAAGCAAGGAGGCCTTTCATTCACCTCCCGCTTGAAACCTGCGTTCCTTTCGCCGTACATGTCTGTGCCCGGTTAGGCACCCATTTATCAGCGTGTCCGCCGTGGCGGCGGCACGCCGTAAGACGCGAGCGCGGCAAATCATCCAATGTGCTGGCCTGCGCTGTCCCAGAGTCCGTCACGTAACACGACGTCGCAACGGGCGCGCGCCCTGACGGACGCCATCGGCATCCCAGCGGTAATCCAGGCCGTCGGATGCCGAAACTGCAGTGCAGAAAGTCCTGTTCAGCATCGATGCGTTGATGGTGCATCTGCAGGCCAATCTCGCAAAGCAATTCTCGTCAAAGAATATCTCACCGGCCCCTTGTTATTCGCCGAGATCGATGTGCGGCATGCAAAATTCGATCGCTTTGAGGTGTTAAATGACTCCCGCGCAATGAATGCCTCGATGCGCGCCAATTCGACACTCGATCAGATCGGCGCTTGCTTCCAATATGCGGCAGTGGGTCGCAAATTGGGTGTCGACTTGGGCATTTTTCACGCGGACATGATTGCAACAGTTCAAGGTCCTGTTTTAGTCGGGATGAATTCCCGCCCCTTGGATAGCGTCATGCCCCGGTGTATCGCCAAATCTTCGGCATGAAGGCCCTACCCGCCGGGGCTCATCGTAGCCATCTGGGCCCGCGCCGCGCCCGATTGCCAAGCCGCCGACGCTTGGTCCGGTTGGGCCGACCGCGTTGTCGAGGCCGCTGCTCCGCGACCCTCAGCGGCCGGCGGGCTGGCTTGCGGCGCGAGCGACGGCGGCTCCGAGAGGATGGCTCAACCGGACTGATGTCGGCGAGCCAGGTCCGGTTCGCTGCTGCGGCCGTCGCGTGCGCGGCGGGAAGCCGTAGCGGGCTCCACGTCTCGCCGAGGGCGCTCCAGGAATAGCCCGATCATCCCGGAGCAGGCGAAATGTCGGCTAAACTTTGGGCGTGCCGCACAGCGATACTCGGCGGCCATAGCCCTGGGCGGGACGGAACGCGGCTGCGATGCTGCGGGCCGAGCGAGCGGTCCGCTTGGCCGCAGGCCATGACGGCTGTCGGTTGTCCGAACGCGGCGCGGCGGGGCCATGATGGCGCGGATGCCGTGCCGATGCATCAGGCGTTCGATCCGGCCACGGCTGGCGCCACGTCCCTGTGCCCGCAGCGCGGCATGGACCCGTGGGCTGCCATAGCGTCCGCCGCTGCCCTGATGAACCTGTCGGATATCAGCCAAGAGCGCAGCATTGGTGGTCGTGCGTGCGCTATCCGGACGCTCGCGCCAGGCGTAATAGCCGGCCGGCGAGACCTCGAGCACGCCGCACATCAGCCGTACCGGGTAGAATCGCGATGGTCCTCGATGAAGCGAAAGCTCATGACCGGGTTCCGGCAAAGATCGCGATCGACTTCCTAAGACACAGCCGGATCGGGTCGCCTGGAATGGCCTGCAACACGAAGCCCAAAGATTTGGCTCGGCGCTGAAGGGCTGCAAGGAACACGGCCGGCAGCGGCCACGATCATTGGTATCTCGCCCGCAGCAGAGCTCTCTCTGCTGAATTCTCAAATGCATACTTCATATCGCTCGGCATGCCATCCTTGTTCCAATCGTGTAGCGCAACTTCTCGAACCGCCGTGTACGGACCCGTTCGCACGGTGGTGTGGGAGGAGCGGAGCTGCGAGGCTCCCCCTTATCCCGATCAATCGGCGTCCACAACGCAGCCTAGAACCATTCGATGCTCTCGAAGAATCACGACCGGCTGCTGGAAGGCGACATCGGAGCCAAGTGCCTGGCTGAGGTGCTGGCGCAGCTTATGGTGATGCGATCGCTTCGGTCGATGGCACGCAGATCGAGACGTGGGCGTCGATGAAGAGCACCAAGAAGGACGGTTCTGGCGAGCCGGAAACCCGGCGGCCGCAATGCCGAAGCGGATTTGAGCGGCAGCCTGATGAGCTCTGCGCCAGAAAGACCATGCGATGATGCGTGCGGGTTGAATACGCTTTCGAGCAAGTCTGATGGCAATGCGGCGGATTTCCTGGATTGACCAACGGATCAGTGGCGGTCTGGTTATGCTTTGGCTTTTGCCGGGGGGCGAGGTTTCGTTTTTTTGGGCGGTGGCGGATTAGCGCGATGTCGGATCGCGGCCATCATGGCGAAGGCGAGCATCACCAAGGACACATGACGGTGCCAGCCATGCCAGGATCTGCTCTCGTTGTGATCCAGCCCGAACTCGTTTTTCGCGGTTTCAAAGCTGTCCTCGATCGCCCATCGATGGCCTTCGACCGCGACCAACGTTTCAATTGATGTTCCCGCTGGGCACCAGGTGGTGAAGAAAGGCGAGGTCATCATCGGCGATGCGACGACGGATCAGTAGACCGCGCGTCCATAAACCATCATTTGCGCTGTTGAACTGCTCGGCCTCGAGGTCGGCCAATTCGAGATAACACCAGTCATGCAGCCGCGTTTC
>NZ_JADPIS010000140.1:0-6822 GCF_023073025.1 Bradyrhizobium sp. 76
TGATCATCGTGTGCCATCACAAGGTGTCCACCTATTTTGGTGGACACCTCATGCATCAGAGCACTCAAAAGCAAAAGGTGCAGGGAAATTCGCGCTTACGGTAATTGAAAGCTTCACCGGGGGCTTACGTTGCGAGGTCTCGATTTCCATCTCCTCCGCGACGTTTGTCGCAGCGACCGGCGATCTCGGTCGTTTTGAGAATGCGCGGCAGCTGATGTCGTATCTCGGCCTGGTGCCTTCGGAGCAGTCAAACGGCCAACAGATCTGGCGCGGCGGTATCACCAAGACCGGGGCGAGGCACGGCGAATGCTCATCGAGGCTGCCTGGAGCTATCGCTATCCACCGCGCGTTGCCAAGGACAAGGCCGAGATCGTCGTGCGGCTTACCAAGATAGTTCGCGACATTGCCTGGAAGGCGCAACTTCGCCTTTGTAAACGGTTTCGCACATTAAGTGCAGCCGGGAAGAAGCCAACCGTGGTGGTGGCCGCGATTGCGCGAGAGCTGTGCGGCTTCGTTTGGGCGATTGCCCAGGAGGTGAAGCCGGTGACTTCATAGTCGCGCTCGCGCCGGGCCTGTTTGGCCGGGGGCAGGACGAACGGTCAGGGCAATCCTCGAGAACCCCATCGGGCCGGCGTGTTTGCCGACGGCCGCACTAAGTCCGGAGGTGGGCCTGCGACGATAAACGCTCATGCGGTCTTAATCCGCGAATGGAAGATTAATCGACCGTCGCCATCGTCGTCCTGCTCCCGACCTGACAGCAATCACCTCACAATCGTTCACCACGCCGCACCTCCGGTGCGGTGACGGTGCTTCGCATCTTTTTGCTTGAAAAAGGACATGGGTTCTCCACCCAGCGCTCGCACAGCACCTCGTCGGACAGGTCATAGGTGTGCTTGATCGCGAGCCCCGCCATCAAGCGCGTCGGCAGCGGCGGCTGGCCAGGGCCGTCCGTGTAAACCGCTCCGAACGCCTGCTCCAGGAAGTCCCAATCCACCGTGCGCGCCAGCGTTACCAGCGAATGCTTCATGTCGATCTGATCGAGCCGGGAGCGAAACAGATCCAGCTCGCCGGTCTCGCGCCGCTCCCGTGGCCGCATCCAAACCTTCGCTCATGCACTCTGACGAGCAGAGAATCACGAGCGCCGACTCGACGGAATCTGGAGGGTTCTGTGAGGTCGCGATAGACTGCGGCGGGCCGGGATCAGTCAACGACCTTATAAAATGCCGATGCTCAGCTTCTGAGATGCCAATTGGCTATTCTTGGCGATCGAGGCAAGCCGCTTATTGAGGTAGTGGAGGGACTCCTCGTCGAGGCCGCCAAACATGGTCGAGTTGAGTGCTTTTCTTGTCATCGACAGATTTGTGATTTCCTCTCGCGCCTTCTGAGTCAACGAAATCTGCAGAAATCTCGCGTCCTCAGGAGATGTTACGCGGGTCAAAAACTCCATTTTTTCAAGTTTTTTAGTCTGGTTGGTGACGAAGGCCGGGTGGATTCGCAGTTTATTCGCAACCGCTATTCCGGAGACGCCGCGACCATTATCCAATTCGTCGACAGCCATTAGGATTAGCCACTGAGGTTCAGTTATTCCCAGCATCTGGGCCCAGCTCTTATGAATGTCCTCAAGCTGGGAGTGGATCTCAACAATGTTCCAGATGAAGTCGGTAACGGCTTTATCGAGCTGTTTCGTCTCGGCCATGTTGGTCTTTCCGCCAATTTTTGATGTGCCGGTAGGCGGCACAACTGATTCCTCTCATTAGCGCGAACGTACGTAGTCCCGTTCGGCGGCCCGAAATAGTGTTGGCACGACACAGTTACCATGTCAAAAAAACAATTGACCAATACAATTGTTTGTGTTCCATTTCCTGTGCTAAGCTCGAGACGCCAAACCGATCAAGCTGTTAAATCTCCAAGCAAAAGCCTTCGAGGTGCCCCTCGAAGGCCTTTGCTTGGTCGATTTCGGCACTGATGGGCCTTGCCGAGCGCAGTGTTGCCAAATCACAACGCACTACAAATAACGAACGGTTGCTCTTATTATTTCATTGAAGCAATTGAATCTAGCAAGTATGTCACGGTGGACAGCGAGGGGGCGCCTCGAAGTCGTTCCGTCAAGCACCCGCCCACGAGGCTCGTAGCGGCGGATTTTTGTAGGACGGAAACAAGGTTTCCAGCTTGGAGGTCCAATGATGAAGTTGACAAAGAGTATCGTCTTGGGTTCTGGGGTAATGTTGGCAGGTGCCGGGGCACAAGCCGCCGATCTTCCCGTTAAGGCGAAGGCCGTCGAGTACGTGAAGGCCTGTTCGCTCTATGGTGCGGGCTTCTACTACATCCCGGGCACCGATACGTGCATCAGGCTGCTTGGTTTCATGCGTGCCGACGCGATGTTCAATTCAAACGCTATCTTCGATCCCGCCGATAGCAGCGTAGCTGGCGCGCGGAATCGTCTCAGTAATTACTATACTTCTCGGGGGCGCGTCGCTCTGGGTATCGATACGCGCACCGCAACGGAGTACGGTATGGTGCGTGCCTACGGTCTCCTCGGCTACACGTGGACCGACGGCAGCTATACGGGGGCCGGGACAACTGCCGTGAATGGCTCGACGACCTTTGCTTCGAAGGCGGATGTTCTGTCCGTGTGGTACGCGTTCCTTCAGTTTGCTGGGTTCACCTTCGGTAAGGCGCAGTCGCAGTTCTCTGCGCCTTGGACCAGCTATCCGGGGAATATCTTCGATGGCCTGCCTGGCGGCGGCGGCTGGGACCCGGTAAACCAGATCACCTATACCGCCGACTTCGGTCAGGGCATTTCGGCTTCGTTCTCGGCCCAGGATCAGGTCTCGGCCTATACTAGCAACATCTGGAACGTGAGCGCAGCATCGGTCGCGGGTCTCGCAACGGGGGCGTATGGTGCCAACGATATCGGCGGTACGCGCGCTCCAGATTTCATCGCGATGCTTCGCGTTGATCAGGCTTGGGGTCTCTTTCAGGCCTCGTTCGCAGCGCACGACAACCATGCCGCGTATTATGGCGCGAGCGAGTTGACCAGTCATCCGGATGACAAGTGGGGCTGGGCTGGTCAGTTGGCTTTGTCGATCAAAAACATCCCGACGGGCGCAGGCGACAGCATCAACATTCAAGGCGTTTATACGAACGGCGCAAGCCGTTATAACTTCCACGACTATATGTCGAGTACGACCTTCGCGATGTATGGTGGTACGGGCTTGCCGGGTGCCTACCAGAGTCTTGGAATTGGTGGTGTGTCCGACTCGGTGTTCGTGGCTGGCTCCGGCCAGGAGCTGACTACGACCCACGGCTTCAACGGCGGTTACAACCACAACTGGGATTCACACTGGACCTCCAGTCTCTACGGAGCTTGGGCTGCTGTGCGCTACAGCAACACAGCGAAGGGCTACATCTGCGGCACTTTCGTCACGACTCTCGCGCTCTCCAGCGGACCCGGCGGTTGTAACCCCAATTTCAATTATGCGGTGATCGGTACGAGGACAGGCTGGACGCCGATCAAGGACCTGACCTTCACGGCCGATCTCGCTTACACGATGCTCGATCAAAAGTATGCAAGCGGAAGCACGGTGACGCTCCCGCTGCAATCGACTCTCGCGAAGCCGGGCGCGGTTTATGAGCTCAAGGACCAGCACACCCTAACGTTGCTCCTCCGTGCTCAGCGTAACTTCTAAGTCTCTATCAAGTTAGCGGAAAGGAGAAAAAGGCTCTAAACTTCGACCTCCAAGAAGGCCTCCGGTATGCCCACCGGGGGCCTTTCCCTTTTTGGACAACCAGTATCTGAATTGACCTGCCTCGATAGCTGAAGCGCGGATCCACCGCTGGCGAGAAGCGACTGAAGATGTCGACAATCGTCAGCACGCGGATTTCGCGGCCGGTGGCAAGCTGGTCGTGAACGAAGTCCATGGCCCAGGTCTCGTTGATCTGTTTTGCATCGGTTCGATCTTCGCGCAGCTTGGCCTTGACGCGGCGCTTGGGCGTTTTGTTGCGTAATTGCAGGCCCAACTCCCGGGAGAGACGGTAGCCCCTTTTGACGTTAACTGCCCACCCGTCGCGTTGCAGCAGGACATGAATGCGCCATATCCGTATCTCACCCGCGTCTCGCAGATGTCCTTGATCCGGTTTTTCAGAGTGGCCTGGTCGCCACGCTTTGACTTGTAGACGTATAGTGCCCGATCAATTCGAAGCGTGGAGCAGGCCCGCCTGACAGACACTTTCCAGTCACGTCGCACCTTGTCGACAAGCTCGCGCTTGCGGCCAAGCCTCAGAGTTTTTTTGAGAGCACATCCTGAAGATGGCCTTCCCAACGACAGGTCGGCGACAATCCGCTTCAGCTTGCTGTTCTCTTCCTCAAGCTGACGCAGCCGCTTCATCTCCGAAGGCATCAAGCCCGCATACTTCTTCCGCCAGTTGTAAAACGTTGCCTCGCTGATCCCAGCCTTGCGGCAGACCTCCGCTACCGCCGAGCCGTCTTCAGCCTGCTTCAACACGAATGCGATCTGCGCCTCTGAAAACTTCGATGCCTTCATGGAACTCTCCTCGTCCCCATCAGGGGATCAATGGAAATTCCAGTTCAAACTGGCTTAATTTGGCCGGCGCACGTCACCATTGACCTGCCCCTGCCGATTTCCTCCACGTAGCGTTAGAGTCCGGCCTTCTGAAGGACGGACAGATGAACCGAGCCAGGTTTACGGAAGAGCAGATTATCGGCGTGCTGCGCGAGCATGAGGCGGGTGCGAAGACCGCTGATCTTGCGCGGAAGCACGGGGTTTCGGAAGCGACGCTGTACAATTGGAAGGCAAAGTTCGGGGGCATGGACGTCTCTGAGGCTAAGCGGCTGCGCCAACTTGAGGACGAGAACGCCAAGTTGAAGAAGCTGCTGGCCGAGCAGATGCTGGATGCCGCGGCGCTGCGCGAGCTTCTGTCAAAAAATGGTAGGGCCCGTCGCCAAGCGCGAAGCCGTCGCGCATCTACAGACCATCATGGGTCTGTCGGAGCGTCGGGCCTGCATCGTCAGCGCTGACCGCAAGATGGTCCGCTACCGGTGCCGGCCGCCGGACACCGAACTGCGCGGCCAATTGCGCGAGCTTGCCAATAGCCGCCGGCGGTTCGGTTATCGCCGGCTGTTCGTACTGCTGCGGAAGCTGGGCGAGCCGTCCGGGCTGAACCGGATCTACCGGCTATACCGGGAGGAAGGTCTCACCGTGCGCAAGCGCCGGGCCCGCCGCCGCGCCGTGGGCACCCGGGCGCCGATCCTGGTCGAGGCCAGGCCGAATGCCCGCTGGTCGCTGGATTTTTGTTCATGACCAGTTCGCCAGCCGGCCGCCGCTTTCGAATCCTGAAGATCGTCGACGACGTGACGAGGGAATGCCTGGTGGCGATCCCCGACACCTCGATCTCGGGACGGCGGGTGGCGCGCGAGCTGACGGCACCGGTCAATCAGCGCGGCACGCCGAGCATGATCGTCTCCGACAACGGCACCGAGTTCACCTGCAACGCCATGCTGGCCTGGTCGGAGCAGCACATCATCGATTGGCTCTTCATCGCGCCCGGCAAACCGACGCAGAACGGCTTCTGCGAAAGCTTCAATGGCCGGATGCGGGACGAGCTTCTCAACGAAACCCTGTTCTTCGGCCTCGATCACGCCCGCGCTGAGATGCCAGCGAGATCAGTTGTGGCTGCTGATCTGCTACTTGCGAGGCCCGCTATGGTCTCAGCGATTGTCTGGAAGGATCAGAGGAGCATCGAGCTTGCCATAGCGCCGTCGACTTTAATCGACGCGTTTTCTAGGATCTTCAGTAGCCGGTCGCGCGCGTAACTCTCTTCTGCAGGAGGGCCGCGCGATCATATGAGCAGGTGCGATTTTTGATGTTTGGGAATTCCAAAGATATCCAACCTCCGCCGCGATGTGGTGGACAAAAAAGACTCTCTGTTGAAGTGCATCAAATGGGTGGGGCGAACTAATGTTTCGAGAGGAAGCGACGTACAAGACTGTCGAGTTCTCGACTTATCTGTGGTCTCGAGCGTACGCCGCCCTGCAGATGGTGACTTTGAGGGAAAAAGGTGCCGAAGGCCATCGAGCGCCTCAAATACAATTTCATGAACGGCCACGGAAAGAAACACTTTCTTGCGGGACTCGACAAGCTTGGTATCCGGAATGATCCCCCAGCCATTGCTGCAGCCAAGTATCACTACATGGGGAACGATCTTATCGGCGATGTCCCGATGGAGTATATCCGGGAAACAGACCGCAAAGTCTGGATCCGCTATCTAGCTCCGCTATCTAGCTCCGGCTTGGGCTTATCCGGGCTCGGGTCTTCTGGCATGCCCGGCATCTGCGCAGCTCTCTGCGTTTCAAGCCTGGCATAGGAACAATGGGACGTGGCTAGGATGCCCAAGGCTCGCCTATGTTTGCACGAAACTCTATCGGCGGATTCAAACGGTCGTCGCAACACTCGGAGGTTGGAGGTTGCGATGAACGTTGTAAGGCGCCGATCGGCGCGGTCAGGACGAGCCCCATTGCCATCGCCAGGACGGCCCTCTGAGCTATCGCCGAAAGTTGGTGACGGCGGGAATCGGGAAGGCGGTATATCGTGGGGGTGCTTGACGCCTCCACTTCTCCACCGAAGGAGCGATATGCCGTGTCCAACGATAACGTCATCCAGCTGATTCAGCCAGGAATCTTCGACGACCAACTCACAGAAGTCTTGCGCAATGGAGCGCGTGCCCTGCTGGCCCAGGCGGTCGAGGCCGAGGTTGCAGACTTTCTAGGCCAGCATGCCGATTTGAAGACCCGGGACGGCCACC
>NZ_JADPIS010000110.1:0-6527 GCF_023073025.1 Bradyrhizobium sp. 76
TCGCGCGCCGGGCCGGTCTGGTTCGTTGGCAGATGCGGCTCTATCTGAGCCCACTGCTTGTCGTTGAGCCAGAACAGTCCTTTGCGCATCGAAGTCCCCGGTGCCGAATCAACTTAGCACCAGGGAATCAGAACTCGCTAATTAGGTACAGACCCTAGACCAGCTGTCATCCCAGAAGGAAGATGGAAGAGCACGATGCGCCCCGCTGTGGCGGCGCTCCCAGGCGCTCTTGCGCGGCCAGTGTGAGGGTCGCTCTCACCACGCTTCCTGTCTGATCGAGCAGCCCAGCTGCTGTGTAATCAACAAGAGCGGAGCAGGAAATATGCATCTAGCGTCTCTTTCAGCTGGCAAGGCCTTCATTGCGGACATGGCAAGACGAGGTCGAACGATCGGCACAGTACATACTCTGGGTGCATTGCATCAGGGGCACGCGGAACTGATCAGAAGGGCCGCAGTCGAGAACGATGTGGCCATTGTCACGGTCTATCCGAACAAGATCCAGCTCAGCCCTGGTCCTAAATACGAGTTCAATTTGGATGATGACATTGCGCTTGCGCTAGAAGCGGGCGCTTCTGCTGTGATTTCGACGACGGACGCGGAGATGTTCCCGCCAGGATATCGAACGTTTGTGTCTCAAGGGGATTATCCGCTGCGTGCGAACGGGCCTCGTGGGCTCCTCATGGAAGGTATCACCGGATGCATCCGATGGATCTGTTTTGCTCGACCATCTCGCAGTTATTTCGGCTTGAAGGATATTGGACAGGCTCTTCTCGTAAAGCGAGCGGTGGCAGATCTGCTTCTTGATTGCGAGATACGATTTGTGCCGACAGTACGATACAAGAATGGAGTGCCTATTTCGTCACGTTTGCGACACTTCAATCGTTCCGAGCTGGACGAGCTTTCGTCCCTCTTCCTGGCGCTGGACCACTTGAGAAAAGAGGCCGCCCGGGGAGTATCTTGCGCCCAAGACCTGATAGACTCGGCAAGACCGCTGATCACATTCCGACGGTTTGAATTGGAATCTCTTCGCATTGTTGGCGCGGACAGCTTTGAAGATCAGAAGCAGATCGAGCTTCCCTTCATAATCAGTGGAGTCGCCCTTGGTCGCGGCCTCAGAGTGCCTGACAATATCTTTGTACCGGATCAAGATTCACTTTTGCATGGTCCTGCTGATATATGGATCGACTTGCCCGAAAGGTGGGAATCTGGCGATCATGCACAGGCGCGGGCTTGAAGAGATCAGCGGCGGTTCGCGCATTGGTCGCCCAATCGGCTAGGCGTTCGAAATGTCATTCCAACCTGCTGCCTGTCTCTGGCGAGTTGCTCTCGCTCCAGCCGAAGCTCTTCGGCTTTGCGCGACACCTGGAAGTCCTTAATTGCCAATTGCTCCTCGAAAGGCTGACGGGTCTCCGGGAGGAGAGAACCGCAAGGGACTCTGTGAGGCGAACGAGGGTCCTGCCGTGCATTGATTCCGTTGACCGCAGGCCTGGTTGGCGGATCACGTGACGTTGATCGTGCTATTCGCGCACTTCCTCTTTCGCGGCGACTTTCATCACCGAGCAGGTTGCTGACCTATACAGATCGGGGAATTACAGCATGGGCAGAGTGTCCCCGTTGGAATGTCCCTCCAGTGAAACAGAGCTGGTCCCGGTTGTTTCCGCGTCGATAGATGGGACCGTTGCCGGGGCGTTAGGCTGCCATACGGAATGGCAGCGGGTAAAGTAGGTTTAATCCGGCGTGCTGCCGCCATGACCCGAATGGGGACGCCTACTGTTATGGAAGTTGAGATATAGGCCGATCGGGCTGCGCGCCTGGCTGACGCTGTCATAACGGGCACATCTCCTCGTGTTTGACGTTGCTCCAGAGCCGTTCGACAAACGCGTTGTCTCGCCATGCGCCGTTCCGTCCATGCTGATCGCAATACCGTTGTCGGCGAGCACGCCGGTAAAAGCCTGTCCAGTGAACTGAGAGCCTGAGCCGCGTTGAAGATGTCCGGCTTGCCGGGACGAGCCAAGGAATACGCCAGCGTTCGACGCAGAAGGCTGTTTCATGGTGATCGACAGTCGCCACGACAGACCGCGACGTGCTGCGCAGTCCAACACCACAGCGAGATCGGCGAAGCCAAGCGCCATCAGAATGTAGATGATTCCATCGCCCGAAACTTGGTTCGGTCGCGTAATCTCCATGACGCGCAGCAGATATGGATGGATCTTGTGGCCGGGCTCGGGTCTGGTGGTGCGCGGATGGCGATAGAGCGCTATCCCAATCCGCCGCATCGCCGTCTTCACATGCTGGCGGCCGATCTTGCTCTCTGAGCCGTCGTTGATCCCTATGGCCGAATTGAATCGAGGTACTCTCCAGCAGCATTGAGCTTCATTCCACCGAGTAGTCGCTTTCCTACCGGGCGCCTCGGATCGGAAACATGCCGATGTCACTGTAGGAGCACCCATCCGAACAACAATCGAGGGGCCTGAATCGGCCGTAGGGTCAGGTTGTACAACACGACGGCGGGATCTCCGCGGAGCATAGGCAATGAAACAGCTCTCTCTCTGTATGATAATTTATGTTGTTTGCGGACTGCTTGGGCTGAATGAGATTGCGCTCGCGGACTCAACGCGGCGCTACGGTTGCATCATAGACGGCACCGATCGAGAGCCGACAAGCGATCGGAATGGGCGCACCATTGTCAGCCTTCAATACACCTGCCGCGTTGCCGATGGTCTGTTGAAGGACGCGGGAATTACGGGACTGTCGGTCAGCGAGTGGGGCAGTGAGAAAGGAAGGTACTTGGCTTCTATCGACATTTACCGTGCGCTCCACGGAATTGCGGTTGGTTCAGGGGACCGGTTCCTCTGTCACGGAGGACAACAGGGCTGTTGGCATCGCAGCTTCCGGCAAGATGGTGTTTAAGTTCGCATCCGGATCGTTGGCGGCTCTCTCAGGAAGAACCGTAAAATTCACGACCAAACCCGTCAGTTCTCGTCAATTCGAGATGGAATTCACAGATTGGCCTGAAGCCGCTCACCCGAAATGCCTCGCGTCGCGATAACAGTCATCTCGTTTCCGAAGGTCGAGTCGAGCTGTGAAGCCGCGATGTTTCCATTCCTGGCTCCGCGACCAAATAGGGTGGTGAAGTGGAGCACGTCGTGGCGCGCATTGGCGAACGTAAAAAGCATTTTGTGAGATACAATTAAATTCCGAAATAGAACGTCAATGGGAAGCCGAGACGAATTAGCACGCCTTGGTGTGCGTTGCGTGCACGGGTCACTCCGCCGAGGTCGTCCGCGGCTGGCGGTGCGGGCCGTCTCGGCTTTTCCGAGAAGAGGCTTGTCACGGCGCTCAACGTATCGGACATTTGTGCGAGCGATGCACGTCAAGTCGCGACTTAGTTCAATCCTCTAGATTGGCAGCGATGTTGATATCCAAGCTATTAACTTGTGGTAGAAAAGTGCTGCGTAGTTGCGCTGATTGATGAGACCGCGAGTTATCCGCTTCGTCCTCATAAGCTCGAATGTACCTGTTGCGGACGTGTGAAGAGTTGCCTTCCCAAAAATATCTTTAAACTTAGCTCCCGGACAGAGCGAACATTTCTCATCGGCGAAAAGAATGCTGGTTTCGTTCATGGACTGGACATCTGTTGACCGTATGATTGCAACGTAAGAGCGAGGTAATCGATCATGTTGCACGTCGATCCCGGCACCGCTGCCCGTCGACTCGTCCTCCGGTCAGAGCCGATGCAAGAGTCGGAGCTGTGCGCGGCGGAGCGGGTCACACGATGGTCGTGGTCTGTAGCCCAAGATGCATTGCAGCCTTTTGTGGCGAGTGCTGCAACACATTGCGACCGAGTAGGGTGCATCACCAGGCCGACTTGGGTGGCTTCTGTTGTCGGTCCCTCGACCGAGTGGTCACGCAGCTTTGTTCGCGCATCACGATAGCGAGAGAATGAGCATGAGCAACATGACAGATAACATTATCCCGCGAGCGGATATCGTCAAATCCACGGCCCGGCTCGGTGCCGAGATCAAGAACGTCAGACTATCAGATGAATTATCAGACGAGATGGTCCGGGCTATTAGCCAGTTACTCCTTGAGCACAAGGTCATCTTCTTCCGTGATCAGGGACATCTCGATGATTTCGAACAGCATCGCTTTGCCCTCAGGCTTGGTTCGCTGGTAACGCCTATAGATATGAAGCCGGATCGTCGCAGCGGTCATGGGCGCCAGATGCACACGGACGTCAGTTTCGGTGACGAATGTCCGAAGATCTCGGTGCTGCGCGGCGTCGTGATCCCGCCTGATGACCGTGACACAGTTTGGTCAAGCACTCCGGCCGCGTATCTTGATCTTCCGGAGCCGCTGCGGATGCTGGCCGACAATCTCTGGGCAGTGCACCGCAGCACCTATGATTGCACTTTGACCAGGCACTCCGCCCAGATGGATGCAAACCAATTCGGTGATGTCTTCACCGGAACCATCTGCGAGGACGCGCGTCCGGTTGTTCGCGTCCATCCCGAGACGGGCGAGCGCTTGCTCGTGCTCGGAGAGTCCGTGAGGAACTTCGTCGGCCTGGAAAGATATGCGAGCCAGAAGCTGTTTGACTGCCTTCAATCTTACCTCGCCTCGCCCGAGAATAGCGTAAGATGGAGCTGGAAACCAGGCGACGTTGTAATCTGGGATAACCGCGCGACCCAGCGCTGCGCCATCGGAAAATCCAGTGACCGAGATGGAGTCGAGAGGCGTTCTATCGATGGCGATGTACACCTCAGTATCGCTGGTCCTCGCAGCGTGGCGCGCTCCAAGCCAAAGCTGCAGACGGCCAAGGCTGCCTAGTGTGGCCACTGATCTGGTCTATCGTCAAAGAAGGAAGTGATCTGAATTGAGCGTCACCAACGCTCTCCTGCGCGCAATGAGGCTGAGTAGCTGATGCTCCGCCTTGGTCTGTTGTTTCCGACGTTCACGACGATGCCCCACTGAAGCTCGAATGGATTCGCATAAGGCACACGCATCCAAATTGTTGGTACTCCTCATGTTCGCCTCCGAAACGATCCGCTCTCTTGCGTGCAGTGCTGAATGAAGTTTGCAGAGAACTCCCGGCTGATGAGACTGGCACCCGAACGCACGTAGCTTCGAGAATCCTTGAAGCTGCGTCACGAGGAGAGACGTCCATTGAGGTCCTCAAGCAAATCGGCCAGACGGCGTTGACCAGCTCTCCGACGATGTGGCCTCAGAAGGGCTCCCACTGTGTTAATCCGGCAGCCGTGGTCGGGGTGGCGAGCTCACAGGAAGCCAACATGGATTGCCACCGCGCGACTGATCCGCAGCGACGATTGGCTCGAGGTCAGGCAATTGGCTGCTTGCAAGGCAGTAGGGGCCGCCGCATCAGGTGCTGAATTGAACCTCTTCGTTAAGAAGCTATTTCAGCCTCGGCGAATGATGGGTGGCCGCTATGGCTGCGGTCAAGGCGACGCATCCAAAAAACCTCAGCCAGGCGAAGATGCTATGAAAAGTTCATCCGCGTCACTGCTCAAGATTGACGGCGCAGGTTCGCACATCTGGTCTTGCCGAGCAGGCTCCATCTACAAATCATGTGATCTCCGCTGCGCGTGCTGCGGTCTAGCCGTTCACGAGCAGTGCGCTGATGCCTTGTCACACCGCTCGTACCCGCATTGTATTTATCGCAAATCTCAAAGTCCGGCCCGACCGCAGACAAGTGCGGAGCCGCGGCGAGCCATTCCTCGATGATGGGTTGTAGGGGTCGAGCATCGATGGCACATAGCTGCCCGATGAATGCCCCGCTGCTCACCCACTTTCCAACCATCGTCGAGCTCTCGGGCAAGGCGCCACGACGCTTTGCGCACCGGCGCGATAGTCATCGCTGGCTTTCGAGCCCGCTGATCAACGCGCTCGCCCAGCTCATTGAGCGTCCCCCATCTGTGCCAGCAATGCCACCGGATCAACCGTGCGGTAAATCTCCTCGCTGGCGGTAGCCTTCGATCTGATCGGTACTTTAAGACTCAAAGGGCTCTCAGCCGATTTTTTCCAAATCGGCCAGGCACTTTTCCAGGTTGCCCTTTGCTTCGTTCAAGAGCCTTTGCGTTTCACCAAGTCGCTTGAAGTCAGGTTTCACTGGGCCGGCAGCCACGGCGCTGAAGTGTTGGCAAACAGTCGTGAGATCGTTCGATATGTCCCTCGAGAACGAACGCTATATTTTCGAGGGGCACGAGCTCCGAGAAGAAGCTCTTCGAAACAGGGTCGTCCTGGCCGGTGGGGCCCTCGAACTTCACCTCGACGAATGGAACGAGGACATGGCGATTATCACGCGCAGCTCTGCCTACACTCATGACTAGCGAACTGAAGGTTGCGCATTCCAGGGATGGTGATCAGGTGTTCCAGGCGATGGTGATCACGGATTCCAGTGATCGCGATCAGGTGCGGAGGCGAACACGGCTGACGATTGCATCTGGGCTCGAAATAGTCTCCTCGTCAAGATTGGCGGGTTGGTTTGGAGATCGTCCCGGCGGTCCATG
>NZ_JADPIS010000083.1:0-6284 GCF_023073025.1 Bradyrhizobium sp. 76
CTCCGAGAAGTCGCCCGTCGAGATCCCCTTCAGGTAAAGGATCGGCAGCAGCGTCTCGATCGACTTCGAACGGCGCATGTAGGGCGGCAGGATCGCCGGCGCGAACCGGATGCGGCCAGGATCGGCGGCGGCGGCCTCGCGATCGCGTACCCGCGGCTGGCGGACGGCGACCGCACCGATACCGGTCATCACCTCGCGCTCCGGCAGGTGGCCGTGGCGGACGACGCGCTGGTGGCCGTCCGCGGTCTTCAAATCGGCATGCTGGCCGAGAAAGTCTGCGACCTCGGCTTCGACCGCCTTGGCGAGAAGGGCACGTGCCCCGCTGCGCAAGACTTCTGTGAGTTGGTCGTCGAAGATTCCTGGCTGAATCAGCTGGATGACGTTATCGTTGGACACGGCATATCGCTCCTTCGGTGGAGAAGTGGAGGCGTCAAGCACCCCCACGATATGCCGCCTTTCCGATTCCCATCGTCACCAACTTTGGGCGATAGCTCCGGGAACTGGGGACCGCTGTGGCGACAGTCTTGCGACGGTCCCTCCGGCAGCTTGCAGCAATTGTGCGACACGCGCAACAGATCCCGGCGAGTGACAGGCCAAGGGAAGACTCCGCCAGAGCCGGCCGATCAGGCAGGATGCAAAGGCTTTGAGGTCCGCCTGCATAACCTCAGCCGCTCCCGAATGCTTCCGATGCCATCGGATTAGGGTCCCAGCGCGTTCCAGAAGTGTTGACGAGGATTGCAGGCTACAGCTTTACGTAGCGTCTCAGGAATCACAGAATCCAACGACTGTAGCTGCTGCGCCTAGGAGGTTCAAAAAATCCCGGCCGATGAAGCTTATAGATGAGGTTTACAGGAGGCATCCCTTCGAGCGGCGGCTTTAGCTCTCGCACCAAAATCACCGCTTCTCCTCCCGCTCTCGAGGACCAAAAGCGAACCTGATGGAGCCGATCGTCGGTTGCATCGATGAGGGCATATGCCTCGTCCAGCTACCGCATGAAGTCGTGAAGTCCCGTGGCGATCATTCTTGGAATCGTCGATATCGACGGCCCCTCCCGAGCATAAACACGCCTCCGCGTAGGACGAGCTCAGCCGGCTGAATCACCTTGACGTCATCTCGATGAAAAACGATCAAGGCTGAGTACCGATAAATTCACACCCTTTCTCCTTAAGGACCTCGTCTACCCACGACCCGTCCCACGGAATTTCTTCCCTGAGTTTCGCCTCTCGAGCTAGAACATGCTTGACTTTCCCGAGAACATCTTCGCCATCATGCGGGTTGACTATCACCACGCCATCCTCGTCGCCGACGACGATATCGCCTGGTTTCACCGTCACACCACCACACGAGATAGGAACGTTGACCTCGCCAGGCCCGTCTTTGTATGGCCCTCTTGGCGTAATCCCAGCAGCATAGACCGGAAATGTCATATTCCGGATGGCGCCGACGTCGCGGACCGCGCCATCGACGATTAACCCCGCAAGTTTACGGTGCTGCATCCACGTCACTATCAGCTCGCCGGCATTCGCGTTGTCGGTTGCTCCTTGCGCATCGACAACGATCACATCGCCGGGGTTGGCTAGGTTCATTGCCTTTTGCATCACCAGACTGTCCCCGGGACGCGTTTTGACCGTAACAGCGACTCCGAGCAACGGAGCGCGATTCAGCGGCTTAATTCTTCCGCTGATACAAGATGCCCTATTCATGCTATCGGCAATGCTCGCGACAGCAATACCACCAAATCGTTCCACGAGGGACGGATCAGGTCTGTCGACGTTGAGGTAAACGCGAAATCCAGTGTTGGACATCAGCTTTTCTCCAAGTTAGGTTTGTTTGCGGTAGTTTCTGGATCACATCTCAGCGCTTCTACGGCCACGTCTTTCAGGGTCGCGTTGGGTCGAAGCTCATGACCGCCCCGGCATCTCCAGGTAATCTCTTTGAAATCGACGGATGTGACTGCATCCGGTAATCCATGCCCACTGGCTCAGATCTCGCAACAACTCTTCCGAAGAATGTTCTTTGGCCAATTCAATCTCGCCTCTATACCACACCAGGCCAGCCATAGCCGTCGGCGCTATCGGCACATCGGAGGTTTGGCCGAAGATAGAGACAGAGTGCGTGCGAGCGCCACCACTTTGAGTCAGCAGTTGCGGTCTGATCCGCACTGCAAAGGCATGCCGGTTCGTTCGGAGGCCATTCTCATCCTCGGTGCGCCTGTCAATGTATTCGAAAGAGCTGTGTGGGAGCCGGCACCTGGTGAGCTCCCGAAGCTCCCCATAGTTCAGAGAGTGGTTCATGTCGCAATCTCCGCAACTGGGCACCGCACAGGGTTCGAGGCAACGCCTGGGTCTGTCCTGCTCGCCAGCTCAACAACCTGTAGGGTTCTCATTGATTCTCTTTCGTCAGTGCAGATGCGCGAACTCAGGTACGATGCTTTTGATTGAACGAATACTAGCGGGCTCGCGTCAGTTTCCAAGCGCTGCGTTCAGGTTCATGAGCGTCCCCGTAGTGCAGCGCCGAACGCCGCTTTTCCCGCTCGGCGATAACGGCCTGTAACGGGGTGAAGAGCCCAGCGCCATTTGACTTCGCCGGCTTTGCGCGTGGAGCCGAGAAGAGGATTCTCCGTCTTTGCAAGTGTCTGAAGCGAATAGCCGGCGAGTGCGACCAGCAGGACCAGCAAAGAAAGTTTTCGTGTCACATGCATCTCACTTGCGGCTTCAAAAATTGTTCTTGATGTCGGCTCCATCAGCCGACTGACTCGCCCGACCGCAGAGCATGGATCAACTTGCGATGGGCGGTAGTGCATTAGCAAAAACCATGCCTTAGCAAACTCGAGGCAAATGAGTGGACCGCAAGCGCGGGGCTAACTTGAGAGAGCCCGAAAACCAGGGTGGTGTTTAAAACTGTCCGACACTAGACCCCGCTAATGTACGGAACCTGCCAAGCGGTTGCGGACGTGACATTAGGCCGACAAAACAGAGACCGATTCGTTCGGTTTCGTTGGCCGAATCGTAGTTCGCACTCAAGCGTTAGGGCGCCAGAATGGGAAGCGCTTTCCTTCACGCGAGACGGTGAGCTCAGCATCGACCGGACCAGATGCTACCAACGTACAAAGCACGGTAAAAGCTCGGATCGGAAACCGATAGCGGGTGCAACACTGATTATTCGGGCGCTTTCAACGTCTGGTTCGCTCCTCGAATGAATCGAATTCAGCATTACAGATGGCGCACGAGGTCGAGATCAGCAATCCTGTCAGAAGATCCGAAACCGTATCCCGTATCGGCCCCGCCGCCGAGGGGGGCATCACGAGCGGACCTCGATCCTGCTGCTCGGTGGCTTGGGCTGTGGAAGCACTACGCGATTTTGCGACATCAAACCGACACACGACGGAGCGGTTGCGCTTGTGGAGGACGGACGGCCTGTCTTTTGTGTCGAGCAGAAGAAGCGGGCAAACAATCGGCGTTAGAGAATGGATCATCCCGATGCATTGTCATTGCTTTGACGGAGCACGGTCTGAATCCGTGGGATATTGATCAGTTCGTCACGGCGGGCCGGGAATTCGAATCGAAGTTCCAGCTCCTCCGTGGCGCGCACCTATCACTATCAAAGGGCCCTACGGGAGGCCCATGCGGACGGTCTCCTCACTTCGAGAGACGGCTTTAGCCTGTTGCTCGAAAGGCAGGCTCTTCCCTTGTACAACCTGTCCGCACGCCGGGCCACGTGGCCTCGGCATACCGCACCAGCCGTTTGCCAAAGCGGGACAATCGCCTTCTCCCTGGTGTGGGACGGCAGGAGTTTTCCACCTTTTTCTTTGTAGGACTGCGCGGCGCTCGGTTCCTCGAGTGCTTTTTCTCCTGTGGGAGGGGTGCCGCGGGCCACCACTTCGGACCTCATTAGAAACGCGAATGGGGCGCGATGAAGGTAATTATGGCCTACCGAATGCGAGAGGAGCTGCCGCCCCAAGCCGACGGATAGGCAGCAGCAGGGCTTCACTATCCACCGGTTCAGGGTCGAATCTCGATATGCCATCGTGCGTCGCTCGGGCGGGTCACGGTTCGTGTTGCACCTATCCACTAGCGGCAATTTACAGTTCTAAGGACTCATCTAGCGACGACCATTCGAGCCGATTTTCTAGATGTGGGTGCGCTTGAGAGATAATACATGCAATCGGCATGCGACTTGCTTGCGTATCGCGCAGATCAAGCTGTTCGGCGATTGGGCTAAATCGAGGAGGATCTTCATGGCAGTCGAGAACACCGCGGTCGAGCGTCAGGACAAGGAGCGGCTGCGGTGCGTGCTCCTCTCGAAAAGACGAGATTTACGGCTCTATCTTGGCGCAGAGATTTCGCGCATTGCCGATCAGATCGAAGTGATCGATCATGGAGATAATCGTGACACCGATGTTCGCCTCGGGATGGCGTGGCATCCACCGGATGATGCGTTTTCCTATTACCCCAATTTGCAGGTTGTGTGTACTATCGGTGCTGGCGTTGACCACGTTGTCGGCTGTCCGAGTCTCAAGCCTGAGATCGATGTAGTGCGGGTCGTGGATCCCAGACAGGCGCAGATGATGTCAGGCGTTGTCGTCTGGCACGTAATCGGTCATCAGCGCGGCTTTGCTAGGTATCGCGCGCAACAGCACGATCGTGCCTGGGAGCAAGGTCAGCTTCGTCGTGCCGAAAGCGTGCCGATCGGCATTCTGGGCCATGGCAAGATCGGGTCCAAGATCGCTGCCGACCTCACATACCTCGGGTTTCCCGTGATGTGCTGGAGCCGGACGCCGAAATCGATATCCGGTGCGGCTCGGAGCCACTATGGTCCTGTCGGACTTGCCGCGATGCTCAAAGAGACCGAGGTACTGGTCAACGTCCTGCCACTTACGCCGGAGACCCGCGGCATTCTCGATGCGCAAGTGTTTGCAAAAATGCAACGCGGCGGTTACTTAGTTCAGATCGGCCGCGGTGAACACTTGGTGGAAGGGGACTTGCTTGCGGCGCTCGAGACCGGGCAGCTGGCGGGCGCGGCGCTCGACGTGTTCGCAACTGAACCATTGCCGCCGATCCATCCGTTTTGGGACCATCCCAAAATCACGGTTACACCGCACGTCGCGGGCGACATCAGCGTGCGCGCGGTTGCGACCACGCTGATTGCTGCCGCCAATGCGATCCGCGGCGGCCGCCGGCCGCTACATGCCATCGACCGCACCCGCGGCTATTAGATAATGGCGCAGGCCCTTCAGCAAGCAGCGTCGGCCGGAACGTTGCCTGGCCACGATCGAGCCACTTAGACGGTCGGCCCTAATCTTACTGAACAGAGTGTCGCGCTCCTTGTCGACGAGAATCATATACTTGAGAAGACTCACTTTTCAGCATGGGGAGGCTGGGATGGCTTTGACAAAATCGGGGGACGTAGTCACGCTTCAACCTCATCAGAAATAACGCCGATTGCATTGGTACTTTACGGACTGCAAGTAGAGGCGTTGGTACATGGAGGCTCAAATACCGCAGCACTTTGCAGTCGACAGAGCTGGTCCCGCTTGTCTGAACAGACTTTCCGCGTCGATAAGTGGAGCCTCTGCCGAGATTAGGCCGCCACGCGGAGCGGCGGAAGGTTGAAGTAGGCTTGATCCGGGGTCATGTCGTCAAGGCTCGAATGGGGCCTTCGTGCGTTGTACAACAAGGTTTGAGAACGCCCACAGGACCGTTCTTCGCGAGGTTCTTTATCGGCATCATCCCTGGTTTGGTCGCCGAGTTTGCGTTCATGGGGCCGTCGACAAGGCCGGTGATATCGTTTTTCGCTGCACGCTCGACGGGTCGCAAGCAGATCGTTGGCTTGAAGTACCGGCATGGATGTTCGACCGGACGGTATGCCCTGACCCCGAGCTTTTGACAGCTCAGCCGTTTGTCAGCATTGACGCACTTGCAGCGCTTTCTGCGCTTCTCGATCTGGCGTTGAAGGATCGAACGCCATCAGCTGCCCTGCTTTCTGGCGCACCCAGAGCCTCCCACGACCAGAATCGGGGAGAGACCGATGCCACGACAGACGGCAATGCCAGGGAACGGATACCAACACAATCGACAACCACGGCCGCAGCAGATGGATCTGTTCGGGAGCGGCCTGCCGAACGGCGCCCTCGGCGCACCCGCATGGCTGGAACTGCCGGCGGAGGCCCGGGCAGCTCTCATGAGCCTGATGACGCAGTTGATCCTCGATCATGCCGCGACGACAGCGACGCCGCGCGCGAAGGAGGTCGATCATGATCTCTGACAAGGTCAGGCCTCATCATC
>NZ_JADPIS010000099.1:0-5854 GCF_023073025.1 Bradyrhizobium sp. 76
CGATCTCCTCCTTCGGCCGCCGCCCCAGCAGTGCCCATATTGCCGAAAGCAAATCCTTGAAAAACAGCGGCGAAAACACATTCTGCCAAAGTAGTGCTAATGGGCGTCGCCCACTACCTGCCGTAATCGGCACTGTCCGAAGTGCCAGGGCGCGGCACGCGCGCAATGGCTTGCCGAGCGGCAAGCCGAACTCCTTCCCGTGCCGTATTCCACGTGGTCTTCACCTTGTCGGCGCCGGCCAGAGAGATTGCTTTCCAGAATAGGGCGGTGGTCTATGCCATCCTGTTTCGCTGCGCGGCGGAGGCGCTCACCACCATCGCGGCCGACCCAAGCATCTCGGTGCCCAGCTCGGCGTGACCGCCGTCCTCCATACCTGGGGCCAGACCCTGCAACACCATCCGCATGTCCACTGTGTCGTGCCTGGTGGTGGACCTTCGCCCGACGGCACACGCTGGGTCGCTTGCCGGCCCGGCTTCTTCCTGCCGGTCCGCGTCCTCTCTCGGCTGTTCCGCCGCCTGTTTCTGCAAGAGTGCAAGCTGCCTTGGTGGCTGGCCAGTTGGGCTTTTTCGGTAATCTCGCCCGCCTCGCCGATCCCGCCGCGTTCACCCGAGCGCCTCGATCAGCTCCGACGGACCGACTGCCGAGTAGATGGGGACGTTACCGCCCCCATCCCTCACAGACCCGGACGTGCAGATTTCCTGCATCCGGTTCTTCACGAGAGAGATTCGCTCACGGCGGCGTAGCCGTGGAAGATCTTGGCCGAGGGCAGCGGGTGCCGTGCCAGAAGGTCGTTGAAGCGGGCCCATCGGACCACGCCTCGACGATCTCGCCGAGACAACCACTTGCGCCAGACCCGCACCACTTGGTTGGCGAACCAGCGCAAGCGTCGACTGTTGCCGCCAACGCCGTAGTAGGCGAAGTGGCCCCGCATCATAGAGGACAGATGGCGATGCTGGTCGCGGAGGGACCAGTGACGGTTTTTCCGACACCAGCCGTTCACCGCGGCCACTGCACGGGCGAACCGGCCTTTGGCCGTTACCTGCCGAACCATATCCTTGCCGTTCCGCGACCGTCCCCAGACATGGGTTAAGCCGAGGAAGTCGAAGGTGGTCCCATCCGTCTCCGGATGGCGCGCGCCCTGTGGTCTCTTTGGGCGGAAGTCGACGAGGCGCGTCTTGTCGGGGTGGAGGGTGAGTCCATACCGCGCAAGACGCTTGCCCAGGACCGATAGCAGGCGTTTGGCGTCGACGATGTTGTCGAACGCCATCAGCGCGTCATCGGCGAACCGGACAAGGGTGCAGTCCCCGTTGAGGCGCGGCCTCACCTTGGTCTCGAACCATTCGTCCAGCACATGGTGCAGGAAGACGTTCGACAGGCAGGGCGAGATTACGCCCCCTTGCGGGGAGCCCTCGGTCGTGCGGCGCAGAAGACCGTTTTCAACGGCTCCTGCTTTCAGCCATTTATCGATCATCCTTCGGATGACGCCGTCCGTGACTCGTTGGTCGAGGAACGCTCGAAGGTCAGAGTGCGGGATCGAGTCGAAGTACTTGCGTATGTCGAGATCGAGCACCCAGTAAAGACGCTTGGCCCACAGTACGTTCTGCAGAGTGCGGAGCGCCTGGTGAGCTGATCGTCCTGGCCGGAAGCCGTATGAACAGGGCAGGAAGTCCTGTTCATAGATTTCTTCCAGTACCATCGTCACGGCGCGTTGCGCCACCTTGTCTTCGAAGGTTGGAATGCCGAGCATCCTTTGCGAGCCATCCGCTTTAGGAATGTATGCTCGGCGGACCGGCGGCGCACGATAACGGCCGGACTTGATGCGCTCCAGGAGGTCCAGAAGATTGGCCTCCAGGTTCACTTCGTAGTCTGCCGCCGTGACGCCGTCGATGCCGGGAGCCCCGTCCTTGCGGGTCAGCCGATAGGCCTCCTTCATCCAGTCCAGATCGATGACGTGGTGGAGCGAGCACAGCGCCGTCCCCCGTTTCGTCCTCGCCAAGTTGGCTATCCGTTTTCGGTTCGTAGACAGGTTTGTGGGGTTCAGAGTCCCCTCCCGTGTTTCAGGTCAACGGTTCTCTACTCATGGCGCCTCCCCTTCCCTCGATCGGGTCCCGGCGAGCCCGGTTCCCCGACTTCATCGGTACTATGAAGGCGCTACGACTTCCCGCCCGCGCGAACCTGGTTCCTTATGGTTTCGGTTCCAGGCCCCACGCGCTCCTCCTGTATTCGTGTTCGCCGAGACGCTCCTGCTGAGCGCAGAGGACGCTCCGCAGGCCCGGGACATTGTTCAGCCGGCGTCCCCGTTCCGGCGTGCTGCACCCGTGGGCGCGAGCGGGATCTCACAGGTTTCCTGGCGATCCATCCTAGGCCTCTGCCCTGCTCCAAGACCCCGGCCGAGCCAGCTAAACCTCGCCTTTGACGGTCTTGCCAACACCGCCCCCGGCCAACCCAAGCCGAAGGCCTCAGCGGGTACATAATCTCGAGGCTAACACAGGGCTTCAGCATCCGCTGTCTACGCTTCACGAGTGACGTCGCCATCGCCCATGCAAGACTCGCTTCCGGCTGGCGGGCTGCGCCTCTACCGGGAGGGGGTCGTACCCTCAGGATCGCTTCGAAAGGTTTCAGGTTACATTTCCATTCTCCTTTCCAGGACTTCTCCTGTCGCAAGGGTTGTTTACGCCAAGCGGCCCTTCGGCGGGCCCGCACAGGTGTTGGCCTATCTCGGCCGCTACACCCATCGCGTCGCCATCGCCAACAGCCGGCTGATCTCACTCGCCGATGGCAAGGTGATCTTTTCCTGGAAGGACTATCGGCAGAATCGCAAAGCCAATGTAATGACGCTTGATGCCGGTGAGTTCATTCGTCGCTTTCTCCTGCACACTCTGCCGGACGGCTTTCACCGCATCCGCCACTATGGCTTTCTCGCCAATGGCGGACGCAACGATAAAATCGCCCTCTGCCGCCAACTCCTTGCTGTCCGCAACGCTCCGGCTGATCAAGAAGCCGGCGGCGATCCTCTCGTCAAATGCGAGATCCCCGTCTGCCCACATTGCGGCGGCACCATGCGGCGCGTCGAAGTCGTCCCGCGAGCCGGCGCACGCGACCATCCGTTTCGTTGTGACACGTCATGACCCACGCCTGCACTATCCACCCGTTCCGTGATCACTCTCTCGGTGGCAACGTCCGATGTCGACGTGGCCGCGTTCGTCACCAAACATCCCGCCAATCGTTCGGCCACGCATCCCAGCACAGCAAATCGCTCGCGGCATCCCGCTCTCGGCCCGAGCAATGGCGCCGCTCACGTCCGATCAATATCGCGCCGACGCGCGGCGACCACAGGGGCGCCTTCTCCGCAGCCGCACTGGCTGCACTATCCCCATAGCGCCCACAACTCCGCGGCTTCGTTCAATCCGGCTTCTATGAGGTCGCACGCTACGACAGAGCGCGCGGGTGGCCTTTGCCCCGCGACCTCACCAGAACCCTCCAGATTCCCAAACCAATCTGTTTCTGATTCACCATGCTGCCTGGGCGGAGGCTAGCATGGATGGGCAAGCCTTACTCTCTTGATCTTCGCAAGCGCGTTGTGGCAGCGATTGAGGGCGGAATGTCCCGCAATCAAGCCGCCAAGCAGTTTGAAGTGGCGATCAGCACCGCGATCGGCTGGATGAAGTCGGTCGATGAAACCGGCAGCGTTGCGCCGGGCCAGATGGGCGGTCACAAGCCGAAAGCGGTTTCGGGACACCACGCGGTCTGGCTGTCGCAACCGATTGGAGGACGGCGATTTCACCATACGTGGACTCGTTGCCGAGCTTGCCGGTCGCGGCCTGAAGGTCGACTACCACTCGGTGTGGGACTTCGTGCATGCCGAGAAGCTCAGCTTCAAAAAAAGCGTGGTGGCTGGGGAACGCGATCCTCCCGACGTGGCACGGCGGCGAGCCCAGTGGACAAAGTACCAAGGTCGCATCGAAGCTGAGCGGCTGGACTTCATCGACGAGACCTGGACCCGGGCCGACATGGCGCCGTTGCGGGGGATGCGCCGCGTGGGCACAGGCTCACCGCCAAGATTCCTCACGGCCGCTGGACAACCATGACCTTCCTGGCGGCCCTCCGCCATGACCGGATCGATGCACCATGGTTCATCGAGGGACCAATCGATGACGTGAGCTTCCGGATCTATGCCGCGAAGGTTCTCCTGCCGATCCTTCGTCCCGGCGATATTGTCGTCCTGGACAACCTCGGCAGCCACAGAAGCAAAGCCGTGCGCCAGCTCATCCGCTCCCCGGAGCCAAGCTGTTCTTCCTGCCAAAACACTCGCCTGACCTGAACCCGATCGAACAGGTCTTTGCCAAGCTCAAACATCTACTCCGGAAGGCAGCCGCACGAACTGTCGATACTGTCTGCGCCGCCATCGGCGAACTCCTTGACGCTTCACGCCCGAAGAATACGCGAACTATCTCAAAAACTCAGGCTATCGAAGCTAAGCTAATGCCATCACGCTTTAGTGGTTCATCACAGTGATTTCGACGTTCTGATACCGAGCCATTCGAGGATCGGCAAGTTTTCCGGCGGCACGAGGATTTCGATGCTTCTGGGGACGCCAGGTTGACGTCGGATGAAGCCGTTTCGTTCGAGGGTGACGATCATCTGGTGGACCGAAGGCGGGCTGACGCGGAAGTGGCGCTGGATATCGGCTTCGGCGGGTGGACGTCCGAACATGTGGGCGTAGGTATGGATGAAAGCCAGGTAATAACCCTGCTTCTCGGTGAAGCGCGCGCCTGATTTTTGACTCATCGTTGGATTCGTCCCGGCCTCCGACAAGGAGGCAAAGCATGAATGTACGTTATCGGATCGAATTGAGCCAAGCCGAGCGCAACGAACTGACGGCGATGCTCGGCGGCGGCAAGCACGCTGCCCGCAAGCTTAAGCGGGCGCAGATTTTGCTGGCGGCCGATGGAGGCTGCCGCGACGAGGAGATTGCCCGGACCGTGAGTGTCAACCTCTCCACCGTCGGCCGGACCAAGCGCCGCTTCGTGGAAGGCAATCTGGAGCGAGCCTTGAGCGAGGAGACGCGTCCGGGGGGCTGAGTGCAAGCTGACCGGCAAGGAGGAAGCGCTGCTGGTGGCATGCTCCAAGCCGCCCGCCGGCTGCAAACGCTGGACGCTGACGCTGTTGGCCGACACGATGGTCAAGCTCACCGATCGCAACAGCTTGTTGGGCGTGCTACAGCGCCAGTGTCTCGGCCGCCGCATCGACGATCCCAAAAGGCTCCGAAACGAGATCGCAGCATGGCAAAAGAGACGGAATAAGACCCGAGTCCGCAGCAAATGGATGTTCACAACAGATAAAGCCCGCGCCAAACTCGGCCGCGCCTATCCAGCCACCCCCAAAGAGATGAACCACTAGGCGAACTCTGCGGCACCTCTCCAGAGGCAGCTAGCGTTGAGTGCTATTGGTCGATCCAGCATCCCAGCATTACAGTTGCTTTGTTTGCAGACTTCTGAATCCATGGGCAACCATGATTCGAATGTCGTGGGCGCGGGCCGCGTCGGTTGAGGAGACGCTTGCGTTGTGGGCGGCGTCGCTTCGAGAGATCAAGAAACGGATACGTCCGTTGTTCACGCAAGAGCGTGTTGCGACGAATGCAGGCTTGTTCCTGGAAGGTCTGCTCGGAGATGAGCAGCGCAAGACCGGCTGGATGCGCGCGGAGGCGGCTGGCGATCCTGGCCCATGGCGTCAGCAGGCAATTCTGGGTCGTGGAGATTGGGACGCTGATGCCCTGCGCGATATCGTCCGCGACTATGTCATCGAGCACTTGGCGGATGACGATGCGGTGCTGGTGATCGACGAGACCGGCTCC
>NZ_JADPIS010000002.1:0-5119 GCF_023073025.1 Bradyrhizobium sp. 76
GCCGCTGCGCACCGAACGGCACATTCCAAACTCGATTGCGACGATGCGTCGACGGCTCGTTCTCGCCCTCGTCAGAAGTCTGTCGCGATGTCCATGTTGCGCAAGAGCGATCCTGCGTCCGCGTATCGCGCAAAAATTTATGACGCAGTAAGACTAGGAATAAGCGCGCAAATAGCGGCTATAAGGAAGCCCCAGATCCCGGTGTGGCAGCTCAGGCGTCAATGAGCGATGTGAATGGACTGCGTCAGCACCTGGATGCTGCTTTCCCTGTCATAGACCGACGTGTATGATGTCGTCTGGCCGAATGCTCGCCCGCCTTGATCGTGCCGAGCGAAGCGACTGCGGGCATCTGGGATTGTCCATCGATGAAAATGGACGAGCAAGGCGGTCCCCAACTCAGCCCGATGTACTGGGGTCACACGCCGCAAAGCATCCAAGTCGCGGCTATCGCCCCGTCAAAAGCATTCTCGCCGGCACGCAGGATTTTCAGCGCGGCTCTGTGGCGAGCGGAAAGATGTCATCACCGCCTCGTACCGCTGCCGCATGGAAGGTGGGGACCTCCCGGTCCACTCGCTCTCGGTCGACTGCCTGTATTGCGCGCCTCTCGATCTCACCCATCAGGCAAGTCGTCCAACCAGCAGGCGCCCTCGACGTGCGGTCGGGAAAAGATCTTTCCAATCTTTTCAGGACTCTTGTTTTGATGATACCGCATATACAATCGCCCATCTGCTCCGATGTCGAGGATCTCGATCTTTCCTGTGTAATGGGACATGATATATTTGAATGTCTTTTGGATGCCGCTGAGACGTCGGTTGACACCCCGCGCAATCTCTAGGCCGTAACGCAGTGGAACCTGGAAATGCGATGCTCCCTTCACCGGCCTTCCCTGAAAGAGATAATAGGGGCGGACACCGATCTGGTGACACTTGGCAAAGGTCGCCCCCAGGATCTCGGGATCATCGTTGACTTTCGCGAGAAGCACGGACTGGTTGAGGAACTGCACCTCGTGTGCGCACAAGGAACGAATGTTGCGCTCTGCGGCAACCGAGATTTCACCGATGTGATCGAAATGTGTGACGATTACGGCGGTCTTACCAGCTTCACGGATTCGTCGGAATAAAGCGGGCAAAGCGGCATCCTCGAATCGCTTGGGCTCAAAGGCGACCATTTTTGTGCCGAACCGGACAGATTCCAAATGTGGGATCGGCAGCAGATGATCAAGAATTTTGTCGAGCTTGGCGGTGCTTAGCATGAACGGGTCGCCTCCCGATAGCAGTACATTCGTCATCTCAGGATGCCCGCCAATGTATTGCGCAACCCGGGCGAAATCAGGTGCGATTTCATCGGAGTCCCTGCCGATGATGCGTTTGCGAAAGCAATAACGGCAATATGAAGCGCAACGGTCCGTTACCAGCAACAACCCGGTCTGCTGGTACTTATGCTGAAGTCCGGGTACTACCGTGTTGTCGTGCTCGCCGCTCGTATCTAGACTGCCGGTGCTCTCTAACTCCGCCAATGAGGGCTCTACAATGTACTTGAGATGCTCGTAATGACCACTGCTGGTGATCTGTTCACGATAGAATTTTGTGACATGATGAGGCGTAATGCTATTGGCTTGCAGCTCCTCCTCAGTAACGACGCAAGCGCCCTCAATGAAATTCATGACTGCAGTGTGAGGCTGCCGCACCTCACCTACAGCATCTATCGCGTTGATCTGGATCGTTCGAGCCCGTTTCATTTCAATACCTCATCCGGGAGACTGGTATGGTCAATAGGAGTCTCCTAGCAATCAGCGCGCCACCAAGGACATGTGCGAGCCCTGCTTGAGGAAAGCTAAAAGGACGCTTTCGCGCCCGTCCGTGGAACACCAGCGTATCAGCGTGTCACGTTCCCAACAAAGACGTTTTTAATCGGACACGCCTGAAGACGACCGGACGAGGGGAGCGGTGATGACGGTCGCGTGCCACACTCGAACGTCTGCTCGACGATGATACACTCGGGCCGATCTCACTACAGACGCACTCGGGATCCGAGCATTACCTGGCGTGATGCTCTGCTGTGTGGGATCCAATGGTGCTGGCGTTGGCCAAGCAGGCCGCCCCATCATCGAGCCTACTTCTTGCCATCTACGAGTTTAAGCGCTCTTCTTTCGAGGGTGGCTCGTTCGCCATTGATATCTGGGGGAGAACGCGCCGCTCTAAGCGAAGCTATAGGTGTGATCTTCCCCGATAAAGTGGACGGGTTAGGCGGCTTTTAGCTCCATCTGGATCGGGGCGATATATCCGATGGGGAATGGAGCCGGGTTCGGTTGTACAACGAGGTTTGAGAGCGCCCACAGGACCGTTCTTCGCGAGGTTCTTTATCGACATCATCCCTGGTTTGGTCGCCGAGTTTGCGTTCATGGGGCCGTCGACAAGGCCGGTGATATCGTTTTTCGCTGCACGCTCGACGGGTCGCAAGCAGATCGTTGGCTTGAAGTACCGGCATGGATGTTCGACCGGACGGTATGCCCTGACCCCGAGCTTTTGACAGCTCAGCCGTTTGTCAGCATTGACGCACTTGCAGCGCTTTCTGCGCTTCTCGATCTGGCGTTGATGGATCGAACGCCATCAGCTGCCCTGCTTTCTAGCGCATCCAGAGCCTCTCACGACCAGAATCGGGGAGAGACCCATGTCGCGGCAGACGGCAATGCCAGGGAGCGGATACCGACACAATCGACAACTGCGCCGCAGCAGCAGATGGATCTGTTCGGGAGCGGCCTGCCGAACGGCGCCATCGGCGCGCCCGCATGGCCGGAGCTGCCGGCGGAAGCGCGGGCAGCGCTCACAAGCCTGATTGCGCATTCCAGGGATGGTGATCAGGTGTTCCAGGCGATGGTGATCACGGATTCCAGTGATCGCGATCAGGTGCGGAGGCGAACACGGCTGACGATTGCATCTGGGCTCGAAATAGTCTCCTCGTCAAGATTGGCGGGTTGGTTTGGAGATCGTCCCGGCGGTCCATGGGCGGGCCCCGTGCGCGGCGCGGAGTGGCCCCACGAGCGACGTAGCGACGCGCGCGGGGCCTGTGGGCCGGCGGGGCGATCGTGCGCGAGGTGCTCACGGTTTTTTCTTTTCGCCAGCCTGACGCCGTAGACTGTCGCCCTTGAGCTCGATGCGATGAGCATTGTGAATGATGCGATCCAATATCGCATCGCCGAGGGTGGGGTCGGCAATGACATCATGCCATTGCGACACGGGCACCTGACTAGTGATCAACAACGATCCCTTCGTAACGATCATCGACGATCTCGAGCAGATCACGGCGCTGATCGGCGGTGAGCGGTTCGGGTCCCCAGTCGTCGTTGAGGATGAGGAGATTGACGCGCTCCAGGGCAGCGATCAGGCGCGCCAGACGGCCTTCGCCGCGCGCCTGGGCGAGATCGGCGAACAGGCGGGATGTTCGCTTGTAGAGGACGGAAAAGCCGTCGCGGCAGGCCTTGTTGCCGAGCGCGCAGGCAAGCCAGGACTTGCCGGTGCCGGTTGGGCCGACAATGACCAGGTGGTTGCTGTCACGGATCCATTGACAGGTGACGAGGTTCTGGAAGAGCGAACGATCGAGACCACGGGCGGTGCGATAATCGACGTTCTCGATGGTGGCGGCTTGACGGAGCTTGGCACTGGTCAAGCGGCGCGTGAGGCGGCGGTTGTCGCGGGCGGTGACCTCGCGATCGACGAGGAGGCCGAGCCAATCGGCGTGCGGCATCTCGGCCGCCTCGGGATTGTTCTGCAGTTCAGTGAGGCCATCGGCCATGGCGGCGAGGCCGAGTGCGCGCAAGCGATCGACGGTGGGGTGAATGAGCATGCTGATCTCTCCTGATCAATTGTAATAGCTGCGGCCACGGATGTTGGTGTGGAAGAGGATGGGCGCCTCCTCGGCGGGAGGCGCGGTTCTGTCGGTGCCGTTCTTGAGGATGGCAGCGACCGATTTGTACGACCGGGCGTTGAGCAGCAGCGCCCGGGCACAAGCGGCATCGACGCGTTCCTGGCCGTAGCGCTTGACCAGCCCGAGAATGCCGATGGCCGAGCGGAAGCCCTGTTCCGGATGTGGCCGCGATCGCAGGATGACGTCGATCAGCGTCTGGGCATCGGGACCGACTTTGGCGGCTTCCGAACGAATGCGCTCAAGGGTCCAGTCGCGATAGCGGCGATGTGAGCTCGGCATATGCTCGGGAATCGTGGTCGGGCGATGTGGCAAGGTGCTGCGCAGATGCGAGGCCACCCGCTTGCCGCGGAGAAATATCTCGACGGTCTTTTGGGTGATGCGGGCCTCAACCTCCTGATGAACGAGGTTGTGAGGGACGCTGTAGTAATGCTTGGCGATCTCGATGTGATAATCGAGGTTGACCCGGCAGCGCTTCCACTCGGCGTACTCGTACGGCTCATCCGGCAAAGGGGTCAGCGCCGGACGATCGAGCTCCTCGAACAGGTCGCGGCGACTTCGTCCCCAGCTGCGCAACGGTCGATCGTTCAGTTCGACAAGGAGCGCGTGGATCGCCTCATTAAGGGAGGCGAGTGAGAAGAAGCGGCGGTTGCGCAAGCGCGCCAGAATCCATCGCCCGACGATTTGGACCCCGACTTCGGCCTTGGCTTTGTCGCGCGGCCGATACGGCCGCGCTGGAACGATGGCGGTGGGGTAATGGCGGGCGAGATCGGCATAGGTCCGGTTGACCATCGGCTCGTGGAAGCAAGCCCGGGTGATACCGGCCTTCAGATTGTCGCTCACCGTCTGGCGGGCCACGCCGCCGAAAAAGGCAAAGGCCCGAACGTGGGAGGCGATCCAGTCCGGCAGGCTCTGGCTGAGGCTGGCCTCGGCGTAGGTGTAGTTCGAGGCGCCGAGCACGGCGACGAAGATCTGCGTGCTGCGTACCTCACCCGTGAGCCCGTCAACCACCTCCATCGTGTGGCCGGAATAGTCGACGAACAGCTTCTCGCCGGCGACATGGACCTGGCGCAGGGTCGGCTTGAGGCGGCCGGCCCATTCCTTGTAGCGTTCGCAGAACCATGAGTAGCTGAAGCTGTCGGAGCTTGCGTCGCAATACTCCTCCCACAACAGCATCAGCGTGACGTTCGGGCGCCGC